>DATALZ010000074.1:0-86605 GCA_036260805.1 Caproicibacter sp.
CCCATGCGGATTTTGCATGCTGCAATCTGCAGTGCTTTTTTCTCTGATTGTTCCATTCTGACCTCCTGTTTTTCTGCAGTTTAGGCAAATTTTAAGTTAATTATAGGCTATTTTGACGATTTTTTCAATATGCATTGGAAAATTTATAATAATATTTGTGAGATTTATGTTCAACTATCAATCGTTTGTCTTAATTTTGAACACAATTATGTTGATTTTATCAATTTACGTCTATGCTTATGAGATAGTGAACATAATATATGTTTATTATGATTTTATTCGCAAGATTCCAAGAGCAAATCTGGAATAAGTGTTTTATTTTTCATAATAATTATAATCAGTAAAATTAAAAACATGCTTAACTTTTAGAACTTAGATGTAATAGACATCATTACATAGATGGCAAAGAACCCGCCTGTTACAAAACAGCCGGGTTCCCATTATTAAGCTTGTTATTTAATTTTCTTCTGCTGCAGCTTCTTCAGAAGCATCCTCGTAGTCGTTGGCAGCATGGAATTTATCGATAATCCAGAAGATCAGGCCAAGGAGCATTGCAACGCATGCACCGAGGGACATACCCGTCAGTTTAACCTGACCGATCTGTACGAATGCGCCAGAAAGGCCGGTAACAAGTACAATACTTGTCATTGCAAGGTTACGGGAACGGCTGAAGTCAACTTTCTGTTCAACCAGCAGACGAAGGCCGGAAGCCGCGATCATGCCGTAGAGCAGGAAGCTTACACCGCCCATAACGGGGCTTGGAATGGACTGAATAATTGCGGAAACCTTACCGAAGAAGGAAATTACAATGGAGATAACCGCGGCGCCGCCAATAACCCAGACGCTGTAAACGCCTGTCATAGCCATAACGCCAATGTTCTCGCCGTAAGTTGTAGTCGGAACGGAACCTACGAAACCGGATAGCATGGTGGAAATACCGTCGCCCATCAGAGTGCGGTGCAGGCCGGGGTCCTTAATGATATCGCGGCCGATAATTTTGCCGGTAACAATCTGATGGCCGATATGTTCGGATACAACAACCAGCGTTGCAGGAAGGATAATGGAAATTGCGTTCCAGTCAAATTTAGCAATCTGGAAGTTCGGAATGGCAAAAATCGGTGCGGCATTGAACAAATCCCAGTTAACCATGCCCATGAAGCATGCCGCAACATAACCGACTACAATCGCAATCAGAATAGGGATAACCGCAAGGAATTTACGGAAAAGGACTGAACCAAATACCGCAACGCCCAGCGTAATGAGGAAAACAGTAACCTGTTTCGGGTCAATCTGCTTGTAGGTGTCCGAAAGAATCAGACCGCCCATCTTTGCAGCCGTGCCCGAAAGCTCAAGACCGATGAGAGCAACAACAGAGCCCATGGCGGCAGGCGGCAGAATAACGTCAATCCATTTTGTACCGCAGAATTTTATGATCAAAGCAACGATGCAGAACATTGCGCCGGTTACAACGAAACCGCCGAGCGCGTACGAGTAACCAAGACCTTTGGTGGCGATGATAATGCCAGCAGGAGCAATAAAGGCAAAACTGGAACCGAGATACGCCGGGGCCTTGCCTTTTGAAATTAAGATGTACAGCAGCGTGCCGATGCCGTTCATGAAAAGAACGACGGCGGGGTTGATGCCCAACAGATTCGGAACGAGCACCGAAGCGCTGAACATGGCGAACATGTGCTGCAGGCTGAGCGGCACTGCTTCCAGAATCGGCGGTTTTTCTTCGACTTGAATGATTTTTTTCTTCATACTTTTTACTCTCCTCATTCTATATATGTAAATTTTGGTTTTGCTGCCGAAATGAACCTCTCCGCGGCAAGCCACGGAGTATCTTCGAGACCGCACTGCGAACGGGGCAAAAATGCGCTAAGTGGCGGGGTATAACACCCCGGTTCATAATAAAAACTCAAAAAAAAAGCCCGCCCGATACGAAATTGCATCGGTGTGAGCTTTTTCATTCTATTGTTGCCGCCGGAAAGCTGTTTTCGGCGCCCCGCAAATGGGGCAAACCCAACCGTCCGGGAGTTCTTCAAAAGGAACAAAAGCATCATTGTAAACATATCCGCAAATCGTGCAAATCCAACTTTCACCATCCGCTTCTTTTTCAGATGGCTGTTCCTGATAGGTTGGTGCATTTTTCGGTGCGCGGCCTTTGATGACGCGATGATAATATTCGTATGTCATCGGTTTTCCCTTAATGGACTCGCTGCCTGCCAACACTTCCGCTAAGAAAACGGTGTGGGTGCGGGTTTCAATGCTGTTAACAACTCTGCATAAAAACCAGCAGCAAATGTTTTCTTTAACAACCGGTACGCCTTCCGCTAGAACACGATGACGGATATTCTTCAGTTTGTCGGTATCACGGCCGGAATTGAAACCAAGGGCCCCAATTACCGCGCCGGAAGTATCTTCCGATAAAACGGAAACGGTAAAAATACCGGTCTTCCGGATGCATTCATGGCTGTAATTATTATGGTTCATGCTGATGGAAATAATATTCGGCGTGTTGGCAACCTGCATTACCGTATTGACAATACAGGCGGAAACTTTATGCTCGCCTTTTACTCCAATGGCATACATTCCATAGGACAGTGTGTTGAAAATATCACTGGTCAAGCCCTCACACCCCCTAAACGCATTTTTACTATTATATCGCGTTCAGAAATGAAAAGCAAGGGAAATTTTCTTATTTTTTGTCACTTTTTTTAATCTCCGACCAATAATGATCGAATGCGCGCTCCGTCTTATTGTCGCCGCACCGATAATAAACCGAATCTTTCAGTTCGTCCGGAAGATACTGCTGCGTAACCCAGTGATCCGGAAAATCATGCGGATACTTGTAGAACTGGCCCTTGTACGGGTTATCTGCACCATCGTAGTGCTTATTCTGTAGTTGGCGCGGGATCGGTCCCGCCTTTCCAGCCTGAATATCAGCGACAGCGGCATTGATGGCACAGTATGCCGAGTTGGACTTTGGCGCAAGGCAGACTAAAATAACCGCATCCGCCAACGGAATTCTGGCTTCCGGAAGACCAACCTGCAGAGCCGCGTCAACGGCCGCCTTTACGATTGGGATAATCTGCGGGTAAGCAAGCCCGACGTCTTCGCTCGCACAGACCATCAGCCTGCGGCAGGCGGACGGCAGATCGCCCGCTTCCAGCAGGCGCGCAAGGTAGTGAACCGCAGCATCCGGGTCAGAGCCCCGCATGGATTTCTGGAATGCAGACAAAATATCGTAGTGTTCATCCCCCGCGCGGTCATACCGCAAGGCAGACCGCTGTGTCAGCTCCTGCGCTGTCTGAATGGTCACTCTGCAGGAACCGTCCGGCTCCTCTTCACCGGACAAGGTGCAGAGCTCCACAGAGTTCATTGCCTTGCGAACGTCTCCCCCGCAGGCCGAAGCAATGTATTCCGCCGCGCCGTCATCTACATGAATCTGACGGCGCTGCTCTTCCGAAAGGAAGCTGAAAGCTCGTTTAACAGCATGAATCACATCCTGCTGCTCCACGGATTTAAATTCGAAAACCGTGGAACGGCTGAGAATCGCTCCGTAAACATAAAAATACGGATTTTCCGTTGTGGAAGCAATTAAAGTTATAGAGCCGTTCTCCATATATTCCAGAAGCGTTTGCTGCTGCTTTTTATTAAAATACTGAATCTCATCGAGATAAAGCAGAATGCCGTTGGGGGCTTCCAGCGTATCCAGTCTGCCGACAACATCATGGATATCCGCTGTAGATGCGGTTGTACCGTTGAGCTTGAACAGACTCCGTTTTGTCTGTCGCGCAATGATGGAAGCAAGAGTCGTCTTCCCCACGCCCGCGGGGCCGTAGAAGACCATATTGGGGATTTCTCCCGATTCTATAATCCGTCTCAGCGGCCTGCCGGGGTCAAGAAGATGGTGCTGGCCGACAATCTCATCCAGCGTTTTTGGTCGTATCCGGTCTGCAAGAGGTGCCGGCATAAATAAAGCCCTTCTTTCGTTATATCCTATATTAGATTATTATACCAAGAAAATCGCCCCCGGAAAACCGGAGGCGATACAAAAACTTAAAAGTAAGCTTATTCGTACAGCGGATGACGGGTGCAGATATCCTTTACAATTGCATGAATCTTATCTTTGGATGAGTCAAAGTCATGAATTGCAAGGCTGATGCATTCCGCAACCTTGTCCATATCGTCTGTATCAAGACCACGGGTCGTGACAGCCGGAGTTCCAAGGCGAAGTCCGCTGGTGATGAACGGGCTGCGTTTTTCGTTCGGGACAGTGTTTTTGTTGGCTGTAATATTAACGGAATCAAGACGCTGTTCCAATTCTTTGCCGGTGAGTTCCATATCGCTCAGGTCAACCATCATCAAATGGTTGTCGGTACCGCCGGAAACAAGCTTTACATTGCGCTTAAGCAAACCGTTCGCGAGGGCCTGTCCGTTTTTCACGATGCGATGACCGTATTCCTTAAATTCGGGTTTCAGAGCTTCGCCAAGACAAACGGCTTTGCCGGCGATCACGTGCATCAGCGGGCCGCCTTGTGTTCCCGGGAAAATTGCCTTGTCAATTGCTTTTGCGTACTGCTCTTTGCAAAGAATCAGACCGCCACGCGGACCGCGGAGAGTTTTATGGGTTGTAGTGGTGACAATGTCCGCCCATTCAACCGGGTTCGGATGGTCTCCGGAAGCAACCAGACCGGCAATGTGAGCCATATCTACCATCATTAGAGCGCCGCATGCATCGCAAATTTCACGGAACTTTTTAAAATCGATGATACGCGGATATGCGCTTGCACCCGAAACAATCAGCTTCGGTTTAACCTGCATGGCGGTTTCGTAAACCTTATCGTAATCAATGCGGCCGGTTTCCGGGCTTACGCCGTAAGGGACGAAATTAAAATATTTGCCGGAAATATTCACAGGGGAACCATGAGTCAGATGTCCGCCCTCTGCAAGGCTCATACCCATAACGGTATCGCCGGGCTGAAGAAGGGCAAAATAAACTGCCGTATTTGCCTGTGCGCCGGAATGAGGCTGAACATTGGCATGCTCTGCGCCAAACAGCTTGCATGCGCGGGTACGGGCAATCTCTTCGACTATATCAACATACTGGCAGCCACCGTAGTAACGTTTTCCGGGGTATCCTTCGGCATACTTATTTGTGAGGACGCTTCCCATTGCAGCCATTACTGCAGGGGAAACGATGT
Organism: Caproicibacter sp.; assembly: GCA_036260805.1. Lineage (GTDB taxonomy): Bacteria > Bacillota > Clostridia > Oscillospirales > Acutalibacteraceae > Thermocaproicibacter. The sequence goes on from DATALZ010000074.1 coordinate 5,208, forward strand.
TTTCGGATGCTATCAGCTCCAGGTTGTCGCGCTGGCGCTGCAATTCCTGTTCCATTGCTGCACCAACATCCGGATCGGCCTTGGAGACGAAACCGATGGTGTCAATCATATCATTGTACATGCTTTCATACCCTTTCCCGAACTATTTTCCCTTATTATACCCTGTCCCCCCAAAAAACGCAACGATTCATATAAATAAAGTGTTAAAGCTTTCCGCTTGTACGGCGGCGTTTTTTGTACTAAAATAATAAGTAATCTTACGGATAAAAATCGAATGTTCTATAATTTACCGCCAGATCTATACTTCTCAACCCTGTCCCTCTCGCGCCATAAGATTCCGTAAATCTTTAAATTCTTTTGGTCTCACCGGCCCCGCTGGAAGTTTCGCTGCACAATGAACCTCTCCGCGGCAAGCGGCGGGGTATTGCACCCCGGTTCATAATAAATTGTTTGGCTCCCAGCAGAAAGGAAAAACCTGATTTTATGACAAAGAAACAACGCGCCGTACTAGCAGTACAGGAATTAAAAAAAGAATACCCGGACGCGATCTGTTCCCTGACCTACGAAGACCCTCTTCAGCTTCTGATTGCTACCCGACTTTCCGCACAGTGCACCGACGCAAGGGTCAATCTCGTGACCCCTAAGCTGTTTGCCAGATTTCCGACACTTGATGATTTCTGCGCCGGAACGCAGGAAGAAATTGAAGAATACATTCATTCGTGCGGACTTTATAAAACAAAGGCGAGGGATATCCTCGCCATGTGCCGAATGCTCAAGTCTGATTTTGACGGCGTTGTCCCGGATACAATTGAAAAACTGACAAAGCTTCCGGGCGTAGGCCGCAAAACAGCCAACCTTGTCGTAGGTGATATCTATCATAAACCTGCGGTCGTAACAGATACGCACTGCATCCGCATCTGCGGCAGGCTCGGGCTGAGCGAAGGCAAAGACCCGCTGAAAGTAGAGAAACAACTGCGAGATGTTTTGCCAATGGATGAATCAAACAATTTCTGTCACAGGCTCGTACTTCATGGAAGGGCTGTATGTACCGCGCGAAGCCCCAAATGCGAAAACTGCTGCATGAAAGATTTTTGTAAATCAGCGAAAACTATGAAAGCATAAGACGCCGAAGGGCAGGAAAGCTACTCGCTTTCCTGCCCTTTTTCTGTTTCCGAATCCTTTTCTTTTTCAACCACCGGAAGAATTGCCTTTTTTACAACCAATCCTTCGTATTTCAGCTTGAACTGAACCCTGCCATAAAATTTATGGTCACAGTGCCTGCAAAAAAACTCCGCGCGGAAACTTTTGCTCCGCAACTGCCATTCGCTCATGCGCCGCGCTTTTTTTCCGCAGATTTCGCAGCAAAAGGAAAGATCCTGCGGCTGAATCAGCGGATGGTGAAGGTCACAGATGGCAACTGTTTTGAATTCCATTTTCCGGTAGAACTCGTCACAGCCGGCATCCTGACAAAATGATTCAAGACTTTTCGGGTCATAGAGTTTCTGAAAACAGCGAAGCGTAAGAAGACTGTCGCCCAGCGCACGGTGATGGTCGAAACCATCCTCGTCAATCCCGAGCAGAATGGCAGCCGTGCTCAGCCCCATCTGCTGATTTTTTTCGCTTGGCAGAAAATGCTCGCAGTACGCCTGAAGATCCACATAGCTGTTCAAGAAGGGAATACGGTCGCTGCCGCAGAAATAGCGGCAGTTTTCAATTAACGCCAGTATATCCGACGTACCCCAGGTCATGATGACGGCGTCCCTTGCCCATTTGCCGAAGCGGCTTACCGCCTGCATAAACTGGAGACCGCCTTCAAGGTCTTCATTCGTAATACTTGTGAGCGTCTTGATTTTACCGCTGATTTTTTTCCCTACCTGCGGACGGATCAATGCTTCAAACGTATCGATTATATTCAGCTTTTCGTCGATCTTAACGGCGCCGAATTCAATAATTTCATTAATGAACCCTTTCAGTCTTTTGCTGTAAGCGCCGTTCCACTCTAAGTCCAGAATCACAAATTCCATATCATTTTTTCTTTGCTGCCTGTTTCATGCGCAGTTCTTTGTTCAGAACCATTTTACGCATACGGATACTTTTTGGCGTAACTTCAACCAATTCGTCCTGCTTGATGAATTCAAGGCACTGCTCCAAACTCATGATGCTGGCCGGAGTCAGCTTGAGCGCTTCGTCTGCGCCGGATGAACGGGTATTTGTTGCATGTTTCTTCTTGCAGACATTGACTGTAATATCGTCAGACTTCGGGCTGACGCCAATAACCATACCTTCGTATACGTCAACACCTGGTCCGATAAACAATCTGCCGCGGTCCTGCGCGTAGAACAAGCCATAACCGGTGGATTCTCCTGTTTCATGGGCAACTAAAGAACCCTGTGCGCGTGTTATAATTTCGCCCTTATACGGTTCATAGCTGTCGAACACATTGTTCATAATGCCGTTTCCGTTGGTATCCGTTAAAAATTCCTGCCGATAACCCATCAGGCCACGCGCCGGAATCTTAAACTCCAAATGTGTAATGCCCGTATTTCTGGTTCCCATGTTCTGCAGTTCCGCCTTGCGGGAACCCAATTTTTCCATAACCGGGCCTACATAAGCGTCCGGGACCTCAATCATAAGAAGTTCGATTGGCTCGCACTTTTTACCATTAATTTCCTTATAGATAACAGTCGGGCTCGAAACCTGGAATTCGTAATTTTCACGGCGCATCTGCTCAATCAGAATCGAGAGGTGCAGCTCGCCGCGGCCGGAAACCTTGAAGGTGTCCGCTGAATCGGTTTCTTCCACACGCATTGCAACGTTGGTTTCCACTTCTTTAAACAGGCGGTCGCGCAGGTTACGGGAAGTAACATACTTGCCTTCCTTGCCGGCGAACGGGCTGTTGTTTACAATAAACATCATGGAAACAGTCGGCTCGTCAATTTTAACGAACGGCAACGGTTCCACACAATCCGGCGAACAAATAGTTTCGCCAATATTCAGGCCGGTAACTCCGGAAACGGCCACAAGGTCGCCTAGTTTTGCTTCATTTACCTCTACGCGTTTCAGGCCCTCAAACTGATACAGCTTGGTAACCTTTACGTTGCTGTTCGTACCGTCGCGGTGACAGAGGACTACACTCTCACCGTCGTGAACGCTTCCGCGTTCCACGCGGCCAACACCAATGCGGCCCACATAATCATCGTAGTCAATGTTGGAGAACAGTACCTGCGTTGGGCCATTCAGGTCACCATGGGGGGCCGGAATATATTTGAGGATTGCATCAAACAGAGGTTTCATATCCGTACCCGGAACATCCAGATTATTCGTTGCAAACCCATCACGGCCGGATGCATATATAACCGGAAATTCCAGCTGATCTTCGTTGGCACCAAGTTCAATAAACAGATCGATTACTTCGTCGACAACTTCCTTCGGGCGGGCACCGGGACGATCAATTTTATTGACGACAACGAGCGGTTTTTTTCCGAGGCCGAGAGCCTTTTTCAGCACAAAACGGGTCTGAGGCATACAGCCTTCAAAGGCGTCAACCAATAACAGTACGCCGTCAACCATCATGAGGATACGCTCCACTTCACCGCCGAAATCGGCATGGCCCGGAGTGTCCACAATATTGATTTTTACATCATTGTAGCGTACAGCCGTGTTTTTGGAAAGGATTGTGATACCACGTTCCTTTTCCAAATCATTCGAATCCATCACGCGCTCAGCAACCACTTCGTTCGATCGGAAGACACCGCTCTGGCGTAAAAGTTGGTCGACCAATGTCGTTTTACCGTGGTCGACGTGGGCAATGATGGCTACGTTTCTTAAATCGTTTCTGACATCCATGCAGTTTTTCCCTCTTCTATCTTACTCATTCCAAAAATCGGCGGTACATCCGTCGTATTTTTCACTATTTAATGAAATTTTGGAACAGCAGAAATTCGCAAACATAGTTATTATAGCACTATGATGTTAGTTTGTGAATAGCAAAAATAAAGCACCCGAACAGATCGGATGCTTTATGCATTCATGTATATGAACGGAAATAAGCAAAAAATCAATCAGGAAGCTGATTCAAATGCAGTTTTCTCTTCTTTTGCATTATTTTCGTCAGCCTTACGGATAACAACAAAGGGTGTGCATTCATTTTCCTGACACGCCGGATTGTCACGGATAAGGCTCTTCAGTTCTTCAATACTGTACGGAATATCTTTCGCCGCTCCCAATATCTCAACACCGAGATCGTTTGCGTCGACAATCATGCATCTCACACCGGTCTGCGCTTTAATATCTTCACAGACTTCATCGGAATTATCCGGGCAAAGAATAGCCATTTCGAGGTAATCATCAAAGCCGTCGGATTCAAAACCGTCCACGCCTGCAGCCTGACGGCCCGCCACTTTATAAAATACACCATGGCGGCCAAAAGGCCTTGTAACAGCAGCACAAAAAGCTGCCAGAAGGATGCGCGGTACACCGACCTGGTCGATGGCCACCTGCATTTTTTCCGGGATGGCAAGATGCAGACCAACCGATACCGAGCCATGGACAAACTTGCAGAGGAACCTGGCAACAGCACCGACTTTTACATCTTTTTTATATACAACTTTTCCTTCACAGATGGAAACTACTTTTTCACTGATGGAAACAATATCGCCCTCTTTATAAACGGGCAGAACATACTTTTTGACTAAATCGATATAATTATCTTTTCCAACCTGAACATAATGAGTTTTGATCGGATACCGATTATACTTTTCATTCAATGCGATAATTTCAATATTCTTTTCCGGATTTCTTACAAACCACTCCGCCGCCCCATCAGACGTCTGAGCTGATATGACTTCCTCACTCATTACTATTGACGACTCCTTCTTCTATGACAAGCAATTTTTTGATATGCTTAGAAAAACAATCAATTAAATCATATCTTATTCTTATCAAAAAAGCAATAAATAAATATATAAAGATTAAAAATTCATGAGAAAATATTTGTCTATTTCATAATCCCGCCATGAAACAGACATTCATATACCTTTTGATTTTTAAAGAAAATTTCTTCACGGCCTGAAAACCATTCAAAAGTTCCGTCTACCTGACAATGATAGTGATGATCACCATTGTGGTAAGATAAAGGCCCACGAAACGGATACTCTTCCGGTACCAGCAGAAGCGCTTCCTTTAAAAAATCGCCTGAAAATCCATCACTTAAAATACGGCCAACATAATTCATTGCCCAAAACGGAACATTATCTTTTCAAAGTACTTCCTCCCCAGCAAATCTTTCCCCGCCGAGGTAGGAATCAAGATAGTAAAAAGGCTCTTCACAATATTCCAGATCGTGCGATTCAGGCCTTGATGAAATTGTTTCCTTCCCTTTTCCCGCATAGGTTGAGCGCTTTGCCCGGCGTAAAAATTCAATTGCTCTCTCATTTTCGATTTCTGCTTTACACGGCGGGTGGTTAGAACAGATCTCTTGTTCCCGGTCTCTTACAAAATCATCCAAGCTGATATGAAACAAATCACTGAGCTGAATCAGGTTTTCAAGGTCCGGACAGGATAATCCCATTTCCCAATTAGCTACCGCCTGCCGCGTAATTCCCAATTTTTCTGCAAGAGATTCCTGGGTCATACCCTTTTGTTTTCTCAATGTCTGAAGCTTTTTCTGAAGTGCCATAATGTCGCCTCCAGCATTATTTTATTAGACTTATGTTTTCTTTTCCACCAAGGAAACATAACTTTACTGATAACTGAAAATTGCTTTTTACAGCAAAAAGCATCTGCAGCGTATTGCCGCAGATGCGATTATACTTAGATTATATCAAAATTTTCCGACTTAAAATTACTGTAAAAGCGCCCTTTTTCCGCTGTAAACCTGAGCACACAATAGTCCGGATCTGTAACTCCCTTCGGGTAATACATTGTATCGCCTTCCTGCCAGATAGCCCGCTTGCTTTCGTCGTCCTCCAAAACTTCCATTCTGCCTTTCAGCATAACCCCGCGAAAAAAACGCCTGTCGCAAAAATAAAGACTTGCTTTGGGATTGCTGCGAAACTGTGACACCCGCATGGATGAAGTATTCGTAGAAAAATAGAAAACTTTTATTCCTTCACGTTTTCTGGGTGGAAGCATTGCTTTCATATTCGGATAACCATCGCCGTCAACCGAACCGATATACGCAACCGTCTGTTTGTCTACCAAATTACCGATCGTCTGTTCCGGGTTTCTGAGCATTCGATTACCCCCGCATATTCAATTCGAAGTAAAGAAAAAGGAACTCGATGCAAAATCGAGTTCCTTAAGTTTGGAGCGAACGACGAGGCTCGAACTCGCTACCTCCACCTTGGCAAGGTGGCGCTCTACCAGATGAGCTACATTCGCAAAACGTGAGTGCAAGTGCTATTATAGACAAGAATCGGCACTTTGTCAAGGCTTTTTCAAAAAAATCATGGAGAAAATTTTATATTTCACTCTTTCCCATGCTTATGATATAATAAAAATACTGATTGCGATATGCTCGGCAAAGGTGAAAAGTTTAAAGGTGCAAAAGAAATTTCTGCACCTTGGTTTTGTATTTTGTGGTATATGGTATATTGACTGAAGCCGTACAATATCTCATTTAATTTAGGAAGGAATCTTCATACATATGAGCTATTCCATCAATCTCGGAGCCTGGAATTCGGTATTTGCTGTCCCTTGCTCCGTCGTCGATGATCATTTAAAGCTTGCAGGTTCGGTACAGCTGAAAGTACTGCTGTGGGTATTAAGGCATGCCGGAGAACCGTTTGAAACGCAGAACATTTCGGATGCGCTCGGAATAGACCGTGCAGACGTTGGGGACGCCATGCTTTATTGGCAGGAAACAGGTTTAATCAATGCCAACGGCGGCAATTTGTCACCGGCAGGCGCAGTAAAAGAAGCAGCCGTATCCGCCGAGCTTCCTGTTCAGCCACAGGTTCAGGCAGAACAGCCGAAAGAAGAAAAAACTCCTCACCATATTCTTACTCGTCCCCAGAAACCGGACAGCGAATTTGTGGCCAAGCGTATGACGGAATCCACGGAAATTGCATGCCTCATGCAATCCGCCCAGGAAATACTCGGGCGCCTGATTTCTGGCGGTGACTCTGCCACGCTGCTCATGATTCACGACGACTTTGGGCTGCCTTCCGACGTAATTATCATGCTACTGCAGTATGCGGCCAGCATTGGCAAGGCGAACATGCGCTACATAGAAAAAGCCGCCATGAACTGGGCGGATGAAGAAATTAACACCCATGAAAAAGCCGAGGAAAAGCTTAGGCTCCTTGCGGAAAACCAAAAAGCGTGGAGAACTGTGGAACAGGCTCTCGGCATAACTCACCGCATCCCTTCCAAAAAGGAAGAAACATTTGCCCAGACCTGGGTGAACGAATGGGGATTCGGCCCGGATATGCTCCGCGAGGCTTACGACCGGACGATAGATGGAGCCGGGAAATACCAGCCGGGCTATATGAACAGCATTCTGGAACGCTGGCATGAACAGGGAATTACAACCACGAAACAGGCTGCTGATGATCAGATTGAACGTGCAACAGCCCGAAAAGCCGGTAAACCCGGAAAAGAGAAAATTCAAAAAGAAAAAAATCTTACGTTTGATATCGATGAATATGAGCGGACAAGCATTTATGACACGAAGGGGTGAATCCATTGGGATACGGCAGGGAGATTTACGATTCTGCGGAGAAAATTCTCCGGGAGCGACGCAGAACCGCTGAAGAGGAATCAGAAAAGCGCAGAGCCTCGTTTTACAATATCTGCCCCAGAGCGAAACAGATAGAACGCAGACTTGCTTCAACAGCCGTTACAGCTGCAAAAGCTGTTCTTAGCGGAAAAAATGCCGCAGAACAGCTGAAAGAACTGAAGGCGGAAAACCTTGGTCTTCAGGCTGAATTGTCACAGCTTCTTGCCGAAAACGGAATTGAAAGTCTGGCTCCTCAGTATTGCTGCCCAAGCTGTAAAGATACCGGCTATATTGACGGAAAAATGTGCGATTGTTTGAAAGAGCTTCTTCGGACGGAATCTTATCGAAGACTGAACGCCTTAACGCCGCTTTCCCTTTCAACTTTCGGAAGCTTCTCTTTGAATTATTATTCCGAAGAAGCTCGCGAGAACAGGCCCTGTGACCGCGACATCATGCAGAATACATTTCGGTACTGCGTATCCTACGCACAGCATTTTACTATGAATTCTCCCAACCTCATTATGACAGGCGGAACAGGTCTCGGGAAAACGCATCTCTCCCTCGCCATAGCCAGTGAAGTAATCCGAAAAGGTTTCGGCGTTGTTTACTGCTCGGTCGGAAGCCTTGTCAGCAAACTGGAAAATGAGCATTTCGGACGGGAAGCCGGAAACGCGGCCATGGATTCCCTGCAGGACTGCGACCTGTTGATTCTGGACGACCTCGGTACGGAGTTCAAAAGCTCTTTTTCCTCTTCCGCGATTTATAATGTGATCAATATGCGCTTGATGCTGCAGAAACCAACCATAATCAGTACAAACCTGACGACGAAAGAAATGGTTGACTGCTATTCGGAACGCTTTGCTTCCCGGATTATCGGAAGCTACCGAAGAATTGTTTTTGTAGGCAAAGATATCCGGCAGCAAAAACGATCCGGAAATTTAAGAGGTTAATAATTGCTGCTGCGCCCCTTCAGTTAGAGGCAAAGGTGCAAAAAATATAAGCCGAAGGCTTTCCAATCCCGGAATCCTTCGGCTTATGTTAGTTGTATTTTTATGCTTATGCGCCCTGTTTTTGGGTAACGTCCTGACTCTGCATTTTCAGGTAAGCATTAATAAACCCGTCGAGGTCGCCGTCCATTACGTTATCGATATTGCCAGATTCATACCCGGTACGATGGTCTTTCACCAAAGTGTAAGGCATAAAAACATAAGAACGAATCTGTGAACCCCATGCAATTTCCTTTTGAACGCCTTTAATATCTTCAATCCGTTCCAGATGTTCACGCTCTTTGATTTCCATAAGTTTTGATTTCAGCATGCGCATCGCAACATCACGGTTCTGGTACTGGCTTCGCTCAACCTGACAGGAAACAACGATGCCTGTTGGAATATGCGTCAGACGAACCGCTGATGAAGTTTTGTTAACCTTCTGGCCACCGGCACCGCTCGCTCGGAAGTAATCTATTTTAATATCGTCCGGACTGATTTCAACCTCGATGGTATCGTCGATTTCCGGCATAACTTCCAGAGACGCAAAGGATGTGTGTCTGCGCCCGGATGCATCAAACGGAGAAATACGGACAAGGCGGTGCACGCCAACCTCGCTCTTCATGAATCCGTATGCGTTCTCTCCTTCAAGCAGAATACTCGCACTTTTCAGGCCCGCTTCTTCACCATCCAGGTAGTCAAGAGTTTTGACCGTAAAGCCGTGGCGCTCGCCCCAGCGGCAGTACATACGGTAAAGCATCATGGCCCAATCCTGTGCTTCTGTTCCGCCCGCACCGGCATGGAAGGTCAAAATAGCGTTCTTACTGTCGTACTCGCCGGTAAGAAGCGTTTCGAGGCGCTGTGAATCAAGCTCCTTTTTAAATTCATCCAGTTCTTCCTGAGCCTGCGGCAATAGGGAAAGATCGCCTTCCTCATCGGCCAGCTCAATCAAAGCCAGAAGATCATCATAGGAACTTTTCAGCTTTTCATATTTTTCTATTTTGTTTTTCAGTGAACTGGAACGCTGCAGAATTTTCTGTGACTTTTCCATGTCATCCCAGAAATCCGGAGCGGTCGCTTTCTGATCAAGCTCCAAAATCTCCTTGTGCATAGCGTCCAGCCCCAGAGCTTCCGCCAGATCTTTTAAGTCCGGTTCCATACCCTGAAGCGACAGTTTTAGTTCTTCAAATTGCAGCATACCATCATCCTTCGGTTGAATTCATATCATCAAGTTATTATAAGATATTTTATCAGTAAAGTCAAAAATTATTTGGCCGCATGATTCACACTCATTGATTGCACCATTGTTTTAAACTGTCATTCAGAAAATTATGAATGAGTTGAAAACTTACGGCAGAAATCATTGAAGTTTTTCCTCGTTTTCGGTACAATGGAGTTGGATATGGATTGGAGGTTTTTCATTCATGAATTATTTGGGTTTAAAATGCCCTGTCTGTGGGAAAGCATTTTCTGCAGATGATGATATTGTTGTGTGCCCCCAGTGCGGAGCACCCTACCATAGGGATTGTTATGCACATGAGGGCAAATGCGTTTATTCTGACCGCCACGGGACGCCGGACGCCTGGAAACCGCCGCAACAAAATGAGCAGCCGGATGAAAAAACAAAGCCTGAAATTACACGCTGCCCACGCTGCGGCGCACCAAATTCAAAAACTTCTCTTTTCTGCGCACATTGCGGTCAACCGCTTTCTGAGGAAAATCAACCGCCCTTTGGAACTCCGTTCCCCTACCAGACACCGAAAGGGCAAAATACGCAAGATGGTGTTCCGCCGAAGGAAAATAACTACCCGCCCGAATATGGTTTCCCGGGCCAGCCGTTTCCGTTTCAGTTTGACCCGTTGGGCGGCGTAAACCCAAATGAGCCGATTGATGACATTCCTGCCGGAGACATGGCGAAATTCGTTCAGGGAAATACGCAGTATTACCTGCCGGTTTTTATGAATTTAAAACACTTTGGCAGAAACCGCTTTAATTTCTCTGCATTCTTTTTTCACGGAATCTGGCTTTTATACAGAAAACAATACAAAATTGGTGCAATTATTACATCTATTCAAGGTATACTTTTAATGGCGTATATGTTTTTAATGAAATATTTCATCAGTCCGCTTTATGACGCCTGGTTTTCTGCTGCAGGGATTCCGAAAGACAATTACACTTATACCGTAACGACAGTTGAACAAAATAATGAATTAGCCAGACAGTTTCTCTTAATGCCGGTTCAGCAGAGGCTTCTGCTTATTGCTCCGTTTCTCTTTTTCTTAGCGGCTCTTATCATAATGCTGATCTGCGGTTTTAACGGAAATATGTTTTACCTGAAGCATTGTGTCAAAAGTATTCATAAAATCCGCAGTGAAACCAGTGCACCAACAGATTATGCGATCCGCCTTCAGCAGGACGGCGGTCTGAATACGGCTGCAGCAGCCGGTTTTGGGTTCTGTTTTCTTTTTGTATATCTTTTTGTCCTGATGATGTGAATAATATTTTTTAGGAGCGTTTTAAATGAAAGTAACAAAAGCAGTTATTCCGGCCGCGGGCCTTGGAACAAGAGTTTTGCCTGCGACAAAATCGATGCCGAAGGAAATGCTGCCAATTGTAGACAAGCCTGCCATTCAATATATTGTAGAAGAAGCTGTTAACTCCGGAATTACCGATATTCTGATAATTACTAACCGTGGAAAAGGCCTTATTGAAGACCACTTTGACCGTGTTCCGGAATTGGAAGCAAGACTCGCAAATAGCGGACCGGAAAAGCAGAAAATTCTGGATGAGATTATCGGGATTGCGCATAAAGCCAATATCTATTTTGTACGTCAGAAAGAAACACGCGGCCTTGGTCATGCTGTGAACTGTGCGCGTTCTTTTGTTGGGAATGATCCGTTTGCTGTTTTATACGGTGACGATGTTATCATCGGCGATGACCCTGCCTGCGGCCAGCTTATCCGTGCATACGAAGAATATGGAAAAGGCGTTGTCGGCGTCAACAAAGTATCAAAAGAAGCCATCTCAAAATACAGCTCGCTGAAAGTGGAACCGCTTCACGACAATCTGTTCAAATGCACCGATATGGTTGAAAAGCCTTCGCCGGACAAAATTCTTTCACTGTATTCCATTCTTGGCCGCTGCGTGCTTACGCCGGATATTTTTGAAATTCTGGATCATACGGAGCCGGGCGCCGGCGGAGAAATTCAGCTGACAGACGCCATGCGTACGCTTGCCAGACGCGACGGAATGGTTGCCGTAAACTTTACTGGTACCCGCTACGACATGGGCAACAAACTGGGAATTATGAAAGCTCAGGTGGAAGTTGCGCTTCATCATCCTGAGATTGGTCAGGACTTCCGCGCATACCTGAAAGAATTCTGCAAAACGCTGTAATATATTGGATTAATATTTAGAGCTTTCATCTGGCTGCAGGTAATTTCTCTATTGACGAATTGGAAATCGGCTGATATAATAACTAAGGTTAAGCCGAAATCGGCTTTTATCCTTGCTCCTGTTTTTCAGGGGCCTAAAGTCCAAAAGGAGGTGCAAAACATGCCGGAAATTAAAAATTCCTATGAAACCGTATTCATCCTTTCTACAAAGCTTGGTGACGACGGCATTGCCGCCGCGGTCCAGAAGTTCAAGGAACTGATTGAAGCAAACGGCACAATCGAAAATGTTGATGAATGGGGCAAGCGCAGACTCGCCTATGCCATTAACAAAGAAGAAGAAGGCTACTACACGCTGATCAGCTTTACAAGTTCTCCTGCGTTTACAGCCGAACTCGACAGAATTTACAACATCACCGACGGTGTTCTCCGTTCCCTGATTGTTAAAATTGAAAAGCCGAGCAAGCCGAAAGCGGAAGAAAAAAAGGAAGCGTGACCTAAATGCTGAATGTCGCTGTTCTGATGGGTCGGCTCGTAGCTGACCCGGAGCTTAGGCATACGCCTAACGGCGTTTCCGTGACAAGCTTTACCATTGCGGTGGACCGCTCCTATGTGAAATCAGGGACGGAACGTCAAACGGACTTTATTGATATTGTTGCGTGGCGCAATACCGCTGAGTTTGTCTGCAAATACTTCCGAAAAGGCCAGTTGGCTGCCGTTCAGGGTTCTATCCAGACCCGCAGCTACACCGACAAGGAAGGTACCAAGCGCAAAGCCTTTGAGATTGTTGCTGATAACGTACATTTCGCTGAGCCGAAACGTGACGGAGCTGCACCGGGCGGATACCAGTCCGGCAGGACGGAAGTCCCTGCTTCTCAGAGTGAACAGCCTGCACCCGCGTATACGAATGGCGATACGGGTGATTTTGAAGAAATCCCGTCTGATGACGATTTGCCGTTCTGAGTATCCTGAACGATTCATAGGAAGGAGAATATTCTCATGGCTGACTACAAAAATGACAGGTCTGACAGACCTGATAGAGACCGTAGACCTGGCGGACGCAAAGGACGCAGAAAGGTCTGCAGCTTTTGTGTTGATAAAGTAGATACCATTGATTATAAAGATGTCGCAAAACTGCGCCGCTTTATCTCTGAAAGGGCGAAAATTCTTCCCCGTCGAGTAACTGGTACCTGCGCACATCATCAGCGTGAACTGACGATTGCAATTAAGCGTGCTCGTCATCTTGCGCTTCTGCCTTTCAGCAGTGACTGATTGACTGAATTGCATCAAATCCCCCTGGTTTATGACCAGGGGGATTTTTGTTATCCTATTTAAGCAGATAGGCAAAGGGACCTCTCCACGGCTAGTCGCGGAGGTATCTTAGATACCGGGCGAGGTGCAAAATAAGGAATCGTCGCAGGCGGCGGGGTATTGCACCCCGGTCCATAATAAATGGAGCAGGGCTAATTCACCCTGCTCCACATACTGTATTTTTATGAAAGAAGCATCCTGTCGTTTGCAAATTCAGAACCACTTGCAGCTTCAAACTTCTTAAGAAGGTCTTCCACCTCGAGCTTTTTCTTGTCTTCGCCTGTAATGTCGAAAATTACATTTCCCTCATTCATCATAATCAGACGGTTTCCGTATTTAATCGCATCACGCATATTGTGCGTAACCATCAGTGCAGTTAAAGAATCATTCGTAACAATTTCATTGGTCAGAGTCAGAATGTTCTTTGCTGTTTTCGGGTCCAGAGCAGCCGTATGCTCATCCAGCAAAAGGAGTTTTGGCTTCTGCAGCGTCGCCATTAATAGGGTAAGCGCCTGCCGCTGGCCGCCGGAAAGAAGGCCTACTTTGGATGACATACGATCTTCAAGGCCAAGTCCAAGCACTTTCAGCTTTTCATGGAAAATCTCTTTTTCGTGTTTGGTAATTCCCCATTTTAAGCCACGGCTTTTATCCCTGCGGTAAGCCATAGCCATATTTTCCTGGATTTCCATACCTGCGGCAGTGCCCATCATCGGGTCCTGGAACACGCGGCCCATCAGCTTTGCACGCTGATATTCCGGCTGTCTTGTGACATCTGTTCCATCAAGAATAATGGAACTGCCAACTACGTTATCGCACATATAAACGCCTGCAACCAGATTCAGCATGGTGGACTTCCCTGCCCCATTACCACCGATTACCGTAACGAAATCTCCTGGATTCAAATGCAGGTTAAGGTTGCACAGCGCCTTTTTCTCATTGATTGTACCCTGGTTGAATGTTTTATAGATATGGTTAATTTTCAGCATACGATTCGCTCCCTCTTACTTTGACGCGATCTCATCGGGATCCCGATCGGATTCGTCTAAATCGTTCATTACAGCGGCTTTTCCCGGAATCTTCTTAACAATGACCGGAACTGAAAGAGCTATTGCCACGATGATGGCTGTAAGCAGTTTCAGGTCGCTGGACGGAAGCCCTAAGTTTAAAACCAGAGCAATAATAATACGGTAAATAATTGAGCCAACAATTATGGAGCAAAGCTTGTAAACAAAATTGAAACGGTTGCCAAACAGGACTTCACCGATAATCAAAGATGCCAGGCCGACAACAATTGTGCCGATACCCATGGAAACATCGCCGTATCCCTGGCTTTGTGCAACCAGTCCTCCGGAAAGTGAAACAAGGCCGTTACTGATCATAAGGCCAATCATAACCATTGTATTGGTATTCACACCGAACGCGCGTACCATATACTCGTTATTACCTGTAGCGCGGATGGCACATCCAACTTCTGTACCGAAGAACCAGTACATTGCGGCTATCATAACGGCAACAAATAATCCGCCGACAATTAAATTTGACACGGTTGCATCACAGCCGAGCGTACTGGACACTTTCGAAAATACTGTTCCAACGTTTAGAAGAGAAACGTTAGGCCCGCCTAAGATTCGAATATTAATGGAATACAGAGCAATCTCAGTTAAAATTCCCGCCAGAAGGGCCGGTATTTTTAATTTGGTATTCAGGAAACCCGTGATGGCACCGCAAAGAATACCGGCTAACAATGCAAGCAACAGTGAAAGTAAAGGATTCATCCCTCCGTTTACAGTCACTGCGGCGACAGCACCGCCTGTTGCAAAGCTGCCGTCAACCGTCATATCAGCAAAATTCAACAGTCTGAATGTTAAATAAACGCCCAGCGTCATGATGCTCCACAGGATTCCCTGTGCAATGGCGCCCTCAATGGAAAGCAAAAAAGACATTATGTACTCCTCCGAAATATGTTTTTTACAGCGTAAGGCGGTGAGCTTCCTCACCGCCTAAATATCATTTCAATTTTTAGTTCAGATTATTTAGAGCTGGCGCTGGATGCCTTGTCAAGAAGCTCTTTTGGGATGGTAATGCCCAATTGTTTTGCAACATCCTGATTAATGGTAACATCCATATCTTTCTGGTATTCAATCGGCATATCGGCCGGCTTTGACTGGCCTTTTAGAATCTTAACTGCCATTGCAGCGGTTTGCTGACCCAGCTTATAATAGTTAATTCCGTATGTTGCAAGTCCGCCTTTTTTAACCATTCCGGATTCACCTGCAATTACCGGAATCTTTGCCTGATTCAGCACGTTGGTAACCGTTGTCATACCTGCTGCAAGCATATTGTCGGTCGGAATATAAACGGCTTCCACTTTCCCGACGAGAGACTGTGCCACCTGCTGAATTTCATTGGAATTGGAAACGGTTTTCTCAATGTACTTGATTCCCTGCGCATCGCATTCTTTCTTCGCGATATCGATCTGGAACTTCGAATTTGCTTCACTGGAGCAATACATCAATCCGACTGTCTTTGCACTTGGTACAATCTGCTTAATCATATCGATCTGTTCTTTAACAGGGGTCAGGTCAGAAGTACCGGAGACATTTGTTCCCGGCTTTTCATTTGACTGAACCAGCTTCGATGTGGCGGGGTCTGTAACAGCCGTAATAAGAATCGGAATATCCTTTGTCGCGTTTGCGCAAGCCTGTGCCGCAGGGGTCGCAATGGCAAGGATCAAATCCGGTTTCTCATTCACGAATTTATTCGCAATGGTTACGCAGTTTGGCTGTTCGCCCTGTGCGTTCTGAAAATCAATCTTAATATTTTTGCCGTCTTCATAACCAGCGTCTTTCAGGCCTGCCACAAAGCCTTTATAAGCGCCGTCAAGAGCCTCATGCTCAACCAGCTGAATTACATCAATTTTAAGCGTCTTGTTTGCTGTACTGCCGCCTGCAGTTCCCGAAGACGCATTGGTTCCTGAACATGCCGTAAAAGAAAGCACTGTTGCTACAGAAAGAATCAACGCTGCAATTCCTTTTGCTTTTTTCATACTCCGCCATCCTCACATTTCAAATAATGCCAAGCTAATATACTTTAATAATTTAAAGTTTTCTAGCAGTAAAACTGAAATTAATATACTCCATTTCGACGATTTTGTCAACAAAAAACCGGGACAATTTGTCCCGGTTATATTTGGAGATATCTTTTACGATTTCGCACTCTGAGCAGACGCGGCTGCGGATGAACCGTTCGATGAAGGCGGTGCGGATGACTTCGGGCCCAGACTGACAACTATAATTACCTTTGATCCATAGGCCATTTGGTTGCCTGCTTTTGCATCCTGATATCCAATTACCTTTCCCTGCGGTACAGTATCGCTGTTTTCCTCCGCTCTGGAAGGAACAAATCCTGCTGAACTGACCGTGGCTGCGGCTTCCGACAAAGTTTTGCCTGCTATTTCAGGCAGTGTGCGAACAGCGGAACCCTCGCTGACAACTACAACAATCGCAGTATCTTTTGTCATCTTTGAACCTTGCTTCGGATCCTGCGAAATAATACAACCCTCAGGGATTGTATCACTGAATTGCTGCGATGACAGCAAAACCTGATATTGCTGGTCTGCTGAATTTCCCGCCGATTGTGCAGCAATTAAATTTGCATAATTCTGCCCCACCAGATTCGGAACTGTAATTTTATTTTCATTCTCAGACGATTGCAGAGACTCCGGCACTTCTAAGAGACTTGAAGATGATTCTGATGCGGCCGTCTGAGCTGCGTTCAATTGGGAATCCGCTCCAAAACGATTCATCCAGATCACACCGATTGCAACGAAAACGACAAGCATTGCCAAACAGGAAGTCATAACCCAGACAATTCCGGGAACCTCTTTTTTATTCTTGGATTTCTCCGGCATATCTTTCTTTGGATTTGGCACAGGAGCCACGCGGTCAAATTTCTGGCTTGCCTCAATCGCCGCCGTAACGGCGGGAGCCGCAGAAAGTTCCGCGCGAAGGCGTTCAAACGTTGGGGTTCTCTTCTCCGGTGCAACCTGAAGCGCATCTGCAAGAGCCGCGACTACATACGGAGGCAGGCTGTGCATAATCGCATTGGGAATAAGCAGCCGGGCGTCTGCCTTTCGTTTCAGTGCTTCCGGCGGAAGCGTTCCGGTCAAAGCAAAAAAGAGGGATGCTGCAAATCCATAAACATCGGTAGCTTCACTGGGCGTATCACCCATGATATACTGCTCAATGGCGGCGCATCCGGGAACAAGATCCGGTGGAAGGTCGGTGTCCATCTGGCGCACAGCTCCAATTGAAAAGGCGCCCAATTTCATTTTGCCGTCTTTCATAATCTGCAGTGTATCTGGCGATATCCCCAGATGACTCACAGAATGGGCATGGAGCGTACTCAGAGAGGATAATACGGGCATGAACAGCTGCCTGGCGGCATTCCATCCCAAACTGCCGCCGCTCCGTTCAACGAAATAGCGCAAAGTAATGCTGTCGTTCCACTCTGAAACAGTGTAGGCAGCGTTATTCTCCTCAAAAATATCGTAGATCAGAACAATGGACGAAAGCTCCCGCATATGGGCGATTTCACGGGAATAGTTCAAGAAAGCGGTAAGGTTCTCCTGAAACACCAGTTCGCTGCCCCCAAGTATACGAACGCTTTTTCCGTCCTCCGCTCTTTCAGAGAGAGATGCCGGAAAATACTCATGGAGTTCTACCGGTATATTCAGAACCTTGTCGAACCCGATATATGTGATGCCTTCCCCATTACTTCTTTTTGCCTGCCCAACTACATACCGCTTTTGCAGGACTGTTCCAAACGGAAGCGCACCAAATTTCTGCGGTTCATCCTTCCGATGGCCACAAATTGGGCATACGTCTTTTCCTTGCATATCGGACATGCAGTTCATACACAAATTGCCAAAATCAGTCATGCTTCCGCCTCCGAACTACAGATAAAATAAGTTGACATCATTATTCTGCTTCGCGGGCATACAAAATATCCATATTTTTAATCCATAATTTTCCGATTCCAGTAATTTCAGGATTGATCCCTAATTTTTGAGATAAAACTTAAGCGTTAAGAATTACAAAAAGGCCTTTTCCGCTGCAAATATATGTGCTGCGGGAAAGGTCTTTCGTTCGTCAGAGATTATTCCGAATCCTCAGCATCGGCATTATCCCAGTTATGCCATACATTCTGGACATCATCATTATCTTCGAGAACATCGAGAAGATGCTGCATTCTTGAGGCTGCGCCTTCATCGTCAATTTTAGTGTATGTGGTCGGAACCATTTCGACTTCCGCCGTTACGAATTCATAGCCCTTCTTTTCCAGATCGGAAAGGACGCCGCTGAAATCATCCGGTTCGGTGTAAATTTCAAAGACATCATCGTCTGCCTGAAAATCTGAAGCGCCGGCTTCCAGGCAGTCCTCCATAACCTTGTCTTCTTCAAGGCCTTCGCGCTCAATAACCAGAACGCCTTTGCGCTCAAAGAGGAAGGAAACACAGCCGTTGGTTCCGAGATTTCCGCCGAATTTGTCGAAATAATGGCGCAGATCGCCTGCTGTGCGGTTACGGTTATCGGTCAGTGTTTCTACAATTACTGCAATACCGTTGGGGCCGTACCCTTCGTAAGTAATATTTTCGTACTTGTTATCATCACCGTCGCCTGCGGCTTTTTTGATAATACGCTCTATGTTGTCATTCGGCACATTCGCCGCTTTTGCCTTTGCAATACAGTCCTTCAGGCGGGAATTCGCCGTGGGATCCGGCCCGCCGCCTTCTTTAACGGCTACCGCAAGTTCACGGCCGATTTTGGTAAAAACTTTCGCTTTTGCGCCGTCTGTTTTCTCTTTTTTACGTTTAATATTATTCCATTTTGAATGGCCTGACATAAAGAAATCCTCCCAGTTATTTTCCGTTTATGACGCTAATTTCTATTATATCACCATTACGCTGAATTGGCAAGTTTCTATCGGAAACCTATCAAATGAGCGTTCTTCCGTCACAGTAGGAGCAGGTAAGCATGTCCCCCGCTTCCGTAAAAAGATGCGGCAGATATGGCTCCGTCTGAGTAATGCAGTTTGGATTGGAGCATTTACACGGATGTGTTGAATGAAGTGATTTTTTATCCGGTTCAATATGAGAACGCTGCAGGATCGTAAGAATCAGTGCCATGCGCGCGTACATTCCGTAAACCGTCTGTCTGAAGTAAGTTGCGCGCGGATCATTATCGACACCATCGGTAATCTCGTCAACACGCGGCAGCGGATGCAGGATTTTCAAGTCAGGCTTCGCATGCTCCAGTTTCTTTTCGTTGAGAACGTAGACACCCTTTTGTTCCTCATACTTTTCGCGGTTTGCGAACCGTTCCTGCTGAATGCGGGTCATATAAAGAATATCCAGATCCGGCAGAGCCTCTTCAAGAGACGCAGCCTCACGGTATTTGCAGCCTGCAGCATCCATTACATCTTTTACATATTGCGGCAGGGCTAGCTCCGGTGTGGAAATCAGTACAAAAGAGTTGCCCTCAAACCTCGTCATGGTCTTAATAAGGGAATGCACGGTTCTGCCGTAAATCAGATCGCCGCACAGACCGATGCACAAATGGTCGAGGCGTCCTTTTTCATTAAATAGAGTTACAAGATCCGTCAATGTCTGTGTCGGATGGAGGTGCCCGCCGTCGCCGGCGTTTATAATCGGAACTCTGGAATAAAGCGCGGCGGCAGCTGCAGCGCCTTCGCGCGGATTGCGCATTACAACCAGATCCGTATATCCGCTTACCACCGTAATGGTGTCTTTCAGGCTTTCCCCTTTGGAAACTGATGTGTTCTCAGGATTATCAAACCCCACAACTTCACCGCCCAAACGGTACATTGCTGTTTGAAACGACATTTTGGTTCTGGTGGATGGTTCGTAGAAAAGTGTGGCCATAATCTTGCCTCTGCAGGATTCGCGGTAGGCCCAGGGATTGTTACGGATGCTGTTTGCAAGATCAATCAGTTCCCTCAGTTCGAAAATACTTAGCTGATCCAGATCAATCATATGATTCAGCTGCATCTCACATCGCCTCATTCATTTTTATCATATATTTTAGCATTGTATCCCTCAAACCACAATATGTTCCAGCGAATTTTGAGGTAAGATACTTGACAACATTCGTCCGGTTGAACTACAATAAATTGTTTAATAAAATGAATTTAAAGATTGGCAGGTTCCAGAATGAAAGTAGGATTAGATGTTGGCTCAACTACTATAAAATGTGTTGTGACGGATGAGACAGGCAAAATATTGTATCAGTCCTACGAACGGCATTTTTCGAAAATCACGGAGAAAATGACGGAACTTCTTACGAAAATAAAAAAAGAAGTCGTTCGAGGGGACAAAGCTGCACTTACCATCTCGGGGTCTGCCGGAATGGGGATTTCCCAGACCTGTCGGCTTCCGTTCGTACAGGAAGTATATGCCACAAGAATTGCCGTCGGCAAGTTGATTCCAGATGCCGATGTTATTATTGAGCTTGGCGGAGAAGACGCCAAAATTCTGTTTTTGACCGGCGGAACCGAGGTTCGCATGAACGGTTCCTGTGCGGGCGGCACCGGCGCGTTCATTGACCAGATGGCTACATTGCTTAACGTTCCGCTGGACGAAATGAATGAACTGGCAAAACAGTATGAAAAAATATACACAATTGCATCCCGCTGCGGAGTCTTCGCAAAATCCGACGTTCAGCCCCTGCTGAATCAGGGAGCGAGAAAAACAGATATCTCCGCGAGTATTTTCGCCGCCGTAGCAAACCAGACCATAGCCGGCCTTGCACAAGGGCGTCCTATTAAAGGAAACGTGCTGTACCTCGGCGGACCTCTGACGTTTTTGTCGGAACTCCGGGCCAGTTTTGACCGTGCGCTGAAAATTACGGGAATCTGCCCTGAAAATTCACTCTATTTCGTTGCTATGGGCGCAGCATACTGCAGTGCGGAGGAAACCGACCTCGACCAGGCGCTCGAAAGCATTCAGAAGTACGGTTCGACCGGAAACTTCCTTTCAATTCCTCCGCTATTCAACGATCAGAAAGAATATGACGAATTCTGCCGCAGGCATGCGCAGTGCAAGGCTCCTCGCGGCAATATTGAAACCTACACCGGAAATGCGTATCTGGGCGTTGACGCCGGTTCCACAACCGTGAAACTGGTTCTGCTCGGGAAGGACGGCGAGGTTCTCAGTTCCCTCTATCGAAGCAATTCCGGCAACCCGATCCCAATTGTCAGAGATTATCTGCTGGACCTTTACCGTAAATATCCCAATATCACGATTGAAAGCAGTTCCGTAACCGGCTATGGTGAAGAACTGCTGAAGAATGCATTCGGAATTGATTCCGGAATCGTTGAGACCGTCGCTCATTTTACCGCGGCAAAATGCTTCCGGCCAAATGTCGATTTTGTAATCGACATTGGCGGACAAGATATGAAATGCTTTAAAATCCATAACGGAGCGATTGACAATATCTTCCTGAACGAAGCCTGTTCATCCGGCTGCGGCTCCTTCCTTCAGACATTTGCCAATACGCTCGGATATGACATTGCCGACTTTGCAAAGATCGGTCTGTTTGCGGAACACCCGGTCGACCTGGGCTCCCGCTGCACCGTATTTATGAATTCGCAGGTAAAGCAGGCTCAGAAAGACGGTGCGACAACGGAAGACATTAGTGCCGGGCTTTCGGTCAGTGTTGTGAAAAACGCGATTTACAAGGTAATCCGCGTTCCGAATGCTGCCGAGCTTGGGCGCAATATAGTCGTGCAGGGCGGTACTTTCCTGAATGATGCTGTGCTCCGCGTATTTGAAAAAGAACTTGGCGTGGAAGTAACAAGGCCGGATATCTCAGGTCTGATGGGTGCTTACGGTGCGGCGGTTTACGCCATGAAAAAATCCACCGGCAAAAGCACGCTCATCGGAAAAGACGAGCTTGAAAATTTCAAGCACGAAGTGAAAGTGACAAACTGCGGCCTCTGCAGCAACCACTGCCGCCTTACCATCAATATTTTCGGGGGGAACCGCCGTTTTATCGGCGGAAACCGCTGCGAAAAGCCGGTTACGAAGCGTTCCTCCAAAATGGAACTGGACATGTACGCCTACAAGCTGAAATTGCTCCGGGATTATCTTCCCGCAATCGGCCCGCGCGGAAAAATCGGGATTCCGATGGGACTGAATATGTATGAGCTGCTTCCTTTCTGGCATACGTTTTTCACAAGGCTTGGGTTCGAAGTGGTTCTCTCCCCTGTTTCCAGCCGTGAGCTCTACCTGGAAGGCCAGAACACCATTCCTTCCGACACGGTATGTTTCCCTGCCAAGCTGATGCACGGCCATGTGCAGGCTTTGGTTGACCAGGGGCTCAAAACGATTTTCTACCCGTGCATGTCATATAATTTTGACGAACATCTGGGAGACAATCATTACAACTGCCCCGTTGTTGCTTATTATCCGGAAGTAATAAGCGCCAATATGCGGTGCCTTGACAACTGCAACTTTATCCATGATTACGTCGGGATTCATCGCAAGCACGATTTTCCAAGAAAAATGGCTGCAATTTTGCAGAAAAGTTTTCCTGACATTACGGCCGGAGAAGTCCGTGACGCAGCGAAAGCGGCATATGAGGCACACGACGCATACCTGCATAAAATCCGTGAAAAGGGCGATGAAATGATCGCTGAAGCACAGAAACAAGGCATGCAGATCATCGTCCTCAGCGGCAGACCGTATCATCTTGACCCTGAAATTAACCACGGGATTGACAAACTGATTACAAGCCTGGGAGCAGCCGTTATTTCCGAGGATGTCGTAAGCTGTAAAGTGAAGCGTTTCCGTACAAAGGTTCTGAATCAATGGACCTATCATTCACGGCTTTACGCGGCGGCAAAATACATCGGCGATAAGCCAGACATGAATCTGGTTCAGCTTGTATCATTCGGCTGCGGCGTCGACGCGATTACAACGGATGAAGTCAGACAGATTCTTGAAGAAAACGACAAAATATACACGCAGGTGAAAATAGATGAAATTACCAACCTTGGCGCGGTAAAAATCAGGCTTCGCAGCCTGTTTGCCGCTTTGGAGAAATGAGGTATTTAATTTGGCAAAGTTAATATATGATAAAAACGGGCGCCTGCTGTTTACGAAGGAAATGAAAAAGGAATACACGATTCTGGCTCCTATGATGGCACCGATTCATTTCCGCCTGATCATTAATGTACTGAAGAACTGCGGGTACAATTTTGAACTGCTTGATACAACCGGCCCGAACATCGTGCAGGAAGGCCTGAAATACGTTCACAACGATACATGTTACCCAGCCCTGCTTGTAATCGGGCAGTTCATTGACGCGCTCCACTCGGGCAAATATGACGTAAACAAGACGGCCCTCGTTATAACTCAGACAGGCGGTGGATGCCGAGCATCCAACTATATTCATCTGCTGCGCAAAGCGCTGAAAAAGGCGGGACTGGAACAGGTTCCGGTTGTATCCCTGAATCTTTCGTTTTTGGAACGGAATCCGGGCTTTAAGATGACGCTGCCGATGCTGCGCAAATTCATCGCGGCAATGGTCTACGGCGATGCACTGATGCTGCTTCGGAATCAGACGGAAGCATATGAGGTCAATAAGGGCGAAAGCAACGAAAAGGTTGAAAAATGGAGCAATTATCTGACGGATCAGTTCAATCACGGAAAAGCACTCTCCAGAAAGCAGCAGACAGAAATCCTATATAAAATTGTAAAAGATTTTGCTGCCATAAAAATCAACAAAGTGCCGAAAGTTAAGGTTGGAGTTGTCGGAGAGATTTACGTAAAATATGCGGCGCTTGGCAACAACAATCTGGAAGAATTTCTGCGTGAACAGGACTGCGAAGTTAACCTTCCCGGCCTTATGAACTTTGCTTTGTTCAAGGTGGACAACCGGCTGGAAGATATAAAACTTTACGGCGGCAGCCCAATTAAATACTTTTTTGTGAATCTTCTTATGAAATATCTGGTGCATATGCAGGACACTTTGATCGAAACAATTAAAAGCGAACCGCGCTACCAGGCCCCAGAACCGTATGCACACACAAAGAGCCTTGTAAAGGGCGTTATCGGTTATGGCGACAAAATGGGTGAAGGCTGGCTCTTAACAGCGGAAATGTTGGAACTCTCCGAACAGGGATATGAAAATATCGTCTGTGCACAACCATTTGGATGCCTGCCGAATCACATCTGCGGCAAAGGAATGATTCACAGAATTAAGGCAATTGATGAAAAATCAAATATTGTGCCGATCGATTATGATCCAAGCGCAACGCGGGTCAATCAGGAAAACCGCATTAAGTTGATGCTGGCTGTCGCCAGAGAGAAATTAAAGTAGGCTTAATTCAAAATTTTTTATGAACCTCTCCACAGCTAGCCGCGGAGAGGTTCATTTCCCACAATATTTATTATGCAGAATTGTAGGATCCACTATATTTTTGCTTATGGAATATTTTATCTTGATTATTATTCTTTAGCGAAGTATAATTTAATTGACAATTGAACAAAATTCGACTTAATGCCGACCAATGAAATAGCAAATCCGATGAAAATCGTGAGACGCAAAGCCGAGGGGCTAAACCGTAAGGCATGCCAGTCTAGCTGCAGATATTTATACAGTGGCTGATGAACACTGTATAAAGAGTATGGGGGCGTTGATTTTGAAAGATAAATCGATTGGTTTAATTATTTTATCTTACTTTCCCTCTTTTTTGGAGCTAACTGTTGAAACAAAAGCTTTTAAAGACCCAATGAGCACGGTCGATTTGGTGCTTCCAGTTTTAACAGCAATCATGATTCAAATATTCCTTTGGCATACCGTTGTATGCATCCCAACAAAGCACTTTATTGCGACTATACATCGCGCGATGGAAGGAGACTATCGCGCACGTTTTAGCTGCGATGACATAAACAGCAATTTTAAAAAACTCAGCTGCGATTTTAATCAGCTTATGAGCTGTGTGGAAAGTCAGACAGAAGAATTATCTGAAAACAGGATTCTGCAAAATCAGCTTTATGAAAATGAGAAAATTTATCGCTCCGCTTTGGAACTTACCTGCGAGAGAATTTTTGAGGCTGATCTCTCGCACAACAGAATGGTTTATGGTCAAAATAAATATTGTAAAGCGTTTCCGTTCCTGCACACAGAAATTTACGATGAAATGATTAACTCCCTCGCTCATAATGCCGTTTTCAGCAAAGATACTGAAAAATTCTATCAGACCTTCTCGCGCAGCGGCCTTTTGAATGCATTTCATAAGCCGGGTGTCTCCGAAGTAACTTTAGAATACCGGCTAATGAACTCCAATAACCAACCAGCTTGGTATGCCGCCTCTGTCGTTTTTTTAAACAGCAGCGGAGACGAAAATCGAAAAATAATCGGTTATGTTAAGAATATTGATGAACGCAAAAAGCAGGAATTAGAAATTTTGAAGCAATCCCAAAAAGATGGTCTTACGGGATTATACAATAAAAAAGTGACTCAATCGCTCATGGAAGCTTTTTTTGTTGGTGAAGGCAGAGAGGGCAAGCATGCGGTGATTATGGTCGATATTGATAACTTCAAACGTATTAACGACACACTTGGACATTCGCAGGGCGATATCGCATTAATGAAGATTGCACAGAAAATTCAGAGTCTGTTCCGCTCCTCAGATGTTGCTGGCAGAGTTGGCGGCGACGAATTTCTGATTTTAATGAAGGATATAAGCAGTAACGATATTCTCTTCAGCAAACTAAAATCAATCGGAGAATATTTCAGCGAGATTCGCTTGGAAGATGAGTCATACCGCATCAGTGGAAGTATTGGTGTTTCTCTTTATCCTGATGATGGAAACACATATGAAACGCTTTTTAAAAAGTCTGACATTGCATTGTATTATTCAAAAGCTCATGGCAAAGATCAGTTTTATTTTTACGGTGGACGTTTTGGTGAAAAATACGATACTTATGATGCTTCAGAATTGTCTGTTCTCGATGAAAGTCAATATGTTCCCCGCGTGAAACCAATTGAAAGCACGAGATCAATTAAATTGAATTAGGGTTAACAAAACGCCGTCTGGATTAAATTCAGACGGCGTTTTTATCTTTTGCTTGTTCAGAGCTTTTCGCTTATTGAAAAACTTAACACAACTCTATACATCACAAAAATCTGTTATAAGGATTAATCACACTCTTCCACTAAGATGGTACCATTCACTCCGCTTTGGAATGTTACCTTTCCATTTTTAACAGTTGTCGTTTTATTGTCATATGCGTTACGGACCGTTTCACCATCTTGAAATACATTCTTTGTTGATATATCGATATTTTTATCGGCATCCGTAAATGCAACAATAACTTTATCGATATTTGTACCAGCTGTATATTTCCTTGCAAAGATGAAAGGCGACCGGCTTATTTCAGTTTGCGTCCCTGCACCTACAGCAGGATGACGGTCACGGAATTTTCCAAGTATTTGCCAATGAGTTAATGTCTTCTGATCTATGCTGCTCCAGTTCATGTTGCTCCTTAAAGTTAAATCCTGCGCCTGTAGATCCTTCCATTGCCGCGGACGGGCTGTTTCATCACCATAATAGATTTGTACAGCCCCAGGAGCCATGAGCAGGTAATCTCCCCCATGAATTAAATCAGAACGTGGAAACAGAGCGTCATCATGCGAAGAAATATAGCTCAACACATTGAAATTCTTCTCAGAACGCAGCGTTTTTGACATGTAGTCGTAGGTATCCGGAACATTTGATTTATTCATTACATTCTGACGAAAACTAAAGTTAATCAGGGCATTGAACTTTCCGTCTGTGAAATAATCATCTTTTTCAACACCGTGGCCATAAACCTCACCCACTGTCCAGAATGGAGTGTTATCCAACACCTTTTTCGGGTTATTTTTCCGCCATGTATCCAAAGCTTTCTGGCAATACTCCTTCAATTTCGCCCACGCAGAACGATCCACGTGTTTGGCCGTATCACAGCGGAACCCGTCAATTCCATAATCACGCACCCAATCAGTAAGCCATTTGATTTCGTAATTCAGAACAGTTGGTTTCAGGTTATTTTTCTTAAAAAAGTCACTTAGTTCTTTTTGTTCCTGACTAAGCCGCCCTTCTTTTTGCCATTTTGTTTTTAGTAACTGTGGAAGTTCAACCGAATTTGTGGTCTCATTTTTGAAATCCGGAAGACCGGAAACACACTGCTTGGTGTCGGAACTGTCACCAGTGTCATAACCAGCGAAGCCTTCGGCTGCACGAACCCAACTGCTCCCCCACCATTTGTTCCATAAATTTGATGTTAAATTTAAAAAAGATGATTCTTTTTGCGTGCTCAAATTGGATTCACTGCCATAATAATAAGATTTCCAACCATCGTTATATTGGCCGAATCCATACTCATCGGCGTCTTTCATCGTTGTGTAGCCGGGATGATTCAAAATAACATCCATGACAATTCGAATGCCATGCTCATGAGCCGTATCAACCATTTTTTTAAATTCTTCTTTGGTTCCGTAATTGGCGTCCGGCTGAGTAAAATCCAAAGTCCAATAACCATGGAAAGCGTAAAATGCGTATCCATTCATGGAACGGCACCCGTGTACCTGTTCGAATGGTGGTGTAATCCAGATTGCATTTACTCCCAGTTTGTCAAAATAACCTTCTTTGATTTTTTGGGTAATACCGGCAAAGTCTCCACCATGAAAACTTCCAGCGCTGTCTTCCCAACCGGACACTGGTTTGCCGTTCTGATCCAGGCTTCTCCCATACGAATGGTCGTTTGATGTGTTTCCGTTACAGAACCGATCTGTCAGCAAAAAATACACGGACGCATTATCCCAAGTAAATCCGAACTTCTTTGGACCGGCATTGACAATATTATTACTGTTAACAACATTGCTGCTTCCAGTTGCCGCTGACTGCTTCGCAGTACAACCTACCGAACTGATGAAGATGAAAGCAGAAAGGGCGAGAGCAGTCAGACGTACAAATTTTTTCTGCATGATGCTCACCTCAATTCAAGCCAAAAAAGAAAGACGCAGTTTAGCTACGTCTTTCTCCTTTGTTTCAGATTTTAACCTTTCACTGCGCCGCCTGTAATTCCTTCCACATAGAACCTCTGCAGGAAGAAAAACAGAATCATAATTGGTACGCCAATGCAAACGCACCCTGCGTTAAACTGAGTAAAGTTATTATAAATGTTATTCTTTTGAATCATTTGATAGAGACCGATTGCAACCGTCCATTTATTGTAGTTATCACCCATGATGACGTTTGCAAAGATGAAATCGCCCCATGGAGCCATGAAAGCCATTAAAGCTGTATACACTACGATAGGCCCGGAGTTCGGCATTATAATGTGCAGGAATACCTGCGCATTTGTAGCGCCATCGATCTTGGCTGCTTCGTCCAGTGAACGTGGAATCGTATCAAAAAAACCTTTTGAAATATAAAACCCAAGTCCGGCACCAGCAGAATACATAATAACCAAAGCCCAAAGATTCTGCGTTAAACCGACTGCCTTTAAAATGAAATAAACAGCAATCATTGACATAAAACCAGGGAACATACCCAAGATCAAAGCAATGTTCATATATGGTTTACGGAATCTAAAACGGAGACGGGATATGACATATGCAACCGAAAGCGTTAAAAAGGTGCTGATTAAGCAAGATACACAAGCTACCCAAAACGTATTAAAGAACCAATCCTTAAATGGAAATACTGTACTGGTCCAAAGATTCTTGTAGTTATCCAGCGTCCAGTGTTCCGGGATGAAATTGGAAGTGAACGCCCCGGGTTCCGCACGGAAGGATGTTAAAACAACCCATAAAACTGGAATTAACCAAATGACAGAAATGATAATCAGAACCAAATAAATCAGCGATGTGCTTAAAATCTTTCTTCTTTTTATACTTGAATTTTTCATTGATAATCTTCCTCCTTCTTATAAGAAGACGTCTGATGATAAGTAAGGAGAGACACAACCGCGCAAATAACAAAGGAAAGAATACCGATCGTAGAAGCGAGACTGTAGTTGTAATTGTTTACAGTCAGTTTATACAACCATGTAACAAGCAAATCAGTCTTGCCTGCCTGGTAGTAATCCGTTGTTGTCGGCGCACCGCCTGTGAGAAGGAAAATAACATTAAAGTTATTCAGATTTCCAATAAATTGGGTAATGAGATATGGAGCGGTAACAAACAGTACATAAGGAAGCGTGATCTTAAAGAAAGTCTGAATGGCCGAGGCTCCGTCAATTTTGGCGGATTCATATAGTTCAGCCGGAATATTCATTAAAATACCGGATGTAATCAACATGGTATAAGGAATACCAATCCAGAGGTTTACGACCAGAACAACAATTCTTGCATTCCAGGCATTATTTAACAGGAAATCGATTCTGCCAAAACCCATCCATACTAAAAGCTCATTGATTGGGCCAAACTGGTTAAACATGTTCTGCATAACAAGCAACGAAATAAACTGCGGAATGGCAATTGTCGTTACCAGAATGGAACGCCACATTGACTTGAGCTTGATCTCTTTTTTGTTGATCATCAGCGCAACGATAATCCCAAGGAAGTAGTTCGAGAACGTTGCGATAAATGCCCAAACCAAGGTCCAAGCCAGCACATGGAAGAAAGTACTGGTCATGAGTTGATTTCCGCCAAGCAGATCAACAAAGTTTGAAATGCCAACCCAGTGGAAAAGGTTGCCAGGAACCTGATGCTGACTGTCGTAGTTTGTAAATGCAATCAGGATCATGAAGATAATTGGCAAAGCAGTAATAAACAAAACGCCCAAAACCGGAAGCGTCAGCATAGTGCCATGGAACTTTTCGTCTGCTAACGATCTAAAATCCTGCGCGAAAGTTTTTGGCTTTCTCCCTAATTGATGTTCCAAGATTAAAGTTCTTGCACTGGACAAATTTACAAAATATAATACGATAAATAAACCGGTAATTACTAAAGACGCAATACCATACAGTAAAAAGAGCATGGAATTATCGCCCTGCTGCAGCACAGGAAGAAGTTTTCCTGGGACAATCGCCCACCCTTGCTTTTTCGTGCCAAGGGTACTGAGTCCCTGAACCAGGCCTGCACCTTTTACGATCATGAAAACTATGTATCCGATTTCAGCTGCCAGAAAAAAAAGTCCTTTAAGAATCTGATGATTTGCAAAATTGGCAAATCCCATGATAAAGTAAGACCCGGCCTCTTTGTTCTTAAAAGTAAGTTTTGGCAGTGCTTTACTTTTCTTTTTTATTGCCTTGCCAGCTATCTCCAAAATTACCACCCCGGCGTTTCATAGTATTTGCAGCTAAGCCCGTTCAGCGAGCTTAGCTGCAATTGTGAGAAGATATGAAATTGAGAAGTTACGATACAGAATTATTTCTTTATGCTGGATTTCAGCAAATCATTCCAAGCGTTCAGCTTAGTCTGCATATCGGCTTCCTTGATTTTGCCGTCAAAAATATCTTTTGTGTAAGCCATGCTGGAATCTGACCAGAAGTTGGTCATCTGAGGTATAGAAGGCATCGGGACAGATGTCTTGATCTGAGCCAACTGAGCAGCGACTACTTCGTCACTTGTTACAGAAGAATCGCTTGCAGCCTTGGTATTGGCTGGGACAACGCCTCTCACTTTGAATGCTTTAAGCTGAGTATCCTGGCTTGTCATATAATCAGCAAGCTGCATCGCTGCCTGCGGGTATTTTGAGTGAGCGTTTACAAGATACAGGGTATAGCCTGCGAAGGAAACGATCTGTTTGTCAGAACCACCGACGTTGATGGTCGGAAGCTTCGCAACAGCGAAATTGCTGCCCAAAGCCTTCTTGTAATCCTGTGCTTTCCAAGAACCGGTTGACTGTGCAACAAGAGAACCATCTTTCAGGAGCTTCAGAGCATCGCCATCGTTAATGTTCTTCATACCCTGAGCTTTTAATGTGGAAATGTATTTTGCAACTGCAAGTGCTTCCGGGCTGTTGAAAGTGCTGCCGCTTACATCGGTTCCCTTGTCGCCGAACAGCTTTACGCCGTTTGCTAAATACATAGGAGCCGTATTGTAGTTGTTGCCCATGTCCCAGCCGCACTGTTTGCCGGCTGCTTTTGCCTTTTTCAGCATGCCTTCCATTGTCTTAACATCGTCAGCACTCAGAACACTCTTGTTGTAATACAGGAAAATTGACTGAACGGAACGAGGATAACCATAAAGGGTATCTTTGTATGTTGACGCCTGTACGGCATTCGCATCATCGTTTGCCTTTACAGTATCGGCAAATACTGTGTTCGGATAGCAGGCGCCTGCTTCGACCAAAGCGCCGAGCTGGTCATGCGGAACGTCAAAAACATCGGCAGCCGCGTCAACGTCTTTCACAACAGCAGCCTGTGCCTTGTCTTCATCCTGCACATTAACTGTAACAGTATAGTTCTTGTCTGCATGTGCCTTGACAAAATCTGCTGCCATATCTTTCAGCATCTTCTGGTCGTCGGCGGAGCCCCAAAGTGTAATTTTCGCACCTTTTTCACCAATTTCTGATGAAGCTGCTGTGCTTGCAGCTGGGGTGGATGCCTGAGCGGATGCTGCAGGTGCTGTGGAAGACGCGTTGTTTGAGCCGTTGCATGCTGTCATTCCAACAGCAAGAGCCGCTGCTAAAAAGCTAGCTGACACTCTTTTCCATACTTTTTCTCTCATTAATAATTACCTCCTAAAAAATACATTCCGAATATTCGAAGAAACATTTAGTTATTTTCGAATATTTTCGGCTTCGTACGTCTACAAATATATCATCAAATATCGTTAATGTCAATAAGTTTTGTTACAAATTTTCTAAATATATTGTTCATTGTTTTTAGAACCTTGTTTTATTCTTTGCAAAATACACAATGTAGGCCTGAAATTTCTGGATTCTTTTCGAACTGTTTGCGAAATAGCTTGGACTATTTCGAATTAGTGATGAGGCCTTTTATCAAGTGCTTGATCTTAAAATTTCAAACATTTCAATATCAGGGGCGATTTAGGCCCAAGTATAAAACTGCATCCGTTTATTCTGCCAAGTGGATGAACTCCCGCTTTAAGACCGTCCGCAAGGATTTCCCAATTCTGATCGCCGTCACTTTTTAGTTTAACCTCAGATTGCTCAGAAAGAGCATTTACGCATACAGCTAATGTACATGTATCGCCGCTTAGAGTAAATGCAATCGTTCCGGGCGCAGAGTCTGCAAAATTCATTTGAGCTGCCGCTGAGACAGAAGAATCTCTTAGCGCGGGGAACGCAGCGCGTATCTGAATCAGTCCGCGATAATATTCGATTAAATCGGAAAACTCCAATGTTCTGCTCCAATCCAGACGATTTCTGGATTGGGACGCGCGAAAGCTGTTGTCCATGCCGCGTTTTGTGCGGGCGAATTCTTCGCCGGCCTGCAAAAAAGGCATCCCCTGCGACATAAAATACAATACCGCGCATAGTTTATTGAGCTTTACAATTTCTTCGTCGTAGGCTGTATAAATCCTTCCCCGCTTTGTGGACGCGATCAATTTGTCCCAAAGCGATAAATTATCATGGGCAGAAACATAGGAAACAATCTGTGTAGGTACAGATGCAAGCGACTTCGAAAAATCATTCCTCGTCCATCCCTGCAGAGACGCTTTCACGGCATTTTCAAACTTCAGATTCCCCTGAACGAAGCCTTTTCTATGGCGAAAAAAGACATCGCCCTTAATGGAATCGCGGGTTGAATCGCAGAAAACACCGATACGAGAATCCAGCATTTTTACATGTTTTTTATCGGCAGGCAGGCTCCCCTTGCGCATGGACGGTTCCGAAGCAGACCATGGCTCCCCATAAACCAGTATTTTTCTGCCGTCCGGCAGTTTATCCAGTTCAGCTCGGATCAGATTCATTGTCTCAACATCAATGAGGCCCATGAGATCAAAGCGAAAACCGTCGATATGATACTCTTTCGCCCAGTATAAGACGGAATCGATGATGTACTTACGGCACATACAGCGTTCGCTTGCAGTTTCGTTTGAACAGGCGGAACCGTCGGCAAACTCTCCTTTTGAAGTGGTGCGATGGTAATAATACGGAACCATTCGATGAAACCATGATTCGGGTCCTTCAAAGGTATGGTTATAAACAACGTCCATAATTACGCCGATTCCCGCTTGATGCAGAGCGGCTACCATCTTTTTGAACTCCAGAATCCGTACTTCACCGTGAAACGGGTCGGTGGAATAAGAGCCCTCAGGCACATTGAAATTCAAAGGGTCATAACCCCAGTTGAAGTCTCTGCCGGCCACTGATTCATCAATGCTGCCGTAATCATAAACCGGCATAAGCTGGACATGCGTAATGCCGAGTTTTTTCAGATAATTTAAGCAGGTTGGTGTCTTCCCGTCGAAAAGGGTCGTGTCGGGCTCGGTAAACGCCATGTATTTTCCACGCCATTCTTTCCGGATTCCACATTTTGGATCGTTGGAAAAATCACCGACATGAATTTCCCAGACAACTGCATCCGTCTGATGCTCCGGCCTTTTAATGGAATCCAAATTCCACCCGGCAGGATTTGTTTTTGAAAGATCTACTACCATACTGCGCCGGCCGTTCACCCCGGCTGCTTTTGCATATGGATCTGCCGTTTCCGTAATTTGTCCGAAATTCGTTGCCTCATATGTATAGTAAACACCGTTGAAATCTCCGGGAAGCGTCAGTTCCCATATTCCCCGGCCTTTTTGATTTAAAGACTCTTTTTGAATCAGCTTTCCGCCTTCACCCTGTTCGTACAGGCGAAGCGTAATAAAATACGCTGCCGGAGCCCATACCCGGAATGTTGTGGATTGCGGGGTGTAGATTGCTCCGAGCTGACCGGAATAATAATAGTTCTCTTCAAAGTCCGGTGAATTGAATAATGAGGCCAGTTTTACAGGGTCATTTTCGAAGTTGAATCTCTTCAAATCATCAGTTTCCTTTCGAGAAAGTTTTTTCTTTTGGCTTAATTGTTTTCGAAACACCAGCTTATTGTAATACATAACATTTGTTCTGTCAACGATACATATTTTTATTAAATTAGCCTATTTTTTCCGATTTACTATAAAATAATTAACAAGTAATTGGATAAATGCCAGCTTAATCTTAAAATAATAAGCAGAATATTTTCGAAAACCATTGACTCAAATCGACTCAAACGATATGATAGGACAGGAATATCAAAAGTTGAAAAGGGGAATGGAAATGCCTGATTGGTTAAAAGACGCAGTATTTTATGAAATCTATCCACAATCTTTTTATGACACCAACGGTGACGGAATTGGGGATATTAATGGTATCACAAATAAGCTGGATTACGTAAAGTGGCTCGGATGCAACGCCATCTGGATAAACCCGTGTTTTGACTCACCCTTCCGGGATGCCGGTTATGACGTAAGAAATTATAAAAAGGTTGCGCCGCGTTACGGTACGAACCAGGATTTGTACCGCCTGTTTCAGGAAGCGCATGAGAAAGGCATCAAGATTCTTCTTGATCTTGTGCCCGGCCATACTTCCGAACAGCACAGATGGTTCAAAAAGAGCGGCCTGCCGGAAAAGAATGAATTTACAAACCGCTATATCTGGACCGATAACGTGTGGAATTATCCGCTCGATTACCACTGCATCAGCGGCCGTGCCAACCGCAACGGCAACTATGTTGTGAATTTTTTCAGCACACAGCCGGCACTGAACTACGGGTTTAAGAAAACCACCGCTGCATGGCAGCTGCCGTGCAATCACCCGGACTGCATCGCAACCCGAAAGGCCATGGAAGACGTAATGCGTTTCTGGCTTGACAAAGGCTGCGACGGTTTCCGTGTAGATATGGCGGACTCTCTCGTAAAAAACGATGACGAGAAGAAATCCGCAACGGGAGAGATTTGGCAGAAGATTCGGAAAATGCTCGACCGCGAATACCCGGAGGCAGCTCTGGTTTCCGAATGGTCTAATCCGGCGCTTTCCCTGAAATACGGCTTTCACTGCGACTTTTATTTGAACCATGAGGGCAACGGCTACTATTCCCTGTTCCGGAATGTAGACAGGGAAACCGGAAAACAGCTCAGCTTTTTCAGTTCGCAGGGAAATGGCGATATTCTGAACTTCACAAAAGATTTTCTTCCGAAATACACAGGCACAAAGGAATTGGGTTACATAAGTTTTATTACCTGTAACCATGATACTCCGCGCATGAGCAAATACTTTTCTGAATTGGAAATGAAACTAGCATACAGCTTTATCTTTACCATGCCGGGCGTACCTTTCCTGTATTACGGCGACGAAATCGGGATGAAATACAACAGTGATCTTACGAGCAAAGAGGGCGGCTTCGAGCGCACCGGAACGCGTACCCCAATGCAATGGGATAAATCTGAAAATGCAGGTTTCTCGGAAGCTCCGGTTGAAAAGCTGTACCTGCCCGTCGACAAAAGTGCCGACGCGCCGAGCGTGGAAGAGCAGTCCAGCAGAAAAGATTCTCTGCTGAACACCATCCGGGCAATTATCAAGCTGCGCCACGACAACGAATGTATGCATTCTGACGGATCCTTCGCAGTAATTTATGCGGAGAAAAACAAATATCCGTTTATATTCAAGCGCGGCAATTTGCTTTTCGCATTTAATCCATCGGGCTCAAGTGTGGATGCTCCGGTATCTTCCAAAGGCTCCGTTGAATTCTCAATTGGAGACCCGGCTGTTCTGGGTGAAAAATCAATCCGCATGGCACCGCAGTCCTTTGTTGTGATTAATCAGGATTAATAGACTGCTGGCTCCTTATAATTTCTTTTTATAAAATGCTATAGAAACAGGCGTACTCGGTTCGACTTGACGTTCCGAATACGCCTGAATTTTTTTGATTTGCGGTTCTGTGCGGTAATCATCATCAGGCTGTGATATAATAAGTACAAATTTGGTAAAGAATTCGTTGAGGTGAGCCGGAATGATTCTAAGTGCAAGCCGCCGGACGGATATTCCGGCTTTCTACTCTGATTGGCTTATAAACCGGCTGAAAGAAAAATACATTCTGGTACCTAATCCGCGGAATCCAAAGCGCCTTGGGCGAATCAATCTATCGCCGGAATGGGTAGACTGTATCGTGTTTTGGACGAAAAATCCTCTGCCAATGCTGGACAAGCTGGATGAGATTGAAGAATTGGGATACCGGTTCTATTTTCAGTTTACCTTAACCCCATACGGCACGGATGTGGAGCGAAACCTTCCGCCAAAAACGGAACTTATTGATGCGCTTCGGAAGCTGAGCAAAAAAATAGGAACCGAACGCGTCGTCTGGCGCTATGACCCTGTTTTTCTCGGCGACAGCTTTTCTGTAGACTGGCATATGGAGCAGTTTCAAAAGCTTTGCACTGAACTGGATGGCGCGGCTTCCTGCTGTGTATTCAGCTTTGTCGATGTCTATTCGAATATCAGTAAACAATTCCGTGAAATCAGCCTGAATGAAATGCTTGTTGTTGCTGAAGGGTTTTCCCGCATTGCGAAACGCCACAACTTGCCGCTTTTCAGCTGTTCCGAAAAAATAGACCTGAGTTCGTTTCAGATTCAGCATTCTGCGTGCATTGACCCAAAACGGATTGAAAAAATCATTGGATACCCAATCAAAGCGAGAAAAGATCCCGGTCAGCGGCCTGCATGCGGCTGCGTGGAAAGCGTTGATATCGGAGTATACGACACGTGCCGAAACGGTTGTGCATACTGCTATGCAACATCAGGTGAAAAAGCAGTGCTCAGAAACATACAGAAGCATGACCCAAACTCGCCGATGCTGATTGGATATCCGCATGGTGATGAGCTGATCACGGACAGGACAGCTCCTTCCCTGAAAATATCACAATTATCACTGTATTAGGGCAATTCCAAATTCTTAAAGCAATTTGCCTTGTTTGATAAAAACGACGGATTTTCGAGATAAAACCATGCCGAACAAGGAAAAAAGCACAGGAATACTTTCCGTATTCCGAGCATTTTTGACGCTGGACGGTGCAGTTTTAGCCGAAATAGACAAGTTCCTTGATTTTTCAAACGAGGCTTAAGCATAGGAGGAAGTTATATGTTAAAAATCGGCTGCCATTTGTCTGCTTCAAAGGGTTACCTAGCCATGGGAAAACAGGCGTCAGAAATTGGAGCGAACACATTCCAGTTTTTTACGCGCAATCCGCGAGGAGGAACCGCGAAAGCTATTGACCTGAATGACATCGCCTCTTACCAAAAATATGCCGAAGAACACGAATTCTTCCCCATTCTGGCACATGCGCCGTATACGCTTAACGCCTGTGCAGCAGACGAAGGATTGCGTACTTTTGCGCGGAATACAATGGCAGACGACCTGTCAAGGCTGGCACATATACCGGGCAGCATGTACAATTTTCATCCCGGAAGCCATGTAAAGCAGGGGCCGGATATCGGAATCAGCTATATCTCCGGAATGCTGAACGAAATTTTAAAACCGGGGCAATCAACAACAGTGCTTTTGGAAACCATGGCCGGGAAAGGCAGCGAGGTTGGCAGAACCTTTGAAGAACTGCAGGCAATTATTGACCGTGTGGAACAGCGCCAACTTCTTGGCATTTGCCTGGATACTTGCCATGTTTTCGACGGAGGATACGACATAGTAAATCAGCTGGAAACGGTACTGGATCAGTTTGACCGGGTCATCGGGCTTGACAGGCTCAAGGCCATTCACCTGAACGACAGCATGAATCCGTTGGGAAGCCACAAGGATCGTCACCAGAAAATCGGACAGGGCTCCATCGGGCTGGATGCCTTTGAAAGAATCATTAACCATCCGTCGCTGCGCCATCTTCCGTTTTACCTGGAAACTCCAAACGACATAGACGGTTATGCACAGGAAATTGCTCTGCTGAAAAGTCTGTATCATGATATTTAAATACTGGACGGTTATCTCGTCCCGCCTCGGGGGGAGAGACAGCAAAATACAATTTATAGCATTTAGAAATGGGTGAAATGCTTAGAAAGGCAGCTCATATGAAAAACACTTGGCATTGGGATTCGCCCATCGGCGTACTTGGCCTCGCCGATGACGGAGTGGGAATAACAGATATTTATTTCGGAAAGCAAGAAATTGCGGATGATTCCACAGAGTGCAAAACGTCCCTCATTGAGCAGGCAATCTCTCAGCTGCAGGAATATTTTGACGGGACAAGAAAAGAATTTGATCTCCCTCTTTCCCTGCATGGAACGGATTTTCAGATAGCGGACTGGGAAGCACTGCAAACCATACCATATGGGGAAACAAGAAGCTACCAGCAGATTGCCGAGCAGATTGGGAATCTGAAAGCATGCCGCGCGGTTGGAATGGCAAACAAACATAACCCGGTTATGATTGTTGTTCCCTGCCACAGGGTTATTGGGAAGAACGGCGGATTAACTGGTTACGCCTGCGGGCTGAGCATCAAGAAAAGCCTGCTTGAGCTGGAACAGAAATATCGGTAGAAATACAGAAAAGCTCTCCGGTCGATTGAAGAAACAAATCGGCTGGAGAGCTTTTTAGACTGCGTATGTTATCTATCCCACTTATCGCAAAGGGAAATAATTTGGTCTGTGAATTTTGCAAGATCCTTGTTGGCTCCACCTTCGTTATGCTGAATAACCCGCAGCAATCTCTGTCCGGCTGCCAGCAAACGTGCAAATGCAGACGAAACCTTTTTGGAGCCCTTCTTCGGATGAAGATTCTCGGGAAGGATACCCTCATTAATAATTTTATTCGCGGTAAGGTCAGCTACAGCTTCGAAATTCGGGACATATGCATTGAAACCGCGCCGCTTCAGTTCTTCCGCAAACTCCACGGATGTAAGTTCTTCGCCATGAACAATGAATACGCGCTCCGGTTTTTTCTGGTACGATTCAATCCAGCGCAACAGCCCGGAGCGGTCTGCATGACCCGACAGGGCCTTAAAATTATGGATCTGCGCCTTGACTGCAATTTCCTCGCCAAAAAGCTTTACCTGTTTTACGCCGTCGATCAGGATACGCCCGAGTGTCCCTTCCGCCTGAAAACCGACAAATACAATGGAGCATTCCGGGCGCCAAAGGTTATGCTTCAAATGGTGACGGATTCTGCCGGCTTCGCACATGCCGCTGGAAGAAATGATCACTTTGGGAACACCGTCTTCATTCAACAAACGGGATTCTTCCGTTGTTTCGCAGGTATGAAGATTGGAAAAAGTAAGAGGTTGGAATCCCTCATCCATGACTCGAACGGTATCGTCGTCTGCGTACCCACGCAGATCGCCGCTGTAAATTTTCGTAGCCTCAGCAGCCAGGGGACTATCGACATAGACCGGAAAATCCGGAACACTTTTCACAAGTTTCTGTTCCTTCATCTCGCGGATAAAGTACATAAGCTCCTGCGTACGCCCAACTGCAAAGCTTGGGATAACCACATTCCCGCCTGCGGCCAAAGTCTTGTCAAAAACATCGGCAAGCTGTGGGATATAATTTGCAATGGGGTCGTGTTCCCTGTTTCCATAGGTGGACTCCATTACGACGTAATCGGCTTCTGTTATATACTGGGGGTCGCGGATAATTGGCTGATTCAGATTGCCGATATCCCCTGAAAACACAATTTTTTTCGTTTCGCCGTTTTCAGTTACCCACATTTCAATCGATGCCGAACCGAGAAGATGCCCTGCGTCCGTCATACGGAAACGGATACCGTCACAAAGCTGAACCATTTCCCCATACTGGCAGGGTTCCAGATGTTCCGCAGTGGCTTCCGCGTCGTCGATGGTATAAATGGGCTCTTCCGGTTCGCGGCCTGCACGTTTCCCTTTTCGGTTCTCGTTGAGGGCATCCATTTCCTGAATATGCGCGCTGTCACGTAGCATAATGGAGAGCAAATCGCAGGTTGCACCAGTGGCATAAATTTTACCTTGATAACCGTTTTTCACAAGGAGCGGCAGACGGCCGCTGTGGTCTATATGCGCATGTGTCACCAGAACATAATCGATCTGCGATGCGTAGAACGGAAGTTTGTGATTGTCGTCTTCATCCGACCCCTGCTGCAGACCGCAGTCGATCAGAATTTTCACGCCGCACGCTTCCAGACAGTGGCAGCTTCCCGTTACCTCTTTATCCGCTCCGTAAAAAATAAGCTGCATGGCATTTCCTCCGTTATTTTAATTTATTATCAGAATTTATATTCTAAGATAATATCAGTTCAACGGGACAATGGTCGCTTCCCATAATATCTGAACGGATATTGCTCTCCAGTACTCTGTCTTTGAGGGAATCGGACACGAGAAAATAATCAATACGCCATCCGGCGTTAGACTGTCTCGCGTGGAACATGTATGACCACCATGTGTATGCCCCGACCTCGTCCGGGTGTAAAAAGCGGAAGCTGTCGGTAAAACCCGACTGAAGCAGTTCCGTCATTTTCTGCCGTTCCTGGTCGGAAAAACCCGCGTTGTTCCGGTTGCTTTTCGGGTTCTTGAGGTCGATTTCCTCATGAGCTACATTCATATCGCCGCATACAACAACCGGCTTTTTGCTGTCCAGTGATTTTAAATAGCCGCGGAACGCGTCTTCCCAGCACATGCGATAAGGAAGCCTTGCAAGACCCTGCTGAGAATTCGGCGTATAAACATTCACAAGATAGGACTCGGGGAATTCCAACGTGATGGAACGTCCCTCTCCGCAATGTTCCGGGCTGCAGATATCATAATTTATGGACAGCGGTTTGACACGCGTAAACACCGCCGTACCGGAATAGCCTTTCTTTTGGGCGGAATTCCAATACTGTTCATAACCGGGCAGTAAAATTTCAGCCTGCCCCTGCTGCATCTTGGTTTCCTGCACACAGAAAACATCGGCGTCTGAGGAAGCAAAAAAGTCGCAGAAGCCTTTACTGATGCAAGAGCGCAGACCGTTCACGTTCCATGATATGAATTTCACTCTGCTTTCGTCTCCCCCTGTAATGTTCCGGTATTATAGCGTTTTTACTTTCATGCAGGAAGAAATTCTAACCGTAAAAACGCATTCGGCAATTTTCAATTTTCTAATCCATGTCCTGATTAAAAATTAAATTGCTATAGTTGGTTGATCCTTTGTGTGAAGTTTGGATTTATTATACCATAATCCCTCATAAATCGGCAAAATAATTTACATTTACGTAATCGAGCATAGGAGATGCAAATATTTCCTTGTAGGATTCAGCCTTTCAGGCTATAATACTTATATTATTAGAAAGATGGAGGGTTTTTCATGAAATATCCCGTGGTCAAAATAAAGACCTCAAAAGGTGCAATAGAGATTGAACTCTACCCGGATGTTGCGCCCAACACAGTTAACAATTTTATTTCTCTGATTCAAAAAGGATTTTACAACGGTACTACCTTCCACCGCATTATTCCGAAATTTATGATTCAGGGCGGCGACCCGAAGGGCAACGGAACAGGCGGGCCGGGCTACAGCATACGCGGTGAATTCACTTCAAATCATTTTCAGAACGATTTAAAGCACACGCGCGGCGTGGTTTCCATGGCGCGTGCGGTAAACCCGAACAGCGCCGGCTCTCAATTCTTTATTATGGTGGACGATTCCCCGTACCTTGACGGCGAGTATGCCGCTTTTGGCAAAGTCACATCCGGAATGGAAGAGGTTGACCGGATTGTAGCTGTTCCGCGTGATTACGACGACAAGCCGTTAGAAGAACAGAAAATAGAATCCGTTACGGTTGACACCTTTGGTGAAACCTACGACGAACCCAAGAAGGCTTAATGACCCATGTCTTTACTTCGCAAATTTATTAGTTATTACCGCCCCTATCGGGCAATCTTTTACTTCGATATGTTTTGCGCGCTGGTTCTGTCCGCAATTGACGTATCCTTCCCGCAGATTTTACGTTCTCTTACAAACGGACTTTTCACCAAAGGCCCGCAGGCAATTCTCAGCCATCTGACAATCATAGCAATCGGCCTGCTGGCTCTTTACCTGATTCGTTTCGGCTGCCAATATTACATTACATCCTGGGGGCATATTATGGGTGCCCGGATGGAAAGCAACATGCGGCAGGACCTCTTCGACCATTACCAGCGGCTTTCGTTTTCCTATTATGACCGGAACAACACAGGCGAAATGATGAGCAAGCTGGTCTCCGATTTGTTCGACATCTCGGAGCTTGCTCACCACGGCCCGGAGAATATATTTATCTCACTGCTTAAAATTATCGGTTCATTCATTCTAATGATGCTGATTAACGTACCTATGACGCTGATTCTTGCAGCTGTTACTATGGTCATGATTATATTCAGCGTTTATGAGAACAAAAAAATGCGGGCGATTTTTCTCGATAACCGTAAGAAGATAGCAGGAGTCAATTCTCAGGTACAGGACAGCCTTGCGGGAATCCGCGTTGTAAAGTCTTTTGGCAATGAAGATCTGGAACGTGAAAAATTCGAGCAAAGCAACCTTCGTTTTCTGGACTCAAAGGTAAGCAGTTACCGCATTATGGGAAGTTTCCGCGCAGGCAACGCATTTTTTGAAGGTCTGCTGTATCTGACGGTACTCGTCAGCGGCGGTCTGTTCATTGCTTTCGGAAAATTAAGCGTTATAGACCTTTCCATTTATGCGCTGTATATCAATATCTTTATCAATCCGATTGACGTTCTGGTGGAATTTACCGAGTTGTTCCAAAAAGGATACTCCGGATTCCGCCGCTTTGTAGAAGTGATTGAGACTGACCCTGAAATTAAGGATAAACCCGGCGCAAAAGGCCTAGACTCCGTTGAGGGAAATATTGAATACCGCGACGTATCGTTCAGTTACGACGAGTCAGAAAAAGTTTTGGAACATATCAGCCTGAAAATTGATGCCGGCAAAACCGTCGCATTAGTAGGGCCTTCCGGCGGCGGCAAGACTACGCTTTGCTCGCTTCTGCCCCGCTTCTACGATGTGTCCGGCGGCAGCGTGCTGATTGACGGCAGTGATGTACGGAATGTCAGCCTGCAGTCTTTGCGAAACGCAATCGGAATTGTGCAGCAGGACGTTTACATGTTCTCCGGCAGTATCCGTGACAATATCTCATACGGCAAACCGGATGCAACCGACGAGGAAATCCTACAGGCCGCAAAGAGTGCGGGAATCCATGAATTTATCAGCAGTCTGCCGGACGGTTACGACACTTACGTCGGCGAACGCGGTACGCGGCTGAGCGGCGGCCAAAAGCAACGGATTGCCATTGCACGCGTTTTTCTGAAAAACCCGGCCGTTTTAATTCTGGATGAAGCCACAAGCGCTCTGGACAATGAAAGTGAGAGGCATATTCAGGAGTCCCTCGACCGCCTTTCCAAAAATCGAACTACTATCGTCATTGCTCACAGACTAAGCACCATCCGAAATGCGGACGAAATCATCGTCATTGCCGACGACGGAATTTCGGAGCGCGGTACACATCAAGAACTTCTAGAGAAAAACGGAATCTATGCAAAATACTACAGCATGCAGTTTGACGGAATGGAAACGGAATGAGTTTTCCTGTACATAAAATTTAATAACTCTTCTGTAAAGGGCGCGGCGAAATGAAAAAGACATTTCGCTGCGCCCTCTTTTTATATTTTTTCAATCA
The DNA here is from genome assembly GCA_036260805.1 of Caproicibacter sp. GTDB lineage: Bacteria > Bacillota > Clostridia > Oscillospirales > Acutalibacteraceae > Thermocaproicibacter. The sequence continues at coordinate 49,299 of DATALZ010000074.1, forward strand.
TTTGATACTGGGGATGCTTTTCTTTATGATACTGAATGGCATTTACCGGGCAGGAATTCACACATCGTGTGCAAAAAATGCAGTCTTTTCCGAAAACCGGCTTATTGTTTTCCATTTTTATATTTTGCGCTGGGCATTTTCTGGCGCAAAGGCCGCAGCCGATGCATTCCGCCGAGGGACTGAACTTAATTGCAAAAACCGGAAACAGTTTTGTACACACGACGGCACACAGACGGCATACCGCGCCAAGAAAGCGCCCTACTTCTTCGTGGTGTTCCTCATTTTTCACCAGACAGGAAGCCAGTGCTTTGATATCTTCTTCCGCTTTGGCGATATTGCTCTGTTTCTTCTCCGGAGCAGTTCCGCCAAAAGCTTTCATTACCAGAAGGTTATTGGCAATTGGGATACTCTTTTCCGCTATAAGTTTATGATTCTTTTTTGCAAGAACTTTCTGCATTGGTTTAAAGTCTGTATCCAAAGGACCGGTTTGGGTACAGAACATTACGGCAGGCACCGTCTTTGTACTCACAGGAAGATTCTTTTTTATGTACTTTATAAAATCAAGAACCGGGTATTCATAATATTTTGGGCAGCCTAAGGCAAGCAGATCGTAAGAATCAGGCTGAACTTTAAAATTTTCCTCTATGGAATGGAGTTCCGCATTGCATCCAAGTTTCTGCAGGTCTGCTTCCAGTTTTTTCGCAACATATTTTGTGTTTCCCGTACCACTGAAATAAAGGATCAAAGCCTTCATGTATTATCCTCTTTTCACTCAACAATATAATCAAGATTATGTTTCGGATAACTTCTTCATAACAATGGATTCATTATATTCTTTTCGTGCATCTGCATCAACAATTTTTTGGGGTTATCGTTTACTAAAAAGAAGGCGGCATCACCGGATTCGGACGGATTTGTGTCGTCTTAATACAATCTTAACACGGCGGAATATCCTCTTACACAATCCTAATTTGAATTGTGTTAAACTAAAATCTGCACAATTGAAAGGAAGGTTGTATATGCAAATTGTCATAGGGGTAATCGGCTCACTGGCCGTTTTGCTTCTCGGTTATTTGTTTTATGTCTTATTCAGGAGGGATGAAAAATGAACGGTACGGTGATACAGTGCATTCTTTATCTGGCTATTTTAGTACTGCTTGCCATACCTCTGGGTACATATATCGGCAAAGTGATGAATGGCGAAAAGGTCTTTCTGTCCAGGGTCATCCAGCCGGTAGAGAATTTTACTTACCGGGTATTAAAGGTTGACAAAGACGAGCAGATGAATGCAAAAAAATACGGATTGAGTATTATTATTTTCAGTGTTTTCAGCTTTATCATTCTGTTTTTGCTTCACCTGCTGCAGGGCGTTCTTCCGCTGAATCCGCAGTCCCTGAACGGCACCTCGTGGCATCTTGCATTTAACAACGCCATCAGTTTCGTCACGAACACAAACTGGCAGGCGTATAACGGTGAAAGCACAATGAGCTATCTCACGCAGATGCTCGGGCTTACCGTACAGAATTTTGCATCGGCGGCGGTTGGGATCTCCGTTTTGTTTGCCCTGATTCGCGGCTTTGTAAAAGTAAAAGAAACCGGGCTTGGTAGTTTCTGGGCAGACGCAACTAGAATTATTCTGTATATTCTGATTCCGCTTTCCCTGGTTATATCAATTGCTCTGGTATCTCAGGGCGTGATTCAGAATTTTTCATCCTACCAGACCGTTTCCCTTGTGGAGCCGGTTACACTGAAGGACGGCACAGTGGTGACACAGGAAGTTGTACCGCAGGGGCCCGCAGCGAGCCAGATTGCCATAAAGCAGTTAGGAACCAACGGCGGCGGTTTTATGGGTACAAACTCCGCGCATCCGTTTGAAAACCCGACGCCGCTTTCCAACCTGATTGAAATGCTTTCGATTCTTTTGATCCCTGCGGCTTTGTGCTTTACTTTTGGCAGAAACGTGAAAGACAAGCGGCAGGGTGTAGCGATTTTCCTCGCCATGTTTATCATGCTGAGCGCGGCGCTGGCCGTAATCGCCGTAAGCGAATCTTCCGCAACTCCCCAGCTTGCTCAGAATGGAGCTGTGAATGTTTCCAGTGTTGCTCAGGCGGGCGGCAATATGGAAGGAAAAGAGACACGCTTTGGAATTGCATCGTCAAGCACCTGGACGGCATTTACAACGGGTGCATCCAACGGTTCGGTCAACTCGATGCTTGACAGCTACACGCCGATTGGCGGTATGGCGGCAATGCTTTTGATGCAGCTTGGCGAAGTCGTATTCGGCGGCGTAGGCTGCGGACTGTACAGCATGATCGGTTTTGCAATCCTGACCGTATTTATCGCGGGACTGATGGTGGGCCGTACACCGGAATATCTCGGCAAAAAGATTGAACCGTATGAAATGCGCATGGCTGTGCTTCTCTGCCTCGCAACTCCGGTTGCGGTATTGATCGGCAGCGCAATTGCAACAGCTCTTCCTCAAACCGTAAGCAGCCTGACAAACAGCGGAGCACACGGATTCTCCGAAATCCTTTATGCTTACTCGTCGGCAGGCGGAAACAACGGTTCCTCTTTCGCCGGATTTAACGCGAACACGGTATTCGGCAATGTTTCCACCGGACTGATTATGATTTTCTCACGCTTTGTCCCAATGATGGCGGCGCTTGCTATTGCAGGGTCGCTGGCACAGAAGAAAAAGGTTGCCGTCAGTTCAGGCACACTGCCGACCCACAACGCCATGTTTATCGGCATGCTGATTTTTGTGGTATTGCTCATCGGAGCACTCAGCTTTTTCCCGGCGCTTGCACTTGGCCCTGTCGCCGAGTACTTCCAGATGCTGGGTTAGGAGGAATAAATAATGTCTTCTCAAAAGAATAACAAGAAAAGCGGTTTTGCAGACAAACAAATGCTCTTTCGGGCGATTAAAGATTCGTTTATAAAGCTGAACCCGAAGACCCAGCTGCAAAATCCGGTCATGTTTATTGTATATATTGCGGCTATCCTTACAACCGTGCTCTTTATCCTTTCTCTGTTTGGAATCAGCGATGCAAATACCGGGTTCACCCTTGGGATTGCCATCATCCTCTGGTTTACCTCACTGTTCGGGAATTTTGCTGAAGCGATTGCGGAAGGCCGCGGCAAGGCGCAGGCGGATTCTCTTCGCGCCGCAAAAAAGGACGTTGAAGCACATAAGATTCCTTCACTGGAAGACCGTGGGACTATAACAAAAATTTCGTCGGCTCAACTGAAAAAAGGCGACCTTGTTATCGTTCGTACCGGCGAACAGATACCGGCCGACGGCGAAGTGATCGACGGTGCCGCATCGGTTGACGAAAGCGCCATTACCGGTGAATCCGCGCCGGTAATCCGCGAAAGCGGCGGCGACCGCAGCGCCGTAACAGGCGGCACGACCGTTATCTCCGACTGGCTGGTCATTCGTGTTACAAGCGAAGCTGGCGAAAGTTTTCTGGATAAAATGATCGCCATGGTAGAAGGTGCATCGCGCAAAAAGACTCCGAATGAAGTAGCTTTGCAGATTTTCCTCGTCGCGCTCACCATTATCTTTCTTCTTGTAACGCTCGCGCTCTACCCCTACTCTTCTTTTGCGGCTTCTCAGGCAGGAAAAGTGAACGGAACTTCCGTTACCTCTCTGGTTGCGCTGCTCGTATGCCTTGCACCGACCACAATCGGCGCGCTTCTTTCATCCATCGGCATTGCAGGTATGAGCCGTCTGAATCAGGCAAACGTCCTTGCCATGAGCGGCAGGGCGATTGAGGCTGCCGGCGACGTGGATATTCTGATGCTCGACAAAACCGGCACCATCACGCTCGGTAACCGCCAGGCAGCAGAGTTTGTGCCGGTCGACGGCGTCGATATTAAAGAACTTGCGGACGCAGCCCAGCTTTCGTCTCTCGCAGACGAAACACCGGAAGGCAGAAGCGTCGTGATTCTCGCAAAAGAACAGTTTGGAATCCGCGGCAGAAATATGAGCGAACTGAACGCACAGTTCATTCCCTTCACAGCAAAAACAAGAATGAGCGGCGTAGATTTCATGGGAAATGAAATTCGCAAAGGCGCCGCGGACGCCGTAAAAAACTACGTCCTTGAAAAAGGCGGCACTTACAGCAGCGAATGCGACGAAACGGTAAAACGTATCTCCAATCAGGGTGGAACTCCGCTTGTAGTTGCCAAAAATGGAAAAGTCCTCGGCGTTATCTTCCTGAAAGACATCATTAAGCAGGGCGTTAAAGAAAAATTCGCAGACCTGCGCAAAATGGGAATCAAGACCATTATGGTTACCGGTGATAATCCGCTGACGGCGGCCGCTATCGCGGCTGAAGCGGGCGTTGACGACTTCCTTGCGGAAGCCACACCGGAAGGAAAGCTGAAAAAAATCCGTGAGTTTCAGCAGCAGGGGCACCTTGTTGCTATGACAGGCGACGGAACCAACGATGCTCCTGCGCTCGCGCAGGCAGACGTAGCCGTTGCCATGAACACCGGCACTCAGGCGGCAAAAGAAGCTGGCAACATGGTGGACCTCGACTCTTCCCCGACGAAGCTGATTGACATTGTGCGTATCGGCAAGCAGCTGCTGATGACCAGAGGTTCCCTGACCACGTTCAGCATTGCCAACGACCTTGCAAAATACTTCGCCATCATTCCGGCTTTGTTCATGGGTGTCTACCCGGGGCTGGCGGCGCTGAACATCATGGGTCTGCACAGTGCTCAGAGCGCAATCTTTTCCGCGATTATTTATAACGCCCTGATTATTATCGCTTTGATTCCGCTCGCGCTGAAAGGCGTAAAATACCGTGAAGTTACAGCGAAAAAACTCCTTTCGCGCAATCTTCTGATTTACGGTCTCGGCGGCATTATTACTCCGTTCATTTTCGTAAAACTCATCGACGTAATCATTGTCGCCTTAGGGCTGGTATGAAAGGGCTGAACGTTATTTATGAAAACCATAAAATCAATTGCTCCGAAGGCTCTGATTTTTCTTCTGATGCTTACTTTACTCTGCGGAGCTGTTTACCCGCTTGTTGTAACGGGTATTTCACAGCTGTTTTTCCCAAAGCAGGCAAACGGAAGTATCATTGAAGTCAACGGCAAAAAATACGGAAGCGAACTTTTGGCTCAGCAGTTTACCGGCAATAAATACATGTGGGGCCGAATTATGAATCTCGACGTAACCACATACAAAGATAAAAGCGGAAAAGTGCTTATGTATGCGCAGCCTTCCAACCTCAGCCCGACAAGTGCAAAATACAAACAGCTGGTCTCGGAACGCATTGCAAAAATTAAAGCTGCAAACCCGGAAAATAAAAATGTTCCGATTCCAGAAGACTTGGTGACATGCTCCGGCAGCGGACTTGACCCGGATATCTCCCCCGCCGCCGCTCAGTACCAGGTAGAAAGGATTGCAAAAGCTCGCGGCATATCGGCTGACAAAGTAAACGAAATTGTGCTAAAATATACGAATAGGAAGCTTTTGGGTATCTTCGGTGAAGAAACCGTCAATGTTCTTAAAGTAAATCTCGCTTTGGACGGGATATTGAAATAGCGGGGATGAACGCATGGCTGAAAGCAGACCAAATCCGGATGAACTTCTGGCAAAAATACGTCAGAAGGAAGTTAAAAATAAAAAAGGCAAACTGAAAATATTCTTCGGGTACGCGGCGGGCGTAGGCAAAACATACGCTATGCTTGACGCCGCACACTCGGCTAAAAAACTCGGAATGGACGTTGTAGCAGGCTATGTGGAACCGCATCAGCGCCCGGACACTACTGCGCTGCTTGAGGGACTGGAAGCACTCCAGCCCCTTAAGGTCGATTATAAGGGGATTTTTTTAAACGAGTTTGACATCGACGCCGCGCTCGCCCGAAAACCTCAGTTAATTCTGGTTGATGAGCTTGCGCATACCAATGCAGTCGAGTGCCGCAACACAAAACGCTATATGGATGTGGAGGAACTTCTCCGCGCCGGGATCGACGTTTATACCACGGTTAACGTTCAGCATCTGGAAAGTCTCAACGATATTGTCGCATCCATTACACAGGTGGTTGTGAAGGAAAGAATTCCGGACTATATTTTCGATCACGCAGACCAGGTGGAACTGGTCGATATTGAGCCAGACGATTTAATCAGCCGGCTCAATGAAGGTAAAATCTACAAGCAAACTCAGGCTCAGAAGGCTTTGGGAAACTTTTTTATCCGGGAGAATCTGGTGGCTCTGCGCGAAATAGCCCTGCGCAGGACTGCCGACCGTGTAAATAAGGCTGCGGAACAAAGCCGTCTGCCAACCCAGAACAGCGATTTCTACGCCGGTGAACACATACTAATCTGCCTTTCGAGTTCTCCTTCCAACGCAAAAGTAATCCGCACCGCAGCAAGGATGGCGTATGCTTTTCATGCGGCATTTACCGCTCTGTTTGTTGAAACCCCGAACACAAAAGAATTGAACGACGAAAACAGAAGCCGGCTGCGCAAAAATCTGAAACTTGCAGAACAGCTTGGCGCGAAAATTGCCACGGTCTATGGAGAGGATATTCCCTACCAGATATCGGAATATGCAAAGGTCAGCGGCGTTACAAAAATCGTTATGGGGCGTTCCAATAATAAAGCGGGTCTTTTCCGCCCGAAAAACAACCTGATTGACCGAATTGCGACACTTGCCCCAAATGTGGATGTGCACATTATTCCGGATACAGTGCAGACATATGGACAAAAATTCAGCAATAAACCGAAGCTGACCGGCATCAGTCCAAAAGATCTGCTGAAAATGCTGGCAATTCTGACTTTGTGTACCTTAGCAGGCTTATTATTTGAAAAACTGGGTTTGACTCAATCAAGCATAATAACAATTTATATTTTAGGCGTGCTGGTTATCTCCAGCCAGACAATAGGCAGGTTCTATGGAATTTTATCGTCTGTAGTCGGCGTACTGGCGTATAATTTCTTTTTCATTGACCCCAAATATACATTTACGGCTTACGGTGCAGAATATCCGATTACCTTTCTTGTCATGCTGGTCGCTTCTCTGATTACTTCCACCCTGACCATGAAGGAAAAAAATCAGGCGCGAAAGACGGCAATGCAGGCACACCGCACGGAAGTGCTGCTGGACACCAGCAGAAAGCTGCAGCGTGCAAAAAACATATCGGATATCGTTTCTGTTTCATCACAGCAGCTTTTAAAACTGCTCGACAAACCTTTTGCACTGTATATCGTACAGGATGGAAAACTGGGTGAACCGCTTTCTTTCTATCCGCCCCGAGATATTAAGTGGAATGATATCTGCACGGATGCCGATGAACAGGCTGTTGCCGCATGGGTTTTTAAGAACCGAAAGCCGGCCGGGGTCGGAACAGAAACGCTCCCCGGTTCAAAGGCATTTTATCTGCCGATCCGCAACCACGACACCGTTTTTGCCGTAATCGGTATTATAATGAAAAGTGACGAGTCCTATGATCCATTTGTTCGCAGCCTACTTTCCGCTATGCTGGATGAAATTGCATTTGCAATTGAAAAATACAAGCTGAATGAAGCGCAGAAACAGGCTACAATGGAATCGGAAAAGGAGCGCCTGCGCGCAAACCTTCTGCGTGCCATTTCACATGACCTTCGTACTCCGCTCACAAGCATCTCCGGCAACGCCAGTGTTCTTCTGACAAATGAAAATCAGATTGAACCGAACGCAAAGCGTAAACTGTATCAGGATATTTACGATGACTCCATGTGGCTCATCAATCTTGTAGAAAATCTGCTCTCCGTCACAAGGATCGACAACGGAACCATGAGCATTAAAATGCAGGCGGAACTGGTGGACGAAATCATCAGCGAGGCTATGAAGCATATCAACCGCAAAGCCAGCGAACATAAGCTGTCGGTCAACATCAGCGACGACATGCTGATGGTCTGTGCAGATGCACGGCTTATCATTCAGGTTATCATCAATATTATAGACAATGCGGTTCAGTATACCGCGCCGGGCTCCGAAATCTGCGTCCGCGCGTTCCGAAAAGACAACATGGCGGTAATTGAAATTGCCGACAACGGCGACGGCATTGACGACGAAAGCAAGAAAAAAATATTTGATATGTTTTATACCGCCAACAACAGCAGAGGAGACAGCCGTCGCGGTCTGGGGCTTGGTCTTTCCCTGTGTAAATCGATTGTATCCGCGCACGGCGGTGAAATCTATGTAAAGGACAATCAGCCGAAGGGCAGTATTTTCGGCTTTACTCTGCAAATTCGTGAGGTAAAGGGCAATGAATAAGACATCAATTCTGATTGTAGAGGACGACAAGGCCGTCCGCAACTTAATGACAACAACGATGAAAGCGAACGGCTACGCTTACCATACCGCCGAAACAGGCGAATCCGCAATTCTGCAGGCGGCATCTGCTAAACCGGACGTGATGGTTCTTGATTTGGGCCTGCCGGATATTGACGGCGTCGACATCATCAAAAAAGTACGCACATGGACCAACAACCCGATTATCGTTGTAAGTGCAAGAAGCGAAGATAAAGATAAAATAGACGCACTGGACGCCGGCGCGGACGATTACCTTACCAAGCCTTTCAGCATTGATGAACTGCTGGCAAGAATTCGTGTAGCCGTACGAAAGATGAATTACGACAACAGCGCTGCTTCGAAAAATTCCGCAGTATTTGAAAACGGCGGATTGAAGATTGATTACGCCGCAGGATGCGTATTCGTTGACGGCGCAGAAATCCACCTGACGCCGATTGAATACAAGCTGATCTGCCTGCTCGCAAGAAATGTCGGCAAAGTTCTTACCCACAACTACATTCTTCATGAAATCTGGGGCAATGCATCTGAAAGCGACACTCCTTCGCTCCGGGTCTTTATGGCAACTCTTCGCAAAAAAATTGAAAAAGATCCGTCAAACCCGATTTATATTCAGACGCATATCGGCATCGGATACCGAATGATCCGAATTCAGGACGACAGCGAGAAATAATTTGCAGAAAAATACCCTTTGCTGAAAAAACAGCAGAGGGTTTATTTTTATTCAGCTCACATTTTAAAAAAGCTGCAGGCGATTGCAACGATCAATGCCGGAAGAAGATTTCCCACTTTAAACTTTTTGCCGAAAGACAGGTTAATACCCACGCAGAAAATCAGAATAGAGCCAACATAGGAGATATTCTGAATCATCTGCTGGGTCAGAACCGGCTGGATAAAATGGGCAAACACTGTAATCAGGCCCTGAAAAACTCCCAAAGGCAGTGCTGAGAAAATAACACCTTTTCCATATGCCGATGCCAAAACCATAACAATGATGAAATCAAGAATCGCTTTTGTAAAAAGCATGGTAGCGTCACCGGAAATTCCGTCCTGCACAGACCCTACTACCGCCATTGCCCCGATGCAAATGACCATAGTCGCCGTTACAAAACCTTCCACAAATTTTGGATCACCGCTGCTTTTTGCTTTCTGCTTCAGCCATTCGCCAAAATGCTCTATCTTTTCTTCTATATTAATCGCCTCGCCGATCAGCCCGCCCAACACAAGAGAAACAATCATAACCATTGTGCCCGTCGTATCCAGAGCAGAACCGTGAATTACAAAAATCCCCTTCAAGGTTCCCGCAATTCCAAGGAACATGGTAGAGAGACCTAATGCCTGCATTAAAATATCCTGAAACCGCTGTTTTAACCCTCCGTTGAAGAGCATCCCAATCATACTGCCGACAATTACCGCAGATACATTTACTATCGTTCCCAAGCCTACCATTATGTATTTTACCCCGCCCAACCTTCTCATTTTCTGTATTAATTTAGTATATACTTGCAGACAAGAGGATTCAATGGCAAATCAAATTACATTAAAATCGTAAGGAAAACACTGAGAAAACGAGACGATATCCAGTCCTAAGGTTGGTTTTCTTAAAACAAGATTATATTTCTATATGAAAAAGGATGATGCAAAGCCCTAATACGGCGACGTATAATGTTGCAAAGTAGTATTGCCAGGATAACTTTTTCTTGTACAAATATAGAAATAGCATACCTACAGCCAATGTTCCAATCGCCGTTATGAAAAACTTAGGCTGTTGATACAAAAGTAATCCAATCATTACAAGGACGACCATCAAAGGCAAAGTTAAATAAGTTGCCTTAACAAGGGTGTTAAGTTTAGATTTAAGAACAAACCATGAAATTATAAAGATCAGTGTCAAACAGAAAGCTCTGCTAAATATAGACGGCGCAGTATTCTGAGGCATTCCCATAATTTTTTGTAAAGTATTTATGATAAGTGCAGAAAGCAAAAACGCTGCATTAAAAAGAACAAATCCGCCCAACATTATCACGAATGCAGATAATATATTCTTCTGCCAATTTTTAAGTTTCATTCTATCCACTCATTTTCAAACAATTAATTGAGCCGAATTTCTGCCATAACCACTGATCTTATCTGTTTAAAACATGATACTTTTTAAGGATAAAATAGCATAAAATCAACCCTGCCAGCAGTACAATGCCGCTCACCAATCCGGAAATCTGGCCCGGATACAACGGAGACGTTGCGAATACGGCTAAAATCAACGCCATTTCAATAAATGACGTGTAGGGATAACCCGGCGCTTTGTATTTTAATTTTTCCGGCTTTTCCCGCAAAGTTTTCTTTCGGTAGAAATAATGAGTAACCGAAATTGTCAGCCAGTTAAACATGGCAAGGAATCCGCTGGACGTGGCGAGAATAATAAAAACTTTTTGCGGCAGAAAATACGATAGGATGGCAGTGAACAAAAGGGCAGCACTGCTGATTCCAAGCGCATAAACCGGCACGCCGTTTTTATTGTTTTTTAAAAAGAGTTTTGGGGCCTGCCCTTCTCTGCTGAGTGAATTCAGCATTCGGGATGAGCTGTACATGGATGAATTCAGCCCCGACAAAGCTGCCGTAAGAACTATAAAGTTCAAAATGCTGTCCGAATACGGGATTTTAATACGGTTCATGATTTGAACGAAAGGGCTTTCTGTGGAAGAGAACGAATTCCAAGGAGTTAATAGAATAATAAACAGAATCGACAGAGTGTAAAGAGCTATTACGATAATATTGATAATTGAAATGGCTGCAGGGGCGTTTTTCTCCGGATTTTCCGTGTCTGCGATCGCTAGCCCGATAATACCGGTTCCCGTAAAAGAAAACATGACCATTATCATGGAAGCAAAAACTCCGCCGATGCCGTTCGGCAGAAAGCTTTTGATTGAGGAAAAAGGATTGGTCAGTTTAGAGTCCAAACGGATAACTCCAAGTAAAGTAAGAATGCCAAATAAGATAAACAGCACCAATGCGATTACTTTGATTGAAGCCAGATATGTTTCAATCCGGCTTAAGCCTTTTAGATCATTCAAATTGACTCCGGCCATAGTTACTGCAAATATCACGCAGAATACCCAAAGTGGAACAGAAGGAAACCAAAACCGCGCAAATGTTGCCGCAGCCACAACTTCACTTGCCATTCCCAACACGCCGCTGCACCAGAACATCCAGCCGTTCACAAACCCGATCCACGGGCCAAAGACTTCGGATGCATGCACGCGAAAGGCTCCGGGGGCAGGATTGATTACACACATTTCGGTGATAAACATCACTTCTAACGCCATGATCAATCCGCCAAACAGATAAGCTAAAATTGCAGCAGGGCCTGCGGTTAATATTACCGTTGAGCTTCCGAGAAAAAGTCCTGACCCGATAATATTCCCCAACGACATGCTGATAAGATGATTTCGATTAAATCCTTTTTTCATAGGTAAGCTGTTATCCTCTTTAAAGTAATTTACAGCTTTATATTACCCGGGATCATCTCTAATATTGAAAACAATCTACTTTAGAATTTATTTATAAATAAGAAAAAGCGGAAGGTATTCACCCTCCGCATTCCAGGTCAATCGTAGAATTTCGTAAGTTCATCCCCCGCCGCAGGCGGGGGATGAACTTATTATATCTAATAATTCTAAATGAATTGCTGTAATATTGATCTTCTGAATCCTATTTCAGCATGGTTACAATGACAGCATTTACAGGTTTCAGTTCAGCAGCAGGAATAAAATCTCCGCTGAGTTTCTTGCCGTTGAGCTCAATCACTGCTTTACTGCCCTCTGCACCATCCGGGTTTTGCACCGTAATATTCAGTGTTGTACCACGGAACTGCTTTCTCATAGAAAAATTCTTCCAGTCGGACGGGACGGACGGGCAGATTACTATACCGTCGATAACCGCCCTCAGGCCTAATATTCCTTCTACACAGCCAACCATCACGGTAGATGCGGTGCCTGTCAGCCAATGAACATGCGCTCTGCCGAATTTAGGACTGAATTTTCCCTCTGTGAACTGACCGTGTGCATACGGCTCGATCTTTCGAATTTCGGCCCGATCGTTCATATCGGCCGGACTGCTCTCTTTGAAATACCGGAATGCCTTGTTGCCGCGGCCCAAAAGTGATTCAGCCAGAATCAGCCAGCCCTGCGGCTGAGAGAAAATTCCGCCGTTTTCTTTTGTAGACGCGTTGAACAACAGCATCCGCGCACCGTCGAAAGCATGATCTTTATATGGCGGGTCAAGGAGCATTGCTCCGTACTCCGTATTCAGGCGGGCCGCAACCTTATCCAAAGCTATTTTGCTTTGGTTATGATCGGCACAGCCGCTGATGACCGCCCAGGACTGCGGGTTCAGCCAGAAGTTTGCTTCGGAGTCATCCTTTGAACCAACTTTATGGCCGTCTTCACGGATACCGCGGATAAACTGGTCGCCTTCCCAGCAATTTTTCTGAATGCTCTCTTTCAGCTTTCCAGATTCAGCTTCCAAAGTCTCAGCGTATGCCGAATCTTTCTTCCAGACTGCAAAATCTTTCAGGATGCCCATCGCATAATAAAGCTGAAATGCAACGAAAGCAGACTCGCCTTTTTCGCCCATTCGCAGACAGTCGTTCCAATCTGCGCTGAGACCGGCAGGCATTCCATGCGCGCCGCTGTGTTCCAAACTGAATTGTACTGCGCGTTTTAAGTGGTCATAAACCGTTGCTTCCCCTTTATTGGCAAAGGGAATGACCTCATCCAAGAATTCCGTATTCCCGGATTCACAGATATACTTCCATACAGTCGGGAACAGCCAGAGAGCATCGTCGGCGCGGTACGGGTCATAATTATAACCGTCCTCACCCGGAAGCTTCACATGCCCGGGTTTATGGTCAAAGGCAATCAGCGGCAGGCCTGCGCCATTATCGACCTGACCGGATATCATCAGCCGGATTTTATCAAGCGCCATATCCGGCGCCAGATGGAGAATTCCCTGAATATCCTGAACCGTATCACGGTAACCATAACCGTTTCGCAGGCCACAATAAACAAAGGACGCTGCGCGTGACCAGATAAAGGTCATAAAGCATTGGTACGCGTTCCAGGTGTTGACCATGTGATTAAAACTCTCGTCGGGAGTATGTACTTCCAGACCGCTGAGTTTATCGTGCCAGAACTGTTTCAGCTCGGCCCATTCTTTTTCTGCCTGCGACGGGTCTGTATAGGAATCTGCTATTTTCTTTGCTTCGGTTTCGTCATGCGCGCCAAGCAGAAAACAAAACTCCCTACTTTCACCGGGTTTAAGGGTAATATCAGTCTGCAATGCTCCGCAGGGGTTTCCGTTATAATTCAGACTGTTTCCGCAGTCACCCCGTACTACCGCGGCAGGGTTCGCATAGGAATGATAATTGCCGACAAATTCTTCTCTGTCTCCGCAGTAGGACGAAACCTTCTCCCCGGCCAATGCAAAAAAACGCTCCAATCCATTGGAACCGTCCGGTTTTCTGTCGCAATTCTCATTACGGGTCTGAAGAATCATGTTCCCGTTTTTAAAGTAAGTGCGTGTGATAAACTGCGTATACTGGAGATTGACTCCATCCTGTTCGTAATTGCTGTCCGTCGTGAGTTCGGCATATCCGATTACGGAAAGGCTGCGTTCTTCACTGCCGGTATTCTGAATGCGTAAACGCCAGACTTCATATGTTTTCCCAAGAGGCACATAGTAAAGCGTTTCGGTTTTAATGCTGGAATATTGTGACGAAATCACCGTGTAGAAAGTTCCATGGCGGCATTCGCTTTGATACTGATCCAAGGACTTGCCCACGGGCTGCCAAGAACCAGACCAGTAATCTCCGTTTTTCCGGTCGTACAGATAAACATATCTGCCCGGCTGATCGTTATAGTTGAAGCGGTAACGCAAAACCCTGCCGTTGGCACCGGATTTTACAAAACTGTACCCGCCCGCATTATTGGAAATAATGGCGCCGTATTCCGGTGAGCCGAGATAATTTGCCCATGGAGCCGGAGTATCCGGTTTTGTGATGACATACTCTCTGTTTTTTTCATCGAAGTAACCGTATTTCATACAATCCCCCTAATGTCCTCTTAATTTCATCTAATAATTATACTATCGAAAATGTTTTCGCTATAGTTCTAAATTTCAAATTATGCTGCTTTCTTCTCTTTATATTTTATATCTCACCACATAATTCTCCAAAAGACTAAACGTTGTTACTCTTTCTTTCCTTCCGGCATATGATATAGATATATTGCTTGGAAAGGGGATTATCAATTTGAGCCAGGATATAAGCAGCAGGCCTGTAAACTGCTTGAATAAGATAAATATTACGAATATTTTCCGTAAATTGTGGTTCGAGCACATGTTCTGGACAAGGTCACTTATTATCAGCACCGCCGCAGAACTGGGGGACTTAAAGTTTGTTACCGATCGCCTTCTTCGAAATCCGGACGACTTTGCCAAAGAACTGGCTAAATATTATGGGAATGACAAAGCCATGAGATTCAGGAATCTTCTTACAGAACATCTGAACATAGCGGCGAAACTCGTAAACGCTGCAAAAGCGGGAGATACCGAAACAGCAGACTCTGAAAGAAGAAAATGGTATGTAAATGCAAATGATATAGCAAACTTTCTCGCCAGTATAAATCCCTACTGGTCACTCCGCGAGTGGCAGCTGATGCTGTTTGACCATCTGAAGCTGACTGAGCAGGAAGCCGTTGAACGGCTGGGCGGACAATACGGGAACGATGTTGCACTTTTTGATGCAATGATTGATCAGGGAATGAGAATGGCAGACGTAATGGCAAACGGAATCATACGGCAGTTTTCAATTTAAACAGGTAGTTCAGACGGTGCTGCAAAAATGGAATTTGCAGCATCGTCTTTTTCGGTCGTGAAAAGTCATTTTTTTGAAGAACTTCTTTAAACTTTATCCTCGTTGAGATATAATAAGAAGTATCAAACAGAAAGAGGGCGGAACCCCGATGGCCACCACATACACTGTTGCACTCTCAAAAGTGATTAAAGAGCTTTCGCTGAACACGATCAGCATGCCCGGCGACCCGGATACGATCCTTGTTTCTTCCATGGACGTGAACCGGCCCGGACTTGAACTAAACGGTTTTTACGATTATTACGACACAAGCCGCATCATCATTTTCGGAAACGCGGAAACTGCCTATTTAAACTCGATTTCTGCTAAGAAAAGATCGCAGGTACTCAACGACATATTCTCAAAAAAGCCGCCGGCTGCAATTGTCGCGCGCAACCTGACGCCGGTGCCGGAGCTGATTGAAGCCACAAAGAAAAACGGAGTTCCGCTTCTGAGCACCCCGGAAACAACGTCTGGCCTTGTTGCACGTCTCGTATCTTTTATGAATGTTGAGCTGGCTCCGCGTATTACCCGGCACGGCGTGCTGGTTGAAGTATACGGCGAAGGAATTCTGCTTGTCGGCGACAGCGGCGTCGGCAAAAGTGAAACGGCTATTGAACTGATTAAGCGCGGCCACCGTCTGATTGCAGACGATGCTGTCGTCATTCGCCGTGTTTCGGCGATCTCCCTTGTCGGTGAAGCGCCGGATAACATAAAGCATTTTATAGAACTGCGCGGCATAGGAATTATTAACGCGCGCAGGATTTTCGGCATGGGCGCTGTTAAGATGACCGAAAAAATCGACATGGTTATCAATCTCGAAATCTGGGATAACCAGAAGACCTATGACCGCATGGGAATCGACAGCGAATACACCGAAATCTTAGGCATCAAGGTGCCTGTGCTGACCATACCGGTAAAACCGGGGCGTAACCTGGCCGTTATTATTGAAGTAGCAGCCATGAACAACCGTCAGAAAAAGATGGGCTACAACGCTGCGCAGGAACTTCTAAAGAATCTTGGCATGGATATTTCAACAATGCAAAAGACAGAGAAAGAAACAAAACTGAATTTTTAACCGCCCCAGCGGATACATTAGGAATGGAGAACAGGAATGAACTTAATCGCAGATACTCATATGCACACAGTAGCTTCCACTCACGCATACAGCACAGTTCAGGAAATGGTTCATGCTGCAGCACAAAAAGGGCTTTACGCCGTTGCAATTACCGACCACGGCGCATGCATGCCGGGGGCGCCGGGAAAATGGTATTTTGAAAATTTGAAAGTGATTCCCCGTAATCTGGAAGGTGTTCTGGTTCTTCGCGGAGAAGAAGCCGACGTGATCGATTACGACGGAAACACAGACTTGATTGAAACCGACCTTGATATTCTTGACTGGGTGGTGGCATCCATCCATCGGCCTATTATGAAGGAAAAAAGTCCAACCGTTGAACAGGTAACAAATGCCTGGATGAATATTGCCACAAACCCCAGAGTAAACGTAATCGGCCACAGCGGAACTGCGGAATTTGCTTATGATTTTGAAAAAGTCATTCCTGAATTCGGTCGGAACGGTAAACTCGTGGAGCTGAACGAAAGTTCGTTTGTCTGGCGGCAAAAGTCGCTGCCCAACTGCAAAAAGATTATGGAACTCTGCAAAAAACACAGCGTTCCGATTATTGTTAATACCGATTCCCATTTTTCAACGCAGGTCGGCTGCTTTAAACACAGCCTTAAACTGTTGGAAGAACTTGATTTTCCGGAAGAACTTGTGGTAAATTCCAGCGTAGAGCGCTTTCAGTCATACCTGAAACAATATACCAAGGTGTTCAGCACAGATTAACCGGAGGTTGTCATGAATCAAATACAGGAACTCGGCGAACTTGCCAGGTCGCTCGGATATGACGTTCGGTACGACGAACCGATGAGCCGGCACACAACATTTCACATTGGCGGACCCGCGGACATATTTCTTACCGCCCAAGATACCGCCTCACTCCAAAAAATCTGCCGCAAGGCTACAGACTCCGGGATAAATATTTTTCCTCTTGGCAATGGCTCAAACCTTCTTGTTTCCGACGCAGGAATCCGCGGTGCCGTTATTACCTTTGACGGCGATTTTAAAAAAACAGCGCTTTGCTCGGATACGGTGATTCAGGCCGGTTCCGGTGTATCGCTTGCTTCCGTCTGTAACTTTGCAAGAAACCATTCTCTTACCGGGCTTGAATTTGCGTGGGGTATTCCCGGCTCGGCCGGCGGCGCCGCTTTTATGAACGCAGGGGCCTATGAACATTCCGTATCGGAAGTAATTTCATCCTGTACACACGTATCTGTAAACGGCGAAAGTGGAGTTTTCAAGAAGGAATCGCTTGATTTCGGCTACCGCCACAGCGCATATTCCGGCGGTGGATATATCATTTCAAACGTACATTTTGAGTTAAAGCACGGAAATGAAAGCGAAATCTCCGCTGCAATGGATGACCTTTACGCTAGGCGCAAATCGAAACAGCCTTTGGAACTGCCAAGTGCCGGAAGCGTTTTCAAGCGGCCGGCGGGGCATTATGCCGGTGCATTAATTCAGCAGTGCGGGCTGAAAGGACGGCGCGTCGGCGGAGCTGCGGTAAGTGAAAAGCATTCCGGGTTTATTGTGAATCTCGGCGGAGCAACCTGTGCGGACGTTCAAAAGCTGATTGAGACAATTCAGGAAACGGTACTTCGCGAGACCGGAGTACAGCTGGAATGCGAAGTGAAAATGATCGGGTAATTTTGGAGGAATTATGGAATTTTTAATTGTCACCGGACTTTCCGGCGCCGGAAAGACAAGAGCGATTAACGCTCTGGAGGATATCGGCTTTTTCTGCGCGGATAATATTCCGCCGAAACTAATCGGTACTTTCTATGAGATGTCGCAGCAGGCAAAAAGCACCCTTTCTCATGTGGCGGTGGTTACGGATATCCGCGGCGGGGATATGTTCTCCACCTTGTTTGAAACGCTCGACATGATGAAAGAAGAACACAAGGAATATAAAATTTTGTTTCTGGATGCAAATGATTATGTTCTGGTCAACCGCTTTAAAGAGACTCGGCGAAAACATCCGCTTGCTGAAAACTGCCTGGGTTCTCTGGAACAGGCCGTAAGGCTGGAGCGCGATGTTCTGCGCCCGGTGAAGGAACGCGCCGACTATGTGATTGACACCTCATATCTTTCCCCTGCTCAGTTGAAGGAACGCATTTCAAGCCTGTTTTTAGGCGATGCTTCCGATGCGCTGAAAATTCACTGCGTTTCGTTTGGGTTCAAATTTGGGCTGCCCACAGAGGCCGACCTTGTTTTTGATGTGCGCTGTCTGCCCAATCCCTTTTATGTGGAAGGGCTTAAACACCTGACGGGATTGGACAAACCGGTTCAGGATTATGTGATGAAATCGGACGAAACGAAGGGATTTGTTAAACGACTGTTCGATTTGATTGACTATATGATTCCGCTGTACTGCAACGAAGGAAAGAGCCAGCTTGTAATAGCAATCGGCTGCACCGGCGGGCATCACCGTTCCGTCACTCTTGCCCAAATTCTTTATGACCACCTATTGGAACAGAATCTGCGCGCAAGCGTCAATCATCGCGATATCCAGAAGAAATAGCGGGGTTTATCAATGTCTTTTGCATCCGATACCAAAAACGAATTGTGTAAAATTGTGCCGCAGCAGTGCTGCCGAAAGGCGGAGTGCTACGGCCTGCTTTTGTTTGGCAGAAGCTTTTCTCAGGCAAGCGTTTCCTTAACAACGGAAAACCTCGGAACGGCGCGCCGTACGGCTCAGTTTACCGCGGAAATAACCGGGGCCATTATGGACGTTTCCACCATGGAACTACATAAAAAGGGCCGTACCACAGCCTATACCGTATCCGCCGCAGGAGCGGAGCAGGCACGCAGGGTGTTGAAAAGCCTCGGCCACTCCGGTCAGGAGATCAGTCTGCGAGTTAACCTTGCAAACCTCGAAAACGATTGCTGCAAATCCGCCTTCTTGAGAGGTGCGTTTTTAGCCTGCGGAACGGTTACCGCACCGGAACGGGAATATCATCTGGAGTTTTCGGTTCCTTATATGAATCTGGCAAAAGACCTGACCGCACTGATCCGCGATAATCCGGAAGTGGAGCTTGATCCGCGGATATCCCAAAGAAAAGGGTCTTTTGTTGTTTATATTAAAGGGAGCGAACATGTGTCGGATTTTCTAACATTGCTTGGCGCACCTTCCGCCGCAATGAACCTGATGCAGGTGCGCATGCTGAAGGAGCTTCGCAACAACGTGAACCGACAGACGAATTTTGAGACTGCCAATATTGAAAAGACTGCGTCCGCAGCGGCTCAGGAGGTTCTGGCGATTGAGAAGATTCAAAAAGTAACCGGCACTAACGCCCTTCCGGAGGAACTACGTGAACTGGCCGGATTGCGGCTGCAGTACCCGGAGATGTCTCTGCGTGAGCTTGGGCAGCACCTTGCTCCCCCACTCAGCCGTTCCGGCGTACACCACCGCCTGCAGCGAATTATCGATTTTGCGGAAAAACTGCGGTGAATCGAGGAATGATATGCAAATTGCTGAGATTGAGCAAGAATTAAAAAAGACTCTGTTGGAACATGGTGCTTCGCTGGTAGGCTTTGGTGATTTATCGGGCATTGTTGCCGGTGATATGGCGTGTGGTGTCTCAGTGGCGATTGCAATTCCGCCCGAAGTCATTTGTGGGATTGCAAACGGGCCTACTATGGATTATTACCGCGAATATTATCGGATCAACGACCTTCTTGACGACGCGGTCACCGCAGGAGCCGAATATCTGAAGAAAAACGGATACAAGGCAAACGCTATGACGCATGACTCTGTGGTGGAAACAGACGGTTACAGAACCGCTCTCCCGTACAAAACCGTTGCGACCCGCGCGGGCATTGGCTGGATCGGGAAATGTGCCCTTCTTGTTACGAAAGAATACGGTTCCGCGGTACGGCTTTCTGCCCTTTTGACCAACGCACCGCTTACATGTGCTGAACCGGTTAACGAATCTCACTGTGGAAACTGTCTTGAGTGTGCAAAGGCGTGCCCTGGCGGGGCTGTATCCGGCAGACTTTGGAATGTTGGCATGGACCGTGAGGAATTTTTTCATGCGGAAGACTGCCGAAGGGCGGCAAGAATGCTGGCAAAAGAAAAGCTAAGCAAAGAAATTACTCTCTGCGGAAAATGTGTTTTCGTGTGCCCCTATACAAAGAAATACATAATGAACTCTCACGCCGAAGGCTGCGAGAGATAACATCCAGTATAAGAAATTCATCTGGAAGGAGTGAACGGCTATTTTTGTCCATCTTCATGTACACAGCGAATACAGCTTACTCGACGGCGCCTGCCGTATCCGTCAGCTGGTAGATACAGCGGTGGAACGCGGCGACCCCGCTGTTGCAATTACCGACCACGGGGTTATGTACGGCGCTGTGGATTTTTATAAAGCCGCAAAAGCGCGTGGAATCAAACCGATTATCGGCTGCGAAGTATACGTTGCACAGCGCACGCGGTTCGACCGCGTCCACGAGCTTGACTCAGAGCACCGGCACCTTGTCCTGCTCTGTGAAAATAACGTCGGCTACGAAAACCTGATTGCCATGGTGTCAAAGTCGTGGACGGAAGGCTTTTACTCCAAACCGCGCGTCGATTTTGAGCTGCTGGAACAGCACCACGAAGGTCTGATCGCGCTTTCCGCATGCTTAGCCGGAGAAGTCGCCCGAAACCTTACAGCGGGAGATTACGAAGGGGCAAAAGCAGCGGCGCTGCACTATGATACAATCTTCGGCCGGGGCAATTTTTATCTTGAACTGCAGGATCACGGCATTCGTG
Organism: Caproicibacter sp.; assembly: GCA_036260805.1. Lineage (GTDB taxonomy): Bacteria > Bacillota > Clostridia > Oscillospirales > Acutalibacteraceae > Thermocaproicibacter. Next base: position 70,394 of record DATALZ010000074.1, read on the forward strand.
AGCAGAAATTAATCAACCCATCCATCATCCAGATTTCCCGGGAAACCGGCATTCCGCTTATCGTGACCAACGACTGCCATTATATTCGCCCGGAAGACAGCAGAATGCACCAGATCCTTCTTTGCATCCAGACGAATCACACGATTGAAGACAAGGACGGAATGGAGTTCGGCAGCGATCAGTTCTACTTCAAGACGGAAGAGGAAATGCGTTCCCTGTTCCCGCAGGTACCGGAAGCTGCGGATAATACCATAAAGATTGCAGAACGCTGCAACGTGGAGTTCGAATTCGGCAAAACAAAGCTGCCGCGGTTTGACACACCGAATGGGCAGGAGAATGTATCCTATTTTCGTGAAAAATGCTACGACGGTCTGCGTAGGCGATACGGTGAGCATCCGGACCAGTCGATAATTGACCGGCTGGAATATGAGCTTGCGACCATTGAAAAAATGGGATACGTCAACTACTACCTGATCGTTCATGACTTTGTACGCCATGCGAAAGAGGTTGGCATCCCTGTCGGCCCAGGCAGAGGTTCCGGTGCGGGAAGCCTTGCGGCTTACTGCATCGGCATTACGGGAATCGACCCGATTCGGTACAATCTTCTTTTCGAGCGCTTTCTGAATCCGGAACGAGTCAGCATGCCTGATTTTGATATTGACTTCGCCGACGAACGCAGACCGGAAATGATCGACTATGTGGTTGAAAAGTACGGCGCAGACCATGTGGCACAAATCGTCACATTCGGTACAATGGCCGCGCGCGGCTCTATCCGCGACGTTGGGCGTGCAATGGCTATCCCCTATGCCACTGTGGATGAAATCGCCAAAATGGTACCGATGGAACCAAACATCACGCTGGACAAGGCACTGGAAGCATCCAGCGAACTTAAACAGCGCTACGACACCGACCCCCAGGTTCACAACCTGATTGATATGGCCCGCCGGCTTGAAGGAATGCCGCGCAATGCGTCAACCCATGCCGCCGGAGTCGTCATTACGGACAAGCCCGTTGCGGAATATGTTCCGCTGGCTAAAAACGGCGACTCCACCGTCACGCAATACACCATGACAACTCTGGAAGAGCTCGGCCTTTTAAAAATGGATTTTCTCGGTCTAAGGAACCTTTCCGTCATCCGAAACGCACAAGAAATGATCGCAAAAAAGGAACCCGGCTTTGTGATTGAGAAGATTCCCATGGACGACCAGCAGGTATTTGCCATGCTTACCGCTGGCACAACAGACGGAGTGTTCCAGTTTGAATCGGGCGGAATGCGCAGCGTAATCATGCAGTTAAGGCCCGAGAGCATTGAAGACCTGATCGCCGTAATTTCGCTTTACCGGCCTGGCCCGATGGAGTCAATTCCGCGCTACCTTGAGAACAGGCACAACCCGTCCAAAGTGACTTATCGCCATCCCCTGCTGAAAGATATCCTCAGCGTTACAAACGGATGCATCGTGTACCAGGAACAGGTCATGCAGATTTTCCGGACTCTCGCTGGCTATTCCCTCGGCCGTGCAGATATTGTACGCCGCGCGATGAGCAAGAAGAAAAAGGATGTTATGGCCCGTGAAAAAGAAATTTTCATCCACGGCCTGACGAACGAAAAGGGTGAAGTGGAAGTCGACGGCTGCATCCGCCGGGGCGTCGATGAAGCAACCGCAGAAGCGATTTATGCGGAAATGTCGAGCTTTGCATCCTATGCATTCAATAAATCCCATGCGGCAGCTTATGCCGTTGTAAGCTACCAGACAGCCTGGCTGAAATGCCACTACCCACGGGAATATATGGCGGCGCTGCTGACCAGCGTATTGGACAGTACAAACAAACTCTCCGCATACATTGCAGAATGCCTGCGCCTTGGGATTCGTGTACTGCCGCCGCATGTAAATGAAAGCGAAAGCGGCTTTACCGTTTCCGGAAAAGATATTCGGTTTGGCCTATTGGCAATTCGAAACCTCGGCAAAGGGTTTATTGATGCTCTTGTCGCAGACAGGGAGAAAAATGGCCAATTCACCTCTTATTTTGATTTCTGCAAGCGGATGTACGAAGGCCTGAACCGCCGCGCCCTGGAAAGCCTTGTAAAATGCGGCTCTCTCGATAACCTTGGCCTGAATCGCCGCCAGATGCTTACCGGAGCGGAGTCTGTTCTGGATTATCTTACCGAAGATAAAAAACAGAATGTGGAAGGGCAAATCGGCTTTTTTGACGCCGCCGAAAAAGCCGGGCGCGAAGAATTTCGTATTGCCCCCATGCCGGACCTCCCCCCGGCCGACAAGCTTGATATGGAAAAGGAAGTTACCGGAATGTATCTTTCAGGACATCCGATGGCAGCCTATGTAAACCTTTACGATGCGCTCCATGCCGTCAGAATCGGTGAAATTGTCGAAAGCGCAAAAGAAGAAAGCAGCAGTCTTCATGACGGAGACACCGTGACGATCCTTGGAATCATCACTAAAGTACGGCTGAAAGTCACAAAAAGCAACAGCACTATGGCTTTCGTGACATTGGAAGACCTGTTCGGTTCCATCCAAATGCTTGTTTTCCCAAAAACATTAACAGACAATGCGGAAATCATTGCGGAAGGTAAAATCGTAAAAGTCACCGCTAAAATCAGTATTCGGGAAGAAAAGGATGCGGAATTAATCTGCCAGATGGTAACAAACGCCCCTTCTCCAAATGATCCTGTGCCCAGCCAAAATCGTACTAAAAAGCAGAATCACTCCAATTCGCGCCCCGGACTATATCTGAAAGTTACAAGCAGGGATGACCCTGATTGCCTGAAAGCCATGAAATATATCGCTGTTTTTGACGGTTCAACACCACTTTATATTTACTCTACAGACGATAAAAAATTAGTGCTGGCACCTATGTCCATGCGAGTGAGTGTAAATGATGTGTTGATACGGGAATTGAAAAAAGTTCTGGGCGAAAACAATGTTGTTTTAATCGACAATTTGCAACAATAATCTATATACGCGATAATATAATCCATATATTTATGTTGCCACTTTTTCGTGTTTTCGATTATAATATGTACAGTAATGTCTTCATATTGAATGGTAGAATTCGCAGCTGACGGTAATACCTGATTTTCAGAACAGCGGTGTAATTTTTTTGAGACATTCAATATGATTTGTGAATTAATTAGGAGGGTAAATATATGGCTACCAAATCGATTGCTGTTTTGACAAGCGGCGGAGATGCCCCGGGCATGAACGCCGCAGTCCGCGCTGTTGTCAGAACAGGACTTTCCTACGGGATGCGCGTTATGGGAATCCAAAGAGGTTACAACGGACTGCTGAACGGTGAAGTTACAGAAATGAATCTACGCTCAGTTTCCGACATTATTCACCGCGGCGGAACTATTCTATATACTGCGCGCAGCCCAGAATTCAATACGCCTGCCGGTGTACAGAAGGCAGCGGACAAATGCCATGAATTAGGCATTGACGGTGTTGTCGTAGTCGGCGGCGATGGATCTTTCCGCGGTGCAAGAGATCTTACCAATTCTGGCATTCCATGCATCGGTGTACCGGGAACAATTGATAATGATATCGCTTCCAGCGAATACACCATCGGATTTGATACGGCAATGAATACTGCCATTCAGATGGTTGACCGCCTGCGCGACACAATGGAATCCCATGACCGCTGCAGTGTTGTTGAAGTTATGGGCCGCCGCTGCGGAGATCTTGCTCTTCAGACCGGAATTGCAGTTGGCGCAACCAGCATTCTCGTTCCTGAAGTTCCATACGATTTTCAGAAAGATATTGTTGACCGCATGACTCTTACGCAGAAAACCGGTAAAAAGCACTTTATTATCATCGTTGCCGAAGGTGTCGGCGGTGTCGACAAACTGGCAAAAGATATTGAAGAAGCGACTGGAATCGAAACAAGAGCAACCATTCTTGGTCATGTTCAGCGCGGCGGTTCACCAACTCTTCGTGACCGCGTTGTCGGCAGCCAGATGGGTGCAGTTGCAGCAAAGCTTCTCTATGACGGTAAGAGCAACCGCGTTGTTGTTATGCGTGAAGGCAAGATCGTTGACCTAGACATAACCGAAGCGCTTAATATGAAGCGTGTATTTGATAAAGAACTGTACGATATCGCACTTAGAATTTCCATTTGATTTTTGAACATAAACAAGCACGGCGGCGCAAATTGCGCCGCCGTGCTTTGCTGTATTCAGTAATTCATTAGTGATTCAGCATATCAATCAGTTTTATAACCAATTCTTCTGAAATAACCCCCCTGGTGAACTCAATTACCGTGCGAAGAGGAAACTCGCCAAACATGGACTCTGTTCTGCTCAGCTTTTCTTCAACGGTCTCACCTTCAATTTGAATATTGACAAAATCAAGAAGCGTTTGAATTGCTTTTTTTCCAGACTCATACTTCAGGATATCACTGACAGTGCTGTTCAGGGTAAAATGCGGTTTCAGCTGTACCGACGAATGAATTCGAACCTGTGCGCGTAAACGGATATCCCGGGATGAAGCGCCAACAAGGATATCAAACGTACCGCTGTTTACAACCCAATCTTTAATTTCCGGATTGTAGTAAGCAAAGGAACGCTTGTTAAGTATAAAAGTAACCGTTTTACTTTCTCCGGGATTCAGCGAAACCTTCTCAAAACCTTTCAGCTCTTTTAGAGGGCGCGTTATATTCGTCTGGCGGTCGCATACGTAAAGCTGAAGAATCTCTTTGCCGAATACTTTACCGGTGTTTTTTACCGTAACAGTGACATTCAAAATGTCGTTATCTGTGATTTCATCCGCACCAAGCTGCATATTCTCGTAAGAAAATTCCGTATAACTAAGCCCATGCCCAAACGGAAACAAAACAGGCATTTCTTTCTTATCATAGTAGCGGTAGCCTGTAAACAGACCTTCCCTGTAATTGCACTCGTCGCCATCACCCGGGAAATTCAGATACGACGGATTGTCACTAAGCTTAAGCGGGAATGACTCGGCAAGTTTACCGCATGGATTTGCATCGCCAAACAACAGGTCAACCACTGCGCCGCCGGTTTCCTGCCCGCCAAGGTAAGCTTCCAGAATTCCCTTTACACTGTTAGCCCACGGCATCTCCACCGGTGAACCATTGTGCAGCACAACAACCGTATTGGGCTGTGCCTTACTAACCGCCCAGATCAACTCGTTTTGGCATGCCGGCAGATGCATATGCTTTCTGTCCCAGCTTTCGGATTCATAACTGTCCGGCAAACCGGCAAAGATCACCGCAGTTTCCGAAGCTTTTGCCGCTTTTACTGCGTTTGCAATGAGCGTTGTATCCGGCGCTTCTCGTGAAGTATCGTACCCGCGCGAGTAAGTTACATCCGACACTCCTTTTACCGCTTCAAGCGCGCTTGTGACATAAGATGAATTCACATGCGAACTGCCCCCGCCCTGATAGCGCGGCTTCTCTGCAAATTCCCCGATAAACGCAATCTTTCCGGAACGTTTCAGGGGTAAAATATGGTTCTCGTTTTTTAGAAGGACCATGCATTCCCGGGCTGTCTCCCGTGCAATCCTGCTGTGAGCCTTCCTGTCAAAATCAGAGTCTTTTCCTTCCGGTGTCTCCAGTGCTTTGTAAACGAGCTTCAAAACACGTTCTGCGGCTTGATTGAGCGTATCCTCGCTGATTTTGCCTTCTTTAACGGCGTGAACGATTTTCGAATTATTTACATTTCCGCTGCCGGGCATCTCAAGGTCGAGTCCTGCTTCCAAACCTTTTACCCGATCATTTACTGCGCCCCAATCGCTCATTACAAGGCCGTCAAAACCCCATTCCTCTCTAAGGATATCCGTAAGGAGTCTGCGGTTCTCAGACGAATACACGCCGTTTATGCGATTATAAGAACACATCACAGTCCACGGTTTGCCCTGCTTTACAGCGCCCTCGAAACCGGCAAGATAAATCTCACGCAGAGTTCGCTCATCAACGTTCGCACTTGTGGTCATACGCCGGCTTTCCTGATTGTTTACTGCAAAATGTTTTACGCTGGTACCAACGCCGCGGCTCTGCACCCCCTGAATAAAGCCAACTGCAATCTGTGCCGTTAAAAATGGGTCTTCCGAATAGTATTCGAAGTTTCTGCCGCAAAGTGGAGAGCGTTTGCTGTTGACGGCAGGACCCAGCAGTACAGAAACCCCCTCTGCCCTGCATTCGTCGCCTAAAACTTCGCCCACCCTCCGGATCAGGTCTCTGTCAAAGGAACACGCAAGGCATGACCCAGTTGGAAAACATACCGCTGAAATTGTTTCCGCAGGTTCAAAAATGAAGTTGTGCTTTTCCTTTTGGGTTCGCAGCCCATGAGGGCCGTCAGACACCATTATGTATGGTATTCCCAAACGAGCTACGTCCTGTGTACGCCAGACATCCTGTCCGGAGCAAAGACTGGCTTTTTCTTCAATTGTCATCTGTAAAATTAACTGCCTGATTTTTTCAGAAGCTTCTCCTGCCATAAAAGCCCCTCCCACAATTAATAAATATAAAAATTATTATAAACCAATCAATTGCAAAATGACAGAATAAATTCATATCAATACAGCTTTTGCGAAGCTTGGGTAATTCGGAATTTCTACCAGTATTTTTTTAATATGAAATATTAAATTGTCTGATATCACTATTTATTCTATTTTGCAATAATTATGCTAATTGAATCATGTAAAATACAATAAATTATGAAACCATCTTCCAGCTATGGAGGCGAATAAATGTCGGAAACAGTATCCACAAATAAAAAATGGCTGATTCTTTCCATCATTTTATTAGTTGGAGCAATCGCTCTTTTCTTAGGTGGATTTTACATTTTCAATCGGATTAAAGATAACTACGTAAGATATACGCCTGATCAGATTACTGAAAAAATAGTCAGCGATATGAAATATACAGATCTTATTAAGGTAGACAACAGCCAAATTTCAAAACACTATGACATACCGGATGGAACAATATCGGATTGTTCTGTTTATATGAGTAAGTCATCCGAAAGTGCATCAGAACTGGCTTGCTTTTTACTTACGGATCAGTCAAATTACGCAAAACTCCAAACCGTAGTTAATAATCATTTCAGCACCAAGGCTGCAGGCTTTAAAAGCTTAAATCCCACGCAGTACAATCAACTCAAAGACTTCCTGATTGTTCGCAGCGGGAGGTATGTACTGGTTGCTGTCAGCAATAACACTGCGGCGGAGGAAAAGATATTCAAAAGTATGGTGGAATAAAAAGTTCTTGCATAGAGGAACGGTATGTGGTAAAATAAAACTCGCGGTAATTGCGGGAGTAGTTCAGTGGTAGAGCGTCAGCTTCCCAAGCTGAATGTCGCGGGTTCGAATCCCGTCTCCCGCTCCAAAAAAATGCAGTCACGCTGCAAAAAAATCGCATCAAACAGCCGTCTGCAGGCTGTTTGATGCGATTTTCTTTTACTCATTACTGTCTAATGGCAGCATACCCAGCGGATAGCAAGAGAGCATTAATCAAAACGATTCAGCCAGCTTGAAATGCTATAAGCCGGGGTTAGGGCCACAAAAAGGAGGGCATTTCATTGGAAGTAAAAGAGCAAATTCGAGAAACTGTTATAAATTTAGGGGCCAACGTGTGCGGCATAGCAAACATTGAAAAGTTTTCAGCCGCCCCGAAAGGGTTCCATCCCGCTGATATCTTTGCCGAGTGTAAATCAGTTATTGTATTTGGACTTTCCCTTCCAAAAGGATTAGCTAAAATCGACCCAAAATTAATCTATTCTCATTTCAATTCATTGAATTGTTTGCAAGCCGATTTAATTGCCTCAAAAACAGCAAAACAGATTGAAATTTGTTTTGGATGCAATGCTGTTCCGCTTCCTTCCGATGATCCTTACGACTCTTGGGATTCTGAAAAGATGGAAGGACACGGATTGCTATCAATGAAACATGCCGCTGTCGCTGCCGGATTAGGAACTCTTGGGAAAAACACTCTCCTTCTTAATAGCAAATATGGCAACTGGCTTACATTAGGGGCTGTTTTAACTGACTTAAATTTGTCCTCTGATCCACCGGCAGAAGAGATCTGTATCCCAGGCTGTAACCTGTGCTTAGCTAATTGCCCTGTTCAGGCCTTGGACGGGGAGTCGGCTGAACAGAAAAAATGCAGGCTAAACACCTTTGGAACAAATGCAAGAGGATTTAGCACTGTAAACTGTAACAGGTGCAGAACAATTTGTCCAATGAAGTTTGGGAAGAGATCCGCTGATCCTAGGGAATCATCAAGTTTGCTATAATGGTTTTATGAAAAGGCGGCGTGATTTTCATGAAAATATTAATTGCTCCAATGGGCGCTATGGCGGAAACGAGCGGTCCTTTTTCGCGGGTGGCAGCTTTAACTGAGAAATTACTGGAAACAGGACATCAGGTTGCTCTGTGCGCTGCGCTTGATGTAAACTATCACGAAATAAGCGGAGTTAAAAATTATGACTGTTCTGTCCCATCTCCATTCGGAATGCCGATGGCAATTGGGAAAAGGATGTTTGGCCTGGCACAAAAGCTAGGAATCCAGCAGAAAAAGCAGGTGCATAGTTTCGAGCAGGTGCTATTTTTTACAGGTGCAATTCAACAAAAGTTCTTTATGAAGGATGTTCTTGCAATCAGGCAGGCAATACAGGATTTTCGCCCGGATGTAGTTTATTCGGAATTCAGGCCAGCCGCTATTGTTGCTGCAAAATTGGAAAAAGTTAAAATAGCTACGGGGTATAGTTTTCCTGTTCAGAAGAAATATGCATCAAACCCAGAATACTCAAAAGGCATCCGTAGATTCATAAAAGAATGTCAGCTGCCGCCCATTGAGTCCGTGCTGGACATTTTTGATTGGGCGGATTTAAAAGTGGTTCCAAGTTCTTATGATCTGGAGCCCATAGCCGACGACCGTGTTATCTTTACAGGGCCTTTTCTACATCCCTCACAAGCAACCAGCCGAAAAGGAAGAAATAAGATTATCGCCTATATGGGCAGCGGGACAGTCTCTCCAAAACAGCTTGTTGAAGAACTATCAAAAGCTTTTCAAGGCACTGCTTATCAAGTATTAATCGCAACAGAACAGCTGCAGCCATTTGAGGAAAATAATATAATTGTAAATCATAGATTTGATTTTAGTAAACTTATGCCGGAAGCCGCGGTATATATCAATCATGGCGGTCAAAACAGCATTATGACGGGATTAATATATGGTATACCGCAGATTATTTGTCCTGGAACAGTATTTGAAAGAGAATATAATGCTTCATCTATAGAAAAGATCGGCGCCGGCAAAGTAATTTCAGCAAAAGACTTTCAGGCTGATACGTTAAAAAGCTTATTGCTGGAATTCCAGAAGGATAAAAGTTATGCAGAAAAGGCGCATAAAGCCGGTGAGCAACTAATTAATTTGGGTGGTACGGAAAAAGTCGTCAAGGAATTGGAACATTTATTGCATACATGATTCAAGAGGAGCTTCCATAATTTGCGATAAGCCAGAACATTAAGGAGCTGTTTTAAATGAAAGAAAAAAGTGCTGACTGGTATAAACACGGCTGGTCTCTTGATATTAAGAATCAGTCATGGATAGAGGATACGGAAAATCAAGTAGCTTTTATTATTAAAACACTCAACTTAACCGGGGATGAACGCATTCTTGACTTAGCATGCGGGTTTGGAAGGCATTCCCTCTCATTTGCCCGCAAAGGCTTTTCTGTGGTAGGAGTAGACATTACACCGGAATATATTGATGATGCCACCAAAAATGCAAAGTCAGAATCCCTCAATGCTGCATTTATAAACTCAGATATTAGAGACGTTCATTTTGAGAATGAATTTGATGTCGTATTGAATCTGGCAGACGGTGCAATTGGGTACCTTGAATCAGATGAAGAAAATCTCAAGATTTTTGATACGATTGCCAACGCCCTAAAATCCGGCGGCAAACACTTTATGGATATTTGCAATGCCGAGCACGCAGAACACTTTTTCCCAAAACTGGGATGGGAAATTGGTGAGCAAGCTCTTTCTTTGTCAAAATTCGAGTGGAATAAAGGAACCAGAAGAATGCTGTTTGGCGGGTGGGATATTCCCTATGGTCTTCCTGCAAAAAAGCCCGATATTTCTTCTGGCGATTCGATTCGTTTATATTCAATAGAAGAACTGGAGAATATTTTGGAGCAGCGGAAGATGAAAATTGCGAACACTTTTTCAAATTATTACGGAAAAAACGCTTCTGATAAAGAGCTTCAGCTCATGGTATATTCAATAAAGCAGTAATCGGCTCTATTCCACCGCTTATTGGTTTCTATTTCGGTCTCTTTAGATTCCGTCTCTGTCAAGTTAACGCCATGCCAGGTAATACTAACAAAAACCACATCAAATCGGTTTTCCCCGACTTGATGCGGTTTTTTTAGCCCTCATTTACAATCGATTCCAGGCACTTAATCAAATCCTGCAGAGTATAAAGCTGAACATTCTTCTCCAAAATCGCATTTTTTAAGTCGATGGAAAGCGATTCGAAATGACTTCTGAGTTTTGGGTCCACATATGATGCCATAATATCACCTCGAATAATAGCTTTTCCATTTGAGTTCGTATTTTACAATGATCTCAATAAAAAACTGCGCAGCAAATGCTGCGCAGTTTTATTTTCGATTTATTTTTTCCTGCAGTTCCTCAATTGCTGAGCCTAATTTATCCATTCGCTTCTGATCTTCCTGTTTCGCTGCCAGTTGAAAGCACCGCTGATAAACCTTCAGCTTACTTTTTAACAAGGTTTTTTCTTTTACGTCCATTATTTGCCTCCTATATTCTTAATTATTATTATAGCACAATTTGTTGTTCTAATGTTGCATTTTTAGAAATAGAATATTTACATGGACATAAAAAAAGTACGCTCCGAAGAGCGTACAAAAAAGGCTGCTGGGACCGAAATTACCGACGGTTTGCAAAACAATCGCTGCAGTATACCGGACGGTCATCTCTGGGCTGGAAAGGAACTTTGCAGGGTTTTCCGCAGGATGCGCAAACAGCGTCATACATTTCACGCTTAGCAGGTCCTTTGGAGTTTTTGCGGGCATCACGGCAGGATTTGCACCTTTGCGGTTCGTTTGTAAATCCTTTTTCCTCATAGAAATCCTGTTCACCTGCAGTAAACACGAATTCCTGCCCACAGTCTTTGCATACCAGTGTTTTGTCTTGATGATTCAAAGCATATACCTCATTTGAAAAAAAATATGTCTCCCCATAAAAAAAAGACACTGCCGTTAGTATACAAGAAAATGAGGGAAATGTCAAACACTTTTTATGAGAAATGTTTATGCGAGATCAATATTGCTCAAAATTAAAAGTAACCAAATATATTTTATCTTGAAAGGATGATATAAAATGGATTATTCAGGCTATAAGGAATTTCCATTCCCATCTTCTCTTACCAATGAAGGTAATAATGTAAGGAATTTCTTTCTCTCTTTGCCCGATGAAGAGCAGCTTAAGCTGTTAAACGGCAGCTGTTCCTATGATAGTTTTTATCTCCGGGTAAGGAACCGAATGGCTGAAGTAAACTGCTGAAACCACTCCTTAAACAAAAAAAGCGGGTGCTGAAGCGCCCGCTGAAAATCTTTTCGATTTTTAAGATTAATACATACCGCCCATACCGTCAGCAGGAGCTGCCGGTGCCGCTGGTGCCGGTTCCTTCTTGTCAGCTACCAGAGATTCTGTGGTGAGAACCATGGAAGCAACAGAAGCAGCGTTCTGCAGTGCGGAACGTGTAACCTTTGTCGGGTCAACAACACCGAAGGAAATCATATCGCCGTATTCATCGGTCATGAAGTTGTAACCGTAGCCAACTTTATTGGACTTCTTAATGGCGTCGATGATAATGGAACCTTCCAGGCCTGCATTCGTAGCAATCTGGCGGACAGGCTCTTCCAGAGAACGCAGAACGATCTTAGCGCCGGTCTTGTCGTCGCCTTCGCTTGTCTTTACAAGTTCTTCAACAGCCGGAATTGCATTGATAAGAGCAACGCCGCCGCCTGCTACGATGCCTTCTTCAACTGCAGCCTTGGTTGCAGCAAGAGCATCCTCAACACGCATTTTCTTTTCTTTCATTTCAATTTCGGTAGCAGCGCCGACTTTAATGACAGCCACGCCGCCGGAGAGCTTTGCAAGACGTTCCTGAAGTTTTTCTTTATCAAAATCAGAAGTAGTCTTTTCAATCTGGGAACGAATCTGGCCAACGCGGTCAGCAATCAGCTTTTTGTCGCCGGAACCGTCAACAATGATGGTGTTTTCTTTGTCCACTTTAACCTGACGTGCATGGCCGAGCTGTTCCATGGTAGCGTCTTTCAGCTCAAGACCAACCTCGGTAGAAATAACCTGACCGCCGGTCAGAACAGCGATATCCTGCAGCATCTCTTTGCGTCTGTCGCCGAATCCGGGAGCCTTTACGCCAACGCAGGTGAAAGTTCCGCGCAGTTTGTTCAGTACGAGGGTGCTGAGTGCTTCGCCTTCAATATCTTCTGCAATGATAACAAGCTTCCTGCCGGACTGGACAATCTTCTCAAGGAGCGGGAGGATTTCCTGAATGTTGGAAATCTTTTTATCGGTAATAAGGATGGATGCGTCGTCGATTACTGCTTCCATCTTCTCGGTATCGGTTACCATGTAAGGAGATACATAACCGCGGTCGAACATCATGCCTTCAACAACTTCAGAATATGTTTCTGCAGTCTTGGATTCCTCAACCGTGATCACGCCGTCTGAGGAGACCTTTGCCATTGCTTCGGAAATCAGTTTGCCGATAAAGTCGTTTGCTGCGGAAATTGACGCAACGCGGGCAATATCATCCGGCCCGGAAACCTTCTTGGAATTCTTCTTCAAAGATTCAACAGCCTTGTCGACTGCCTTCTGGATACCGTTGCGGACTGCCATCGGGTTTGCACCTGCTGTAACATTCTTCATTCCTTCGCGGATGAGAGCCTGTGCAAGCAGCGTTGCAGTTGTGGTACCGTCGCCGGCAACGTCGTTGGTCTTGGTGGCAACTTCCTTTACGAGCTGTGCGCCCATGTTTTCGTAAGCGTCGTCAAGTTCAATTTCTTTTGCAATCGTCACGCCATCGTTTGTGATGAGCGGTGCGCCGTATTTCTTATCCAGTACAACATTACGTCCCTTAGGGCCAAGAGTAATTTTAACTGTATCGGCAAGCTGATTAACGCCGTTCAGAAGAGCTTTTCTGGCATCTTCGCCATATATAATCTGTTTCGCCATAGTCTTATTCCTCCAAATTTTAAATATTTTCTAAAAGCAGTGATTAGTCAACTACCGCAAGGATGTCGCTCTGACGGACAATGGTATAATCCTGGCCGTCAAGTTTCACTTCCGTGCCGGAATATTTGCTGGTGATTATACGGTCGCCTTTCTTGACATACATTTTAACTTCTTTACCATCAACAACACCGCCGGGGCCAACTTCAACAACATCCGCAATCTGGGGCTTCTCTTTTGCGGAACCGGCAAGAATAATGCCGCCCTTTGTGGTCTCTTCGGCTTCTTCCATTTTAATCAGAACTCTGTCCAATAACGGTTTAATTGTCATAATATATCCTCCTTAAAGACTTTGTTATTTTAGCACTCGATGTTCCTGAGTGCTAACTATATTTTATCTGCTTCATACTAAAAAATCAAGAGGTTTTTTAATAAAAAGCAGGATTTAATAATTTTTTTACAAATAGCTGCCAAGTCAAGCATTATCTGCGGCAGGAACGATAAAATTCAGGGATTTCGGGATGATTTCAAAAGAAGCGTGATTGACGAATTTGCACTCGCCGTCCAGATTTTCTGCAATGGGGCGCTGAGCCTCAATCTCCATTTTTTTGCCGCGGCAGAATGTGAGAAGTCCGGTGAATTCCTTCGCTGCAAGATGTTTACCCGCTTTATAGAGGCTAACCAGTTTTGGAATTCTGTGCAGTGCCGGCTTTCGGATCAGGACAAAATCGAGCAGCCCGTCGTCCGGTAAAGCTTCCGGTGCAGCGCAGTAGCCGCCGCCGTAATAGCGGCCGCAGCCAGCTACCGCCATCAGGAAGCTGTCTTTATAAATTTTGGTTCCGTCAATTGTTATCTGCAGCTCGTCTCCTAATTTGCCTAAAAGAACCTTTACCAGTCCGATGTCATAGGCAGCCGGGCCGCTCAATAACGGAAACCGTTTCATCTTTGCCACTTCAATCGGAATTTTTGCGTCCATGCCGACTGTGCAGAGATTGATAGAAATTTTGTCGCTAGACCGAATCAGATCAACTGTTTTGGATGATGCGCTCAACTGCTTTTCCGGGGAAAGAAAGTCTGCTTCGTTTCCAAATGTTTTGATATAGTCGTTTCCAGAACCGCAGGGAAAAATACCAACTTCTGCATTTTTCTTACCGGCAGCTCCGGCCGCTATTTCACTGAGCGTTCCGTCACCGCCCAGTCCGAAGATTCGAACCGGGTCCCCCTTGTCGGCTTCCTCCGCAGCTAATTCGGCCGCATGCATGGGATGTTCCGTCTTATGTACGGTATAGCTGATATGCTGTGATTTCAGGTAATTACTTATGTAGGGGAAAAAGGAGCGGTATGGATCCTTTTTTCCTGCCGCCGGATTCACAATAAAAACGTAGCGCATCAGCAATCATCCTCATTTTCAATTTTCTTGTTTTTCATTGAAATACATATAATACTGGCAGCGGATCATTCCATTGTAAAGTTTTCTGCGGCGAACCGCCTTTCTGCCAAAGCAGCCTTCAAACGTTTCGTCCGGGCTGATAACGGCATAACTCCAGCCATGCTTTGGAGCAAATACCTTCCCCATCGTTCGGTACAGTTCTTCCGCACTGCGTAAATCCAGCAGGCGTTCACCGTATGGAGGATTGCAGATAACGCAGCCATACTCGCCTTCTTCATGGAAGTCCGCAATTGCGCGCTGTTCCACATGAATCCGGTCGGCTACGCCGGCTTTTACGGAATTCTCTTTTGACAGAGCTACCGCGGCCGGGTCAATATCGTACCCTTTTGCAGCGAATCCGGCGTCATGCATCTCAAGCGAACGCGCGCGTTCGCGCTCCCGCTTCCAGACGGATTGATTTACTGCATCCCAACCTTCGGCTGCGAATCTGCGTCCGACCCCGGGCGCAATGTTCAGCGCAGACAGCGCTGCCTCGATCAATATCGTCCCGGAGCCACAAAACGGGTCAATAAAGTTTGCATCATGCCTTAGACGGGAAAAGTACGTCATTGCCGACGCAAGAGTTTCACGAATCGGCGCTTCGGTTGCGTTCGCGCGGTACCCGCGTTTATGGAGACCGGCGCCGGTTGTATCAATCATGATGCTCACTTTGTCCTTCATAATGAGGAAATGAATCTGCCGCGGCGCTCCGGATTCTTCGAACCAGTTAACGGAGTACTTTCGTTTGAGACGTTCAACAACCGCTTTTTTTACGATTGACTGGCAGTCCGGCACGCTCGCCAGTTTTGAATCAAGGCATGACCCCTTTACCGGGAATGCATCATTTTTACCGATCCACCGTTCCCAGGGCAGAGCTTTTACGCCCTGAAACAGTTCTTCAAAACTATATGCGGGGAAACAAGCCATCAGTACTTGTACCCGTTCGCCATAGCGGCTGCAGATGTTTGCGCGGGCAATCATTTCATCTGTGCCGTCAAAAATAACGCGGCCGTTCTGCGACTGGACATTTTGGGCGTCCATCCTCTTTAATTCGTCTGCCAGGGGGCCTTCCAGCCCAAACAGACAGGGGCAAACCAACTGAAAATCACTCATGTTATGTTCATACCTTTCTTACGGCAAAATAGTTATTACAATCCCAATAAACCCCAAGATTGCCCTGCGAAGCGGGATGCCTGGGTTACCTGCGTAAAAGTCCTTCCATAATACCCGCATATTAGGGGAAAAGTTGCCCTCTGGAGGCTAACTTTTTAAAAAATATTTTATTTTTTATTTTATCTTTATACTGAAGCGAAATTTTCACCTTTCAGGCAGCTGCAGTTCAGTTGCTTTCATCTTTGCGGCAACAGATAATTTAACCCATAAATAAGGGGCTGCACCGCTGCAGCCCCTTTGATTTCTGCTACCCGTAATATTTACTCGTCATCCGGTTCCAGCAGCCCAAACCCACCGTCTTTGCGCCGGTACACTACATTAATTTCTCCGCTTTCCTGATTTCTAAAC
>DATALZ010000075.1:0-1734 GCA_036260805.1 Caproicibacter sp.
GCTGTGAGTGTCCGTCTACTAGTTTCAGTTATGATATCCATGAAAAAGTCGTTTATTAGAAGAAATCATGTGCTCTCATGATATCTGCAGTGCATCGTAGCCAAATAATTGTCCCAGGATATCCATTAACTTCCCCATAACACCGACAATCTTTATGGCCAAAGAACGGCTTCGGTAGTGCAGGTCCTCACATCTATTCAAGTAAGTCATAAGATAGGAAAGGTTCATTTATTCAGAAGCTTTATTCTGTCATTCTGTATCCACAGGGCAAAAAACAAATACCAGCTCTTCCTCCCGTCGCTGCCAAGACGCCACTATTACTCTCCGACTGTCTCCAAATCTATTCCCAAAGCTTCTCAACCTCGCTCTTCTGAAGCGTCTTCAACAGTGATTCAGCCTCCTCCATTTGCAGTCTCCACCCATCCACTCTCTCTCCGCTCCGTTTCACCGTCTCCATATGCGCCCTCATCACTCTCTCGCCATCCTTAACCTTCTTCACATCCTCTTTCCAAGCCGCGAATGCCCTCGCCCTCGCCATCTCAACCAGCTTCAACTTTCTCCCAATGTCGGCTTTCCACAGCACCACTGGCGCTGTCTCCTCCTGTCCTGCAGGCACATGGAATACTTGTTGGATGGCCGTGTCCTTAAGCATTTCTTCAAGCGCCTGAACCTTGCTGTATCGCATGTCCCACGCATTCAACTGCTTCCTCTTCCAGTCTCTTCTATCCTCAAGATCTAACTGCTGGTCCCTAGCAGCGGTGTAGGCAATGATACGATTCCTAAGGCCGTGCAGAATGTGAGTCTTTGTCACTCTCATTGCGTCCAGCTTTTTCTCTATAGTCGCTCTGAACTGCACAGCTGGGTTCAGGCTCTCTTCCTGCTTAATTGCTTTTCCGTCTTCAGCGACTGTGGCCGCTCTGATGAATGATCCAGAGCCGTACTCTGAATCAGAGGCATCCTCGTCGACCTGTTTCCTTGTCAGCTCCTGAAATTCAGAAAATGGAGAGAACTTACAAATGCGAGCACGTGCTGCTTTCTTGATCTCTTTTGCTTTTTGCCAGGACATAAGCTGTTAGCAGCTGAGTTTTCAGCTTCTGGATCTTGAAAGCCTCTTTTTGACGTTGGCGGAGGCATGGTGAGGGATGCTGGTGGAGTTTGAGGTGGTGTATTGACTCTTGATGCTGACATTTTTGCTAGGGAGGATCGAAGAAATCGAAATCCAAGAGCAAGGATTGAGGAGATCAGCGATGAAGCCAAATAAAATGATTATTTGGTGGTTGGTGTGAGAATGAGTCGAAGTTGCTTGTAAAACGGTGTGTTTACTCTGAAGTCGAAGTGAGATTGTGTTGAAATTGATTTACAGCATGAAGCAGAAAACGAGAAAGTCGAGAGAAATTTATAAATTCAAAGCAGCTTGCCATTACTTAAATCTCAATTAGCCAGTCTGAATAGCAATTATTGCCATTGCGAAGTGAACTACTTGGTATTGCCAGAATAAGGTTCGGGACGGGTTTTAGCATTGTGACGGACTGAGTTACTTTTTCAATATCTACGATTCTCTAATACTAATAGCACAATAAATAGCACAATTGAAATCGAAGGTGGCTAGGTACCTATTGACAGCAAGTTCTTATTGTGAGGTATCTACACCGCAGGTATGCCAGGAACAGTACAACATCCACCATGATAGCGTCATTGCTCGCTCTTCAGATATCCTTTTCGTCAGGTAGCCTC
>DATALZ010000086.1:0-8552 GCA_036260805.1 Caproicibacter sp.
CCCCCCGCCTACGGCGGGGGGATGAACACAAGCTAATTCTATAATTAAACTGGCAATGCTGTAGTTAACCTATAATTCAAATTCGTCTGGATACAATAGAAAAAAAGGAGGCTAAACAGTGGGAGAAAGAATATTAGAGAAAACGGAAGGCCGGGTGAGTTACCACGATTCCGTTGAAGAGATGCTGAAAAGGATTCGTGAAGACGGTCTGTCCAACGCATTTGACCGATACGCACTTCAGGAAAAAATCCGGTGCAAATTCTGTTTGGAAGGAATGAGCTGCCAGCTTTGTTCTGATGGCCCCTGCCGCATCAACGAAAAAGGCGGTCAGGTGAAAGGCGTATGCGGAATCGGCCCTGATGCAATGGCAATGCGCACCCTTTTGCTGCATAATATTATGGGCGCCGGAACTTACAGCCATCATGCTTACGAAGCTTTCCGTACTCTCAAAGAAACCGCGCAGGGGAAAACCTGTTTTCAGTTGAAGGACACTCAAAAGCTAAAATGGATGTGCGAAAAGGTTGGAATCAGTACCAATCAAAGTGACAGTGACATGGCCGTAGCATTAGCCGATCTGCTGAACGCTGAAATGTCAAAGGACGCCGGTCAGCCCGCCATCATGGTCGAGGCATTCGCGCCGAAAAAGCGGAAAAATGTATGGAAAAAGCTGAACATCTACCCGGCTGGCGTAATCCACGAAGAGCAGAACTGTGTCGCAAGCTGCCTGACCAATGTGGATGGAGACTATGCTTCTCTTGCCAAGAAAGCACTCCGGCTTGGATTAGCTACGATTTACACGGCTCAAATCGGTCTCGAAATGGTTCAGGATATTCTATACGGTACCCCAACACCGCATGAAGTGAATACCGACCTGGGAATTATGGACGCTGATTATGTAAACATCGTTTTCAACGGGCACCAGCCATGGGTTGGCGCTGCGACGCTGCAGAAAGCGAAAACCCAGGAGATTCAGCAGAAAGCCCGGGATGCCGGTGCGAAAGGGATCCACATCGTAGGCTCCATTGAAACCGGACAGGAACTATTGCAGCGTTTCCCAGTAGACGACGTTTTTGTCGGCCTGATGGGCGACTGGCTCACCATTGAACCACTGCTCGCAACCGGAACCGTAGATGTGCTTGCCATGGATGAAAACTGCTCTCCGCCGGCAATTGACCAATACGCGGAAAAATACCAGGCCGCGCTGGTTAGCATCAGCACAATCATCGGTGTGCCTGGACAAAGCGAGCTTTTGCCCTATCATCCGCATAATGCCGGTAAAATGGCAGATCGGCTCATTTGTGTCGCAATTGAGAACTTTAAAAAGAGACATGGAAATATTACCCCGATCGTACCACAGAAAACGCAGAAAGCAATTGCGGGATTCTCAACAGAAGCCGTTCTGGGCGCCCTCGGCAATAAGCTTGACCCGCTGGTTGACGTCATTAAGGCGGGTAAAATAAAAGGCGTCGTAGCTCTCGCCAGTTGCTCCACTTTGAGAAACGGCCCGCAGGATTGGAACACAATCAATCTTGTGAAGGAACTGATTAAAAAAGATATTCTTGTTGTAAGCTGCGGATGCGGCAACCATGCTCTTGAGGTTGCGGGGCTTTGTACTGCCTGCGCGGCAGAGAGTGCCGGTCAGGGTCTGAAGGAAGTATGCAATCTGCTTAAAATCCCGCCGGTGCTCAGTTTTGGTACCTGCACGGATACCGGCAGGATTTCCATGCTCGTAACTGCGCTTGCAGATTTTCTGGATGTTGACATTCCTCAGCTTCCAATTGCCGTTACGGCTCCGGAATGGATGGAGCAAAAGGCAACCATCGACGGAATTTTTGCAATAGCGTATGGAGCATACACGCATCTGTCCCCCACACCGTTTATTACCGGTGCACCTAACCTTGTAAAACTGCTGACCGAGGACGTAGAAGGGCTTACAGGCGGCAAAGTCATGCTCGGAGACGATCCGGTTCAGGTAGCAGATGATATTGAAAAAGTAATCCTCGAAAAACGCAAAGCTCTTGGGCTTGAATAAATTTAAAGCGCCCCGAAATGAACTGCACTCTTGAATTCGACATGTTCAATGATCCACATGTCTGATTTTCAAGTGCATTTCAAAACAGGGCGCCGTTTTTTATTATGAACCGGGTGCAATACTCCGCCGCTAATTTATCTTATGAAATTTGTTGATACTCTGGGCTCTTTTTCCGGAGCAGCCAAATTTGCCTGATGTATGGATTTTAACAACCATGCCATATTGTTCGCCACGGTTCTCACCGTTTGCAGTCCTTCCAAATCGCGTCGTACTTCATCCGGCGTGTTTCCGTGTACCGAATTCCAGTATTGGGAAGATACAACCGGCATTCCGCTGATTGTAAAATACTTATTCAGCCTGTCGAATGCTGCACTGGCTCCGCCGCGGCGGCAGCTGACCACGCAGGCGGCCGGTTTTCCGAACAACGTAGACGAGCCGCTGTAAAAAATTCGGTCAAGGACTGCGCACAGCGCTCCGTTCGGCCCGGCATAATAAACCGGCGAACCAATTATGACTCCGTCCGCCTGCTGCATTAACCCGAGCAGTTCATTGCAAACGTCGTCATTAAAAGCGCATTTTCCTGTTTGCTTACACTTTCTGCAGGCAATGCATCCGCGTACCGGTTTTCTGCCAATCCAATAAAGAATTGGTTCTATTCCGTTTTTCTCAAGGGCGTTCGCTGCTTCCGACAGGGCAGTATAGGTGCAGCCTTTCTCGTTTTGGCTGCCATTCACTAAAAGCACTTTCATGGTACAAAATCCTTTCTAAATGGCCTGTACCTTTTCAGAAGTCGATTACCATCGGCTAAAAGCAGATGGATAACCGACTTTTAAAAATGGCAAACTTCGGACAAACTCATTCTATCCTTTTCTGCATACGGGTATCTGCTTCCTTACAAAAATAACTGATATATGAGTTTGCCGTAGGATGCAGCGCATTAGAGCAACTCCATTTCAGACTGCGAAATAAAATGTGCTCATTCCCCGGATTCGGCGGGGGATGAGCACATTGAGCACAAACTAATTCCACAATTAAACTGGAAGCACTGTAAAAGTAAACAAGGCCGCATGGATCAGAATATTCCGAACTGCCTTGTGGAATCGCCTCTGGGCCTTATGCCTGTTTTCACGTCGACCCGCACGGATGCGTGGGTCAACAGGTGGTTTTTATTGTCGTACACGTCGAACATGATATACGCCGTGCCAGTCCCCTTGCCTATGACCTGATAATTTCCGTTTTTCAGCCTGATGACCGCTGCAACTTTATCGTTGGTAGAATAGTATTTTACACTTGCTGCTTTCGTTCCGGGCAGACGCAGGCCAATCTGATATTGGCCATTAGCCGGCATCTGATAATTCAGCGTGTCTAAAACAATCGCGTTCCCCACGCCTGCTACAGCGTAATCGCCGAAATGATCAGTGGAAAAGACAAGGTACCCGTTTTCCACAACCGCGTTCATGTCGGTGAATTTTTTCGTGTCCGGTTCACAGCGGAAAACACGCGGCGTACCGCGAACACCGGCCGGAAGCGGAATTTTCACCCGAACAGTACCGGTAAAGGAAACCGGACTTCCATTCTGGTCAAGCAGAGAAATATTACGCAGTTCCGGAATATTGATGACGCCTGTACTTGGACCCGCAAGCAGAGAGGTACTGAAATCTGCCGTCTGTCTGTCGTCCCGCGCTGGTTTTGTGACGGAGAGCGAAATTGAGCTAACGTACGACGGGAACGTTGCGCCAGAAAGGTCAGCCTCTACCCCGACAGCAGCATCTGTCAAACTGGACGGCAGAGTTGGAGAGAAAGAACCTGCCGACGGAGATTCCGCCGTGACGGTAACCGGAACCATGATGCCGCCAACCTGGTTGTAATCCGTTGTGTCGTTTGGTATGAAAATTACATTGTAATTGCCGGATGCCGTTACCACCGTATCCGGGACCGCCCACTCAAATTTGCCGTGAACTGCCGCACCATTCGTGTCCACCATGCTCCCACCAGTCAGAGTGGACATGGAAAGCTTTGAGCCATAATTTATTTGGGAAGCTGTCGGTTTTGCAGAAACGACTGAAGTTATTTTTCCCGGTGTGTAACCAATTGTTACGGAATCCGCCTGCGCATAGCGGTCATTTGCTGCCGGAATATAAACAGCTGTCAGCCAAACCTCATTTCCGTCCGTCGGTGTCCAGTTTGTCTGCGCCATGCCGTTTGTCACTGGAGAAGATCCAAGCATTTTGCCGCTTCCGGTGGTGAATTGAACGGCTCCCGGAAGTGTCACCGTGTCGTTGAAATAATATCTTTTTATGGTCGCACATAGCGTAACCGATTCACCGACTTTTACGATGGATGGCGTCGGCATGGTAATGTTCAGCCGTAGTTTGCCATTCTTGTCGTAACAACCGCTGATATCTTTGCCGCTTGCGTCTTTCGCGCCCGTGCCCAGAATCACGCTGTTCATGAACTGCGGACGGCTGGTGTCCGGATTAGCCGCGTTCGTTCCCGCCGAAAGCAGTTCCACGTTGGGAAGCGGTTCCGCCGTATTGCTGTCACCCACGGTCAGGGTGCCACCGCCGGTGCTGCCGTAGCCGGAACCGATGTCATAGCCGCTGTTCTGCCCCTTGGCGGTAACTTCCGTGTCCAGGCCGGAAATGGTCACGGTGCCGCTCGAGCCACAAGAACCGCCGCCGATGCCCGCGGCATATCGACCACCGTTTGCTATGACGGTGCCGCCGGTGATTTTAATCGTGCCGCCCGCGCCGGATTCTCCGCCGCCGATGCCCGCGCCGCTATTGCCGCCGGTCGCATTGACGGTGCCGCCGGTGATCGTAATGTTGCCACCCGCACCGCCTGAGCCGCCGCCGATGCCCGCGCTGCAGTCCGCGCCGTTTGCCGTGATGGTGCCGCCGGAAATTTCAACGGTTCCACAACTATTAAGGTAATTTCCGCCGATGCCCGCACTACCCAGATTACCGGTTGCCGTTAGGGAGCCGCTTTCCGAGATATGCACCGTGTTGCCAGCATTTACCGCAAGGCCAGCGCGATTACTGGAGCTTCCGCTTGTGTCAAGTGAATTGCTGCCAACGAGCGTAATGTCCGCTTCCGCGAAGGCTTGAGGGCTTCCCACTTCGAACGCGGCAGCGTGGGCAGGCTTGGCATGGACGTCTCGAAGCGTAATATTCTGTGTGCCGCTCTGCACGGCGATGGAATGCTGAATTGTGCCGCTGTTCTTCTGCGTAATGAGGTATCCGCTGTTCTGCGGACCGCGTTGAACGGAACTCCCGCCCACCGTAGCCCCCGTGTCTGTAATCTCAATGTCGCCATCGTCAAGGTACAGCACCGGCCGTGTTGAGGATACGTTCCCGCTGCCGTCATATTCTTTTCCGGTGCTGCCGGTAATAATTTGGCAGTTTCTGTATTTCGGCGGCGCAGATTGTGTATCCGGATTGACCGCATTCGTATTAAAGGAAGAATCGCTGTTCAGCATGGCCACGGCTGCGCCGCCTGAAACTGCAAGGCTGCCGCCGTTGCTGTTATTATTACCGGAACCAATGTCCCTGCCGCCGTTCTGCCCCTTGGCGGTAACATCCGTGTACGGGCCGGAAATGGTCAAGGTGCCGCCCGCGCCTCCATAGCCGCCGCCAATACCCGCGCCGTTGTCCCCGCCGGTTGCCGTGACGCTTCCGCCGCTGACGGTAATGGTGCCGCCCGCGCCTTTAAAGCCGCCGCCGATACCCGCACTGCCGTCCCCTCCGGTTGCCGTGACGCTTCCGCCGCTGACGGTAATGGTGCCGCCTGCGCCGCCTACACCGCCGCCGATACCCGCGCCGCAATTATTACCATTTGCTATGACGGTGCCGCCGGAAATCGTTATGTTGCCACCCGTACCGTTTGCGCCGCCGCCGATGCCCGCGCTGCCATTTTCACCGTTTGCCGTAACCGTGCCACCTGAAATTTCTACGATACCACAGCTTTGACAATTGTCTCCGCCGATGCCCGCACTACCCACATTACCGGTTGCCGTTAGGGAGCCGCTTCCCGAGATATGCACCGTGTTGCCAGCATTTACCGCAAGGCCAGCGCGATGACTGGAGCTTCCGCTTGTGTCAAGCGAATTGCTGCCAACGAGCGTAATGTCGGCTTCCAAGCCGGATTCCACTTCAAATGCGCTGTTGTGGTTAGGTCTGGCATGCACGTTGCAAAGCGTAATATTCTGTGTGCCGCTATGGACGGTGATGGAATGCTGGACTTCGCCATTCCCATTCTGCGTAATCCAATAGCCACCGACATAGGGAATCTCAGTCCCATTGTTCACGGAGTACCCGGTTTCTGTAATGACGATATCGCCGCTGTCGAGGTACAGCACCCGCTGTGTTGAGGACACGTTCCCGTCCTTATCATATTTCGTTTCGGTGCCGCCGATGACGATTTGGCAATTTTTATAGTCTGTGCTGGCATCCGTATTCAGGGAAGGATTGCTGTTCTGCATGGTCACGGTTGCGCCGTCCAAAACGGAAAGACTGCCGCCGCTATTGTTGCCGTTGCCGGAACCAATATCCTTCCCTCCATTTCCTTTGGCGGTCACAAACGTACCTGTGCCGGAAATCTTTACAGTGTCGCCCATGCAGCCTTCACCGCCACCGATGCCGGCGGCACTGTTGCCGCCGGTCGCCGTGACACTGCCGCCGGAAATGGTTACGCCGCTGCCCACGCAGTTTCTGCCGCCGCTGCTGCCGATGCCCGCGCTGTTATCGCCGCCGGTCGCCGTGACGCTACCACCGCTGATTGTGACGCTGCAGTCTGAGAAATCCCAGCCGCCAGCCCAGCCGCCGCCGATCCCCGCGCCATTATTGCCGGTTGCCGTGACGGTACCGCCGGTGACCGTGATGGTGCCGCCCGAGCCGCCGATGTTGGTGTAGCCGCCGCCGATCCCCGCGCCGTTATAGCCGCTGTTTGCCGTAACGGTGCCGCCGTTTATCGTAATGCTGCCTCCCGAGCCGTACCTGCCTCCGCCGATCCCTGCGCCACACGAGCCGCCGGTGACATTCAGCGAACCGGTGCTTGCGTCCGTAACGGTCAGCGAAGCGTTTTTCGTTGTGTCTGTCGGGGCGCTCGCGTCACCAGGTACTTGCAGCCCGGCACAATAATCGCCGCTTTTCAGCATATTCTGCCCTTCCAGCGTAAGATTCACCGCCGCGCCCTTCGCAATGGAGAACGCGCAGGCGTTGCTTGTTCCCGAAACGTTGATGTTGATATTTTCAACCGTGATGTCCTGCGTGCCGCCTTGGACGGTAATGGTGTGCTGGATTGTGCCGTTACCATTCTGCGTAATTCGATAGCCGCTGTCCGACGGGTCTTGTGCGGCGATGGGGCCGCCTCCCACGGAATACCCGCTGTCGGTGATGAGGATGTCACCGCTGTCAAGGTACAGCACCGTCGGAATACTGCTCTGCGCGGCGTACGCGCCCACCGTATCCACCCCGAAAATGCCGAGTACCAGCGTAAGACTTAATAATAAAGATAACGCTCTTTGCCCAATTGGATTCCTGCTCATGTTTTTCTCTCCTTCTTATTGAATGGCTTGCCAACACAGCCGAATAAACTTACAGTAAATTAGGTGCAAAAATCTCATACTGCAATTTTACAGCGGAAAATTCCGGTTGTAAATCCGCCATATGGCGTATTTTTCGAATAAAACTTTTCCGTCCGCTTTCGGCAAATCGGTATCAACCTACAAAAATTCCATTGTAAATTCAGTATAGCACTCGCCTCTGACAGGATTCTAACAAATGAATCCTTTTTGTATAATTATATGAAAATATCCTCACAATTCATAAAATGTTTACAATTACACAGATCTTAATCTGTTATGCGCCAAATATATCAATAATAAAACAGCAAGAACCCAACCATTTTGGATCTGAGTTCTTTCAGACAATAAAAAAGAATGTAATCTGTTAACAGATAGATACTTACTTTAAGCTACGGTATCCATGGTATCCACGAGTTCTGCGCTGACCGCCACCAATGTGAACTGCTGAAAGTCACTGAGAGGGAAGAAAATCATGCGTTTGCGAGGGCAGTATCCGGCGGTCTGCCGCCATGTATTCCTCCCGTTTGCCGCATTGTGACCGCTTTTTTCAAAAAGTCTTGACATTCGGTAAAGAACATGGTATTATACTTAAGCGCTGTAAAAATGCTGGCGTAGCTCAGTTGGTAGAGCAGCTGATTTGTAATCAGCAGGTCGGGGGTTCAAGTCCGTCTGCCAGCTCCATGTATGCACAGCGAGGATAATTTCCTTCGCTGTGCATAACATAAAGTAAATATGGGAGAGTTCCCGAGTGGCCAAAGGGGGCAGACTGTAAATCTGTTGCTTTATAGCTTCGATGGTCCGAATCCATCCTCTCCCACCAAAAGCAGTATGTTCGAAAGAGCATACTGCTTTTTTCTGCATAAATGTAATATGGAAGGATTCAGGATCATCCTTTGCGCAGCGAAGCAGCGCCTGCTCCGGATTTTTCTGAGTAAC
>DATALZ010000061.1:0-2294 GCA_036260805.1 Caproicibacter sp.
CAATGCCTATGTCTCCTCGACTCCCAAAAAGTTATTTCCCTCCTTTCTCTCTCTCCTCTCCATAATCCCATTCCTTAATGTCCTCTTACCCCGGTTTCCCAGGCTACTCTCTCGCAAACTTCCCCTGTCCCATCCTCATCAACCAACCCCCACCTCTCCGCCTCCTCCGCCCCCACCGTCCGCCCCGTCAGCGCCATCTCCATCGCCCTCTGGCGGCCGACAGTGCGCACGAGGCGCGGCAAGGCTCCCGCCAGCGCCACGACCCCGCGCTTTACCTCGGGGAGTGCGAATTGTGCTGAGGATGAGGCGATCACAATGTCGCAGTTGATGATGGCCTCGGTGCCGCCGCCGTGGCAGAGCCCGTTGACGGCTGCGATCACGGGTTTCTTGCCGTTGCGCCGCGAGAGGCCCGCGAAGCCCGAGGGAGGCATCATGGGACGGGCGTCGGGGGCGCTGCTGTTGTTGTCCCATCTAGGCGTGGTTAGCTGATGTAGGTGGTTCAGATCGTGTGAGAAATTTGAGAGGTGAAGATGTGCTTGTGATGCAAGTGAAGGGAGACGGATCAAGTAAGATCATTATAACACACTCTTTCAAATCGGCGCCTGCACAGAACGCCCGCCCAGCACCGGTGATAATGCCGACCCGCAAGCTTGGTTCGTCATCCAACCACTTCCACAACGCGTCCAATTCATGATTTCCAGTGCTATTGATGCAATTGAGTGATTTCGGCCGATTCAGCGTCACTAGCATGATGTTCTTCGTCGGAAACGATACAATCGCATCCTGCACATTCGGTTGGGGCGTTTGAAAGGCCATTTTCTGCCGACGATCAATAAGAGAGGGTCGTTGGTAGATGAGGACGGGACAGGGGAAGTTTGCGAGGGAGTAGCCTGGGAAACCGGGGAAAGAGGACATTAAGGGATGGGATTATGGAATGGAGAGAGAGAAAGGAGGGAAATGACTTTTTGGGAGTCGAGGAGACATAGGGGTTGATGAGATAGCGGAGATTGACAGCCGTCAGGTATTCACGGACCGGCCGTTGGAGATCCGTCCCCATACCCCACAGTTGCAATGCGGGGTTGATGAGCCTCGGTCAAGGGGGATGCGGGGAACCGAATCCGAAACATAAACACCATCTGTGGCCATACTGAGTATCATCTTCTCAATTTCGTAGGTATGAGGTTTGTATTTCAAAAAGATACTCGTGATATAAACCCGATGACGGAGAATTTCAAGACTGGAGGTTCATCACATAACCACACATCCCCAAGCCCCCGCCGGGCCATAACTAATATGATAACTCCTCCCGTTCCTCTCCTCGCTCTCACTGCGACTCTCACTTCCCTCTCCATCCCTATATCTCCTCCTCCCCCGTCTATCTTCTTTCCTCGTATATCTCCTTTTCTTCCTATTTTTCTGTGTTGCTTTCCACCTTGCTTCTCTCAGCTCGTGCTCATGCGCATCCGCTCCATGCTCGGCATTTCCTCTTTCCCTCTCCTCTCCTAAGTCGCCACTCATCAAAGATACATCATCATCCCTCTCCCGCTCTCCCTCCGGCCCCGAATTCGACCTCGCAAACTTTGTTTTCTTCCATGGCTTATCCGTCGTTCTTTCAAGCTTGTTCCTCGCCCTCTCCAACTTGTCTCTGAAAGCTCCCTTGATGTTTCTGATGGAGAATGCTCGATTCTTCATTGACTCCGCATCCTCATCTCCATCCTTCTGCTTCCCCTTCCCCTTCCCCTTCCTATCCCCCTCGCATCTACGTCTCCCCAGCTTCTCCTCCCTCATCTCATCTTTCTTTCCCGCCGCCGCCTCCTTCACCGCCATCTCCCTCATATATTCCTCCTGCCTCCTCAGCGCAGCCGCCCCAGCGCATTGCACAGGGCTCATGCCCTCTTCTTCTTTTCGCATATGATAGTCATCAAGCGGCGCAGGCGGCCGGCGAGATCGGCGATCGGATTTCCAGGAACCAGACTCCATGGTGATAGCTCGATGTTTGACTTAGATCATGCGCTGACGGGGCAATGCTGGGATATCTGGTGAGACAGATGTTTTTGATGGTGGAAAGAAGCATTGAAAACCGGGAAAATAAGGGGAAGGAATGTCGCAGGGTCTAGAGAGTGAATCTGCTCTTCTAGGTCAAGTATACATACCGCGATGGATGATTCACTTGCACAGTCAAAGGAAGACTGACACCTTATCTCTAAAAAAATACTAAGATTCACAAACACCCCAAACGCCATCGCCATGCAAAGTACAGGTGGTATCTACAAATCCGCAATCCCTCTTTCCCC
>DATALZ010000004.1:0-1585 GCA_036260805.1 Caproicibacter sp.
TGTATCAACTCCAAGCCGCCCGCGACAACATTTCCGGTGCTTCGTGGGCGACTTTCATACTAGTTTTCCATTTAGACCTCATGACGGTCATCATATTTATAAACTACGAAGTCAAAAAACCCAGAAAACCCTGTTTTTGTCTAGTCATTTGCCCGCACACCCGCAAACAACAAAAAGGATGTAATAACATCGTTATTACGCAAACAAGACCATAATAGGTGACTACCATATGATTTCCGTATGATTACGGTATGATTACCGTATGATTACGGTATGATTACGGTATGATTACAGGTGTATTCAGGGTAAAAACAGAGCAAAAAAGAGCATAACTGAGAAAACACGTCGATAGCCACGGCTCAACAGGCCACCCCAAACAAGGCCAGACCCACCTGTTCAGTCCGGACCGTGAAGAATTTTACAGTTTTGACAAGTCGGACATGTAAAACCAATTCGCTATCAACCGGCTTGATCCGTTGGTATTTCCCGTGAATTAGCTGCACGCCTGCAGAGAGCTGCTCGAACCTATGCGCCCCACACCGGAGCAGGAAATAATTATCTGATCCGCACTTCGGGCAGGACTCAAAAGAAGTAGTCTTTACGTTCTCTACGCAAGTCATATTGTACGCTGCAATTCCGAAGTACGTGATAGCCTGCGAGCTGCCGTCAATAGAGACATGTGAGAGCTGATAACGGGCAGTCTTGAAGACATTACGAGCCTGCGTGATACCAATAGCCTTGTAAGTCCATCCTGTAGCCTCATAGAACACATTGCTCTTCACCAGAGTGCGCGGATAGAAGCCCAAGACATGGAAGTGAGGCCCAAGCACAACATAGGACTTCCAGGAACCAAGACCCAAGAGATCCTTATGCACGCCAGTCCAGAGTCCGCCGATCAGGCCAGAACCTTTAAGAGCCTCAAGTAAGGGGGCTTTAAGCTCTTCTCGAATCCGGTACGCATGGAAGAC
The DNA here is from genome assembly GCA_036260805.1 of Caproicibacter sp. Taxonomy (GTDB): domain Bacteria; phylum Bacillota; class Clostridia; order Oscillospirales; family Acutalibacteraceae; genus Thermocaproicibacter. Next base: position 969 of record DATALZ010000004.1, read on the forward strand.
ACACGCGCCACCGTAAAGCCCTATCATTTTAGCTAACCTGTAAAGTTTCCGACGCGCCTTATCTAGCCGGAAATCTTCCCACTCAGAAAAAGGCACGGAAAAAGTAACGTGAAGGACCCGACCAGGATGCTTCCCAATAGAAGCATAAGCGCGCTGCACACCCATGAGCCTCTGCATAACATCATACGCAGAGTCAGAAGCATTCCAGAAGTAGCATTCAGGACAATCCCAGTTATGGCAATGATGGTAACGCGCTTCAGTCTGCCCACAATCACTGCAGTACTTCACGGCAACCACAGTGTTGCACTCCGGAGAAGTAGCCTCACCCGTACCCATGAGATGGAAATCAGCAAGACTCACAGGCGACACCCCCCGTTTGTGGTACTTCGGTGTACTGGCAGGATACGCCCCACGCGGGAAAAGTCAAAAGTGAATTCAGAAGAGAGAAGGCCCACTAGATAACCGTAAACGTTAAAAGTTCGGGATGTGTTGTAATCTCCAGCATACATCGTAAATTCCACCTCCAGTGGGATTTGCATCGTGAAACAGAGCGGGGAGTCACACAGGCGGCCAAACCATCGTGACTCTCAATCACTCTTACTTTTTTGCTAACAGTT
>DATALZ010000020.1:0-33492 GCA_036260805.1 Caproicibacter sp.
ACCGTTCATTGCGTTGAATAAATGAGTGACATGCGTGATACCCCAGTCAAAGGATGCCTTTGCCTGTTCGTAATCCGCGTCGGTATGCGCAAGCGAAACCCTGCAGTATTGGCTTACATGGCGGATAAAATCTTCCGCACCATCGCGCTCCGGCGCAACGTCGACCAACTTGACGATTCCGCCGCAGCCGTCGAACATACGCCGAAATTCCTGCCAGTCCGGCTTGCGGACAAATTCTTCCTTCTGTGCGCCCCTGCGGCTCGGAGAAATATACGGCCCTTCCATGTTTACTCCGCGCACGGACGCGCCTTCCGGTGGGGTGTCCATACAGTCTTTGGCAGCGCTGAGGGCTTTTTCAATCTGCGCAGGAGAAACCGTCATGGTGGTCGGGCAGAAAGAAGTTACTCCGTTTTCAACAAGATGCGCTGCCATTGTTGAAACAGCTTCTCTAATACCGTCGCAGGTATCGGCGCCCATGCACCCGTGGATATGGATATCCACAAAGCCCGGCGTAATTAAGCAGCCGGTTAAATCAATGCTTTCATCTCCCGGGAGATTCGGAGCGACGCGGTCAATTTTTCCGTCCTTTACAGCAATGTCTGCTTTTACGAGGTCAAAGTTTTCATCATAAATCTCGGCATTTTTCAGTATCATGATTTATCCTTTCGCAGGGTGCTTCTCCCGAACTGTTTTCATTGCGTCGTGATCCGCCACAACCGTTACATTCGGGTGGAGCTGAAGAATGGAAGCCGGTACTGCCGGGGTAACCGGGCCGAAAAGCGTTTTCTCAAGGATTTCCGCCTTGTTGGCGCCGCTGACAACCAGCAGAATCTTTTTGGCCTGCATGATTGCCTTAATCCCCATGGTCACCGCATATTTCGGCACTTCATCGATGCTTTTGAAAAAGCGGGAGTTGTCCTGAATTGTTTTCTGCTTCAGCGCGACTTTGTGGGTCATTTTGTCGAAGCTTTCATCCGGCTCGTTGAAGCCGATGTGGCCTGTGTTTCCAAGGCCGAGCAGCTGAAGGTCGATTCCGCCGAGCTCCGTAATCAGCCGGTCATACCGGGCGCATTCCGCGTCGATATTCTCGGCAAGACCGTTCGGAACAAATGTGTTTCCTGGTCTAATGTTAATCTTGGCAAAAAAATTGTGATTCATATAGTAATGATAACTCTGCGGATTTTCCGGAGAGAGACCGCAGTATTCATCCAGGTTCACACTGCGTATTTCGCTGAAATCCACATCGCCCTTCTGGTACCACTCAATCAGCTGCTTATAGGTACCAAGCGGCGTGGAGCCTGTCGCAAGCCCCAGCACGCTGCGCGGGAACAGAATCACCTGCGCTGAAATGATGTTTGCCGCCTTTCGGCTCATGTCCTGATAATCTGCTGCTTCTATTATTTTCATATTCGTATAACCATCCAATCTATCAGCTGTGGCAAGTAAATCTATTGACGCTCGGCCCATCAGCGGCAACCATCTTGAATTTTTGGGGAGTCACCTGATTATTTTTGGGGGATAGTACTCAGTTTTGCACGATTTGCAGAACTGATGTATTTGCCAAGAAAGCTTCACTCATTTTTTCACAATATCGATCAGCAAAATCTGCCGATTAGTTCCGAGCGCCATAGACCGTAAAATAACGATTCTTTGCATAATTCTAATTTTTTAAAATTACATTGAGAACTGTCATAGTTACTGTTTATAGTAGTAAATCTCTTGTTCCAATCCTGTTTGGTCAGCGTTTCGGAGCGAAGAGATTATCGAGAGAATTATAAACCAGATGCATTCCTTCCGGATTTATGGCATAGGCTTCGGCGCGCTGTCTGCCTATTCTCACACCGTTTTCTCTGCTTAATGCATCGTAATATTCTAAATATTTGAAGGACGAATTGGTAGAAAGCCAAAGATTTTTAATGGCCTCTTCCCATAAGGCGTAACCTTCTGTTACGTCAAAATATATGTACGGCGTAAAATCGATGCTGTCCTCCCAGTTTTGCGCATAAAACGGGCCTCTTGGGCAGCATGCGTCAAGTTCGCGTTCTATTGTGCCAAGGGAAGCGTAAAACAAGCCGTCGTTAACCACACGGCTTGTGGTCATATGATCTTTGTGCATACTCTTTTTCCAATGGGTAATGACAACGTCCGGCCTGAATTGCCGCATCAGATCGCACACTTCAAACCTGATTTTTTCGTCATCCGGGAGCTCGCCGTCGCGGTAATCAAATACGACCGATTCCCCGCCGAGCTTTTTCGCAAATTTTTCGGCGCCTTTGACATTCATTGAACGAAAATCAGCAACCGGATAATTTTTCGGTGCCCCGCGTTCCCCTGCGGTAAGCGCAACCGTCATTATGCTGTCGCCCATAACCGCATGTTTTGCCAACAGCTTGCCGCATGTAAGCTCCATGTCTCCGATATGCCCGCCTAATGCCATTATTTTCAGCTTTTTGCGGTCCATTACTGAAGCTCCTTTCTCATAATGCCCCATTGCTTCACAACCTGAAATCCGGTGCGAAGATAAATTTTTCTTGCTGGGTTTTCAATTCCCGTATACAGTGAGCTGAATTTTACGCCGATTTCCTTAAAGTTCTTCATGAGCAGTGTAAACAAAACGGTTCCAATTCCTTTGCCCTCATACGCTGGGTCTACGCCAATCCCAGCAAACCACCCGCGCCCGCTTTCCTCTTTATCTACCGGGCCGGTGAAGCCGCATACTTTGCCTTTATCACACGCAATAATAACCGGCCGTGGATTCTCGCGTTTCATGTTATCATTGATATCCTTGCGCCAGTATTCGTTCCCCAAATGGTCAAAAAACTCATCAAGTCCGGTATGTTTTTTGCTGTCGTAGTATTCAAAAGTAATGCCGTCTTTTTTAAGGGACTCAATTTTCTTCGCTGTTTTTTGGGGAATCTCATAGTTTGTAAGGTCAAGATGCATGGAATTCTCGGCCGTCGTCAGGAAATAGCCATGACGAATGAAAAACGGAAAAGCTTCACTGCCCAGATCAACGCCTGGTGAACAGGGATGGTCATGCCCATCTGTTCCCGGTATGTACCAGCTGAGACTGATCGGATTGAAAAACAGAATGGCAGCGAAATGCTTACCGCTGTCCATAAAGAATTTTTCGACCCTGGAAAGCAGCTGCGCTCCGATTCCTTTGCCGCGAAACTGCTGGTCGACAATCACAAAAGTAACATATCCTGGCGCATTTTCCGCAGATTCACCAGGCATGAGTTTTCTGGGAAAAATTCCGTTGGCAAACCCAATGACTTTATCGTTCTCCAATGCCACAAAGGTACCTTTGTAATCAAATTCCGGATTGGCGAGAAATGTTTGCTGAAAGCTTTCTTTGGTAAAAGGTTTGTAAGGCATTTCATTTTCGCAGGACTTGTTCCAGATTTCGATTACTCCATCCGAATAGCGATCTTCAAATTCAACGATTTCCATTAAGGATTGCTCCTTTACTCAACTAATCTTGCTTTTACCCGCTGTCTCCAACGCTCTTGAGATAAACCCGTCGTTTTCATCCAATATTCTTTCGGCGCTTTTGCAATCCATATTGCCAAGGATCATAACAATCGCAACTTTTGGACGTAAGGACGCTTTTTGCAGTGCTTCGCGTGCCTCTTCATCCGATACTGATGTTACGAGCCTTACAATGCGGACTGTTCTTTCACAAAGCTTTTTATTATTCGCCTGAACATCGACCATAAGATTGCCGTAAACCTTACCAAGCTTAATCATGGAAGTTGTTGTGATCATGTTCAATACAAGTTTTGCAGATGTGCCGGCCTTCATCCTCGTTGAGCCGGTAATAACCTCAGGGCCCACTACAGGGCATATTTCAATATCGCATACTTTGCCAAGTTCCGAGCCTTTGTTGTTTGAAAGGCCCACGGTAAGAGCACCCATCGCGTGCGCTTCCCTGATCGCGGCCAGTACATACGGAGTCCTTCCGCTTGCGGTAATGCCCACAATTGCATCCTTGCTGCCGATTTTCTCGTTCTGAACCGCGAGACGACCGCCTTCTTCGCTGTCCTCAGCGCCCTCAACCGCAGATCTTATGGCAACATCGCCACCGGCTATGATGCCCTGGATCATTTCCGGGTCTGTACCGAACGTTGGAGGACATTCGGATGCATCCAGCACGCCTATACGGCCGCTTGTCCCCGCACCGATATAAAACAGCCTGCCGCCCGCCTTAAGCCGTGGAACGATTTTGTCAACAGCCTCGGCGATGTTCGGTAACTCTTTATCGACTGCTTCGGGTACAAGTTTGTCTTCACTATTGATGATTTTCAGTATCTCTTTCGTACTGCAGCGATCAATTTGTTTTGTCTTATCGTTTACCGTTTCCGTTGTTAAAAAATTCAATGGGGTTTCCATGAATCCACCTCAATAAATCATAAAGTTTTTTGTTTTGAAGCATTTATGCCCAGCTTTTCCCCGCTTTTAGTCCAACTACAAAGGCAGGATAGAATCGTTACCGGAGAAGCCGGTAAAAATACATAACCCTGCCAAAGTAGACGGACGGCAACTACGCGTTACGAATAATGCGAAATAGCCACCTTGCGTATAATTGCAAAAGCAATGCTTTCACTTTGACCCCATTGCCAAAGTACATTGATCTCTTGCAGTTTCGTGTAAAGTATTAGGGAAAGAGTTAATTATTTATTCTGGGCTTTCCAAGTATCAACCTGTTTTTGAATCTTTGCAATGAAGTCCTGCAAACCTGCTTTGTCAAGTTCTGCGTTCATCTTCGGAATATAGACATCAGGATCAACACTGCCTGTAATAATTTCATTCTTGTACTTTTTATAGATGTTTTTCAGAACAGCCATCTGAGTCTGGAGCCCTGTATCGTTTGTGTTGGCCATGAAACCAAGTGCTGCAGAGTTCTTTGCTGTTGCTTCATATTTCTGGAGGTTTGTCCATTCATCCTTCGGAGCCGGATCTGTTGTATACATACCGCCAAAGAACGATGCAATTGCATAAGCACCAGGCTGATAATTTTTGCTGGTAACCTTTATGGATGTATCGCCGGTCTTCGTGTAATGTACGCCTTCAATGCCGAAATCGAGCAAATTCTTTACTTCAGGATCTGTATTTACGAGGTTGAGAAGCTTCATAGCAGCTTCAGGATGCTTTGAGTTTTTAGAAATTGCGTTCATAGAGCCCTGAATGGATGATGTTGTCTGGTAAAGCGGATATCTTTCGGCAACTACGCATTCATAGCCCTGCTCTGTTGACCAAATGGAAGCTGCATCCGGCCAGCCACTGGCGCCCTCAAGCGGACGGATCTTCGGGTAAGTGGTTGCAGTTGCTGCATCTTTATTGATATAGCCAGCAGTATACCATTTGTGCAGTGTCTCAATCTGTGATTTAACGGTTGGGTCGTTGTAAGGATTGATTACCTTGCAGGAGCTGTCATTTAAAGCAATGTTAACTGGGATGTCTGCGAAAATCGGGTCCATGTTGTCAAAGAGCATTGTGTCGCCCGGGCAGATAGGATAAGGGGTATAATTCGGATAATGCTTTTTGATATAGGCAAGGTAAGGGGTAATGTCGTCAAATGACTTTATGTTTTTGTAATCAAATTTTGCTTCGTCAACAAGTTTCTTCGGGAAAATGAAGAATACGCCGTTGCCGGAATCCTTATAGGTCGGAACACCATAAATCTTGTTATTGATTGTTGCACTTTTCCAGATGGAGCTTGGAATCAGCTTTGTAAGATCTTTTCCGTAATTTTTGAGAAGGTCATCAATCGGCAGATAAGCGCCCTTGTATGCCTGCTGTACGAAGTCGTTTGCCCAGGAACAAGTAAAGCAGATATCATAAGGGGTACCGCTTGAAACGATAACATTCATCTTTTCGTCGTAGCTGCCGTAGTCAACAAACTTTAAGTCAAGGTCGACACCGATTTTCTTCTCAAGAATCGGATTAAGCTTTGCAAGGACCTTGGGGAGATCCGGCTGATTCGGCCCGGCCATCCACCATGTTACTTTTACCGGTTTGTTGTCTGTCGTGCCGCCGGCAGTGGCTGTTTTCTGACTGCATCCCGACATTCCGAGGATTGTCGCTGCAGACAGTACTGCCAGAGCTACTGAAACTGCTTTTTTAAATCTGTGTTGCTTTTTCATAATAGATCCTCCTTTTATTGTTACAGGCTTATTAAAACAATTTTAAACTGTGTTCTAATAAATCCCATACAGAGTTAGCCCTTTACTGCGCCTATTGTAAGGCCGGAAATAAAATACCTCTGGAAGAACGGATACGAGCACACAATTGGAAGAGTTGATAAAACAACAATGGCCATCTGCGCCGTCTGCTGCGGCAGGTTGCTTAAGGCATCCATCGAGTTGCTCCCCATTGCAGACATATTCTGCGCCAGGAATTGAATGTTCTGCAGAATGTTCATCATAAACTCCTGCAGCGGCATGAGTGCAGGGTCATTAATAAACAGCATGGCATTGAACCATGAGTTCCAATAAAAAATCGTCATAAAAAGTCCGATGGTAGCCATTGCCGGCAACGACATCGGCATGACAATACGGAAGAATATTTTCAACTGGCTCGCACCGTCGATGCTTGCCGACTCAATGCATGAATCCGGCACCGACTGTCTAATAAATGTACGCATGACAATGATGTTGAAAGCTGAAACCGAGCCGGGAAGTATCAGTGCCAGAACATTATCGTTTAAATTCAAAAAGCGCGATACAACAAGATAGAAGGAAATCATTCCGCCGTTAAAAAGCATGGTAATCAAGATCATGTATGTAAAGAACTTATTGAATTTATAATTCCTTCTGGAAAGGACATACCCCATACTGGAATTTAAAAATATGCCGAGCAGCGTACCGACTACGGTAGTAAAAATTGAAATGCCATATGCATCCAACAGTTGTGTTGACTGAGCAACGACATACTGGTATGCGCTCAGCGACCATTCTCTGGGCCAAAGGGAATACCCGTAGGTCACCACGGAATTCTCACTGCTGAAGGAGATTGAAATAACGAAAATCAATGGAACAATACAGATAATTGACAGGATGATAAAAACTATGTTGAACACGATATTAGTTGATTTTTTAATTTCGTTACCGGCAATACTACTATGCATCGTTTTCTTCTCCTCCTTCTTAGAACAATGAGCTGTCCGGATCAATTTTCCGAACAACGAGGTTAGTTACGACCACCATGATGCATCCGCAGACCGACTGGAAAAATGCTGCTGCGGAACTCATGCCGATATTGCCTGTACCGGAGAGCGCTCTGTAAACATATGTATCTATGATCTGCGTCGCGTCGTAAAGAGCACCCGACTGTCTCGGCACAATATAGAACAAGCCCATATCACCGCCGAAGATGCTGCCTACGGAAAGAATCAAAAGAATGACCACAACTGTTTTAATTCCAGGAAGCGTTACATATCTTGCCTGCTGAATTTTGGAAGCTCCATCAATACGGGCAGCCTCATAAAGTGATTTGTCAATACCGGTGATTGCGGCCAGATACAAAACCGTTCCATACCCAAATCCTTTCCACAATGCGAGGAAAGTAATGATATAAGGCCAGGACTTAACATCTGTGTACCAGGAGACCGTACCGAGATTTAAAGCCTTTAAAACGCTGTTGACAAGCCCGTGCCCGGGTTCCAGAAAAGCATAAACAAACGTACCTACGACAATCCATGAAAGGAAATAAGGCATCATCATAATTGTTTGGTATGTTTTCGCCATAAAGTGGTTAAGAAGTTCCGAAAGCATCATTGCCAGAACTACCTGAATCACCACGCCAAGCAATATAAAGATGACGTTGTATCCCACGGTATTTCGAATGATAATCCAGGCATCCTGTGATGAGAACAAGTACTTGAAGTTGTCAAACCCGCACCATGGGCTGTTGAATAAGTCAAGAATAAAGTTATCACCGGCAAGCTGAAAATTTTTGAACGCTATAATGACACCAAACATGGGCAAATAGCATAAAACGAGAATTACAATGGTTGCAGGCGATGCAAGTATTGTGAGCTCAAGGTCGTCCCTGTTGAACTTTTTGGATCTTTTCTTTGTCTTAGCTGTTTTTAATGTGGTACTTTTGTCTACACTCTCCACCATTACGCGGTTCTCCTTTTTATAAAATTCTAACTGCGGAAGCTTTTATCTATAAAGAATTACTTGGCTTTCTTTTTACCGCTGCATCAACCCCCATCATAAATACCGCTGCAATTATCAGTACACAGCCGAATACAAAAGACGAAGTACTGCTAATTCCATAAATCAGCCCTGCTGCGGCAGCCCCTATTACGCTTCCCAAGGATTGAACGGAGTTGTAAAATGCTACTACTTCTGCGCTGCTTTTCTGGTCCTCCATGTTGGAAACAACTGACTGCTGAAGGGTAGTGTTAATCGCGTTAAAAGCAAAGTAAACAATATAGGCAACAAGAAATACAATAATATTCTTGGAGAAAAGCATGATTATGATCGGCGCCGCACAGAGAAGCAGATTCACGCCAAACGAACGCCTGATATTATTTTTCCTGACGATCATGCGGCACAAGGTGAAATTCACGAGGAGAGTAATAACGCCCATGAGAGCTTTCAGATACCCATTATAGGAAGGAGGAAAGTTGAATTGGTCTTTTAGGTAGAAATTAAAGCACTGATCACAGGCCGTGTTGGAAATCCATAACAGAAAAAACGCTGACATCCAGATAACAACCGTGCGGTTCATAATTTTTCTGCAGTCAAGCATGGATGAAAACGGGTTAATATCCTTAAATGTGATTCCGTTCTCATTGCATTTATAGTCGTATGCATCTTTGACAAATACAAAGAGAGCCGCACCGCAGCCCGCCAGTATCAGGATCTGGAACATAAAGGTCCAGAATATGGAACAGTCTCCCATAACTCCGCCCACCAGGTAGCCGAACGTGCAGGAAACCGAAACCAGAGTCGACATGGTTATAACATTTTTGCCAACATCATCTTTGCTGGAAATGTCGATTAGATAAGCAAGATGAATTACATTGATTGCGCCGATAAATACGCCAGAAATAATTCTTGCCGCCATGATTAACGCGTATGTCGTCGAAAAACAGAACATAACCTGCGCAAGCGCGTAACCAATGCATCCGGTAGCATATACATTAACCCTGCCTATCTTGTTGCTGATTTTTGCCCAGAAAGGTGCAAACAGAAAACAGGAAAGCGACATGCCCGCATAGGAAAGGCCAAACAGGGAATCCGGTAAATTAAGATTCTTGATTATTGTAGGCGTAACTGGCAGGATAAAATTTGATGAGGCTGATTCTAAGACTACGATGAGAAGGAAACGATATAGTGAGATTTTTTTAAGTTGATGCACGCCTTTACTTCCTTCTTGGCGGGTCAAGTTTTATATTGTCGACAGACCCATATAATGATGAGAATCAGTAGTTAAGATATTTTGTTTCCTGCATATATCTCGAATACTCTGCTCCTATGCAGTTGTGAAACAGTCTGCGGAACCTGACAATCGTATTGTTGTCGCGCGATGGGTGAACCCTGTTTGTAAGCAGTACGACATAGAGACCGCTCTCAGGGTCTACCGCAATCGATGTACCGGTAAAGCCGGTGTGACCGAATGCTTTTCTGGAAAATGTGGTGCCTAAGAAACAATTGTCAGAGGAAAGAGCAAAGCCCAAACCACGATGCTCGGAACAGCCTTCTGTATAATTATGTACTGCAGCGGCAAGCATCGCATGACTCAAATAGATACGGCCGTCAAAAACGCCGTCACACGCAAGCATTGTTGCATATTTTATCATATCATTCAAGGAACTGAAAAGGCCCGCGTTACCGCTTACGCCTTTTTGGAACCTGGAGTTTTCATCATGAACAACTCCGCACAGGCACTTTCCGGACTCTTTGTCAAATTCGGTGCAGGCAGCGGAGCCTTGCGGATGGTAAGTTGTACTCTTCATATTGAGAGGGTCAAACACATATTTTTGCGCTAGCTCGTCAAGCGGAGCATTTCCGATTTTTTCAAGGATTTTCGCAAGAAGGATAAATCCCATACAACTGTATATTGTCTGGCTGCCAACAGGAACTGCAAGCGCATGATTCAAAATTGCATCCGGCACGCCAGCCGGGCTGTTGGTGCACTCGCTCAGTAAAAAGCTGGCCGGTAGTCCGCTTGTATGCGTCATCAGCCGCAAAATTGTAATATCTTTTTTATCATCCGGCGCTTTAAAGAAGCTGCCCACAGTATCGTCAATGCAAAGCTTTCCGTCCTCAATAAATTTCAGGGCGACCATTGTCGTGCCAACTACCTTTGAGAGGCTCGCCATGTCATACAATGTATCAAAATTGATCTTTTCTCCGTCGCCATAAATTGAGGTCTCGCCCCATGTTTTCTTTACAAAGATCTTATTTCTAACCCCAATTGCAAGAGCGGCTGAAGGGAAGTATTTCCCCAGCCCTTCTTCAACCATGGTTACCGATTTTTCAAACATGATATGAACATCCTTTCGCACCCAAAAATATGAACAAACCGAATCAGAGTGAAACTGTAATGCGGCCCGTTGCCTTTTTTCTGCCGCTAAGCACATTGGCGACTGCATCAAAACTTCTCGGTGAATATTCATAAGCCGCAAGCATAGATGCTTTTTTATCGATATGGCCAAGATCGTACGGGTCGCGCAGAGAAACTACAATCGTTGGCATTCCAGTATTAATCAGTGCGTTTGCAAGCTTTACCTGCCCTTTGTTTCTGTTTCCGTTGTATGTACCGAATACAATGCAGCTAAATCCTTTGGTCTTACCCAGAATCTCTTTTATTTCATTGTCGTCCGGGTCAATCGCCGATTGTATATAGGAGCATTTGAATTTTTCCGCCATATATTTGGGGAAACACAGGCTTTTATCGACATCACTGGAAGCAACCGTTGCACGGTTTGAAATACTGCCGACAAAGAGAGGCTTTTCGCCCAAATCCGCTATTGTGCCGTTCGGGCTGTTTACAAGTGTTATGGACTCTTGTATGAGCTTTTCAACCGTTGCACGGTATTCTTCGCAGTTTAATTTTTCTTCTTTTTTGTCTGCATAAGTGGCTTTATAAGAAAGGATTTTTTCGACTGACTCATCCATTTCTTTTTGACTGATTTCACCGTTTTCAATTGCTTTTTCAATTGCGGCAACCGCTTCCCTGACGAGTGACGGCGTATGTGAAATCAGGATAAGATCTATCCCTGCTTTCGCCGCGGCAACAGCGCCGTTCGCGGTTCCGTAAAACTTTTGTATGGCCTGCATTTCAAGACAATCCGAAATAACAAGCCCCTTAAATCCAAGCCGCCCTTTCAGCAAGTCCGTAATAATGGTTCTTGACATGGTGGCCGGTAATTTTTGCTTTTCAATAGCAGGAAAGAGAATATGTGTCGACATGATTGAAGGGATTCCAGCATCAATTGCCGCCTTAAACGGATAAAACTCAACTCTTTCCAAATCTTCCATAGGCTTGTTTACGCATGGCAGATCGAGATGAGAATCAACATCGGTATCACCGTGGCCCGGAAAATGTTTTGCGGAGCAAAGGACGCCCCCATCGGTAAGGCCCCTGATCATTTCAAGGCCATATTTTATGACGACATCCGGCGTACTGCCATAACTGCGAACACCAATGACCGGGTTGTTCTTATTGGTATTGACATCCAATACAGGTGCAAGGTTAAAGTTGATTCCGAGGGAACGGAGTTCTTTTGCTGTAATCAATCCGGCAGTGTAGGCATTTTCCGGCTTACCGGTAGCCGCAAGCGCCATTGAACCAGGCATCGAATACAAATCCTTAGGCATGCGCGTCACCACGCCGCCTTCCTGATCGATTGAAATGAAAGCGAAATGCCCGGTCTGCTCTTTCACGAGCTTCTGTATATCCGCGCAGAGCTTTTTAAGCTGGCTGCTGCTCTCAACGTTTCGATCAAAAAGAATAACATTGGAAATTTTATATTCTTTTACGAGATCTACGAACTCATCATTTAATTCCGTTCCCGGAAGGCCAGTAACGAGTCTTTGTCCAATTTTCAATCTCAAATTCATTTCTGTCATAGAGAGCATCCCTTCGGTCAGTTCGTCATATTATCCAAAAATAAATATAAATGAGCTGTAATAATATTGTTTTTGTACTGCCTACAGTATATCGCTTTTGAAATTTATTGTCAATACAATTTTTTATATTGATATTTTTTTTTATTGTGCTTTTTCTTTATTTTATTTTCTTTTATTCCGATTTAGATTTAGTAAAGAGTTATTTTGAAATTTTTATGGGGTATATGTTAAAAATTGAAGAAAATAAGTACCTTCTTCAAATTTTAATTATAATATTATCTTTTTTAATGAATTCAATTAAATATAATATTTTTTTTGATAGACAGTTTTAAAAATTATTGACATTGCCGAAACGAATCGATAGACTAAAGAAAACAGTCAAAACGAAAAGGGATGTACCGATAAAGGGATGGACAATCGGATGATTAAGAACGGTATAGACAGAATTGACGAATACAGCAGCCTGTTTCAAGGAAAACGGCTTGGCCTTATTACTACACCAACAGGTCTTTCCGCAAGCGGAAAAACTACAATTGATATTCTCCATAAAAAATACGGGTTGAGCGCTCTCTTTGCACCTGAGCACGGTGTCCGGGGAAGCTGTGAGGCAGGCGCTCTCGTAGATACATATAAGGATGAGGAAACCGGTATAACCGTCTACAGCCTTTACCGGAAAGACTCGAAACGCCTGACCGAGGAAATGCTTTCTCAAGTTGATGCGGTTGTTTATGATATTCAGGATGTTGGCGCGAGATTTTATACGTTTATTTATACCATGCTTTACGCTTTGGAAGATTGCGCAAAAGCCGGTAAACCGTTTATTATTCTCGATCGGCCAAACCCTCTAGGCGGTAAAACGGTCGAGGGTAACATTTTGAGGGAAAAGTGCAAATCTTTCGTAGGTGCCTACCCTCTCTGCATGCGCTATGGCCTTACGGTTGGAGAATTTGCAGTTATGGCGAACAATGAAGAAAAGCTCGGCTGCGATCTCCATGTTATCCCTTGTGAAGGCTGGGCGCGCGGCATGCAGTTTCCAGACTATGGAACGGTTTGGGTTCCGCCGAGCCCCAATATACCGCATTTTGTCTCTGCGCTGATCTATTCGGGCATATGTCTTCTGGAAGCGACAAACATATCGGAAGGGCGCGGCACCGCCACGCCGTTTGAAACAATCGGCGCCCCTTTTATCAATGCGCAAAGGCTGGCGGATGAAATGAACGGCAGAAATCTTCCCGGTGTTTGGTTTCGCCCGGCATATTTCACACCGGCCATGTCAAAGCATCAGGGCAAACAGTGCGCTGGCATTCAAATTCATATAACAGACCGCCGCGCAGTGCGTCCTGTCGATATCGGAGTCAATCTTGTATGCCTTTTACGCAGGGAATATGAAGAATTTAAATTTGTAAAATCCCAAGATGGAGATACGTTTAAAATTGATTCGCTTTCTGGAGATACGATTTTCAGGGGCTCCAATCTCACTGCAAAGGAAATTCTTGAGGAATATCACAAAGAAAGCAGTGAATTCATTGAAAGGACAAAGCCGTACCAACTTTATGGAGAATAACCACGTAACAATTTAATCCTCTGCTATGTACCATGCAGAATTGATTTATCGGAAAATTTTATAAAATGATCTTGCATTGGATCGGGTTGTCCGCTATGATAGGGTTATAAAGTTTTTTACAATATACAATAAAGAAGGCTTGCTTATGGCGATTAGTAACAACATCTTTATTAAACTCCGCGAGCTTCGTAATACGATGACGCCAATTGAGAGAATGATTCTCGAGTATATTCTTGAAAACCGCAGTGAAATTCCTCAGCTCTCCATTAAAGATCTTGCGCAGAAGAGTCATACAAGCGACGCGTCCGTCCTGCGGTTCTGTAAGTCCCTGGGTTATCGTGGTTACCGGGATTTTATCGTTGCAATTTCAGCAGCGCTCGGTTCCGTTGACAAGGAGCAAAGCGAATACACCGATATCCGCCCGGGCGACGACCTCTCTACGATTATTGACAATGTTTCTTTTACAAACTGCAAGTCGATTCAGGATACCATGAGTGTGATCGACCGCCGTGCCATTGCGCGTTCCGTAGAGCTTTTAAAGCACACGAACCGAATTGATTTTTATGGTCTGGGAGCTTCTGGTCTGGTCTGCATGGACGCACAGCAGAAATTCACACGAATCGGGAAATACTGCTTTGCATACACGGACGGGCATTCGCAGCTTACGGCGGCAAGTCTTCTCCACCCCAGCGACGTTGCCGTGCTGATTTCCAATTCCGGCGATACATTCGAAATTCTGGACACACTGAACGTCGTAAAACAAACCGGAGCTTCCACCATTGCAATCACACGCTACGCGAAAAGCGACCTTGCCAGCCAGGCTGATTTGGTCCTCAGCATTTCAACACCGGAAATTACCATCCGCAGCGGTGCCATGGGCTCTCGGATTGCTATGCTGGATATTATCGATATTCTTTTCGCTGGAGTTGCAAGCGCGGATTATGAAAATGTAAAGAAATATCTGATTAAGACTCATAATGTTCTGATTAATAAGCACAAGCATCTTTATTAACCGATTTTTGCCGAGTGCGAGAAACGAAAAGAAGGGGGTTATTTGCCTCTTTCATGAAATTTATTTTTAGTATATAATAAATTACCAAAATATTTTTCTAAGTTTAAAAGAAAGGAACATCCAATCTATGACTCTGCTAAATGGAGTTGACCGGCTGGAGCAATACTGTGAGCTTTTTCAGGGCAAACGGCTTGGTCTGATCACTTCTCCAACCGGACTGAACCGCTCCGGTGAAACAACAATCGATATACTCCATGAAAAATACGGACTTAGTGCGCTGTTTTCCCCGGAACACGGAGTGCGCGGCGACATGGCCGCCGGCGACTTGGTGGAATCTTATACCGATAAGGAAACAGGCGTTCCGGTTTACAGCCTGTACCGGAAAAACTCAAAGCGTTTAACGCCTGAAATGCTGAATCAGGTGGATACCGTCGTTTATGATATTCAGGATGTTGGAGCGCGCTATTATACTTTTCTCTATACCATGCTTTACGCTTTGGAAGACTGCGCGGCGGCTGGAAAAACTTTTATTGTTCTGGATCGTCCTGACCCGCTGGGCGGTATTACCGTCGAAGGCAATATTTTAAAAGAAAATTACAAGTCTTTTGTTGGCGGCTACCCGCTTTGTATGCGCTACGGTCTGACGGTTGGAGAATTTGCTCGGATGGCAAATGAACAGATGAATTTGAACTGCGACCTTCATATCATTCCCTGCTCCGGCTGGAAACGCAGTATGCAGTTTCCGGACTATGGCGGCGTATGGGTTCCGCCGAGCCTGAATATTCCACGTTTTGAGTCTGCTCTGCTTTACCCGGGAATGTGCCTGTTTGAAGGGACAAACTATTCGGAGGGACGTGGCACGGCAAATCCGTTTGAAGTCATCGGTGCTCCGTCCGCAGATGCACCCCGGCTGGCGCGTGAAATGAACCGCAAGCACCTGCCGGGCGTCTGGTTCCGCCCGGCATATTTCAGTCCTACCACATCAAAGCATAAAGATATTCCCTGCGAAGGCGTACAGATACATATTACGGACCGCCATGCAATCCAACCCGTGGATGTGGGAATCCGGCTCCTGGATGAATGCTGCAGAGAAGACTCCGAATTTGCTTTTCTGCCGCCGGTAAACGGAGGAAAACGTCGGGCCATTGATCTGCTCGGCGGCGACCGAATCGTCGGTGAGCAGGTCGACAACGCAGAAGAACTTCTGTCGGCCTTCCACACGGACAGTTTGGCCTTTCAGAAACAGGTTCAGAAGTATCTGATATACGAGGAAGAATAAAGAATAAAACAACCAAAAGGGATATGAAATCATGGAACAATATGTGATCGGAATGGACGGCGGAGGAACAAAAACTGCCGTTGTTCTGTACAGCGTCTCCGGAAAAATCCTGCACCGGTTTCTTGCCGGCCCTGTAAATTACAACGGCGTTTCGGCGGAAACGGTCTCGGAAACTTTTACAGACATTTTCGGCCAAATCAAAAACAGCTTTTTGCTGAATGACTGCCGCTGCCTATGCCTTGGCGCCGCAGGTGTCAGCAACCCCGAAGTAAAACTTCAGCTGGAGCAGCAGATTCGTAAATGCGGTTATGAAGGATCCCTGATGATCGTGGGAGACCAGCAGACCGCCCTTTATGGAGCGCTTGGCCAGCCCTGCGGAATCATTCTGATCGCGGGGACGGGCTCCATCTGTTATGGCAGAAACAGTTCCGGAAAAGAACACCGAACGGGTGGTTACGGATATCTGATCGATGACGAAGGAAGCGGATATGCCATTGGGCGTGACATTCTGTCCGCAGCCGTGCGGGCGCATGACGGCAGAAGCACCTCAACGGTTCTCACACAGCTTTTAAAAGCGCAGGCCGGGTTATTAAATGTGAATGATCTGGTGAAATTTGTTTACGCTCCGGAGACAGGGAAACGCGGCATTGCGTCCCTGGCAAAAATTCTTCCGGATGCCTGCAGGGAAAACGACCCTGCTGCGCTGAAAATAGTACAAAAATGTGCAGCAGAGCTTTTGGCACTCGTGCAGCCGGTTGTTAATCATCTTGGACTTTCCAACGCTGATTTGGCCCTGTGCGGCAGTATTCTAACAAAAGACCCATATGTGCGCGGGGCGTTTCTGGAGCATCTTCACGCTGCATTCCCCGATATCAAATGCGTGAAACCCATACAGGACGCAGCAGTTGGCGCAGCTCAGATGGCACTCGCCCACTATACGGGAAATTTATAAAGAGGAGATATAACAAGTATGAAGGACATGTTGGTTCGGCTTTATGATGTCAAGGAAGACCCTTCTCTGGAAGAAAAGTTAAATCAGAAAGGTATTAAATTTTTCCGCGTACTCCCCCCCGATATCGAGCAGGCAGTGGAATACGCGCGCACCTTCGGTGATGGGTGGGCAAACGAATGTCTGGCCGCCTGTACGAATCACCCTGCTTCATGTTTTATAGCAGTAAAAGAAAAGAGCATTATTGGTTTCGCCTGCTATGACGCTACCGCAAAAGATTTCTTTGGGCCGACAGGAGTATCTAAATCTGAACGCGGACAGGGTATCGGTATGGTTCTGCTGAAAAAATGCCTGTGCGCTATGGCGGCGGAAGGATACGCATATGCAGTAATCGGAGGAGTCGGCGACGCGCGTGAATTTTATGAAAAATGCGTAGACGCCGTCACAATTGAAGGCTCTTCTCCCGGAATTTATGCAACTCTGATTAAGCTGAGTTGAAGTACCGGACAACAGAGAATTGAGGATTGCTAAGGAGAACGGTTTCATTTCTGTCCTCATTCCATGAACACTCGTGCCTGATGCCGCTTTTCGAGCAGTGTCAGGCACGTTTTTTGTGCGCTCATTGTAATCTATGTATTCGTGAATGAGTTGTCTGATCTCGTCAAAAAGCTTTAATCTATGCCTGTAAATACACTCGGTTTTGAGAATGAAGAAGAAGTTTTCAGCAAGCGCATTGTCAAGCAGTTATCACATCTTGACATCGACGGCGTAATGCCGTACTCTTTGGTTAGATTAAAAAATGCCAGTGAACGGAAACCCTTTTCTTGTCAGTGTTTTCTTCCTTTTATCTTACTTTTTTATTAGAATGTATGTGCAACTGCTCCGCTAAAAATGCTTTGTTTACAGCCAAACCACGTGTCTGGGAGATATAACGCCAATGAAGAATTTAACATATTTGGTTAAAGACATTCCAGCACTCAGAGCTTTTCTAAAGTCACAGGCTCTTGACGCCTCTGAGGCGTCAAAATCCGTTCTGGTTCAAGTGTTTTCATCCCTCTCTGAAAGGGCGATCCTTGGACGCATTACTGACGCGATAACGGAATATATTCCAAAAGCGGTTATCGTCGGTTCAACTACCGTCGGTGAGATACTTCATGGCCAGCTCCAAGTCGGAACAGTTGTATTATCCTTTTCGTTTTTTGATGAAACGGTCTTAAAACCCTTTGTGATCAAAAATCCTATTGGTACCGAGTTCGAGGCTGGGAAAAGCCTGATAAAAAAAATAAAAAGCATCGAAGGGATAGCCGGCGTACTCATGCTTGCAACGCCGCAAAGTATCAGCGTTTCAAAATTATTCAGCGGTATGTCGGATGATAACTTTGATTTTCCTGTCTTCGGCGGTGGGGCCGGAGTCTATGATCCAAATATGGTTTCCATGATATTTCTAGGTCGTCAAATTTTCAGCAAAGGTGCAATTGCAGTAGCTTTTTTAAGCAAAAGCTTGCATATCTATACGAAAACATTTTTAGGCTGGAGACCGCTCAGTAAAGAAATGACGATTACTGAAGCGAGCGGTAAACTGCTGAAAAAGATTGATGGTGAACGTGCGTTTGACGTTTACAGCCGATATCTCAATATTCCAAATGACAAACAGTTTTTTACTAATGCGCTGGAATTCCCGATTCTCACACAAAAAGACGGCGAAATGATCGCAAGGGTTCCGCTCTTCGTAACTGAGGACGGCTGCATCGGCTTTCTTGCTGATATCGAACCCGGTGAAAAGTTTCATATCGGTTATGGGGAACCCGATTTAATTCTGAACCATTCAGAATCCATTCGGAGGGAAATGTACGATTTTGAACCGGACTCTATTTTTCTGTATGCATGCATTTGCAGGAGGTTTCTTCTGCAGGCCGATGAAAACCTTGAGATTCAAATGCTCGATGAAATAGCGCCTACAACAGGATTTTATACGTATGGTGAATTTATCAGACGCAATAACCGTATGCTGCTATTAAACTCCACGATTGTTGTTGTAGGACTCCGTGAAGGAGAACGAAAGCAGCGTCCCCGGCCGGCGTTCTCCGATACAACGGGGAATCCACCAACCAGCAACGATCCTTTTTCTGCCACGCACAGCCGTATTATTACAAGACTGCTTCATTTTATTAGTGTCGTAACATCGGAACTGGAAGATGCAAACAAGGAACTAAAAAGGGTTTCCGGAATTGATAAACTCACTCAGATCAATAACAGGCTCAAGTTGGACGAGATCCTGCAGTACGAGCTTTCCAGGAGTGCACGTTACGGTACCGATCTTTCCGTACTGATTCTGGATATTGACCATTTCAAGGAAGTAAACGATAATTTCGGACATTTGGCCGGTGATTTAGTCCTTACCGAACTGGCGGGCATTCTAAAATTCTGCGTTCGCGAGAGTGATACAGTTGGCAGATGGGGCGGGGAAGAATTTCTGGTAATACTTCCCCAGACCAGTCTGGAAAGCGCTCTGACAGTTGCTGAAAAGATCAGGGCCTCAGTTGAAAAAATGGAAATTCCGGATGTTGAACATATCACCTGCAGCATTGGTGCCGCCTCATTCCATGAAGGTGACGACAGCAATAATCTTCTATCCCACGCAGATATGGCTCTGTATCATGCAAAAAGCGGTGGCAGAAACCGAGTGGAAAGTTAAAAAGATGAGCCTTAACAAAATGCATTTAAAACTTAAATGCAAAAAGTCGGAGATACAAATACCTTTTGGTATAGTTTCTCCGACTTTTTTTCCATCTTGAACGTACCCGATTTATAAAAACATTTTTTCACAAGCATATTTAACGAATTGCAAACAATGTTCATATTTGGAAATTAAAGTGAGCAGTCCATTCGTGTAAGGAGTCATCATTCCCCCATCTTACCATAATGCTTTATAATACATTTTGAATCGCCTGAACATAGCGGTTGGTAATTTCCCGCGGACGGGTAATAGCCGTGCCGATGACCGCGGCAAATGCGTTGGTCTTCATAGCGCTCTTCAGATCTTCTACTTCCCAGATGCCGCCTTCTGCAATCACCGGGATGGTGAGCTTGTCTGCAAGTCTTTTGACAAGTTTCAGGTTGGGCAGCGGGGTGCCCTTTGTTTTTTCGGTGTAACCGCACAGAGTTGTGCTTACGATGTCGAAGCCTAGCTCCTGAGCATGTACACCATCTTCATATGTAGCGCAGTCTGCCATAAAAAGCTGGTTCGGATATTTCATACGGATTTTATGGAAAAACTCATTCAGCGTTACATTGCCTGGACGAATCCGGTCGGTTGCATCCATGGCAACCACTTCGGGCTCTTCTGCCATCAGCAGTTCAATCTCTTTTTCCGTAGGCGTGATATAGATAGGGGAATCTGCATAGTCCTGTTTATATAAGGCCAGCACCGGCAGGGTTACGGCCTTCTTAATTTCCCGGATATCTTCGGGGGTGTTGGCGCGGATACCAACGGCGCCGCCCTGCATAGCTGCAAAAGCCATTCGGCCCATGATGTAAGAGCTGTGCAGCGGCTCGCTGGGCAGAGCCTGGCAGGATACGATCAGTCCCCCGCGGATTTGCCGCAAAATCTCGTCATTTGTTTTCATCGTTGCTCTCCTTTACAATTCCTGCGATGCCCGTGCAGCAGGATATCTGTAGCCCGACCTCAAACATACGACGCCAAGGCATCCAGACTTTCTCCAGTTTTATCTGTGATGCCACCGAAGGCATATAGTCGGAAATAAACTGTACAAGCCCGTCTCGCACCAAATTGCTTACGGTACCGTTTTCTTCTGCGACGTTAAAATAGTTCATTCCATACTTCGGAAGCATTTCGTTTACCTGCCAGCGTACCTGCGCGCAGTACCCGGCGTCTTCCACATAGCGCTCCATCAGGAATTCATAGTTGGACTGTGTTCGGCCAAAGTGATAAAACTGCACTCCTTCGGCAATTGCCGTGCCAAGCGTGTTAGCGGAAGTGTTCCACCCTGCGTAGCCCGCAACCTTGTCCAGCAGACCGCATCGGTCAAGCATACGGATCAGCTGCAGTTCCCCGCCGTTGCCGTACGCGTTATCCGCAATGGATACGATTTTGCCTTCTTTCACGCGCTCATTAATAAAGTCAATCAGTTCCGGCAGACAGCGCTCCACACAATAGCCTCTGGCGGAGGATGGCTGGTTAATGGCTTCTTCAATCTTTTCCGCCGGAGCCGTTACGGCAAGAATAATGTCGGCTGTTTCATAGCTGTCTGCCCTCTGACACCCAGCCGCGAGGATCTGATACCGGATCGTGTTTTCCAAAGAACTTCCTTCGTAGATGGGAAGAACGCTCTTGGCTCCTTCGCTGGCGTATTTGACATAGACTTTGGGCTTTTTCCCCGTCATGGTATTTACCATGCGGGAAAGCAGCGTCAAACCTACTTCATCCGCACCGGGATACATCAGAATTTTGGACTGAAGTCCCTCTTTCATGATCTGTTCGCGCACATCCTGCTGATCCATGGCGGCGTATCCGTAAGCGGCGGAGTCGTCCTGCGGAATAACTAGCAGGTCGATCAGCCTGTCTTTCACATAGCTGATCATCTGGTAGTTTAAGGCGCGGTTGCGCTCTCTGCGGGAAACATAATCCGTCAGATCCGCTTTGTCGATCTTTTTCAGCACAGCTTTTAACTGCCCGCTCTTGCACAGGCCGAGACGGCTCCGATGCAGCGCCTCACCGGCCTGATGGATAAGCTCGCCGGAGTTTTCATAATAGTCCGGTTCCTCGTCATTACTGGAATAGCTGGGGCAGCGCATGATGCACTGGAACGCGTATATGATCATTTTCGGGTTAGCTTCGCGGATTTCCCGGATGGTGATGGCCAGCTTTTTCAGGTCGCTGATCTCGCTGTTATGCAGCCGGGATGGAACCAGTCCTCCGTAAAGCAGCATATCGACCGACAGCACCAGCCCGTCGGCTTCTTTGCATTCCTGTTTTAGAAATGATGCGATTTCATGTACATCGGCGGGCTCTTTTTTATTACCCAGCTTTTCGGGCCTGACAATGTTAAAATCATTGCATGAAAACAGCCGGAAGGGAAAATTATAGTTGCATGGTCGTTCATCGAGCGGTAAGTATACGATTTTCTTCTTCATGTTTATTGTCCACCAATCTGTTTATAACTTCCCCGGAAAGTCCTTACCGACTCAAAGCCGAATTTTCCGTAAAAATCTTTTAGTATCGTCCAGTCAATGCAGATGTCCTTCGCACCGAGCGAGCGCAAACGAAGCAGAGACTGGCGCAGAAGGAAATCTCCAACACAATGCCCGCGAACCGCTTTGGAGATGCCGATAGGCCCAAGCCCACCGGTTCCGTCCGGTTCCGCGGAAACGTGGCAGTATCCCTGCACATCTCCTGCATTATCTTTCAAAATCACGAAATATGGTTCCTGATGCTCTCGTGTAAGCTGCTCGCGGGCTTCCAAAGCCCATCGGCCCGGGAATTCCCGGTC
The DNA here is from genome assembly GCA_036260805.1 of Caproicibacter sp. Classification (GTDB taxonomy): domain Bacteria; phylum Bacillota; class Clostridia; order Oscillospirales; family Acutalibacteraceae; genus Thermocaproicibacter. The sequence goes on from DATALZ010000020.1 coordinate 22,407, forward strand.
AAGGAACGCGAAAAGTTTTTCTTTTTCCGCGGAATTGAGAGGCTCAGTGAAAAACTTTCCGTCAAATGGCGCGGTGCTGAAATTGTCGATTTTTAAGTTGTGCACGATATTCGCTGAAAGATCGTAGTGGTCTTCAAAGTTATTGGTGCAGCCAAGTCGCTCAAAGAAACGCAGTTTTTTCGCTGTGGGAGCAGGAATGCCGGAAAAGAAGTTGCTGAATTCCTGCCCGAGGAAGATCTTTTTTGAGCCGTGCGCCTTCAGTACTTTTTCACAGGCAAGGAACATCTGCGTTCCAAAGCCCCGGCCCTGAGCTTCCGGTGACACCAGCAACGCGCTCAGGCATGCCGCGTCCTGATATAAATCAACGTCCTCATGGAATAGCTTTCCGACAACCGCGCCGATGAGCGTGCCGTCCAAACTTTTGAGAGCGAACGATGCTTCCGGGCAGAAATCCGGATCACTGAAAATACGGTTTCGCAAATCTGTTTCCCGCATGGAGAATTCCGGTGGAAAGCATTGTGTCCAAAGCGTTTGGAGCGCTGGCAAGTCGCTTTCCAGTAGAGGAGAAAGCGACGGAACGCCGTCCGCATCCATACCAACCAAAGCCCACCAGTCGTTTTGAACCAAATAAGAAAGATCGAACAGCATACAGCCGGCAGAACGATGAAAGCACATGCGGACAGCTTCGGTCATGGAGAACAGATTGTCCGAATACTGCGGAAGGAACAGACTTCCGGTTACTGGTAAAGTGTTTTTCGTTACCAGTGAAGCGATATGTGCTGAGCCCTCCACGCTGTACCACCACGAAGGTCTGCCCGCAGCGGCTGCGTCGGCTTCCGTTACTTCGGGGTAATAAAACCCGGAAAGAAGGCCGTCCAGCAGCTCCGCATATCCCGTCTTACGGTACTGCTGCGGGTCGACCCACGGATATTCCTTTGGCAAATAGTTCCCAGATGCCCAGTTGGCGCCTACCTGATGGTAAAGGGGATACCAGGAACCGGTATAATCGAGAAAATGTATTTTACCGCCATGACGGTTTACATGGGTACGAACCTGTTCAATGAAATTCTTGATTGTATGGGCGCGGAAAGTCAGGAAGCTGCCGAAATCTTCACCGTATTCGATTTGCGGCTCATCCCTGCCGGGTTTCAGCCGATACACGGATGCGGGCCACCCGGCGCTTTTCTTACCTGTGAATTCTTCCCACTTGCTGCGGGTCAGCTCACCAAAGTCCGAACTGAGACCAACGTACCGTACACGATCCAGCACAATTCCGTCGATCTCATAATGATCCATTATTTCGTCAAGCAGGGAAAGCTCGTAAGCGCAGACTTCATCGTTTGCAGGGTTGACAAAAACTTCACCGAAATCGTCGATGCTGCCCAGCGTTTGCAGGGACTCCGGACTGGAGACAGGCTGTACGCGCGGATTACCCTGCGCGTCGATCCCGTACACAGATGTTTGCCACTCGGGATGCCGGAATCCGTTCATTGCCGGGTGCGGGTGCTTTTTATTTCCTTCCGCGAAAACATCAATAGACGCGAAACAGCGCATTCCCATATTGTGAAGAATCTGAAGGCATTGCTCGAGATAATCCCTGCCCGCTTCAAACACCGGGTCGTAGTCTGCGTAGTGCGGTGTGATCCTGCTGTTGAAAATGGCGAACCCACTGGTGTCTTTCACGCTCAGAATGACGGATCCGATGCCTGCGCGGGCGCATTTTTCCATCTGGACGCGGAAAGCAGCCGGGTCGCAAATCGTTTTTTTGTTTGCCTGAATTTCAATCCATACATAATAATCCGGATACATAAAAACAACTCCTTAACCTTTGACAGCGCCGCTGACTGCTTCAATATAATTTTTCTGGCAAAGGATAAACACGATGATAACCGGAATGATGGAGATGATTGCGCCTGCTGCAATGTACCCGAATTTGTAGTTGAAAGAACCGTTCAGATACTGCAGAGCGGTTGCCAGAGGGAACTTCGAAGGATCCTGCAGGACGATGACCGGCCAGAGGAATTCGTTCCACTTGCTGATGAAGTCGAAGATAATAACCGTACTTACCGTAGGCATAATGCTCGGAATCATAATCTGTGCCCAGATGCGCGTTTCTCTTGCGCCGTCGATACGGGCAGCCTCTATGAGTTCTTTCGGGACGCCGAGGTACGCCTGCCGCAAAAGGATAATGCTGAAGACCTTAACCGATCCCGGCAGGATTGCTCCGGTAAGCGTGTTCAGAAGGCCCATACCGGAAATTGTGAGGTAGTTAATAACCATTCCCGCCGCTGCAGGGATGATCATAGAAGCGATTAAAATGCCCATGATAACGTTCTTGCCTTTAAAATTCATACAGGCGAGAGGGTATGCGCACAAAGCGGAGAACACCACATCAATTGCGATTGTGGCTACGGTCATAATAAGCGTGTTTAGAATGTATTTGGGAACGGACAGAAAATTCCATACGCCAATATAGTTGTCCATAGTCGGTACTTTTGGGAAAAAGTTAAGATCATAAATGTTCTGCCCGGATTTAAAGGAAGCGCTCAGCAGCCACAGGAACGGCCCGGCACAGACGACCGCAATCAGAATAAGCATCAGGTAAGTCAGGACCATTTTGACGATTTTGCCGCTTTTACGCCGCCGATGCAGAGCAGAGGCAGTTACGTTGTTCATCATTCAGACATCCTCCGATCTTTTGCCGTACAGATAGACAAAAATACTGAATACGCCGGTGATTAGAGCCTGAATAAATCCGATGGCCGCAGAATAACCGAAACGGAAATCAGTGAAGGCTTTCGTATAAGCGTAATAGTTGATTACATTGGTGGCATTGTCCGGCCCGCCTTTTGTTAAAACGTAGACCACGTCGAACACGCCGACGGCGGAAATAACCGAATTAAGGGTGCAGAACCAGACGTACGGCCTGAGCAGAGGAAGTTTGATTTTGAAGAAGGTGGTTACCGGATTCGCGCCGTCGACCATGGCGGCTTCTTCAATGTCGTGAGGGAAGGACTGAAGACCGGCAAGATACATCATCATGTAGTACCCGAGGCCCTGCCAGATGGTAATGAACATAATGCACGGCATAGCGGCTTTTCCGTCCGTCAGGAAGCCCAGCGGGCCTTTGATGAGATGCATATGCAGAAGGAATGTGTTGATCAGGCCGTTCGGGTCAAAAATGAAGCCCCACATGATGGATACGGCTACCATGGAAGTGACGACCGGTATATAATACATCGTGCGGAACGCCGTAATACCATGGAGTTTCCGGTTGACCAGCACCGCCAGAAGGACGGAAAGAATCTGGATGATCGGCACTACAACGACGAAAATGACCGTGTTGACCAGGGAGATTTGAAAATCCCGGTCACCCAATGCTTCCTGGAAGTTCTGCAGCCCGATGAACTTTGTTTCTCCCAAAACGGAATAATCCAAAAACATCAGCGGCAGGCTTCCGATAATCGGCATAAAAACAAAAATTATCAGCATGATGAGCGCCGGAGCCATAAACAGGTATGCGCGTAATGTTTCCCGCGCGGCGGGCGTTTTCAGAAAATGTGGCGGCCTCATTGGAGAAGCCATGGTTTGTTGGGAACCGGTAGTTCTCATTAAAATACCTCCTGATATAAAAATCTGTTTCAAGCACGCAGGCGCCTGAAACAGATTTTAGAACCGTATATGCGCTTTTTTTCTGAAAAGCACAGGTTTCAGTGCCCGCCTACCAGGCAAAAGAGTTTTACGGCGGCGTGTTTTACTTCTTTAGCAGAGAGTTGACCTTGGTTTCTCCGTTTTTCATTGCGGCACTAACATCCTGACCGCTGGTGATGGTCGCTTCATAAATCTTATTGACTGCATCCTGAATATCGCCCTGGCCCTGTACGCCGAGGGAATAGTCCTTGGAAGTCTTGCTGATCTTTGCGGAGATATTGCGAGCCTGACCTTCCAGCGTCTTGGTGTCGGAAGTGAAATAGCTGTCTTCGCTTGCCTTGGTTGTGGACGGGAAGATTGCAGTCTGTTTGCAGAATTCAAGCTGGTTTGCGTCGTTGGTGATATATGCGGCAAACTTAATGGCTTCCTGATGGTTGTGGCTCTTTGCAGGAACAACGAGATCCATCAGAGCATTACGGCTCAGACCTTTGCTGCCGGTCAAAGGCTCTGCAACGCCGATCTTTTTGTATATGTTTGGAGCTTCGTCCTTGATACGGGACAGGGAAGATCCGGAAGAGCTTACGATGGCAAGTTTTTCGGTCTCAAATAATTTCAGTTCCTGATCCCAGTTGCCCCAATTTGATTTGGGCAGGTAGCCTGCATCCGTCATGGTCTTGAAGTTGCTGATGAGCTTTGCGGTTGCATCAGTATTAAAGGCTGCCGCGGTGCTGTTGCTGTTCAAAATCGGAATGCCTTCTTCAAACAAAAGGTTGAAGAACTCAGGCGGATTGTACAGGTAAGCTCCGGTTTTTGTCTTCATGGTCTTTGCCATGTCAAAAGCTGTCTGATACTGTGTGGGGAGATCTTTGATGCCGGCTTTTGCAAGCAGGTCTTTGTTGTAGAACATAATGTTCGGGGATGCGTACCATGGGAACGAATAGGCGGAATTCCCAATGCGTGTGGAATCGTACAGAGTCTTAATATAGATTCCGCGCTCATCGGCGGTTGCTTCCTTTTCAAGATCAACCAATGCGTTCTTGCCGGCGAGAGTTAAAGTCATCTGTGTGTTCAGGTTTACTACATCCGGAGAAACGTTGCCTGCCGTAGCGGTAACCAGTTTCTGCTGGATATCGTCATAAGGAAGATCCTTCCAGTCGATGGTTACGTTCGGATTCTGGCTTTCATATTTCTGAATCAGACTGTTGAAGAATTTAGTAAATGTCGGCTGCAGTGAGATTGTCCAGAATTCAATTTTTGTTTTACCTCCGGAAGCGCCGCCGTTGGAAGCTGCGGCAGAGGAGTTCCCGCTGCAACCTGTCAGCGCGCCGCCAGCCATGATTGCTGCCATGAAAATGCCAAGAGCGCGTTTTGTAAAGTTTTTCATAGACTTTTCCCCCTTCAATTATTTGGCGATTTCAAAAAAGGCAGTGTACTTTCTGGAATCACCGTGAATGTATATGAGCTTCAGGAAAACGAAAGCTGGTTTTCCGTACTCGTTGGTTTAGCCGATTACACCGGGACTGACAATGTTGCCCCAAAGGTTATAGTTTAGTTGTTCAATATCCTGCTGCTCAAAATAGGAAAATGGGATTCGCTGCGCATCCAATTCCTCAATGTGGTCGATGGCACCGTTCACATAGGCTTGCAGAAGTTTCTGCACATCGCGCAGGCGGGCTTCCAGACCGCCGAGACGAATTGTCTGCACTTCAAAGCCGAACGGTGTATTTTCCCGCATCCACTGGCGGCAGAACGCTTCGCGGAAGCAGGAAAGGTCGCGCAGCAATTGCGCAAACAGGTTTTCTGCAATGTCATTCAGAACGGCCTTATCCTTTGCCTGATATGCCGCCAGAATCTGTTTGCCGAGATTCGCTTTGTGGGAAAGTACCCGGCAAAGCCACATCTGTGTTTCAAACAGGTATCCGAACGACCCCTGCGAGCACAGGCCGGAGAGCTGTTCTGCCGCTTCGTGGTAGAACTCAGGGATTGTATCCGTTACAACCGAATCGAATGTTCCATACAGTACATCCTGGTACAGCAGATATTTGGCTGCATTATTATGTACGCCCTTACGTTCCGAAAAACGGCATGGAAGATCGATTCTGAGAAAGTCGTCCAGTGATATCCCGGCAATGCACCGAAAGCGTTCGGGTTCACGCGGAGCATTGTAAGCCAGCTGGGCGTCTGTGTATAGAGTGGGCAGTACAGAAAAAGCGCTTGCTTCGGCTCCGTCGTCTCCCCATGTGGTGACAACGACGGACTGCACGTCACTCTCCAGGCAGGCCTTAAGAGCCGCTTCGCCAACTTCCATGCTGTAATGGTTGTGAGGTGTAAAACCGGTCCACTTCCATGCTCCGGTGGCAAAAGCCACACGGTCGGCCAGTAAGTGATGCTTTTTCAGCATGTGGCGGTAATGTGCAATATCGCAGGAATAATAGTCCCAGTAAGCAAGTTCCACATCAGGCGGAATCTTCGACAGTTGATCCATATCCAGCTGACCACTGCCGTTTACCTGATGGAAGAACAGATCGCTCCACATCTGCGCACGCAGACCGTACTTTCTGCAGATTTCCAGCACACGATTCAAATGCTGCAGGATAACATCGCTGCGCCTGTGATAACCGTTTCGCTCCAAATATTTGCCAAGGCCAGCCATGGTCGCCTCATCCATACCGATGTTTACTTTTCGGCAGCGAATACTTTTGGAAATGGTACCCAGCAAATGATCAAGCAGTTCGTAGGTGCGTTCATCGCCGGTCAGCAGGATATCGCCGGTATCGACAATCGGCTCATACACGGCATAGCGGGTGATTTGATTGATGTGGGCCAATGTCTGCACATATGCCCGCAGCTCAATTCCGAGCGACTCGGCATAGTGATCGAGTTCCTGCAGCTGTTCGGGTGAGAGTGCGCCGCGCATATTGCCGAAACACGGTTCATCCTGCAATTTGACGGTATCTTCCATATAGAGCCCTAGGAAACGATAACCCATAAGAGCCGCGAAACGCAGAAAGCGTTGAATTTCGCCCGGACGCATGACTGCGTTGCGCGAAAGGTCCAGCGTTAGGCCGAATTCTTCGAAAGCACAGCTTTCAGAAAGAGTCCACCCGACTTGCCCTTCACGGGCACATACAGCCGCTATCGCACGGCAAAAATCCACTTTGCCGTTGTAGAGCACCTCGATTTCACCATTACATTCGCTTACCGCAAACCCTGCGGCATCCGTTTGCCGAGCCGACAGTTTTGTGCCACCTTTTGAAAGGATAAATCCGAGGATCGGCTGAATTTCCTGTAACAGGTACCGGGCTGTTCCGTCGCATCCTGTGAAGTCTATTTTCATCAGTATTTTCACCTCGCTTATGCGTATCGTGCATATTGATTAATTGGAATGGTCATTTTTCTTGGAACATTCAGTATTATAGCAAGCCATCGTCGCCTTTTCAATGAGTTTGGGACATCTTGAAAGTAGTTGCAAATCTTGTTTTCAGCCGTCGATTTACTGAAAGTACATCCACATGGATACTTACTTTTTATTGACTTTCACATTATTTTCTTAATTTTGTTAGGCCGGTTTACCCATCAACTTTACCACTCTGTACAATAGATAAAAGACAAAAAGAAAGAGCCATACATTTTGTAATGCAGGATTTCAAATTACAAAATGCATAACTCGCAATTAAATCTGTTTGTCCTTAATTCATGTGATGGCGGTTTTCCCGCTGTAACGCATTCAGAGTATCCCGGTGTTTTTGAGTTTTCAGACTCATATCGCTTTCCAGAAAATAAGTGTAAAGAATATCCATAATGACCAGCACCGGGAACTGCGGTGAGATCATAGCGCCGGTATCCAAGCCCTTCACCGCCGCAAGAGCCAAGACTTCATCATATTCGCTGTCGAGAGACGGGTGGGCCAGGCCGGTAAGCAGTATGGTACGTGCATGATTTGCCTTTGCAAGATTCAAACCTTCCAGCACTTCCTGTGTTTTGCCGCTGAGAGTAATGCCAAACACAAGATCCTGCGCGTCCAAGACCGCGGAATTCATCCGCATCATCTGCGGGTCGGTAAATGCTTCAACGGACAGCCCAAGCCGCATAAAACGAAGCTGGAATTCCTGCGCGGAAAAGCCGGAACTGCCCATGCCGTACACGAACACACGTCGGCTGCCGCCCATCAGCTCCGCAACTCTGGCAATCTGTATTTCATCCAGCAGAGCAAACGCATGCTGCAGCAGCTCCCAGTAACGGTCATGAACATCCTGCGCCATTTTGCTTACATCCGGCTCGTCCGTTTCCTGAAGAAGGTCGTTCTGATAATTGAAAATCAGTTCGCGATATCCCTTGTATCCACATTTTTTCGCAAAGCGGGACAACGCCGCTTCCGAGACATACAGAACCTTTGAAAGGTTCTTGGACGAGAAATCCATCTGCTTGGTATTGTGCAGGAAAAAATCCGCCAGGCTGTTTTCAACCGGCGTAAACTGTTCTTTGACATTCAGAATATGCTGTTTTACTGCGCTAAGGTACATATCATGCCCTCCATCTCACGGTATGCAAAAAGGCCTTTCAAAATGCAGCTCATTTTGAAGGCCTCGCGCAATGAATATTTACATTATACAGCGTTCGCAATGAAAATACAAGATGCCGCAAATGTATCAGCGGAGGCAGATACTTAAAGGCATGCCTTCGGTGCCGAAGGACGTGCAGGCACATACTTCGACACGCTGGCATCCCGATGCGGGAAATTCTTCGGTCGGTACTCGGATGCGCCAGTCTGCCCGCTGCCGTGCCAGATAAAAGTCGGCAAACACCCTGTGGCAGGTTGGTTTGCCACCGTTTTTGGGGAAGAGCCGAATGCAGTAAGAATGCACCATATTCCGATTGTCTCCCGAGGCCGGGAATGCGCGTGGGAAGCAAACTTCGGCGGAACCGTCGGGCAAAAGCTCGAGTTCCGCCTGTGTGTCCGGTGGGAACGAAGGTGGTTGAGAGGCTCTTGCAGACGTATAGGGAAAAGCAAAAACTACGCCGGATTTTTTTGCCTGCACCGCCAAGGGAATATCAATTTCCCATGCCGGGCCGCAGAAACGGCAGGCTGTCATATTCAAGCGGTGAACGGTGACTCTGCAGGAATCCATTACATCAATTACCAATGCCTCGCAGGCATCCTCTCCAAACGGCGGAACCGTAGCAGGCTTGCCGCTCACAGGATCGAATTTACCGGTTTCATTTTCAAAATAAGCCCCCGCCGTTCCGTCCTGAATTGTGGTGAAACCGAGACTCTGGTCAATAGAACGCTCGTCCTCCAGCGTGGCGTGGGAGTGCCCCGAAATATGAATTACCTGCGGGTATTGACGCATCAGCCTCACAAGATTATGATCCGTACCTTCGCCGTAATTGCCATACCACTCGTGGGTGAGATATGCCGTATTCTTTACACCGTGGTGTGCCAAAACGAAAATGGGTGCGGATGCGTTCCATGCTGCGGCTTTCTGCAGACTTTCGCGCAGAAAATCAAAACAACCGGTGTAATCGTCGTCTGCTTCTCCGCCCGGAGCCAGCGTTATGACGCCGATGCCATTGACCCGTACAAGTTTGACCGGCATTTGGCAGGTATGTTCCTGAAAAGCCTTAGCCGCATGTGCTGTTCCGGGCTTATAGGTGTCGTGATTTCCCATGCAGAAGATCATTCGGGTCGGGTCGCCAGCGGATGTAAATCGCCCGGAAGTGTTCTCCTGAATCAATTCCATCAGATACCGGTACTGCTCCGCCGTACCGTAATCCGTCACATCACCTACAAACGCCGCTGCGTCTAAAAGAGGGTCCAGTTGGAAGAAAGTCCGGAACGCTGCTCCCATCTTTTTACGGGACGCATAGGCTTCACATACATGAAGGTCGCTGCACACCGCAATGCGTGCGCGGATGCCATGTCTTCCCAATGGATGCCAAACTTTCTGAACCAATACAATGCCCCCCTGCTTTAGAATATTTGTTGGTCCTCACCTGAAAATATAAATTTAGAATAAATTTCATTTTACAATGAATTTCTTCCATACTTCAAGCGTTTTGGTAAAATGTGAAACTAGATTACAATTTTAGCGATTTGCGCAGAATTTTGTCTGCTACTTTCAGATTACAGGAAAACAACGAAAATCCGCTCTATTTGCAGCGGTTCGGCTTGAAAGGCAAACCCTTTTGGGCCATAATAAATACGGTCGTTTTTTATTATGAACCGGAATACAATACCATGCGGTTTACCGCAGAGAGGTTCATCGGGACAAAGTTACAAAGTATGGAGGCATCCATTTGAAAATCGCTGCATTGGATATAGGCGGTACTGCGATTAAGCATTGCCTGTATGATACTGGCGGGCCTTTTCCAAAAGACGATATTTTAGAAACCCCAACCGACGCCGCGCTGGGCGCGCAGCATCTGATGGAAACTGTTCGAAAAATTCTTTCCGAAACAGGAAAATTTGACCGCATTGCTGTCAGCACCGCGGGGCAGGTTGACCCGAAATCCGGCTCGATTCTGTTTGCGACGGACAATCTGCCCGGATATACCGGTACACTGGTAAAGAGCCTGCTGGAAAATACATTTCGTGTACCTGTAGTGGTGGAAAATGATGTGAATTCTGCTGCGCTTGGCGAAGCCTTTTATGGAGCGGGGCGTGAATTTGGCAGCTTCCTGTGCCTGACCTACGGCACGGGAATCGGCGGAGCCATCATTCAGGACAAGAGGATTTTTTATGGAAGTTCCAATGCTGCCGGTGAATTCGGCCACATTATCACCCATGCCGGGGGACTGCTGTGCACGTGCGGGGGCAGGGGCTGTTATGAATCATACGCTTCTACCGGTGCGCTGACCCGCCGCGTACGGGAATCCACAGGGGAACAGCTATCCGGGCGGGAGATATTCGCCCGCCTGCAGGAAGACTCCCGGGTGGAGAGCATTGTATCGGAATGGATTGACGAAATAATATGGGGGCTGGTCTCGCTCATCCACGCGCTGAATCCGCCGTGCGTCATTCTCGGGGGCGGAGTGATGAATCAGAAGCTCATTGCCGAACAAATCAGCAGCCGACTGCCGAAATATCTTATGCCAAACTACCGCGCGGTTCAGGTGAAAAAAGCGGAACTGGGCAACACTGCCGGACTTTGCGGCGTAATTCATCTGGCGGAGAAACTGGCGTAGCGACTGTATTTCAATCATTTGTATCTGTTTGGAATTGAGTAGTTCATGAAGATTTCCCAAATATAACAAACATGATTAAAAAAGAGGATAATGAAACATGAAATTAATCGAAGCAGCAGATTATCAGGACATGAGCCGCAAGGCAGCAAACATCATTTCAGCGCAGGTGATTCTGTTCCCGCGCTGCGTACTGGGGCTTGCGACAGGCTCCACGCCGCTTGGTACATACAAGCAGCTGATTGAGTGGTAC
>DATALZ010000072.1:0-30091 GCA_036260805.1 Caproicibacter sp.
TCTGGAAAGGCCCCTTGAAGACTACAAGGTTGATAGGCTGCATGTGTAAGCACGGTAACGTGTTCAGCTTGGCAGTACTAATAGGCCGAGAGCTTGACCATATTTCTTAGGTCGGGCGCTCAATTCTCTCGCTTCTGTTTCTGGTCTTTATTCAGTTTTCAGGGTATAAGTAAGGTCTGCTGTTATGGCAGGCCTTTTTCTTTTGTATGGAAAAACAACAGAGGAACTGGAACACTCTATTCAGTCTATATTGGAAACAACACCACGTTTTGGCACGGAAGATTCCTAACAGCGATACATAAAAAGGCTGCTTATAGCAGCCTTTTTACGATAATAGAACAACTGTAAATAGTATAGATTAATTCCATTGGCTTAAAATAATGTGAGACAAGATAACAATATATCTTTACAGAATAATTATTTCGTGATACTATAATCTTGCTTAGAATTGATCTGCCGAAGGGATGTGCCTCTATGGGAATATCTATTGACGTAATTGTTATGGGTGTTAAGCTATTTATAGTCATTATGCTCTTTGCTGTCCTTTTCCACATTTGGACAATCGTATCAGAGTATATCATAAAATTTATTCTTCGTATTATAAAAATTATATTCCGGAGAATCCCAAAACGGCGAAGATCCGAATGAATCTAGCAGTATTATCCTGCACTAGGTGTGCCTTTCTGGTTTTTGGTACGATAACATGACTTCTAAACTTCTAAGGTTCGACTTATTGTAATTGAAGGCTGCAAGAAAAAATAGCGTCGGCTGACCATATGGTCAGCCGATTTTTGTATGCTCCTGTTCTTGAACAAAGTTTTATTGCTAAAGATATTGACTCAAACGAATAAAACTGATATTGTAATTCAGGAAATAAACCCCATTGGAGTGATGTTATGGCTGATGATGCCGAGAAAAAACCTGAGGAAGTTCAACTGAATGAGCGGAACACTAGGCTCCCAAGGAGTACAATCATTAAAAAGAAGCGAAAACTCGTCATGATGCTGGCACTTGTTCTTATTCTGGCTGTCACCGGAACGGCAGGAGCAATATTCGCTTTTCGCCCAAAACCGGGCCCGCCGCAGATTTCAGCAGATGTGTCGTTGAGATATCTTACGGATGAAGAGTATACGGGAATCGGAACGTCTAAAATTGTCAATCCGGATATCACAGACTTCAGAAAACTGAAAATCAGTTTGAAAGGAGATAATCTCGGAAAGCGAACGGTAACTTTTCCGACAAGTCTGCAAATTCGAGGAGCGCTTAACAATAAGACTTACTGGTTTGCGGGCAATGAAATTCAAGATAACCCAATCGAAAAGGATATGATCTATAATTGCGAATGTACGCTTTACACACGGGGTTATACCGACCGGCAGATTGCCGATAAGTTGAATGGCTTGTTAATTACCATAAAGTATGAAGAGAACGGTAAGATGAAAACTAAAAGCTGGAATCTGTCTCAGGCCATTGTGCTGCCGAGTACCACTAAAAAACCTGCGGCGTATAAATTTACAGGAAAAACAAGCGTAACAACGAACGGCAGAACCTATAAGCTTGAGGAGCTTCCGAAAAACGCACTCGAGGAAACGGTCGCAAATGACCTTCTGTATACAATTACAGGGGAATTTGAAAAAGAAGCCCAGTGTAACGGCGGGCCAACGTTTGGTCCAGAGATGGTAAAAAGACTAAAAGAAGACTATAAACAGGGATGTTCGGTACAGTCCTATACCATCCACCATCTGACGACGCTGACGAAAAAACAGTATAACAGGATTGATTTGGCGTCCATTGAAAATATCTCGACACAATACGGGCTGACAAATTGCTTTGTCGTGAAAGCTGATTTTACCGAGGTATACTCCCAAAAACTTAAAAGTCTTGGTACGCAGTGGCCGGATGGGAGAATGTCCCGAAATTACTATCTGGCAAGAGTCGGCGGCAGCCTTTCGCCCTACAAAATCTATGATGTGTCGATGCCGGATATGGATAGCATCAGTGGCGCATCTTCGGCTTCCGTTTCATAAATCCGAATGCCCGGAAAGATTACCTCATTCAAGAACAATGCACGGTAAATCGAGAAACCTAGACTATGCTTCCGCGTGCCGGAGTCGGAACTTGCCGACTTCTCCGGTCAACAGAGCCGCCTGTTCAGAGAGTTCCTTGCTTGCCGCCGCGCTCTCTTCGGCGGTTGCGGAATTTGTCTGCACCACAGAGGAAACTCTGTCAATTGCCGAGGTAATTTGTCCCACTGCGGTTGCCTGAGACGCTGATGCACAGTCTATGGAATCCATATCTTTGGTAACCTGCTGCAGCTTTATGTTAATCTGCTGCGAACTTTTTGCTGTTTCTTCCGCAAGATCAAAGCCGTTGTGCACTTTCAGAAGCGTATCCTGAATCAGCACGGCGGTTTCTTTGGAAGCCGCCGCAGATTTCGCGGCGAGGTTCCGCACTTCGTCGGCAACGACGGCGAATCCCTTACCGGCTGACCCTGCGCGTGCCGCTTCCACCGCGGCGTTCAAAGCGAGAATGTTGGTTTGGAATGCGATATCGTCAATCGACTTAATGATTTTACCGATTTTATCGGACGACTCCTGAATTCCGTTCATGGAGCTGAGCATATCCGCCGCTTTTTTACTCGAGTTGGCCACATCATCCACGGCCTTCGAAATCGTCTGTGTCATGCTGCGGACTTTGCGGGTGGTCTCGTTTACCTTTTGGGAAACATCTTCAATCGCTGCAGTCAACTCTTCAATGGAACCGGCCTGCGCCGCTGCGCCCTGTGCCAGCGCCTGAGACCCCGAAGATACCTGCTCTGCACCGCTGCTGACCTGCTGGGCTGATTCGTCAATCTGAATCAGTGTGCTGTTCAAAGAGATGGAAATCTTGCTGAGAGCCGATTGAATTGGCGCAAAGTCGCCGATGTATTCCATTGTTGCTTCCGTCGTCATATCTCCCCGGGACATGGCGGTGAGCTGATCTGATATATTCCGAATATATCGTTTGAGCGTAACAGACATTGTTTCCAGTGCTTTTCCAAGCTGACCGATCTCATCGTCGGATGCAATGTCAAGATCCTGGCCGTTCAGGTTTCCGCCGGCCATCTCCGTAGCCATTGCAGACATCCTTTGAATTGGCGAAGTAATGTATTTTCTGGAAAGCCGGTTGAAGATGAGGATGCTTATGCCGGAAATCAGAATGGCAGCAGCAGCGGCGATTAACGTAAGCCAGTTTCTTCCCGCAACAATACCAGAAATGGGTTTCGCAGTGAAATAACTTCCAATCACCTTTCCGCTTGGGTCGAGGAGCGGCTCGTAATGAACATAGTAGCGGCTGCCGGAGAGAACGGATTCGCTTGAAAACGCCTTTTTCTGGGTCAGTACCTGGCTTGCTGCAGACTGAGAAGCTTTTGACCCTAAAGCAGGTTTCCCTTTTTCCATTAGGGTGGTGTTAATAGCGGAGCTGCCTAGAAAGATAGAAAACTCACAGCCGGTTCCCTGTTTTAAACTGGTTAAAAAATTTGAACGATCCAGTTTATATCCGGCTGAAACGATACCCACCGGAGACCCACTCCTTGTAGCAAGAGGAGCGGCAGCCCGAACTGAGAGATTGACGTCCGTCCCCTGTTCGATATAGGCCTTAGAAGTTTTGCCGCTTATCGCATCCTGAATATCTTTCTGGTTTGCTATGGAAGATCCGCTTTGGTCGCTTTCGGTTGTGGCAAAGACTTTTCCGGATGTATCTGTAATCGTCATAAAATCGACGTCAGAGAAGCGCATCAGCTGATTCATTGCCGAGACGATACCGGCTTTGTCTTTCTCGTTCAATGCATAAAGTAGGGTATTGTCCTGCGAGCAGTCCTTTGCATAGGCAACTGCGTTGCTTTGCAGGGACTTAATTTTCTGTGTAAAGGATGACGTTGCAGATAATATATCGTCCGCCATAATCGTGTCCGTCTGAGTTTTGTTGCCGATGTACATTACCAGAACTGTGAGAAGGACCGCCGTAAAAATGCAGCCGACGGAAACTGCAATGATCTTTTTCCCAATGGATTTTGATTTTGCGGATTTGACTTTATGAAGATCTTTCTTCGTTTCGCTTTCCATTTCTTAAAAAGTCCTCCTCTTCGACCAATGTTCGTTAAGTATCGAAAATAAAAGCTAAACAGGTAAATAATTATCGAAATTGCATAGTTTTTTGAGAATTTAATGCTTTGGATGTAATAATAAGTCAAAAATTCTTTCATGTCAATTGCTTTTTAATATTTTAGAATATTTTCGTAGATTTATAAGCACAAATGATTCTCATATGCAAAAAAGAGACCATCGCAAATTCGCGACGGTCTCTTTTTCAGGAATAAGAACAATTATTCTGATGCTAAGCGGAATTTACCGACCTCTCCAGTTAACAGAGCTGCCTGTTCAGAGAGTTCCTTGCTTGCCGCCGCGCTCTCTTCCGCGGTTGCGGAGTTTGTCTGTACTACGGAGGATACCTTGTCGATTCCGGCGGTAATCTGCCCAACGGCGGACGCCTGTGCCGCGGACGCCTGATCTATGGAGTCCATATCTTTGGTAACCTGCTGCAGCCTCATGTTAATCTGCTGCGAGCTCTTCGCCGTATCTTCAGCAAGTTCAAAACCGTTATGAACTTTGAGCAGTGTATCCTGAATCAGCACGGCGGTTTCTTTGGATGCTGCTGCCGATTTTGCTGCAAGGTTGCGGACTTCGTCGGCGACAACCGCAAATCCTTTACCTGCTGATCCTGCGCGCGCGGCTTCCACAGCGGCGTTTAAAGCAAGGATGTTGGTCTGGAATGCAATATCGTCAATTGATTTAATGATTTTCTGGATTTTATCGGATGATTCCTGAATTCCGTTCATAGCGGCAAGCATATCGGATGCTTTTTTGCTGGAATTGCCCACATCTTCCACAGCCTGTGAAATCACCCGCGTCATGCTGCGGATTTTGCCGGTGGTTTCATTCACTTTCTGTGAGACATTTCCAATCGCTGCGGAAAGCTGCTCAATGGAGCTTGCCTGTTCTGCCGCACCCTGTGCCAGAGCCTGAGAGCCCGACGACACCTGATTTGATCCGCTGCTTACCTGCCGTGCGGACTGATCAATCTGCATCAGCGTTTCGTTCAGCGATTCGGAGATTTTCCGGAGCGATGCCTGAATTGGGGCGAAGTCGCCTATGTATTCCATCTTTGACTCCGCCGTCATATCACCCTGAGACATCGCGGTAAGCTGCTGGGAGATATCGCTGATATACCGCTGAAGGTTCAAAGACATGGTCTGAAGGGATTTCGCAAGCAATCCGATTTCGTCATGGGAGGAAACCGAGATATCCTGCCCGCTCAGGTTGCCGGATGCAAGCTGAGCCGCCATTTCAGACATCTTTTGAATCGGAGCCGCAATGGATTTCTTGGAAAAGCGAATGGAGATCAGAATGGTGGCGGCGAAAATGATGAGCGTTGTGGCGATCGTAAGCAGAATCAGACGATTCCTGCTCGACGCAACGCTTGAGATCGGTTTGCCGGAAAAATACATGCCGATCACTTTGCCGTTTACATCCGTAATGGCCTGATAGTGGGCGAAATAAGGATTGCCAAGAATATTTGTTTCACCCGCGTATGCCTTTTTCTGGTTAATCACCGTGTCGGCGATCGACTGGGACGCTTTGGTTCCGTTGGCTCTCTTTCCGCTTGACATAAGAGTTGTATTTAGCCGCGTGTCGTTTAAATATACGGTAAAGTCGCAGCCGGTATCCTGTTTCAGGTCATCGATAAAATCGCTCTTGCCCAGGTTGTACCCGGCCGAAATAATTCCGATTGTTTTTCCGCTTTCTTCAATCGGCGCTGCTGCCCTTACGGCCAGCGCGACGTCGGCACCCTGCTCCAGATATCCCTTGCTGGATGAGCCGGCCAGGGCTTCCTTCATGTTTTTCTGGTCTGCTATGGATTCGCCGCTTTTTTGGGAAGCTGTGCAGGCGAGGACTTTTCCGCTGGTATCGGTAACGGTTACAAAATCAAGGTCGGAGCCGATATCCTTTGCGGCCATGCTGATGGTGCTGGCTATGGCCGACTTGTCGTTATCCCGCAGGGATGAGGATAGGACGCTGTCGGACGCAAGCTCCGAGGCGTAGTGCGCAGCGTTATCCGTCATCGAGGATATCTTTTTTGTAAGAGCCGTCATCGCGATCTTTGAATCGTCAGACAGAATCATATCCGTCTGCGAATTGAAGCCTGCGTAAATTACGCTTGCAGTGACAAAAACGGCGACAAAAATACAGCAAACCGAAACATAGATGATTTTTTTCCCAATCGATTTCATCCCTGATGATTTGAAAGTTGGTATAGTTTTGCCGGTTTTTTTATTATCCATTTCGAAGAAATTCCCCCTTTTAAACTCCATCCCGACCACATTTGTCATCACTTACTGTAACTATTACATAAAATTAGGCTGTATTATTTAAATAATTTGTACCTATATTAAAGCTTAACGGAATAATTGTCAATGAATTTCCCAAATGAGATAATAATTTTGTCATAGTATCAAAGAATTTTTATAGTTTCTAATTCGAAAATTATTTCGCTGTTCCCAAATAAATAAACGAATATAAGAAAAAGAGGGAAGGCTTCAAAAAACAGAGCCTTCCCTCTTTCCGGTAAGGAAACAAACTAGTCTGCGGATTTTAATCGAAATTTGCTGACTTCCCCGCGCAGGACAGCAGCTTGCCCAGAGAGTTCCTCGCTGGCCGCCGCGCTTTCCTCGGCTGTGGCTGTGTTGGTCTGCACCACGGAGGACACCTGAATAATTCCCTGCCGGATTCGTTCGACTGCGGAAGCCTCATCCGCCGAGGTGCGGTTAATTTCTTCCATGTTACCCGTCAGTGAGCGGAGTTTTGTCTGAATCAGTGCCGAGCTTTCCGCCGTTTCTTCCGCAAGTCCGACGCCGCTGTGCACCTTTTCCAGCGAATCGCGGATCAGAATGGCGGTTTCTTTGGATGCCGATGCAGATTTGGCTGCCAGGTTCCGCACTTCATCCGCAACAACTGCGAATCCCTTACCGGCCTCTCCGGCGCGGGCAGCCTCTACGGCGGCGTTGAGCGCAAGAATGTTGGTCTGGAATGCAATGTCGTCAATTGATTTGATAATTTTACTGATTTTATCGGAAGATTCGCGGATTCCGTTCATAGCGGCGAGCATATTTTCCGCCTTGCGATTGGAAGAGCCCACGTCATCCGCCGTATCACAAACGGTTTGCGCCATGCTGCCGATCTTCGCTGTTGTAGCGTTAACTTTCTGCGAAACATCCTCAATTGCCGCGGAAAGCTCTTCCACGGATGCCGCCTGCTCCGCGGCACCCTGCGCCAGCTCCTGCGACCCGTGTGCAACCTGTGTGGAGCTGCTGTCTACCTGGCTCGCGGAAGCGTCGATCTGTGTAAGCGTGCAGTTCAGCGAATCGGAGATTTTCCGCAGAGACGTCTGAATCGGCTCAAAATCCCCGATATATTCCATGTCGAAGTTCGCAGTCATATCGCCTTTTGCCATTCCATCAAGCCGGCGGGAAATATCTTTTACATACCGCTGAAGAGTCAAAGACATTGTTTGCAGGGACTGCCCGAGCTGTCCGATTTCATCATCGGAGGAAACGCCGGCATTCATACTGCCGAGCCTGCCATCCGCCATATCCGCAGCCAGCTGCGACATTTTGCGGATCGGTTCTGAAATCCGTTTTTTTGTGGACTCTCGGAAGATAAATATGCTGATAACCGAGAGAAGTGCCACGGCCGCAGCTGCAAAAAGGCCTGTGATTTGCTGAAATGTTTTCATGCCGGAAATCGGTTTGCCAACAAAAAAGGCTCCGATTGCTTTGCCGTCCGGCCCGAGCAGCGGTTCATAAAGGGAATAGTATGGCTTCCCAAAGAACCAGACCTCACCGGAGAAAGTCCCTTTTTGCGTGATTACTTTTTCAGTCAGGGCAGGGTCAAGCTTCGTGCCGGTCTGACGCCTGCCGCCATTCTCGAGAGTGGTGTTGATTCTCACATCGCCTAAAAATACGGTATAATCGCAGCCGTTTGCCTGCTTGAGTGCGTCGGTGGTTTTAAGCTGATCAAGACCATACCCCGTAGTGAGGTATCCAATTGCCGTACCGTCTGTTTTTCGGATTGCCGCGGCTGCACGCACCGCCAGTTTTGCGTCGGGGCCAGTTTCAACATATGCCTTTGTTCCATGCCCCTGCAGAGCGGTTTTCATATCGGCAAGCGCGGAAAGGGATTCGCCTGTTTTTGCCGTGCTGGTGCTTGCGAGCACATTGCCTTCGGAATCCGTAATGGTAGCAAAGTCCACATCGGCGCCAAGGTTCTGCAGAACCATTTCCAGCGTCTCGCTGAGGTTGGATTTTGTCTTGATTGCGGATACGATATTGTCGTTGCTGGCAAATTCAGAGGAGTATTTTTCCGCGTCCTTCTTCATGGTATCCATTTTAGCGTTCATAAAAGAGATAGCATTTTTCGTATCGTCCTGCAGCATCATATTGGTTATCAGGTTGTTGCCGATAAACATGGCGGCGGCTGTGGCAAGGACAGCGGCAAGAATGCAGGCTGTTGAAGTGACAACAAGGCGTTTTCCGATTGTTTTGCCGGCTTTCGGTTTGTGTCTTCTGCTTCTTTCATGAGAGGTTTTCATATCAGGATCAATCCTTTCATTTGGATTGTGTGGCTGCAGTTTCTGCTGTATAAAGTGCTGAACTTAAGCCAAAAAATTTGTGAAGGAATATCTAAAATAAGTAAACAATTATACAGTATCAACAAATAAGTATGCCTGAATAAGGTCATTTTGAATATTTGATTTATGATAATTCGCTTCGAACAGATTGTCAATTGTTTCACAAAATATTGAGATTATATAAAGGCAAACATTCCAAAAAACTGCTTTGGGTTAAAAATAAAAATAAAATTCATTAAAAAAGAAAGGGAAGGCTTCCGTTTCCGGCAGCCTTCCCTGAGGAGGACAGTGTACCCATTATTGTGCCTGTAAGTTATTGCCGCATCATGAAGCAAATCTGAGAGTTTAATGAGAAAAGAACAAAATGAAAGGGCTTTGAGCAAAGAAAAAAGTCTGCCTGCAGGCAGACTTTCAGAGGATTACCGTCTCGGCTGCGGTCAGCTGAAAAACAATAGAATCCAGTCATACAGCGGTTTCCATAAATTTGGGTATTCTTGATGCAGAAGCTGTGCGACCTGCGAAGCTTTTACGCTTGCGAACTGGTTTGAAGCTACTGTAATCGTTCGGGCTCCTTTTGCCACATTGCCGATTGCAATATGTCCGCTGGCGTATCCGCCTAACGCAAAATCCGAGGCGACAGCCATTCCGCCAACCGAAAACATGCCGATGGAAAGACCGCCAAGCGATACGACTCCCACTGCGATTCCGCCGATGGCCAAAGCGCCCAGAGCGAGTCCGCCAACAGCAAGAAGAAGCCCCGCGGCGATAGCGGCAAAGCAGAGCAAACCCGCGGAGAGTACTCCGATACACAGCCCGCCAAAAGACAGCAGCCCTATGGAGAGAAAACCCACAGAGATATTCCCTATTGCAACGATTCCTTTCGCCACTGGCATTCCGCGGCCGATGTGAACGTGTACCAAGGGAAGGCCGAATAGAGTATGCTTGCTTACATATTCGTACTTCCGCAGAAAGCACCAGCCGTACTCCGCAGAAGCGGATGCCCGTTCCGTACTGGATTCGAAACCGGGTGAAACTTCTTTTTCGCGTGTTTCATTCTCTTTTACCAGGTAATCGATACTGACTTGGAAAAGATCACTTAGTCGAATGATTTTTTCCATCTCTGGGTTTGCCAGACCCGATTCCCATTTGGAGATCGCCTGCCGGGAGACTCCTACCGCCTCCGCCAGTGTTTCCTGCGACATGTGGCGCTCGGTTCTCAGCATCTGTAGCTTTTGGGCAAAGTTCATAACATCACCTTCGCGTTTATCATAACGTAGAATCAGGCTGGATGCTATCACTTTCAGCGGACATTTTTGTCAACCGGTGGTTGCATCTGGTGTTTTCAGCTGTTTTTAAACTGCTGCTTCAAAAAATCCTTAATCTCTTTCGCGATTTCGTCAGATTTATAATAATGGATAAAGTGGCCGCAGTTCAGTTGAATCAGCTTTATTTTGTTTGACTTTGCCGCGAACTTTCGGTGGATTGCAACCCAGCTCGGGCCGGTTCCCGTATCCTCGCCGTTCGAGCAGAACATCAGCATCGGAATGTTCGGAACGCCGCCTTTTTTAACCGTTTTGGCATTTGCCCCGACCGTGCGGCATTCCTGTGCAATATCGCTGTTCAGGGTTACCTTGTAATTGAGCAGCTTGTGCTGCTGAACTTCGCTTGCGGTCAGGCCGCGTTCGCTTACCGGGTCGAGAAGCGGGATGCGGTGAAGGCCTGTAAAAGTAGCAGCCTGCAGCAGCTTGATTTGCCAGTCATTGTTGTAGGAAGGCTCATAGGTTTCCGGCACGGATGGGTCAAGCCCTACAATTGCCGGGACTTCATCCGGGTGCTTCTGTGCCCAGTACAGTGCTTCCAATCCGGACATGGAGTGCGGCATCAGAACATACGGCCCGCTGATACCGGCCTGCTTGAGGGCTTCCCGGTCTTCGCGGACAAGCGTGTCGATATCCCTTGGCAGGCCGCTCACGTCGGAATATCCGTACCCGAATTTCTCAATTACTGCAACCCGGTATGTACCGCTCAGCTTGGAGTACAGCACCTTGTAGTCGTAAACCGGCGCCGCGACTCCTGCGCCGGACATCAGAACCAGCGTGGGCGTTCTTTGATTGTTTCCTTCGACATACACATGCATTTTATGCCCGTCCACCGTGACGAGCTTTCCGTTTGGTTTAATCTGGCCGGCTTCTCTGGTGAGCATAACATGGTGGTAAACCGCCATACCGATTAAAAATACCGCCACGGCTGCGATGAAAATCAGCAGAGCCTTGCCGATACGTTTCAATATCTTCTTCATAAGAAATCCTCAATTCCCGTTTCCCTTTGAGTTAATTATACCATAGAAAGCAGGAACATATTGGCAAAAATTATTTTTTACCAGATCCAGAAAGAAGAAGAATCGGTTCATTTTTTGGCAGAAAATTTCAAGAACGAAAACAAAACCGGCAGTTCTCCTCAGTAGAACTGTCGGTTCGCTCCGTTATTTACAGCTTTTCAATATCACGTATCAGCTCGTCAACGTCGCTTTCCTTTGTCGCCCAGCTGGTGCAGAATCGTACCGCAGTGTGCGAATCGTCGGTCTTTGTCCAAAAGGAATACGAGTATTTTTCGGATAGAACCGCAAGCTTGTCATCCGGAAGAATGGGGAACTGCTGGTTGGTGACGGACTCATACAGGAACGGATAGCCTTTTTCCGTAAAGGCCTTTTTGATCTTCATCGCAAGTTTGTCGGCATGAGCCGAAATCTCAAAATACAGGTTATCCCGGAACAGAACGTCAAACTGGATTCCGAGAAGCCGCCCCTTCGCAAGCATGCCGCCGCGCTGCTTCAGAATGTACCGAAAATCTTTCTGCAGGCGTTTGTCGGTAATGACGACCGCTTCGCCGAACAGTGCGCCGACTTTTGTTCCGCCAATGTAGAAAACGTCGCACAGCCTTGCAAGATCGGCCAGCGTTACATCGTTGCCATCCGCCATAAGGCCGTAACCGAGCCGCGCGCCGTCAAGGAAAAGCGGGAGCCCGCATCTGCGGCAGACGGCGCTTAGCTGCTCAAGCTCTTCTTTCGTATATAACGCGCCGTTTTCGGCAGGGTATGAGATGTACACCATGCCGGGCTGAACCATATGCTCGTGGGTCTCGTCGTTCCAGTGCTCGTCGTAAACCTTTTGCACCTGCCGGGCGGATAATTTCCCGTCTGTACTTTCCACAGCAAGAACTTTGTGGCCGGTAGCCTCAATTGCGCCGCTTTCATGCACATTCACGTGCCCCGTAACAGCGGCTATCACGCCCTGATGCGGGCGCAGAATGGAAGCGACTACGATTAAATTCGCCTGTGTTCCGCCCACAAGGAACTGCACGTCAGCCTCGTCGTTCCCGCAAAGGGACAGAATGGATTTTCTTGCGCTTTCGCAGTAGACGTCCATTCCGTAACCGGGAGTCTGCTCCAGATTTGTTTCAGCCATTTTTTCAAGGATTTTTGGGTGGGCACCTTCCAGATAGTCGCTTTCGAACCGTATCATTTTCTGCTTCCTTTCATTTGACGGATTCTTCCCAAAGGGCATTTGCTGCAAGCCGTAAGCCGTTTTTTCATATCGGGAGAACAGCTGCAGTAACCATAGATGAAAGAATTATAACAGATCGCGAAATGCTTAAAATTCGATACCTGCAAAAGAAACAAATCCATCGCACGGCTTAGATTGAATATGAAACTATTCTCTGGAAAAAATTAATTTTGCAATTATTCCAAAAAAATTCAATTTGAAGAAGGCGGAAATAGTAAAATTTAATTATCTTATCAACATGGAGGAGATGACTTAATGATTAAAGTTTCCCAGGATGAAAAAATTGATTTAAAGGCATTGGAAATCACCGATATTGTAGATATTGAACTGCTGCAGAATTTTCAAGATAATTTTGCAATCGGAATGAACTGTGCCAGCGTCACGGTGGACCGGAACGGAAACCCGGTGACCAAACCCAGCTCTTACACAAGGTTCTGTACGAATTTTATTCATAAATCCCCCATCGGTGACAGCAGGTGCGCCGATTCCCATAACCGGATGGGCAAGGAAGCAGCCCGAACTTTGAAGCCGTATGTGGGCAAATGCCATGCAGGGCTGATTGATTTTGCGGCGCCGGTCAGCGTGAACGGCGAGCTGATTGGAACGGTCCTGGGTGGGCAGATCCTGGCGGAAAAGGCAGATCCGGAAGTTTACCGTAAAGTTGCGGCGGAACTTGGTATTTATGCGGATGGGCTGGTTGACGCGGCGGGCGAAGTCAGCGTCAGCGATATGAGAAATATTGGAGCGGCGGCCGAAGTCCTCTACATCGTCGTAAACACCCTTGCACAGAACGGATATACCAAACTCCAACTCGAAACCATTGCAAAACGGCTTGCCGGTAAATTCGTTGAAATTTCTGCTACGCTGGAGGAGCTTGCCTCGTCCGCACAGAGCATTATGGGCGAGCAGCAGAATCTCAATCAGGAAATTATGCAGATCGGCAAATTCAATAAAGAGATCAACAACATCCTCGAACTGATCAATAAAATCTCGATGAATACAAAGATTCTCGGTATCAACTCGTCCATTGAGGCTGCGCATGCAGGCGAGGCTGGAATCGGCTTTGCCGTAGTTGCAAAAGAGATTAAAAATCTTTCAGACAGTTCCAAGGAGACCGCCAACCAAATAGCACAATTAACGGGAAAAATAAAGGATTCCATCGATTCCACCGTCAATCATTCCGAAATTACGCTCAGTACCACAAAAGAGCAGACGAAAGCGATGGAAGATGTGGCAAACGCGGTTCAGCAGATCGTTCATCTGGCGGACGAGCTGGACCACATGATGAAGGTTGCACAATAAGAGGTTTTCTGCCAACAAAAAAGGGTGTTTGCAAATGAATCTTTATTCATTCGCGGCACCCTTTTTAAGACTCACAGTAACAGTTCGGTCTGCATCCTTATTCCATTAATATCCTAATTTTTAACCATTATGTTCCTCAAAATTGCAGGAGACAACGAATTATTGAGCGGAGAGAAACAAGAAAAGATAAAAAATAGTATAATATTCTTAAAGTTTTCAGATAAATTTAACAATAAATTCATATCAAAATTCTAAACTTAAGCCAATCACAACAGTACACCAAATATTAGCAGCAATAATATTGAGAGGGATGCACAAAATGGCGAAGAACATAAAGCAAAAAGGTATGAAATTAAGGAAAAAACTCATCCTGTCCTTTGTTCTGATTGCTCTTATTGCAAGTATCGGCAGCGTAATCGGAATCGTCACCATGATGGGTTCCAAACCGTCGGGTCAGGGTCAGGCAGCAGGGAGCCAGACATCAAGCAGCAGTCAGACCGGAACAGATACCCAAGGGAACGATGACCACCGTTCGCCGGAAACAATCATAGCAATCTGTGTTGCAGCATCTTTTGCCGTCTCAGTTTTTATTGCGTTTCGTCTTTCAAAAGGAATCAGCGAACCGATCGTTAAAATGACCGATGCGGCGAAGCAGCTCGCAGCTGGCAATCTGAATGTGGAGATTAAAGCCGACACAAAGGATGAGATCGGAGAACTGGGCGCAGCCCTTTCTGAATCCACCTCTTCCATTAAGGCTTACATATCGGATCTCAGCGGAAATCTCGGTAAAATGGCGCATGGGGATTTTCAGATTGAGAGATCACTGGAATACAAAGGCGACTTTAAGGAACTTGCCGAATCCATGGCGCTCATTACACATTCGCTGAATCATACGCTCAAAGAGATTGCTCAGGCGGCCGATCAGGTGTCCAGCGGCTCCGGCCAGATATCCGGAAGCGCGCAGGCGCTGGCACAGGGCGCAGCCGAACAGGCAAGTTCTATTCAGGAACTTTCGGCAACGGTTAAGGAAGTTTCCGAGAGCGCCGGGCAGAACGCGAAATCCGCCATCGACGCAAATGAGCATGTTGTACATGTCAGCTCCGAGCTGATCAAGAACAACAAGCAGATGACAGAGATGCTCATGGCAATGACCAAGATTTCCAATTCTTCCAAAGAGATCGGTAAAATTATCAAAACGATTGAAGACATCGCATTCCAGACCAATATTCTCGCTTTGAACGCCGCCGTGGAAGCGGCCAGAGCAGGCGAAGCGGGCAAGGGCTTCGCGGTTGTTGCGGATGAAGTGCGCAATCTTGCCGGCAAGAGCGCCGAAGCGGTAAAAGACACAACCGCTTTAATTGAAAAGTCCATTTCTGAGGTGGACAGCGGCAGCGCCATTGCGAACCAGATGTCCGAGTCCATGATGCAGGTTGTCATCGATACGAAAGCGGCTACTGACTCCGTGAAAAAAATTACTCAGATTTCGGAACAGCAGGCAAAATCCATCAGCCAGATTAACGTCGGAGTCGACCAGATTTCCGCCGTTGTTCAGACGAACTCCGCTACCGCAGAAGAAAGTGCGGCGGCAAGCGAGGAGCTTTCCAGCCAGGCGCAGGTTATGCGCGACATGGTATCTCATTTTAAATTCAGGAGCGATGACTAAGTTAAAAAGTACACACGAAAAGCATGGCGGCGGGAGCAATCCCGCCGCCGTTTTTGCGTGTCTGTACGGGCCCGGGAACGCGCGAAAATCGACAGTAACTGCAATGCCGGAAAGAGGTCAAATTCATGGCGGAACAAGCCTCGTTTTGGCAGAATTGTTGAAAAATTATAAGATTTTATCTCCCAGTATGGATAACATGCAAAGAAATTCAATACAACTTCGAAGAATTTTATATGGATTTATCACTTTTAACTAATTATAATATAGCCAAGAAAAGTAAGCAATGAGGTAAGAATTTGTGCAATTGCACAATGCCGAAAAAGCTTATAAATTCTTTAGAAAGTAGGGGAGATTTACATGAAAAAAGCAGTTGCTCTTATTATGGCATCTTTGATGATCGGGGCTGCGGCAACAGGTTGCTCCAGCTCAACACCGACAGCGGCTTCTACTGCCGGAACCGCAAGCGCGGGCGCATCCGCAGCATCCGCAGCAGCTTCCACAGTTGCAGCGTCTGATGTGTCAGTTGGTACCTGCATCTACAAGTTCGACGATACTTTCATGACCGGCGTTCGTAACGCTATGACAGCCGATGCAAAGACTCTGGGCATTACACTGGACATCGTGGATTCCCAGAACAAACAGCCGACTCAGAACGAGCAGGTAGATACCTTCATCACAAAAGGTGTTTCCGCACTGGCTGTTAACCCGGTTGACCGTACCGCTGCAGAGTCCATTCTGCAGAAAGCAAAAGCTAAGAACCTTCCAATCGTTTTCCTCAACCGTGAGCCGGAAGCAAACGTTATGAAGGAATACGACAAAATCTGGTACGTCGGTGCTCATGCTGAACAGTCCGGTACTCTTCAGGGCGAACTGATTGCCGACTACTTCAAGAAGAACAAGGACGCCGATAAGAACCACGACGGCAAGATCCAGTACGTTATGCTTCAGGGCGAGCCTGGCCATCAGGATGCAACGCTCCGCACAAAGTACTCCATCGATGCAATTCAGAAGGCTGGATTCCAGGTTGAAAAACTTGCTGCCGATACCGCTTACTGGGATAAGGCAAAAGCTACAGACCTTATGAATAACTTTATCACATCCAAGGGCGTTGACAAGATCGAAGCTGTTCTCTGCAACAACGACGATATGGCTTGCGGCGCAATTGAATCCCTCAAAGCTCATGGCTACAACAAGGGCGACAAGACCAAGTACATCCCGGTTGTCGGTGTTGATGCAACATCCGCAGGCCTGCAGGCTATGAAAGAGGGCTCCATGCTCGGCACAGTTCTGAACGATGCTACAAACCAGGGCAAAGCTACCGTTAACATCGCTGCTGCTGCTGCTCAGGGCAAACAGATCACGAAGGATACTGTTGGTTACACCGTTACAGACAACAAGTACGTCTGGATTGACTATGTGAAGGTTACTCAGGATAACTACACACAGTACATGAAATAATCCATAACCAAGTCTCATTAATAATTCCAGTTTCTCCGGCGGGGAGACAAAAAAGCGTGAGCTTTGGTTTCCCCGCCCATTTTTAAAGTAAGGAGGATTGAGGATATGGGCGAATATTTACTGGAAATGAACAATATCTGCAAATCGTTTCCAGGCGTTAAAGCACTGGATAACGTAAGCCTGAAAGTTAAGCCCGGCAGCGTTCATGCGCTGGTAGGTGAAAACGGCGCCGGAAAGTCCACTTTAATGAAATGTCTCTTTGGCATATACATGAAAGATGCCGGCGACATCTTTTTAAACGGACAAAATATTGAAGTAACCTCAACCAAACAGGCCCTTGATCTTGGTATTTCCATGATTCACCAAGAGCTTCACCCAATTCGATTCCGCCCGGTCATGGAGAATATCTGGCTCGGCAGGTTCCCGAAAAAAGGGATTATGGTCGACCGAAAAGCCATGATACGGAAAACAAAAGACCTGTTCAAGGAAATTGAACTGGACATTAACCCTGAAACAATGGCAGGCGACCTCTCGCCTTCCAATTTACAGCTTGTAGAAATTGCAAAAGCGGTAAGCTATAATGCGAAGATAATAATAATGGATGAACCAACCTCTTCCCTGACGGATAATGAGACGGCGCATCTGTTTAAAATCATAAAGCAACTTCAGCAGAAAGGCTGCTCAATCATCTACATTTCTCACAAGATGGAGGAAATCCTTAAAATCTGCGACGAAGTTACGATCATGCGCGATGGTCAGTACATAGGTTCCTGGCCTGCATCCGAACTGACGACGGAAGAGATCATCAACAAGATGGTCGGCCGTGAGCTGACGGATCGGTTCCCGCCCAAGGAAACCAAGCCGGGTAAAGAAGCTGTTCTTGAGGTAAAAGACCTCTGCTCCGCAGTGCCGCGTTCTTTCCAGCATATCAGCTTTGAGCTTCACAAGGGAGAAATCCTCGGCATCGGCGGCCTTGTCGGCGCACAGCGCACCGAACTGGTTGAATCCATCTTCGGCCTGCGTGAAATTGCATCCGGCGATGTAATTAAAGACGGCAAGAAAATCGATATCAAATGCGTCAACGACGCAAAGGAACACGGTTTCGCACTGCTGACTGAGGAACGCAGAGCGTCGGGAGTTTTCGGGCATCTGTCCATTCTGGAAAACACCGTAATCGCAAGCCAGAAACGGTATGCCACAAACGGCGTCCTGAACGAGTCGAAGCGAGTAAAGGCTGCCGACAAGGCGGATAAAGAGCTGAACGTTAAAACCCCGTCTCTCAGCCAAGAAATGGAGAACCTCTCCGGCGGCAATCAGCAGAAAGTTCTGATTGCAAGGTGGCTTCTGACCCAGCCGGATATCCTGATTCTTGACGAGCCGACCCGCGGTATCGACGTTGGCGCAAAGTATGAAATTTATTCCATTATGCTGAACCTTGTAAAACAAGGTAAATCCATTATCATGATTTCTTCCGAAATGCCTGAGCTCCTCGGCATGGCGGACCGCATAATGGTAATGTGCGAAGGCAAGATGACCGGAATTTTGAACCGTGATGAAGCGGATCAGGTTTCCATCATGCGCCTGGCCACCAAGTATATGAACTAATCCAACGGAAAGAGAGATGAGAACGGTGAATAAAGAGAAAGCAATTACCCGACAAAAATACGCGTCAATTTTTATGGCTGTCGGCGGAGTTATCTTTGTTTTCGGAATGATCTTCGGATTGTTTTTCCGCACCAAAAAAGTATATGACCTGCCGTGGCTCATTGCGATCATCGGCGCCATATCCGTTTGTTACGGAATAGCGCAGATGAACAATCGCAATAAGCTTGGCGATGAGGTATCCTTCTCCGGGAAAAAGGTAAAATCGTTTTTCCTGAAATACGCTCTGATTTTTGCACTGTTTGTTCTGATTGTTGTCATTATTTTCATTGAACCGAACTTCTGTCAGAAAGACGTTCTGCTGGATATTCTGGCGCAGTCGTCCATTCGTCTGATTATCGCTCTCGGTATCTGCATGACCCTGTTAATCGCAGGCACCGACCTTTCAGCCGGACGTATGGTTGGCTTGGCAGCAGTTATTTCCACATCCATGCTGCAGGATCCGTCTTATGCAAACCGTTTCTTCCCCCATCTGCCCATGCTGCCGATTATTCTGCCGATTCTTCTGGCAGTCGCGGCCTGCGGCATCTTCGGTATTTTAAACGGCTTCCTGGTTGCTAAATTCAACATGCATCCATTCATTGCAACACTTGCTACGCAGGTCATGATCTACGGCTTCTGTTCTCTGTATTTCGACCTGCCGCCGAATAACTCCCAGCCAATCGGCGGTGTCCGCAATGACTTTACCGCTTTGGCACAGACGAAGCTCCCCGGCAATATTTCCATCCTGATCCCGATTGCGCTCGTTGTCGGCGTTATTATGTGGTTCATCCTTAATAAAACGGTATTCGGCAAAAACATCTATGCAATCGGCGGCAACATGGAAGCTGCAAGAGTTTCCGGTGTCAACGTTTTCAAAACCCTTATGGGAATCTTTATTCTTGCCGGTATCCTCTACGGCGTCGGCGGCGTTTTGGAAGCCGCAAGAACAGCCGGTGCTACCAACAACTACGGCAACGGCTATGAACTCGATGCTATCGCAGCCTGCTGCGTCGGCGGTGTATCTCTCGCAGGCGGCATTGGTAAAGTAAGCGGTATTGTCGTCGGTGTTCTGATCTTCACCGTTATTCAGTACGGACTCCAGTTCATCAACGTCAGCCCAATGTGGCAGCAGGTTATCAAAGGCCTTATCATTATGGTCGCTGTCGCAATTGACCTTTCGAAGTACAAGAAGGTCCTCTGGCACTGATTCCTTACCAACGGAAAACATAACATACAAGGATTATTTGTTTCATATCCTCTTAATCCATGCAGCCCATGGCGATTTATCGCCATGGGCTGGATATATCTGTAGGGGTACTATATAATTTACGATTAGAATGCTATAATATAACTGCCAATAAACCTCGGGGGGATCAAGCTTGTATCGAATCCTGATTGCAGATGACGAAGAACAAATTCGTGAAGGAATCATAAAAAAAATAGACTGGGAAAAGATCGGCTATACCATAGTTGGGTCTGCCGAAAACGGGCTGGACGCTTTGGAAAAAGCGGAGCATCTTCGCCCGGACGTCGTCATGACCGATATTAAAATGCCGTTCATGGGCGGACTGGAGCTGGGCGAAAAACTGCGCGCAGCCATGCCCACGGTAAAACTGATTATCTTTTCCGGATTCGACGAGTTTGAGTATGCGCAGCAGGCGATCAAGCTGCATGCCGCCGAGTATATCCTGAAGCCGATCAACGCGGAAGAGCTGACGGAGACTTTAAAACGAATCAAGCTTCAAATTGACCGCGAAGTCAGCGAAAAGCGAAATGTTGAGGTTTTGAAAAAGCAGTACGAAGAGAGTCTCCCGGCCATGCGGGAGCAGTTCCTTACAGGACTGATTGAAAATAAAGTCGCGAAAGACCAGATCAGGGCGAAGGCCGGGCAGTTCAATATCAATTTGAATGCCGACGGCTGGGCGGTGGCTCTGCTTCGGGTGGATGCGACCGAGAAGACCGCGCAGGTTCTGCAGGGCAAACAGGAGCTTGTGCCGATCCTTTTAAAGTGTACCATGGAGGAAGAGCTGAAAGGTTACTGCAGCTTTGTCGACATCCTCATGGGAGACTGCGTTATGGTGATTGCCGAAATCAATGCGGAAAAGGGGATTCTTTCGCTTGTCAACCGCATGAACCAGATCTGTAAGTCCGCCTGCCGTGTGCTGGGCACAAAGGTAATGGCGGGAATCAGCACAATGGCCAGGAGCCTGTACCAGCTTCAGCATTATTATCAGGAAGCGCAGAGCGCTTTGGAGTACAGTGCCGTTATGGGCGGCGATAAAGCGATGTATATTGCAGACATCGAGCCGGACACCTCTGTGAAGGTTGAGTTCGACGAGCACGACGAGAATGAAATTATCAATGCCATAAAACTGGGGAATCAGCAGGAGATTACGGATAAAATAGGCGCTCTCTTTGAGCAGTTCCGCGAAGTCGTTCTGCCGCTTGGCCAGTACCAGATTTTTCTGCTGGAAATGATGACAGCCCTGCTGAAGCTGCTACACGCCTATAAAATTGACGAGGCCGGCATCTTCGGCGAAAACTGCACTCTGGTGCAGGCCGTCTCCAGGCTTCATACCCCGGAGGAAATGAAGCTGTGGTGCACAGACGTCTGCGTAAAGATCAGCGCGAGCATTGAGCGCGAGAGGGTCGATTCCACAAAGCTTCTTACCCGCAATGCGGAACAGTATATCCGCGAGCATTATTCCGACCCGGATACCTCGGTCGAGAACCTCTGCTCATACCTGCATGTAAGCCCGGCATATTTTTCCACTGTTTTCAAGCGGGAGTCCGGCATGAGCTTTGTTTCTTATCTGACGGACGTCCGTCTGCAGAAGGCAATGGAGCTTTTGAACGTTACGGATGACAAAACCTATATCATCGCCCAGAAAGTAGGATACACGGAGCCGAATTACTTCAGCTATGTATTTAAAAAGAAGTTCGGCGTATCTCCGTCAAAATACAGGAATCAAACGCCATGAAAAACCGGTTTCAGAAAATTACAGAACGGGTGCGGCATTTCCTGCGCAGCAGGAGCCTGCAGTTTACAATATCCATTTCGTTTACCATCGCGGCGCTTTTGGGGATGGTACTGGTCGGCGTGACCCTTTCCATGCGGTATGTAAGCTCCGCCGAGGAAAATACAAAAAAGAACAACGAACGCATCGTCGACCAGGTCAACATCAACTTGGACAGCTACCTGCGCAATATGATGCGTGTTTCGGACAGTATCTATTACAGCGTAATTAAAAATGCAGATATCCAGAAGGACAATATCAGCGGGCAGCTGAGCCTGCTGTATGAAACCAACCATGACCAGATTATCAGCGCAGGCGTTTTTTCCGACAAGGGAAAAGTAATTACCGCCGAACCGCTGAATCAGCTGAAAGACACGGCGGATGTAACGAACCAGCCCTGGTTCCAGAATGCGGAAGCGCGCATTGAAAATCTGCATTTTTCAACGCCGCATGTGGAAAACCTGTTTCAGGACCCGGATAACAAATACCACTGGGTGGTATCCCTCAGCCGGTATGTCGAGCTGACTTCAGCCGGCACCATCACGCACGGCGTTCTTCTGGTGGATATGAGCTTCAGCGGAATTGAGCAGATCTGCAGCAACGTCGATCTCGGCTCGTCCAGTTACATCTATATCGTCGACAGCAGCGGAGAAATTATTTACCACCCGCGTCAGGAACTCATTTACTCGAACCTGATTCACGAAAACAACCGCAAAGCCGCATCGTATCAGGATGGTACGCAGACGGAACAGTTCGAAAATGAGGAACGCCTCGTTACCGTGAAAACTGTCGGCTATACCGGCTGGAAAATCATCGCCGTAACACCGACGAAGGATATTACGGAAAACTACTATCAGTACACGCTGTTCGCAATCCTCTGCGGCGCTTTCGTATCGTTCCTGCTGATTTTTGTAAATATGTTTATTTCATCCCGCATTGCAACGCCAATCAAGCAGCTGGAGCATGCGGTAAAAAATATTGAAAACGGCGACCTCGATGAAACAAAAATTACCGTGAGCGGTTCCTACGAAGTGCAGCATTTGGGCAAAACGATTCGTTCCATGGTTACCGAACTCAAAAACCTGATGAACGACATTGTAAAGGAGCAGGAATCCAAGCGAAAAAGCGAGCTGGATGCCCTGCAGTCGCAGATCAATCCGCATTTTCTTTACAATACGCTGGACGCAATCGTCTGGATGATTGAGAATGAGAATTATAAAGACGCCGTCACCATGGTAACTTCGCTTGCTAGGCTGTTCCGCATCAGCCTGAGCAAAGGGAAAAATATCGTTACGGTTGCCGACGAGCTGAAGCATGTTCAAAATTACCTCATCATCGAAAAGATGCGGTTCAAGAGCAAGTTCGAATATACCATCGACGCGGAGCCGGAAACGCTGAACTGTTCCACCATCAAACTTATTGTGCAGCCGCTGGTTGAAAACTCGATTCACCACGGTCTGGAGTCCATGGACGACGACGGCGAAATTCGCATCCGAGCCTATATCCGCGAAAACGAGCTTTATATTGATGTATCCGACAATGGCCTCGGCATGCCGAAGGAACAGGCGGATTCCCTCCTGCTGGACGGCACCAAGACCTCGCACGGGAAAGGTTCCGGAATCGGGCTGAAAAACGTGCAACAGAGAATCCAGCTGTATTTTGGGGAAAACTACGGCCTGACGGTAATGAGCGAACCGGATGAGGGCACGACGGTTCGAATCCATTTGCCGGTGAAACCCATGAACGGCGAGACCGGCTGAAAAGGGAGGACGGAGAATGAGTAAAAAGAAGGTTATCCTGTTCCTTTCCTTTCTGGCGTTTTTTGTGCTGTGTTATCTCTACCTCAATAAAAGCATTACACTCACGAAACAGAGTAAGCAGACGTACGAGGTTTCCGTTATCTGCCGCAGTGAAAATTCAGAGACCTGGAGCACAATCAAGCAGGGAATCGACCAGGCGGCAAAAGACCTGAACATCGACGTCAGCTTCATCACACTTTCCAGCCGGAACAACACCAAAGAGCAGGCGTCGCTGATCAGTCGTGAGGTAAACAACGGCACCGATGCGGTTGTGATCGCCCCGGTGGATTCGGCGCAGCTAAAAAAGCCGATTGAGGATTCCCTCAAAAAAGTCCCCGTCATCGCCATGCAGTCCACTGTTTCGGGTGTTTCCGGTCTGCAGACCATATCCTGCGATAATGTTGGGATGGGAGCTGCGCTTGCAAAGGAACTGAACGCATCCGGGGACGACAGCTCCGAGGTTGTCGTTCTCAGAAACAGCATGTCCTGCACCAATGTTTCGGACTATGCGAAGGGAATCCAGGCGGAGCTGAGAAACAGGCGTCTGTTGTACTGCGATGTTCCGGACGACGCACGGGATGCTTACAACACCGTAAGGCAGAGCCTTCTGGAACATCCCAATGATATCTTTGTAGCGCTGGATGCGGAAACGCTGGAGTCCGTCGCTCAGGCCAAAAGAGATTTAAGAACCCTGTGCCAGCAGACAAAGATTTACGGGATCGGCCGCACCAACAAAGTGGTATCCTTCCTCGAAGAGAAGTCGATTGACGCCATCGCGGTGGAGAATGACTTCAATCTGGGCTATCTCTGTATTAAAGCGGCTGCCGAGCGGATTAACAATACGAATACCGGCAATGCCAATATTAATTATCTCATTATCAAAAATTCAAACATGTACCAGTCAGATTGCGAGCGCATGCTGTTCCCGTTTGTAAGGTAGCGGATACATCAGTGGAAAACACGTTTTCAAACAACCGGCACGAAAGGTTGGTAAAAAGTATGAAGTCGTTTAAAAAGCTGATTGCACTCTTTTTGGCTGTTCTGGCTTTGCAGGGAATTCTGACCTCGTGCAGTTCCATGAAGAGCCAGGATAAGGTAAAGACCATCCGAATCGGTATCACACTGTACCGAAAAGACGATACGTTTATCAATTCCCTCTGTGATTACATTGAAGCCGCGGCGAAGCAGAAGGAACTGCAGACCGGGAATAAAATTGTTTTGAATGTTCTCGACAGTCAAAGCAATCAGGCGGTTCAGAATGATCAGGTAGACGGCATGCTTTCCAAGGATTACAGCGCTATCTGTGTGAATATGGTTGACCGAACCGCGGCCGCATCCATTGTGGACAAGGCAAAAAAGGCGAATATTCCGCTGATTTTCTTCAACCGCGAGCCGGTTGAGGAAGACCTTCAAATCTGGGACAAGGCGTACTATGTCGGCGCGGATGCCGAACAGTCCGGAACGCTGCAGGGGCGGATCATTACAAACGCCTATAAAAAGAATCCAAAATTAATCGATAAAAACGGAGACGGAAAAATTCAGTATGTCATGCTCGAAGGGGAACAGGGGCATCAGGATTCCCTTTTGAGGACGGAGTATTCCATTAAGGCGATTGAAGATGCGGGAATCAAGACGGAAAAGCTCGCCAACGATACAGCAAACTGGCAGCGGGCACAGGCCACATCAAAAATGACGCAATGGATTTCCAAGTACGGCACGCAGATTGAAGCTGTGCTCTGCAACAACGACGATATGGCGCTTGGTGCACTCGACGCAATCCGTGACAGCAGCCTGAGAGCCAGCCAGCCGGTAGTTGTGGGCATCGACGGAACCAGCCCCGGCCTGAACGCAATCAATAACGGCACCATGCTCGGTACGGTTTACAACGACGCGAAAAAGCAGGCAGAAGCTATTTTGAGCCTGGCATCCGCGCCGAATGAAATCTCAAAGTCGTTTCAGGTTCTGAAGGGGCATTATATCTATATTCCGTACCAGATCATTACGAAAGATAACAGCAAGAATTTCAGCGCCAAAGCCGAAGGTTAACTGGAAAAATGAAACCCTTGACAGCGGGCAGTTTTTCCTCTATGATATACGAAATGTAAAGACTACAGCATTTCCAGTTTAATTGTAGAATTGGCTTGTGTTCACCCCGCAATCTGAAGTGGAATTGCCGTAATAAAAACCAAAAATATGAATGAAAGGAAGAACCGTGCAATGAAGTTATCCCTTTTGAGCGGCAGAAAATCCGGCATGATGTACACAATGTGCATCATGTGCTCCTGCATGCCCAAAATGGGATGCCGCCGGTCCTTTCTGCTGTTGTAACCAGCGTGGAAACAACAGGATTCAGCAGGGCCGGCAGAGAGTAAATCTGCCGGCCCGTTTTTTATTTGAAGTTTTTCTCTGAAACCTATTGACAACCGGAAAGAAACGGTATATTATATATCCACAAAACATATATAAATACTATAAAATCGTAGAGAGGAAGGAACCGGTCATGAAAAAGAATGTATGGAACAGCAGCCGAATGGAGAACATGATGTGCATGATGTGCGGCATCATGTGTGCTGTCATGCCAAAAATGGAACATGACCGAACCCTTCTGTTGCTGGAATAAACTCTTACGGGGAACAGCAGTATAGAACAAAAGGGCTGTCAGGTCAAAAACCTGGCGGCTTTTTTTATACCATTTTACAAGCTGAAAAATATTAAAATTAATTTTGAAAGGTTGATTGACAATGAGCGAAAGAAAATTTGGTTTTGACACACTGCAGGTTCAGGCGGGCCAGACTCCGGACCCCACAACGGGAGCACGCGCCGTTCCGATTTACCAGACGACATCCTATGTATTCAAAGATACTGCAGAGGCGGAGGGACGCTTTGGACTGACGATTCCGGGCAATATTTATTCCCGCCTGACTAACCCCACCACCGATGTTTTCGAGCAGCGCATTGCGGCTCTTGAGGGCGGTACCGCAGGGCTGGCCGTTGCATCCGGCGCGGCGGCTGTTACTTACGCAATTCTGAATATCGCTGGCGCGGGGGATGAAATTGTATCCGCAAGCACGCTTTACGGCGGTACCTATAATCTGTTCGCTCACACTCTTCCGAAATACGGCATCCACACTGTGTTCGTCGACCCGGATGACACAAGCAGCTTCGAAAAGGCTATCACTCCGAAAACCAAAGCTCTTTATTATGAGACCCTCGGCAATCCGGGCATCAACGTGATCGACTTCGACGCGGTAGGTGAAATCGCAAAGAAACATAAAATTCCGGTCATTGTCGACAACACCTTTGCTACCCCGTACCTGTTCCGTCCGCTGGAGCACGGCGCAAACGTGGTGGTTCATTCCGCGACAAAGTTCATCGGCGGACACGGCACATCCATAGGCGGCGTGATTGTGGACGGCGGCAACTTCGACTGGACGAGCGGAAAATTCCCCGGCTTCACCGAGCCTGACCAGAGCTACCACGGCATTAAATACGCAGACCTCGGCGGCGCGGCCTTCGTAACGAAAATCCGTGCACAGCTTCTGCGCGATACCGGCGCAACGCTCTCCGCCTTCAATGCATGGCTGTTCATCCAAAGCCTTGAGTCCCTTTCACTCCGTGTTGCGAAACACGTTTCCAACACCGAAAAGATTGTGGAATTCCTCGAGAACAACCCGAAGGTGAAAGAAGTCAATTATCCGGGCCTGAAGTCCAACAAATATTATGGCCTTGCGAAGAAGTACTTCCCCAAGGGCGCAGGCTCCATCTTCACCTTCTCCGTCAATGGCGGTGTGGATGAGGCGAAAAAGTTTATCGACAGCCTCGAAATTTTCTCGCAGCTCGCTAACGTGGCCGACGCGAAGTCGCTCGTGATCCATCCGTCCACCACGACCCATCAGCA
The DNA here is from genome assembly GCA_036260805.1 of Caproicibacter sp. Taxonomy (GTDB): domain Bacteria; phylum Bacillota; class Clostridia; order Oscillospirales; family Acutalibacteraceae; genus Thermocaproicibacter. The sequence goes on from DATALZ010000072.1 coordinate 27,072, forward strand.
GCTGACCCTGGAAGAGCAGAAAGCCGCAGGCTTCGGCCCGGAGACTATCCGCATCTCCATCGGCGTCGAAGACCCGGACGATCTGATTTGGGATCTCGGTCAGGCGCTCGACAAGGCAATCAAGGGCTAAGCCCTAAAAAATTAGGGAGGGGCATTTGCCTCTCCCTTTCTTTAACTCCATTTTCCTGTTTGCTCAAAATCTTTCACCATGGATTCGGCATCCTCAATGATCTTTTGGTCGAAGTTGATGTACGACAGGAGCTTTACAGCATTTTTTGATTTCGACGGCCCGGGCTTAATTAAGTAATCAAACAGGATTTCATTGTTTGTAATCTGCTCGGTAAAATGATAATTCTCATACTCGTCCGCAAGAATTTGTGTCAGTTCAATGTCATGCGACGCGGTAATGCAAAGGCAGTTTTGCTCGTGCAGGTATTTCAATACGGCTGTGGAAGCGGCAATTCGTTCTATGGTATTCGTGCCTTTCAGAATTTCATCAATAAAGCAGAGGTATGGTTCCCGCTTTACATGGTCAAGAACTCGTTTCATAGATTTGATTTCGGCAATAAAATAGCTGTCTCCTGCCGAAAGATTATCCCTTACGGCCATGGAAGAGATAACTGGAACTTTCGGTGCCTGATAAACTCTCGCCGTGCAGGTGTTCAGCGATACCGCCAGAATCCCGTTTATGGCAATCGCTTTAATAAACGTGGATTTTCCCGAAGCGTTCGAGCCGGTGATCAGCGTATTCGCTGAAAGCACAACGCTGTTCGGTATGGGGTTCTGCAGGAGCGGATGGTAAATATCCTGCAGATTGAGCTGCATTCCTTTAATAAAATGGGGTTTGCTGTAGAAGGGCAGGCTTTTTCGGAACGATAAAACCGCAATCGCCACGTCCAGTTCCGCAAGCTCCCTGCAGAGAGCAAGGCAGGCTTCTTCGTTTTTGTCTACAATCCGAACCAGCTTGTTGTAGCAGCGGATATCGTGGAGCGTTATCATGTTAAAGTACTCCGCCAACACTTGAGAATCGTTGGCATAATATCGGTTCGGGGTGGAACCGGTGGATGCGCTGCCGATTCCGCGCAAAATAGACAAGCCTTTTCGGATGTTTTTCTTGCTATCGTTTATTCCGTCGTCCTGGATTTTGCAGATCTTTTTGCAGCAGCTCAGAACAGAGTTAAAGTATCGTATTGCCGGAAGCTGCATTTCTATTTTCTTCCTTGCGTAGAAGCTGACGAGAATATTAACGCCGAACGCAACTAACATGCATATAATACCCAGCATGTAATTAAAAGGAATAAGCACGGCAAAAACAAGCGGCAGGAAAGCCAGAACCCTGTAAATCCATGTAAAACTGAGTTCAGCGTCGTCCGCTTCGTTTAAGAACTGGATTAATCCGTTATAGTTGCTTTTCCCGACCTTGGAAAGGCAGTATTGCAGTTTCACCCTGAGCTCGGGATTCTGTTCCAGGTACTCCATTAGCTTTTCCCGTTTTTCGATATCCGGCTCGTTCCCCAGCTTGTGAAGGACAATGTACAGGTACTCTTCGCCCAAAGAAGACATGCAGGAATCCAAACGGGCAAATACCTGGTTCATGTCCAGGTCGTCCCACGTTAAATCGTCAATTGTTCCGGGCTCGTCATGATCCATGCAGTATTTCCACGGCTTTACAATGCTTTCAAATTCCGGGTCTTCATCCGGAATCTGTCCGAATTGATTTTGAATTCTTTCGAGCAGCTTCTTTTTGTTTGAATTCATGGAGACAAATATGCTCACTAAGAAAATTATAAGAAAAGCGATAACAGCAAATCCTAATATATAACGATCCAACGATTAACATTCCTTTCGCTCATATTGCCCCACATTATACGCTGAAGCGAAAAGAATTGCAAATACAGCATTTCAAGATTAATTGTGGAGTTGGTTTTTGTTCATCCCCCCGCCGAAGGCGGGGGGATGAACACATCTTATCTCGCAGTCTGAAATGAAATTGCTGTAGGATCGTTTGAAGTCATTTATTGCCGCTCTGGAGAAAGTCCCTGAACACTTCTGCGAATTCCTCAGGCCTTTCCTTCTGCGACCAGTGCTTGCAGCCTTTCATGATATGCAGGCGGCAGTTCGGAATCACTTTGCTTGCGGCGATGGCGGCTTTCGCCGGAACGCTTGAGTCTTTTTCGCCGTTAACCAACAGTACCGGCATGCGCAGCTCACCTAACCGGCATGCGAGGCCGGTGGTGAGTTTTTTGCGCCCCAGTTCCTGCCGCTGAAAAGAGATGAACGGTTTGCCGCACCCCGGTTCCAGCACGAGCTTATAAAGCGACTCCACAAATTCGTCCGTCAGTTTCTTCTTGTCTCCGATGAGCTCAGACGCAGACCACCGTACCAGTTTCCTGCTTTTCCGGAACCAGTCGTAAGCCTTTTCGTTCCAGTGCGAGTTAACGAATTTCCAGCAGAGGTAATGAAAGTGAGGCATTCTTTCGTACAGCCCAAGGGCGTCAACCAGAGTAAGTTTTTCCACCATCTGCGGATACTTCAGCGCGAATGCGAGACTTACTCCGCCGCCCATGGAAAGCCCGGCGAAGCTCGCTTTATGGATTCCAAGCTGGCCCAGAACATTGTGCAGCAGCTCCGTATACATCTGCAGGGAATAGGTTACGTCCGGTTTGTCGCTCGCACCGTAGCCGAGCAGATCAATTGCGTAAAGCTCGTACTCATCGCCCATTTCCGCAATCACTTCTTGCCAGGACATCATCGCGCTGTCAAGCCCTCCGCCGTGCAGGAATACGACTTTTTCATCGGTTTTGCCGGGTTTGTGGTAAACGATAATTTTATAGGACTGATATCTGCACTCAATTTGTTCCATCATTTTTATGTCCTTCCTGATAAAATCCGTGTTCGAGGATATCAAAATACCGGGCGGCCTCCGCCTGAATTTCCTTTAAGTCCAGATTCCCCTGCATCATGCGCTCCTTTAAAAAGCCTTCACCGATCCAGAGAATCATTTTAACCGCCGCGCCGAC
>DATALZ010000077.1:0-1516 GCA_036260805.1 Caproicibacter sp.
GATTCAAGTTGGAATAAGTAAATCTGGGGTAAATGCGGGGATTGCGGGGATTGCGGAGAATGGCATTCTGGAAATATCGAGATGGATGGATGTGAAGAGTATAAACAGAGCCTTCCCTCCTGATGGAAAACTCCAAATCAAGACCTCCTTGACAGCTGCAAGGGCAATTGCAACTTGGTCGATCATTTTTGGCACTTTGACAACTTCAAGAACAATTGCAATTCCACTCCGTGTTTCTGGATTCAGACTACAGACATGTGGTCTCTCTCCAACGTGAGAGGGCGCACCCTCTACCGCATCATGAGCTTGTCCTGCGCGACTGCATTCATGATGTATGGCTATGGTATGCCTAATCTCTCCCTCCGAATAATCATCTTTCTCACATACTTCCAGATGCCGGAGTCCTCGGCGGTGTTCAGCACACCAAGCCCTTCCTCCACGCCTTGGGAGTACGTCGTCACCCCTCAACCTCCCGCCTGAGCAAAAGCACTGATATTGGATGCAGAACCCAACCGGCACCTACGTTATCCCCCTAGTCTCCTCGTCCTACACTCTCGCCGCCGCGTTCTGCTGCATCTTCGTTGCTATCTGGGGCAAAAACTTGGGCCGCAGGAACTGTATTCTCGCTGGCGATCTATTTGTGATTATCGGGGGGTCGCTGCAGGCTTCTTCGTGGTCTGTGGCGCAGATAATCGTTGCTCGTGTGCTGTGCGGTGTGGGGATTGGATTTATTTCTAGCACGGTTCCGACGTATATGGTAGGATCTCAACTGTTGGGGAAAAATATCTTGCTGACTGACTGGCTGGTAGGCTGAAATGAGTATTGAAGTCAAAGAAAGAGGCCCGGAGGTTGCTATCCAATGCAGCTTTATTATCTGTGGTATCGCTTTGGCATACTGGTAATTCATCCCCCCCTCTGCCGCTGAACTCTCTTCTGACTTTCCCACAGGATAGATTTTGGCTTCACTCAGCTAACCAGCCAAGTATCATGGGTTCGTCCACCATCCTTCGTCTCTCAGCCTTCCCATTCGCCTCTTACTAACCCCCATCAGCGCTTCCCCATCGCCTTCCAGCTCTTCTTCGCCATCTTCTCCGGCATCGGCATGTTTCTCCTCCCCGACACCCCCAGATGGTATTACGCCAAAGGCCGCACTGAAGAAGGCGATTCCGTTCTCTGTCGCCTGCACAACCTCCCCCTTGAAGACACCAAAGTGCAGGTCATGAAACAGGAGATCCTAACCGCCCTCGAAATGGAAAGCACAGAGACCAGCAAGTTCAAAGTGCTAGAGCTCTTCTGGGATAACTCCGACCTGCGGGCCGGGCGACGCATTCGCATTGCATTCCTCCTGCTGCTCCTGCAAACCCTGATGGGTAAGCCCCTTCCCACCCCCCTTCTCTCCCCTACTAACACCCACAGGCATCAACATGCTCGTCTACTACAGCACGCTCATCTTCTCTAACCTGGGCTACTCGGCCTTCCTCTCCGGGCTGCTCGCCGCAGTCATGAACACCCTCCT
>DATALZ010000080.1:0-5784 GCA_036260805.1 Caproicibacter sp.
CAATGATTCATTTTTGCAGCACAAGGCGGCGGCTCAGGCCGAACGCCTAAACCGCCGCGACGCAAATACAACTTACTAATTTTGTTGAGCTTGTTGTTATTTAGATTAAAGGGTCATGCGATTCAAAACTCAAGCAAAAGTAATAACAGCTGTCAGAGCACCATTGATATATACGCCATGAGCACCTGCTGCCTTGGTAGCGGTTACTTTATAGAAGTAATCGTTGCCATTCTTGCTTGCGAGTTTGATTGTGCCGACAGTCGCAACTACAAAAGTCGGTTCTTTGGGAGCAGTTACTTTGAACTGATAGGTCTTACCAGCAGCAACTGTAACCTTGGAAGTGTCGCACTTAACATCGGAGGTAACAACCAGAACTGCAACTTTGGTACCGCTGACATATACGCCGAAGGAACCAACCTTTGCAGGTGTTACCTTGAAGAAGTAATCATTGCCGGACTTACCGTTCGCAACAACTGTAGCACCGTTGCTTGCAACAGCGAATACCGGAGCAGAACCGTCAGCAGATGTGATCTTGAACTGATAGGTTTCGCCGATCTTCTTGTTGAGGTTGCCAGTTGTGTCGGACTTAAAGGAAACTTCAGGAGTCTTAATCATCTGAACATCATAGGTTGCAGGATCAAAGGTATAAACCTGATTTTCAGTATCCTTATCAACCAGTGTAGCGGTGATTGTGCCCTTGTTCAGAGAAGAGAACAAGTCATCATATTTCTTTGCTGTAACAGTAATTGTATCAGCTGTTACATCATAAGTGAAGTTATCTTGTGCACCGGAGAAATCGATCTTGATCTTTGTGTTATCCGGGAGATTCGTGCCGTAAGGATAAGAAGAAACTTTGAATGTTGCCTTGTCACCCTGAACGACTTTGTTGGAAGTACCGGAAACAGGAGCAATTGTCAGGCCAGCGAAGTTAACGGTTTTAATCTTGAAAACATCTGTAGTTCTGTTTGCAACAGCAGAAATTGCATCGTAATCAATTGTGAAGCCTACCGGAGTAAACATTCCATCATAAACTTTATAAGCTGCAGCATTGAAAACTGTCATGCCGGCAGAAAGCTGTTTGTCAGAAAGTTTAAGAGAAATACCGGTAATTGAATCGGAAATATACATTTTGCCTGCAGGAATTACAAGTGTACCTGCGCCACCAATAGAACCAACATTCAGGCCTGTAGCAATATTCAGTGTGCCTTCAACAATCTGAACATTCTTAACATTAACTGCACCAGTAATAGTTGCATTGGATTTAGCATTATTGTTAGCCGTATCCGTTACAACATTGATTGTGCCGTAGTCTGAATTAGCAGGAGCTGCGATTGTGCCAGTATAACCCTTTAATTCAAGAGTCGTGCTGTATTTATCGAAATCAATCGACGGAACTGTAATCTTATCACCATTTACAGTAATCTTATCACCGGTAGCAGCACCAGCATCAACAGCATTGGCTGTACCAGTCATTTTAATAGCACCTGTAGTAACGGCTGCATTTGTTGATTTAATTTCAACAGTCTTTGCTGTAATTGCGCCGACCTTAGTTGCAACTTTTGCATCAGCTGCATCGAGCTTTACAGTACCAGCAGCAGCAGTAATTGCACCTGTTGTGCCGCCACTAATTACTACTGTGCCAGCAACGACTGAACCAACAGAGCCCTTTGTCATGTCAAACTCGCCAACTGTAACGGACTTTGCATAGCCATTGCTCATGACGAACTGATCACCTAAACCAATAACATCACCAACGACACAATTGCCATCCATTGTAGTTTTGCCGCGTAAAATAACATTAGCACCTGTTACATTGATTGCATCAGCTGCAGGAATTTTTGCGCTGGAATTCAGCGGATCAGCAATACCGGTTGCTTTTTCGTCAATCGTATCGGTTGATTTTACAGCCCATGTTGAGCCGTGCCATGTTTTAATGGCATTCTGAGCAGCCGGAAGGGTAACTGTATTTGTTACGGTTGCGGTAGCTGTAACTGTGTGAGCTGTATCAAGAGCAACTGTATTGTTGTTTGTAGTTGTAGTCGGAACTGCATAAGCAACAAGTGAACCCTGATTCAGAAAATCAGCACTCGTAGGAGCAGTCAGTGTAAGACCAAACTGCTTTGCTGCTGGTGTGGTCATATCAACTTTGTTAGAAGAAGATACTTTAACGCAGAAGGTTCCAGCTGCGACGTTTGTTAAGTCGAAAGAACCATCCTGTTTTGTTGCAACGCTTACAGGCTGTGAAACAGTATCTGCAAGGCTGCCCTTGGTGTTCTGAGATCCACCGACACCGGAATCTTTCAGAATATACTGATCTACAGTACCAGAAACATTTGTGGTCATTTTGTTGTTAACAATTGTACCATATTTGTCAATGGAAGTATCAGAAAGATTTACAGCGTAACTGTTATTTGCATAAACTTTTACGGTATACGTAACAACAGCAGAGAAAAGAATATCCTGAGTCGGAGCTGTATAACGATGGTTTGTAGCAGTGTAACGAACCGCAATCGTTTCTTTGCCCGCCAGTGAAGCATCTTTTAAGCTGAGCGTAATCTTTGAAGTGGTACTATCGACCTTCCATGAAAGAAGATCCTGACCATCCTTCATTGCAATATCCTGTGCTGTCATGCCAGCTACTGTCAGATGATCCTGTGTTTCCGCAGTAATTGAATACGGAATGTAGCTTGTGACATCTGTCGCGGATGCGTCACCACTTCTGCCGTTTACAAATTCTACAGCAGTTCCGGAATCTTTGGTTCCGAGATACTCTGTCTTGGTTGTCGCCGCATTGGCGAAGGTTGCTGAAAAGCTGGATACCACAAGTGCTAATGAAAGCACGAGTGAAAGAGCTTTTCCCGTGATTTTTTTCATCCTTTTTGTCCTCCTTAAAAATAGTTCGTTGTGCATTTGCGTGTGCCTATTGGAATTTAACATACATGAACGTCATGGGTGTTAAAGTTTCCCCTGACTTAGCAGCCGCCCGCCGTTCCTTCGTCCCTTCCGGCACGCATGGAGTCCAAAATGGCAGGAAACCGTCTATATGTTTAATTGGATTATAAGATATTTGGTACATAATGTCAAGTAATAAATGGATATATTTTTCTGCAAATTTTGAGCATTGGTAATAATTTTTACAGCATTTAAGGCATATTTTTCTTATCTACTAGCAGAAATTGGAGGAGACAGCCTGTTTTCTGCAATTTCAGTATATCTTTCTGGTTATGAATGCCAAATACCGATTTATTTTACTCTGTTTTTTGGAAAATATAACACAATGCTTAGAAATATTATACCATTTTTCTATCCTGCTTTTTCAGGTTTTCTTTCCAATATCACAGAAGCACGTTTTTTCACATCCGGCGGAAATGACCCGGATGCAGCAGAATGGCGCCGAATGGGAAATATCTAATAGTCTATTTCCTAAAAAAAAGCCAAACCCTGCGTTCGCTGCGCTGCGGTTCCCGGCGCAGTTCACCGCTAAACCGGGGCGGGGCATATCGTGGCAGACGGATAACCGGTTGCAGCAGGAACCGGCGGACTGAAAATGCGCGCAGACGGAATTGGAGGAGCAGTGCTTAATCCCAGGCAAAGCCGCGTACTCTTCCGCAATCTTGCCGCCGGTTACTCCATTGCTGATGAGGATATGATCGGCGGCGATCTCTTCCAACAGAGGAGCATAGGCGCTTTTTGTGCCGTGATGAGGGGCTTTCACGATGAAATATCCGTCGTACAGATTCGATTCAACAGCCGCGAGCGTTTCGGGCGGGGCGTCGCCCGTCATGAGGATATCCAGCGATTCCGCGCCGCCGTCCCTGCGGTTCTGGAATACAACGGAAGAGGCGTTCAGAGCATCGGAATACCTACGCTGATTTGCCGGAGAAATCAAATTTTCGCAGATTTCATCCGCACAGGGCAGCAGGCGAAGCATGGGCGCCAGCGCCCCGATCTGCCGAAGGAGCGCGCCCGTTTCTGCCGCATATTCCGGCAGGATGGGAGAGTTACGGCAGCAGGACGCATAGGCAGAACAGAAACCCCGTTTCAGGCGCAAAAAATCACCTGCCACAGAGGGCAGGTACGGGGATGAAAGCAGCTCATCCTGAGCGTCTACCGCCGCGGCAAAATCATCGCGGAAAGGGAAATCGTCGTCCGGCGGCCACAGGATATCATAATCTGTACCACAAAATGAAAAAGAATCCCCGGCACGGATGGGATACACCCGCTGCGCCCCGGCTTCGCGCGCGGCACGATGGAAAAGCCGCAGCACGCCGGTGTTCATGTGCGAATACTCCGTCATGCGGCTCAGAAAAGCGTAGACGTACAGCGCAAACTCCAATAAAAGAGGCCGCCCATCTTCGCCGCATGGTGAAACCGGCAAAAACAGGCGGTCAAAATACGCGGGGTCGGCCCGAAGGATTCGCCATAGGCCGCTGAGGTGGTCGCGGTGGCAATGCGTCAACAGAAACGAGCGTTCCTCGGCATCCCGGTAGCGCGGCATAATCTGCAACCGCACAGAATCGAAGAAACTGATATTCCCGCCGCGGATCACCCGATTGCTGCTGCCGCAGTCCACCATCAGGATTTCCCGCCCGGAATCCAGAACGATGCACTCGCCGTACTCGACGTCGTGCAGGTCAACACAGATGCTCATTGAACTTCCGCCTCCGAATTTTCCTCTACCCGACCATACCCGGAGCAGAATTTATCTTCGCACCACTGCCCGGTGCGGAAAACGCAGCCGTCGCGGTATTCCGTGCCCAATCCGTGGCGCCTGCCCTCTTTCCAGCCGCCGGTATACGTCAGGTTGCCGAGCATATCGAACTCGGAGCCAAGGCCGGTCGCGGCGCCGTCTTTCCAGTGGCCGACGAAGATGGAACCATCCCCGGAACCGAACGCAACACCCATTCCGCTTCGGAGATTCTGCTTCCAGCCGCCCACATAGCAGATTTTGCCGGATTTGTAGTAATACACGCCGAAGCCGTCGCGCTTGTCGTTCAGATAGCCGCCCTCGTAGGCGGTATGCCCGTTCTCCATCTGCGTGCGACCCTGCCCCTGCCGCAGGCCATCGATCAGTTTACCGAAGTACAGATAGCTTTCCATGGAGCTTACGATGATCCGCCTGGCAGGAATGAGGCTGCCTGCCTGAAGATCAGCTGCCGGAGTGGATTGTTCTGCGTCCTTCTTTGCGAGCGCCGCCGCATGAACGACCCCGCCGGACAGGCCTTTTGCCGCGACCGCATACTTGGAACTTTTCGCCTTTGCAGAATCGTTTGCAGCCTGCGGTTTTGAAATAGACGCCGGTTTTTCCTTCGGCGGCTCGTCCACTGTGAAAATCTCGTGGTTGGCGGCATAATCGCTCCCGGAACCGGTGTAAAGGCTGGATGCCTCCCGAGTTTTTTCTTCGTTCTTTTCCGTAATTTTATGTAAAGGCTGTACGCTTTCCACCACTTTTTTTTCTGCGGCAGTAACGTTCTGCACCGGAATTAACGGCGGTCTGACCGATTTTACGGGAATCGGAGCAACCGGAGCCGCACCGTCGTTTGGAATCACATGGAAATTGAGGGATTCGTCCTTCTGCGCCGAAGGCCATTCGGGGACAAGCATGTTTTTATTTTTTTTGAGCTGCTCCAGAACCGAAAGCCGAAGCTTTTGCTCCTCTTCCAGGCAAAAGCAGAAACCGCCCGCGTCCGTCCATGCAGTGACCTGCGGCTCGCCCGCTTTTCCATTCATATAGCTCTGGGCGGCGGTGCCCGGTTCCCACGGACTGGGCAGCAGCGTCGTTTC
>DATALZ010000083.1:0-1656 GCA_036260805.1 Caproicibacter sp.
CTTTCCGCCAAAGAGGAAAAGAGGTTTTCTATTGGATTCCAAGAAGGCCTCGTCCTTGCGGGACTCTGGGCTCTAAATCACGCCGTCTCTACCTCAGACGACGCGGCGGTGGGGTGGGGAGAAGACCTTAGAGTGAGATCAGAGATAGACAGTGACAGGATCTGAAGTATAAATCTAGTCAGCTTCCGCAAATCTGGAGGGAGAATCAGGGAGGAAATAAGGTAGCCTGACTTTGTCGTTTATGTGCGAGTGGCCAGCTCCTGCTGTGGAGAGAGCTCGTGAGCCTATATTGCTGGGAGTCCGCGATGATGGGGGTGCGTTCTTGCTGTCACGCAGCTGTCAGCATCGACCCTGCTTCCTGTTGTTGGAATCTTCTTGCCGTCGTTGAGTCACGATCTCGAGCTCCTTAGAAGAAAAATTCGAAGTGGTGAAGAGGAGAAGGAGAGGAAGTAGTTTGCGGGTATTTTCTTTCAGAAGGGAAGCTTCGCACTTATCCGCCTTCCAACATATGTATGTCCTTGTGGGTTTTTTTTCCATAGCAGGGGTCTCGGTATCGAGGAGGGTGGTGATGGTATTTAAGGATTGGAGGGGCGAGGAATGGAGTTGTGATGGGGACGTTGGAGAGGGGATCGGATTCAGATTGAGGAGGTCACGGATCGTATCTGTTAGAATTTCATTTCTGCGAGGCTCTAAATTTACTTTAACAGCCCTCGAAACTCACCGTTCCTATAATTTTCTTCTAAATTTACGAGGTCTGGTTGAGATCTCAAATCCTTCTCGTTGCACCATCCTCATGATGGAGGTATCTTGTGGATATCTCTGCAACCTCAAATCACACATCGACATACTGATATTACCGAGTAGCATACAGATATTTAATCGATGGATTTTCGAAATCCGGGGGCTGTAAGATAATCCATCTTGCACTGTAACCATTTTCTCACATACCCCCTCTCCAGCTGAACTCTGAGGACATAAATCTCGGGAGTGCCCAGATCCACGCGCTTTCGCGTTTTATTCGACATCTCCAAGAGATATTTCATGACGATTGAACCACGTTGCCATCTGGTCCTTCTATAGCCTCATCATCGATCTCCAGACTTCCCATTGCGGCTGTTTAATGTGAGTTCCCGGTCTGAACCTCCTCCCACCGCGTTATCATATAGCGTCACGATCATGGGAGCAAACGGGGAAGACGTCTTGACTTACAGAGAGCGGAGTAGAGAGCAGCGGAAGGAAATGTGAATGGGGTGGAGCACGCCGTGTCGCTGAGTGATGTGGATGGTAGAAACAGAGGCTTCCTGAAACCATGTTTGGCTAGAGAGGGAGAAGAAGGAGGGGTGGCGGATATAAAACGAAGGATCTCCTTGCACAGAGACATGCATCGGCACGTGCAACGAGGAAGAAGTTAAAATGTCTCTGGATGTCTGGCATCTTTGCCAGGAAGAAAACAGAAGGTAATGAGATAAGTTACCCTCCCTCTTTATCATTCCTTTGCGCGTCTTGTTGCTGTCACAGCTCCTCTCACCACCGTCTCCCACTACCATCTCTCTTCTCCTCATCGACTCACTGCCTCTCCCGGGCAGTCATGGATGGGCCATCGGGGAGAAAAAAGAAACGATCTGCCAACAACTCTCCCCAGCGATAAGATGACCA
>DATALZ010000008.1:0-21803 GCA_036260805.1 Caproicibacter sp.
GCCGGAAATTGCGGAAACCTGCATGAAAACCATTTTCCTGCCGACCATCCGCGCAATGCAGGAAGAGGGAAGGCCGTTTAAAGGCTGCCTATACTTTGGCCTGATGATTACGTCGGACGGCCCAAAGGTAATTGAATACAATTCCCGTTTCGGTGACCCGGAAACTCAGGTCGTTCTGCCCCGTCTGAAAACCGATTTTGTCGATATTCTGGAAGCGGTGATCGACGAGCGGCTGGAACAGCAGCCCATTGAATGGAGCGACGAAGCCTGCGCCTGCGTTGTTATGGCGTCGGGTGGTTACCCCGGGCATTACGAAAAAGGAATTGAAATTACCGGCCTTGACGAGAATGGCCAGATTTCCGGAGCAACCGTTTTCCACGCGGGAACCGCTTTGAAAGACGGAAGATATTACACGAACGGCGGCCGTGTTCTCGGCGTGACGGCGCTGGGCAAAGACCTTCCGGAAGCGCTGAAAAAAGCGTACACCGGGGTGGATAAAATTCATTTTGACGGCGCACATTACCGCCACGATATCGGAAAATAAAAAACACATAAAAAGCACCATGCTGAAGGACATTCTCAGCATGGTGTTTTTTTGTTGTAAAATTATTAAATATAAGAAAAATTTCTTGACATATATAGGACATCGATATATACTTCTATGTAGATTACCGATATATTGGAGGCGAAGATATGACGATCGATAAAAGCCTTTTGTCAGGCAGTACAGCCATGCTGGTTTTAAAACTTCTTGACGCAAAGAAAATGTATGGCTACCAAATGATTGAAGAGCTGGATAAAAGGTCGGAGAATGTATTCCATTTAAAAGCCGGAACGCTGTATCCGCTTCTTCACATGCTGGAGCAAAAGGGGATGGTCTCATCCTATGATGAAGCCGTGGGCAATGCAAGGGTGCGGAAATATTACAGCATTACGAAAAACGGGCGTAAGTATCTTTCAGAAAAGCAAAAGGAATGGGAAACATATACATCCGCTGTAAATAATGTTCTGGGGGTGGAAAACATTGCAACAGCCTGATAAAGCAGAGGAGTACCTCGAAACGGTGCGGCAGCAGATCCGGTGGAAAAGGGCACGGCATATTGTTGTGGAAGAAATCCGCGCTCACTTGGAAGATCAGAAAGAAGCTTACTTAAAAGGCGGAAACTCGGAAGAAGAGGCAACCATCCGGGCAATCGCAGAAATGGGTGACCCCGTTACTGTGGGAGAACAGCTTGACCGTGTTCACAGGCCGCGCCCGGACTGGGCTTTGCTGGCAATCACGGCAGCGCTGCTCCTGTTTGGGCTCTTGGTTCCGGCGGCTACCGGCGGATTAGTTTCCGGAGGCCTTTTTGGCGAATCGTGGTTCTTTAATCAGGCAGTCTATGTGGGAATTTCAATACCCGTTATGCTTGCCGCGTATTTTATGGACTTTACCATTCTGGGAAAATACCCGAAGATGACATTGGTTTCGTTTTACGTTATCTTTTTGATCTGTTATTTTCTTACAAATGGCCCGTTTGCAGGCTACAGGACATGTGCTATTACGGACTTGCTGGTTTTGTTTCCAACGGTTTTTGCCGGGTTTGTTTACGGCATGCGCGGCAGAAGTTACGACGGGCTGATTTTGTGTATGGCCGCAGTTTTGATTTCAGCTTTAATTGCGCTGATTATGCCGGATTTGACGATACTGTTCTTTCTTTTTGTATCCTGCTTCATCATTTTGACAGGAGCGGTTTTAAAAGGCTGGTTCCGTGTGGGGAAAAAAGCGGCGATTGGGATACTTATTTTGCCATTCGGATGTGTCATGGCAGCGGCAGGGCTCATTCTGTATGGCGGCAACGGTATCAGAAGATTTCAGTATATTATGAATCCAGGACTTGCGCCGGATTCATACGGCTATCTTGGAAATCAGCTGCAGCAGATTTTATGGCACTCAAAGCCGATTGGAGCGGGAATGTCGTCCACGGGGATTGATCCTTGCCTGATATCAGGGTATATGACGGATATGAAAACGAATTTTCTGCTGACTTATATTACGTACCGTTTCGGATGGATTGTTTTGCTTGTTATCCTTGGTTTGCTTCTGGCTTTTTTGATTCGGGCGGGAATCCTCTGTAAGAAGCAAAAAAGCGTATTGGGGTTTCTAACATGCCTTGCGGTATTGCTAACTTTAGCCTTGCAATGCTTTATTTACATTGTTCCGAATTTCGGTATTTTGTTGTTCCACCCATTATCTTTGCCCTTGATTTCGTTTGGCGGGCAGTTCCTAATGATTAATATGTTTTTAATTGGCCTTTTGCTTTCGGTTTTTCGGACGGGCGAACTGGCTGCGGAGAAAGCAATTACAGAGAAAGCCGGTTCCAAACATTTCATTCATTATCAGAACGGTCAGATCATTATCAGCCTGAAATAAAATAGTTATAAAGGAATGATTGAGAACGTATTTTCAATTGAGAAGAGCAACCGAGAGCGATGCCCAGAAAATCGTAGACGCAAGGACCCGGAGCTTTTACGCCGATTATGTCCGGTTTGGGGAATGCCCAGGTTATAAAAGGCCGGTCGAAGAGATGAAAAAGATTTTGGAAAAAGCCGATGTGTATGTCATTGAATCAGACGGCAAAATCATTGGCGATATCTCGGTGCATCAGCCGGATTCCGGGAACTGCTGCTGGATCGGCTGTGTGGAAGTTATCCCGGAATTTCAAAGCAAAGGAATCGGTTCGGATGCTCTGAAAAAAGTATTTCAGCTTTATCCGGATGTAAAGAAATGGCAGTTGGATACACCGGTACAAAGAGAACGCAACTGCCATTTTTATGAGAAACTTGGTTTTCGTGGGGTTGAAGACAAAGTCCGTTCCGAAAAATTAACCCTGCGGGTTTATGAGAAAGTACAGACGAATCCGTAATAAATTAACCTGCCGGAATTCGTATCCGGCAGGTTGTTTTATCATTAGGACACAACTGATTTCAACTTTGTATAAAGAGTTTGCGTGGCACTTTCCGTCGAACAGTTGAGAATAAGTTCCGAGGAACCGAAGTCTGCCACGATATACTTAGAAACTTTTGTGTCCACATAAAGTGTGATGGGAACAGTGTTACTTTGAAAACTTCCTTTTTTCACAGTATCCCAGTCGAAACCGTTCGTTTTCTCCAGATGTTCCGGCAAGGAGTCCACCAAAGAAATGCTCTTGGCTCCGGTTAAGTCGATACACGTACCATACATGCCGGAAACTGTTAAGCTTTTTCCACCTAAAGAAATGTCGGCGGGCCTTGTGCCATAATAAAATAAGCATCCCATGGCCGCTATTACCACAAAGACAAATATCATAAGGCCAATCTCTATGCGGCTGCCCTTATGCTTGGATGTGGTCTCCCCAGATACGCATTTTTTAGACTGTACCAGTGTAACGATTGTAACCGGAAGAATAAGAAGAATTGCCAGCGTACCAGGGGTGTCAAGGTTCTGGTAGTAAAGCCAGCCGCCGGAAGCGATTAAGACTGCCATGACAAACAGACTGGTTGACACAACCTTACCCATTCTCGTTGTATCGACGCGTGCTTTGTCTTCCGCAGACATTGTGTTATAGCCTGCAATGAGCCCGTATCCTTTGCCAAAGCGAATCAGGCACCCAGAAACCAAAAGAAGAGCTGCAATCGAGATCATTATAATGAATCCGGACATATGATCCTCCAAAAAAACCCGAATCGACGCATTGCATCAATTCGGGTCAGATTGATTAGGCTTCAGAAAGTGCTCTTGTCAGCCAGACATCTGCAAGATCCATCGCAAGGTAAAGACCGTTCTTTTCGCTGGTCTTCACAATCTGCTTGCGGTTGCGGACGGTTTGGTCGGTCAGCATAAGCTGAATGGATACCTTATCCGCCACTTCTATGTCTTTTACTTTCTTTTTGCTTTTGATTTCGAGCCTTACCACATAACGGTCCGTCATGCTACCGTAATATAGCACATCACCGCAGCGCACAAGTGGTTTCCCTTTATATGTTGGAAACTGCGGCGCTTTCGTTTCGTTTTCTTTCATTCGCGATTATCCTCCTGCCATGCTGGAAGTTTCGCGGAAAACCGCTATCCTCCCAGATATGATTTCAGCAAAACCTGCAATAATTCATCACGGTCGATCCTGCGGATAAGACTGCGTGCGTTGTTATGTGTTGTAATGTAAGTTGGATCTTCAGACAGAATATACCCAACAATCTGATTGATGGGGTTGTAGCCCTTTTCTTTTAATGCATCATAAACAGTAGTGAGAATTTTTTTGATGTTCTCCTCACGGTCACCGCCAAGCGAAAAGGTCATCGTCTTATCAAGCATGGAAACACCTCCCGTATCGTTTATCATACAACAAGCATTTGGCAATTGCAAGGGAAAAATTGAAAAACAAGTTCTGTAAAAGGGAAGTTTTGACCTTTCCCGTTAACAACAGGCAGGGATTTCACTCCGAAAAACCGGCCAAAATTTCCATCCGGATTGTGAAAGAGCACCGGGCTTATAAACGAAGAGCGGCGCCGATTTTTTCGAGCTCTTTCATTACTTTTTTCATTGTTCCGGATACGTGTTCTTCGGTGAGGGTACTGTCTCCGGAGCGAAGGGTTACGCTGAAAGCTACGCTCTTTTTTCCGGATTCAATCTGCTCGCCTTTATAGACATCGAAAAGCTTTACATTTTCGAGCAAATTGCCCGCTCCTTCGCGGATTGCTTTTTCAAGCTTCAATACCGGGATATTGTCGCTGCAGACCAGCGCAAGGTCGCGCGAAACAGCAGGAAATTTCGGAAGAGGCATGTAGGTCTTATCCAGCTTTGCATAGTTGAACAGCACGTTTACATCAAGAGAAAAACTGATGACGCGGCCTTCCATGCCGTAGTTTTCCACAACCTTCGGGTGAATCTCTCCGATTATGCCGAGTTCTTCGCCTTCAACGCTCAGCTTGGCACAGCGGCCCGGGTGATAGCTGTATTCGTCGGAATCGGCTTCAATTTCCCAATTATTTATGCAAAGCCTCTCCAGAAGTTCTTCTACCATGCCTTTTGCGGAGAAAAAGTCGTAACCTTCCCCATACATGCCGCAGATAAGGATATTTTTTTCGTCTGGAAGCTTTCCTTCGGATGTCGGCAGATAAATTGCGGCCATTTCGTACAGGCAGGCTTTGTCGTTGCGGTTGTTGTAGTTGCGGGCGAGAACATCCATCATGGATGGCAGAGCAACTGTGCGCATAATGGACGTATCTTCACCGAGCGGGTTAGAGATCACGACGGATCTGCGCAGCGGGGAATCAGCCGGCATACGAATCTGGTCATAGTATTTTGGGCTGATGAAGGAGTACGTCATAATTTCGCTTGCGCCCAGTGCGAGCATGGTGCTGCCGATGGCGTTCTCAAATTTTTGGCGCTGCGTATATTTGCCCTGTGCACCGCCGCTGAGCGAAGTGCCGGGAATTTTATTGTATCCGTAGAACCGGGCGATTTCTTCTGCAATATCCGCTTTGTGCACAAGATCGGGGCGGAAAGTCGGAACGATAATATCCTCGCCGTCGAACTCGCATTCTAGCTTTTTCAGAATTGCTTTCATATCGTCCGCACTCAGGGAGATATCAAGGAAACGGTTCGTCCAGTCAACGTCCAGACGGATTTTTCTGCGTTCCTTGCTGAAGTGCTGATCCATCACAACGCCGTCGGTTACGTCGCCTGCGTCAAGCAGTTCCACAAGCTCGCATGCCCGGTCAAGAGCCGGCAGGCAGTTGTTCGGATCAAGGCCCTTTTCATAGAGTCCGGAAGCGTCCGTTCTCATGCCGAGGTCACGGGCGGTTTTACGTACGGAAGTACCGTTGAAGCACGCGGATTCGAATACGATTGTTGTGGTGTCGCCCACGATTTCGCTGTTCTCGCCGCCCATAACGCCTGCTACGGCAACAGGTTTTTCCGCGTCGGCAATAACCAGATTATTCGTGTTCAGCTTATGGTCGGTTCCGTCGAGTGTCCGGATGGTTTCACCTTCGGCTGCGCGGCGCACGATGATTTTATGGCCGGAGAGGAACCGGTAATCGAAGGAATGCATCGGCTGGCCGTACTCCAGCATTACGTAGTTGGTAATGTCGACAATGTTATTGATCGGGCGGACGCCCATGGCGCGCAGACGCTCACGCATCCAGCGCGGCGACGGCTTTACGCGTACGTTTTTGACTACGCGTGCCGAATACATTGGGCAGAGGTCGGCAGCTTCCACTTTTGCGTCGATCATTTCAGCACTGGAACCGTGGCCGCCTTTTACTACCGGCTTGTGAAGGTTCAGCGGCTTGCTGAAGGTAGCCGCTGCTTCCCTTGCAAGGCCGATGACCGAGAAGCAGTCCGGGCGGTTGCTGGTGATTTCAAATTCGATCTTCATGTCGTTGAAGCCAAGCGCTTCGCAGATCGGCTGGCCGAGTTTGCAGTCTTCCTGCAGAACGAAAATGCCGTCTTCAATTGCATAGGGGAAGTCGTGTTTCGTCAGGCCAAGCTCACCGAGTGAGCAGAGCATGCCGTTGCTTTCAACGCCGCGCAGTTTGCCTTTTTTAATCTTTTTGCCGCCCGGCAGAGTGGAGTTGTGCAGCGCAGTCGGAACAAGATCGCCGACTTTCAGGTTCTGCGCGCCCGTTACAATCTGCAGCGGTTCGCCGGAACCGATGTCGGTTTTTGTTATCCATAAATGGTCGGAGTCCGGGTGCTTTTCCAGAGAAACGATTTTTCCCACGACAATGTTGGAAATTTCGCTTCCTTCCTTCTCCCAGCTTTCCACCTTGCAGCCGCTCATTGTCATTGCTTCGGTGAAATCACGGATCGGCATTTCATCAAGCGGCACGAATTCTTTGAGCCATCTCATAGAAAGATTCATGTTTCTGCGCCTCCTTAAAACTGTTTCAGGAATCTTACGTCATTTTCGTAGAACAGACGCAGATCGTCAATGCTGTATTTTCTCATGACAAGACGTTCCAGTCCCATGCCGAATGCAAAGCCTGTGTAAACTTCCGGGTCGATGTTGCAGTTGGAAAGAACCTTCGGGTGAACCATGCCGCAGCCGAGAATTTCAATCCAGCCTTCGCCCTTACACAGACGGCAGCCTTCACCATGGCAGTTGAAGCACTGAACGTCAACTTCGGCGGACGGTTCCGTAAACGGGAAGTGATGCGGGCGGAACCGCACGACAGAGTCCTCGCCGTACATGCGCTTGATGATGATTTCCAGAGTCCCCTTTAAGTCAGCAAAGGTAATGCCCTTATCAACAACAAGACCTTCAATCTGGTGGAACAGCGGGGAATGAGTTGCGTCCACGGCATCGGAACGGTAGACGCGCCCCGGGGAAATTATGCGGATGGGGGGCTTCTGTCTCTCCATGGTACGCACCTGCACCGGAGAAGTCTGGCTGCGGAGCAGGATGTTGTCATCGATATAGAAGGTATCCTGCGAATCGCGCGCCGGATGGTCTTTCGGAATATTCAGCGCTTCAAAGTTATAGTAGTCGTATTCCACTTCCGGGCCGCTGACTATGTCGAAGCCGAGACCAATAAAGATTTCCTTGATTTCATCCAGTTCTTTGCTCAGCGGGTGTTTATGGCCAAGCTCGTGGCGTTTGCCCGGCAGGGTAACGTCGATCTTTTCTTTCTCCAGGCGCCTTGCCGTTTCAAGTTCGCGGATTTCACCGGCGCGGGCTGTCAGCTCGTTGTCAATACGGGCGCGGATCTGGTTGGCGAGCTGACCGATTACCGGCCGCTCTTCGGCGGAAAGGCCGCCCATCTGTTTTAAAATTGCGGTGAGTTCGCCTTTTTTACCGAGATAGCGAATGCGCAGGTTCTCAAGTGACTGCTTGTCTTTTGCTTCGTGGAGTTCGCGTTCCGCCATTGCGCGGATTGCTTCAAGCTTCTCCTTCATACACATATCCTTCCTTTTCGGTTGTATTCGGAAAACAAAAAAGCCCCCGTCCCCAGAAGGGACGAAGGCACAGTCTTCGCGGTACCACCCTAAAATTTACTCGCGCTGCCGTCTAACGGGGCAAACCGTTGCGGCCTAATAAAAGTTCAGCCGCACCGCTCCAAAGGGAACTTCGCCAATCTCAACCAACAACATGCTCTCAGCCGGTGACATGTTTTCTCTGCCGATGGTTCAAAAAAGGTTACTTCCTTTTTCACTGCGTTTTTCAATATTATTTCAATTAACCTATAATATATCACTGCTTTCAAAGAATTGCAAGAAATAATTTGTGGGACTTGCTAAAGTTAGAAAAAGCAACTTGTAATACAAAAATTACGAAAATACCTAAATTTTCTTATCATAATTATCTCTTGAAAAATAAAACCGAAATGCCATAATAATACAAAATGTCTGAATCACATGAAAAAAGAGGTTTAAATTGATGAAACGAATTTTTTCGGTTCTGATTATTTTGGCTTTTGTGTGCATGCTTCCGGGGTGCGATTCCGGGAAAAATATTGCGTCCGGCTCCGCGAAAAGTTCTTCGGCGGTATCATCCGTCCCAAGTTCGTCCGCATTATCTTCAGTAGATAAAGACCATTTTCTTGGGCTTACGAACCGGCAGATGTTGGAAGATTACGATTATATGTGGAAAACATTGGACGAAAACTACCCCTATTACGGCGTCGCACAGCGCAGCGGTGTTGACGTACAGGGCGTGAAATCAAAGTACAGAGCGCAAATGGAAAAATGCAGCTCTGATTGGCAATACTGTTCAATTATAGAAAAA
The DNA here is from genome assembly GCA_036260805.1 of Caproicibacter sp. GTDB lineage: Bacteria > Bacillota > Clostridia > Oscillospirales > Acutalibacteraceae > Thermocaproicibacter. The sequence continues at coordinate 8,748 of DATALZ010000008.1, forward strand.
GCTTTAGACAGCCTGAGAGGAACGAAATATGTTTCCATGGGGCATCTTGGATTGTTGGACCCTGTTGGATTCAAGGTCTTTCAGAATATTTGTTTTGATAATATGAAAAGTATTTTTGCAGATCAGTCTACCATCAAAAATTATAAGAAATATCTTGCAGTTACTAATGCTTTGTATCCCAAAAAAGTTTCGGCAGAAATAAATTCTTTGAATACTTCACAAAACGTTACTGCGAAAGTGATCGACAACGATACTGCTTATGTGAAGATTAATTCATTTATGAAAGCAGATCAGGAAATACAGAGTGAGGGTGAAGCATTAATCAGATTTTATAAACAGAACAGCAATAAGAAAAATCTGATTGTTGATATTTCAGAAAATACCGGCGGGTCGGAAAATTATTGGATGAATAATATCGTTGCGCCGAATATTACAAAAAAATTCTCTGTTAATACTTACTGCCTGATTAAAAAAGGTTCCAACAATATGCAATATCTTGCTTACGCCTATAATTACGACTTAAATCCAATTTCAAAGCTGCCCAATCTTCCAAAGATCAATCATGACGATTTAAAAAATCTTGATGCGTTTGCCACGAATGATATTTCAGTGAATCCGCAGACTCCGGGCAAAAAAATGTTTCAGGGAAAGATATGGGTGCTGGTCAGTAATAAAACATACAGCGCGGCGGAAGCCTTCTCTTCTTTCTGCAAGCGAACGGGTTTTGCGACAATTGTCGGCACAAGGACGGGCGGAGACGGCGTCTTAAAAAACAGCTTCCTTTTTTTCACTTTGCCAAACAGCCGTCTTGTTGTCCAATATGGCTGTGAATATGGACTCAATGCGGACGGAAGCTGCAATCAGGAGTACGGCACGGCTCCGGATGTCGTTCCCAAAGCAGGCCAAACGCCATACGACGCCTGCATGGAAGCAATCAGGCTCAAAAAGTAAGCGGATTAAAATTAAAATTGGAAAAACAGGGTTCTGTATCGTAGAAAATGCTGTAAGATTGCGGATTTTAGAATTGTAAAACAATATCGGTTATGTTACAATAAATGTAATAAGAAAAATCCGGAGGAACAACATGGACATTTTTGTCGAACAAATTATCAAAAAAAGGTTAGGCCCCAAAGACTATGCAATCATAACCGCTACGCTTTTAGTGGGTTTGACTTTAACGTGTTTATCAATTTTTATTCTTGCTTTTGCTTTTATTATTTGGGTTCTTGTCTGTGTCGGCGTTTATTATTTGATTACTTCGCGCAGCCTTGAGTTTGAATACAGTATTACAAACGGCGACATCACAATCGATAAAATCATCAACCGCCGGAAACGTAAGCGCGTCATTTCCATCGACGCTCACCAGATTGAAGAAATGGGTCAGTTCAAACCGGAACTGCTGAGAAATAAAAGCCAATACAAAAAATTCTTCGCATCGGAATATGACGACGGCAGAAACAGCTGGTATTTCTGCGCGCGCTCTTCAAAAGAAGGAAACGTTCTGGTCGTTTTTAATCCGGAAGAAAAGGTTCTGAACGCAATTAAACCTTTTATACCGAGGCAGGTGGCGTTTGTTGCTTTTGGTAGGAAATGATCTGGTCGAAATTGAAAGAATCCGTAAATCTATGAAAAATCCGCGCTTCTGCAGCAGGGTGCTCGGCGTTGCCGAATCCGCCCAGCTTGCGATGCGCGGATTTCCTGTTCAGAGCGTCGCTGCCAGTTTTTGCGCGAAAGAAGCGTACTCAAAAGCGGTCGGTACCGGTCTGGGTGCATTTGATCTGCGCGAAGTTCAGCTCCTGCGTGACGTAAAATCGGGCAGACCGGAGCTTTCTCTTTCTGGAAAGGCGCTTCAATTGGCAAACGGAACACACTTCAGTGTCACGGTAACCCATACGGAAAAGTATGCATCGGTAGTTGTAATCGGGGAAGGAACAGACCAGATGATTCTGACGGAATCAGAGGGGCTCCGTACACTGAAAGCCATGCTGAAACCGCGCGCAGCCGAAAGCAACAAAGGTGATTACGGCAGGCTGTTGTGCATTTGCGGCAGCGAAGGAATGGCGGGAGCCGCGACGATGAGCGTCGGCTCGGCTCTGCACTGCGGCGCGGGAATCGTAGAAGCCGCGCTGCCGGATTCAATCTATCCGGTTGTGGCGGCCCGTTTGGCGGAGCCGGTGTTCACTTTGCTTCATCCCTTGCCGGACGGTTCGGCATCCGAGCGGGATAAAATTGGCCTTACGCAGGCGCTTTCCCGGGCAAGCGCAGTGCTGATTGGTTGTGGGCTTGGCAAAAGTCCCGCCGCGCATTCCGAAGTTTTACAGGTACTGAAAGAATCTGCCGTGCCGGTAATCCTTGACGCGGACGGAATAAATATTGCGGCGGAGCATATAGATGTATTGAAAACGGCCGGCACACCGCTTATTTTGACTCCACACCCAGGGGAAATGGCTCGTTTGCTGAAAACCACAGCTGCCGATGTTCAGGCACACCGTACGGAAATAGCCCGCCGGTTCGCCTTGGAATACCACGTGATTCTAGTCCTGAAAGGGGCGGGAACGCTGGTTTCTTCACCGGACGGGAAGCTTTACCGGAATACGACGGGAAATCCGGGCATGGCAAAAGGCGGCAGCGGCGATGTGCTGGCCGGAATGATTGCATCTTTCGCCGCACAGGGTGTTGATCCGTATGAAGCTGCCGTTGGAGCAGTTTATCTGCATGGCCTTGCCGGCGACCGCTGCGCGGCCATGTACTCGCAAATTTCCATGTTGCCGACGGACATGGTCGGCATGCTGCCAAAACTGTTTTCCGAAATCGGGCGGTAGCCGCCGTCGGCGGCGTCCGCTTTTGCGGAGGTTGCCAATGCGTCGTTGTCTGTCTGTGTGTATGGTGATACTCTGCCTCGTCTTTCTTTTTGCGTGCTCCAGCACCCAGCGTGAGATTCAGGCACAGGATATCAATTTTACTTTTGCCTGTAAAATTGATGTTGCCAGCCCAAACGGGAACCTTGTCTGTTCTTTTAACCGCGCGGGGCAAAAAGATGCGGCAATCGAAATCATTTCCGGCAGCGGAAAGGGAATGAAATGGTATTGGAGCGGCGACGGTTTTACACAGACCTACCAAAGCCTTTCCGCAAAAAGTGAAAACTGTGTTCTTCCGGAATGCTCGTTTGCATCATTGCTGGTAAAGGCGCTGGATTGTGCCGAAAAGCCCAACGCGCTGGAAAGCAGCGGCGGTAATGTATTTTCTGGGAGCATGAACGGCTGTAATTTTACCCTAACCGTTGACGGAAACACCGGAAATCTCCAAACGCTGTCTGTCCCTGACTGGAACGTTACGATCAAATTCCATGATTTTGAAGAAAAAGCCTTGCAGACGAATGTGCAGACTACTCTGTATTAGTTGCCCGTCTCAGAGTTAAGCTACAAATATAAAATAAAGAAAATTAGTGCACCGGTGAGTTGTCATCGGTGCTTTTTTAGTTTTTTCCATTTGCTGTGGGAAAGAGAATTTGTTTTTGCCCTTGCCTTCCCCATGCGGGGAAGGAGGCACCGCAGTGCCGGATGGGGGCGGACTTACGAATTCTAAATGAAATTGCTGTAGAACCTTTTTCATATTGGCCAGTTTGCATGGATAATGTATAGTGGGTAAAAAATGAATTGCGCTTTATGAAAAATCAAAAAAATTGAGTTTTTATGTCAATCGAAACCGCTCCTTAATATTATGATAACGGGATCTGCAATGAATAATTTCCAAAGTGAATGTCAAAGATACTTGCAGAAACCCATTATTGAAATGATTCGGAGCGTGAAATTATGATTGTCCGAAGAGGCGACATTTATTATGCCGACCTGAGTCCTGTCGTCGGTTCGGAACAGGGCGGCGTTCGACCGGTTTTAATCGTCCAAAACGATGTGGGAAACCGATTCAGCCCAACCGTGATTGCGGCGGCAATCACAAGCCAGCATACGAAGGCAAATCTGCCTACACATATCATGCTGGACGCGCAGAGAACGGGCCTTGCCAAAGATTCCATCGTCCTTCTGGAGCAGGTGCGTACCATTGACAAACACCGTCTGAAGGAACGTATGGGAAGCCTTGATACCCAGTCAATGTCTTTGGTAGATCAGGCTCTCTCCGTTAGTTTTGGTCTCGGTGAAAGGCAGGAAATGCGGGAAGCTACATAAGCCGCCAATTATTGTAGCTCCGTATAATTCACCGCGTATGTTAAATAATAGATTTAAACCCAAAAGAAAAGGAGTGTAAAGAAATATGTCACAGCTTACAGAAAAAGAACTGTCGGCCATTGAGGACGAACTGTCCAGTGAACAGACGATCATCTCAAAGATGAAAGCTTATTCACAGATGTGCAGCGACCAGGAACTGAAGCAGAAATGCGATTCTATCGCAAAGAAGCATCAGTCACATTTTGACCAGCTTATGAGCTTTTTAGGCTAAGGAGGGAAAAAAGAAATGAATGTTTCACAAATGAGCGGAAATCAGTCCAGCAGTTCCATTACGGAAAAAGACCTGATGAACGACGTATTGGCTTCTCACAAGTTTATTACAGACACTTACAACACTTATACCAACGAATGCTCCACGCCGAATATTCGTGATGAATTTATGAGGATCCTCGGCGAAGAGCATCAGATTCAGGCTGAAGTGTTTGATACGATGAAGCAGCGCGGCTGGTACCAGACTCCTTCTGCAGAACAGCAGAAAGTCCAGCAGGCAAAACAGAAGTACCAGAGCGCACAGCAGCAGGTCTGATTATATAGGTTTTCACGGAACGGGCGCCATTGCGTCCGTTCCTATTTTTTTCATTCTGTAAGAATGATGTTGAATTAAAAGCCCCAAAATGATACAATTAAAAATTATGGGGCAGGTGGGGTACTTGAGTATCAAAAAATGGCGTATTTTGCCGTATGACCGTGCGGCTGCCGAGAAATTTGCCGCGGATGCGGGAATTCCGCCGCTGCTTGCGGTTTTGCTGCAGACGCGCGGCGTATCGGACCCGAATCAGGCGGCAGAACTGTTTGCGGACGACTTTTCTTTTTCCGACCCTTTTTTGCTGCCGGATATGGAAAAAGCTGTGGAAAGAATCAGCCGGGCGCTGGACGGCTTTGAGAAAATTGCGGTATACGGCGACTATGACGCGGACGGCGTCACTGCTACCGCCATGATGTACTCCTACCTGGAATCGTGCGGCGGGAATGTGATTTATTACATTCCAGACCGCGAGGGTGAAGGATACGGCCTGAATAAAAATGCAATTGATCTTTTGCACAGTCAGGGTGTGCAGTTAATTGTTACGGTAGATAATGGAATTTCATCCATTGATGAAGTGGATTATGCAAATGCCCTTGGCATTGAAACGGTAATTACGGATCACCACCGTCCGCGGGACGTGCTGCCGAAGGCGGTTGCGGCCGTCGATGCATGGCGCGAAGACAGCAAATGTCCGTTCCGCGAGTATTCCGGCGCGGGTGTTGTCTTTAAGCTGCTGTCTGCGCTGGAAGGCCCGGAATGCGGCGTGGATACGCTTTTGGACAATTACGCGGATCTTGCGGCAATCGGCACCATTGGTGACGTTGTCCCGTTAACCGGGGAAAACCGGCTTCTCGTAAAGGCAGGGCTCAGGCTCATTTCGCAGACCGACCGAATCGGCCTGCAGACTCTTCTCGAGCAGGCCGGAGTGGATCACCGTCCTTTAAACGCTGAAACAGTGGCGTTTACGGTTGTCCCGCGAATCAATGCGACCGGAAGAATGGGCTCCTCAGACCGCGCGGTTCGGCTGCTTACCACCGATTCGCCGGACGAGGCTGGTTCACTGGCGTCGGAAATCTGTGCGGATAATGGTGCAAGACGCCGCATTGAAGATGAAATCTACCAGAAAGTTTTGGAGCAGTTTGACCAAAACCCGGCACTGCTTTTCGACCGCGTTCTGGTCGTTTCAGGGGAAGACTGGCACCACGGGGTGATTGGAATCGTCGCGGCGAAAATCACGGAACGGTTCGGTAAACCCTGCATGATTATATCTTATTCCGGCAGTGAGGCGAAAGGCTCGGGACGAAGCATTGAGAGATTTTCCCTTTTTGAAGCGGTTTGTTCGTGCAGTGATCTGCTTACGAAGTTCGGCGGCCATCCGATGGCGGCGGGTCTGTCCCTTCCGACGGAAAATATCGGAGCATTCCGGGAACAGATGAACCGGTATGCGGCGTCTCTTCCTGAGCCGATGCCCGCGCCAGTTCTGCGGGTTGACTGCGTTCTCAAACCGGAAAAGCTTTCAACGGATATTCCGGAAAGCCTCCGTCTGCTCGAACCGTTCGGAACAGGAAATCCATTCCCGATGTTCGGGCTCACGGGGATGACCATTTGCGACATTACACCCGTGGGCGGCGGAAAACACCTTCGCGTTTCGGTCAAAAAGGGCAGCTGCGTCATCACCTGCATGAAGTTCGGAACCATACTGGAAGAATTTCAGTATCGGCCCGGCGACCATGTTGACCTTGCCGTCATATTGGAATCCAAAAAATACAATGGCCGCGACACACTTTCCATCATAATCCGCGATATACGGTTTACAGGGATGGACGAGGATATGCTCATACAGGGCCGCGCTCTGTATGAAAAATTCCGCAGGGGTGAAACTCTTACAGAAGAAGAGGCACGGAACATTATCCCTGGGCGCGGCGAATTCGCGTCGGTTTATCGTTTGCTGCGTGACAGCGGCGGATACAAAGGCACTGCCGAAAATCTTTTTTACAGGATTCAAGATAAAAACCTGAGCTTGTCGAAGCTGCTTACGGCGATTGATATTTTTTCGGAACGGGGCCTGATAGCCTGCACAGTTTCCGGGGATACATATTCCATCCGAATCGTAAGCAGGGATGGAAAGGTCAGTCTGGCGGATTCCCCTCTTCTTTGTGCCCTTCAAACTTTTGTAAAAGCCGGTGAACAACAAAATGGCATGGCCTCTGAAAACATTTGAAGATCTAACCGCTCTGATCCGGGCAAGCGAGCGGGAATACAGCATGGATTTGATTGAGCGTGCCTACCGCCTTGCGGAATGTTCCCACAGAGATCAGAAGCGCCTTTCCGGCGCGCCCTACATTTCGCATCCTGTGGCGGTCGCCTGCATTCTGGTGGAACTCGGCATGGACTCTGAGTCTGTGGCAGCGGGTCTTTTGCATGACGTGGTGGAAGATACGCCCATCACTCTGGATCAAGTTCGCAAGGAGTTTGGGGTCGAGGTGGCAAACCTGACGGACGGCGTGACAAAGCTGGGCCGAATCCCATATTCCTCGCGTGAAATTCAGCAGGCGGAGAACCTCCGCAAAATGCTGATTGCCATGAGCGAGGACATCCGCGTTATCATCATCAAACTGGCAGACAGGCTTCACAATATGCGCACCATCGAGTTTATGTCGCCGCAGAAGCAGCGCGACAAAGCACTTGAAAATATGGAAGTTTACGCTCCTATTGCGCACCGTCTAGGCATCCGGGCCGTTAAGGAGGAACTTGAAGATCTTTCACTCCGTATCCTCGACCCGATTGCTTACCGTGAGATTGAAGACGGGCTGGAGCTCCGTTCCGGCGAACGCAAAAAGTTCATTGAACTGACGCAAAAGAGAATCAGCGAACGCGTTTCCGATACGATTCCAAACGTATATCTGGAAGGCCGCGTAAAAAGCATCAACGGAATTTACCGCAAAATGTTCATTCAGGGCCGTTCCATGGATGAAATTTATGATATTTACGCGGTTCGTGTTATCGTGGATACGGTGAACGACTGTTATAATGTGCTCGGAGTCGTGCATGATATGTTCCGTCCGCTGCCGAACCGGTTTAAAGACTATATTTCCACCCCAAAGCCGAATATGTACCAGTCCCTGCATACGACGGTAATCGGCAAAGAGGGCATTCCGTTTGAAGTACAGATTCGCACCTGGGAAATGCACCATACGGCGGAATACGGCATCGCGGCGCACTGGAAGTATAAGCTTGGTATGACAGGGAAGGAAGATTCCTTCGAGAAGCGCCTTTCCTGGATTCGCCAGATGCTCGACAACGAAAAGGACAGCGAAGATGCGACCGATCTTGTCCGCATGATCAAGTCGGATCTTGTTCCCGAGGAAGTTTTCGTTTTCACGCCGCGCGGCGATGTAATCAATCTGCCAACCGGTTCAACCGTAATCGATTTTGCCTACGCCATTCACAGCGCCGTCGGCAACCGCATGATCGGCGCGAAAGTGGATAAAAGGATCGTTCCGCTGGATTACCGTGTGAAAACGGGCGAAATTGTTGAAGTCCTTACGTCAAAGGAAGCCCGCGGCCCGAGCCGCGATTGGCTGAAAATCGTTAAGACAAGCGAAGCCAGAAATAAAATACGCACTTGGTTCAAGCACGAAAAGCGGGAAGAAAATATTGCCGAAGGCAAAGAGGAAATGGAGCGCGAGCTTCGGCGTAATAATATAGACATGGACGAGGAAGAACTTGGCTCCGTGCTCCAGAAAATCGGCCCCCGCCACAACTGCGCAACGGTGGACGACGTGTACGCCGCAATCGGGTACGGCGGAATTTCTCTCTGGAAGATCATGCCGAAGGTCAAAGACGCCTGGCAGAAGAGCCACGTTATCATTCCTGCGGTTCAGCCTCAGCAGGAAAAGCAGGTCCCGAGGAAAAGTGCAGTCGGTGTTATTGTCGACGGCATGGAAAACTGCCTGATCAAATTCTCACACTGCTGCAACCCTTTGCCAGGCGACGAAATTATCGGTTTTATAACGCGCGGATTCGGCGTATCCATTCATAAGCGGAGCTGCTCCAATGTTCCACGCGATATCAGCGAAGCTCCGGAGCCGGAACGCTGGGTAAAAGTCCATTGGGCAGGGGAAGTCCGCGAAGAATTTAAAACAACGCTTGAAATTGTTGCCGAGGATCGTTCCGGTCTGCTTGCGGATATTACGCAGCAGCTTTTCAATATGCACCTGTTTATTCATTCCCTGAATTCCAGGGAAACCAAGGACGGGAGCGCCTTTATTTCCGCAACAATCTCCATTATCAATATCGACCAGCTCAAGAGTATTATGTCCCGCCTTTCCAACATCAGCGGAGTTTTGTCCATTCGCCGCACTTAATTGAATCGAATTAAGAATTCCGGCAGCCAAAAGGAGGCAGCAGCATTGAAAATCACAAAAATTATCGGCGGCCCACTGCCGACCAATTGCTATCTGTTAACCGACGAGGAAACCGGCGCCACCGCCGTTATAGACCCGGGCTTTGAGAGCGAGGAACTCTCCGAGGCTGTTCAGAATAATGGGAATGTCCAGGCCATTTTGCTCACACACGGCCACTTCGACCATATCTCAGGCGTTCAGAAAATCCAGAAACTTACGGGGGCAAAGATTTACCTTTACTCGGATGAAATTCTTTTTGTCAAAGACAGTACTCTGAACCTCGGGTCGGCGTTTTTCGGTTCCGAAGTTCCGCCGTTCCGGGTGGATGTTCCTCTCAACGATAATGATACCATTCAGCTTGGCAATCTGAACATCCGCGTGCTGCACACTCCCGGCCACACCGTCGGCGGATGCTGCTTTATTGTGGAAGACGTCATTTTTTCCGGCGATACCCTCATGAAACTAAGCTGCGGCCGCACGGACTGCCCAACCGGAAGCTATTCACAGATTCTGGATTCACTGCGGAAACTTTCCGGTTTGAAAGGGGATTTTCACGTTTACCCTGGCCACGGTTCCGCAACGACTTTAAACTGCGAAAGACAGAATAATACCTACATGGGGATTCGCTGAAATGACTCTTGTAATTGACGGGCATCCATTTCACTATGAAATGGAAAACCTTTGCCGCATTTTTTATCCGCACAGCAAAATAAAAACGGTGACAGAACAGTGCGAAGATAAAAACCTTGCCTATACGGGGCTGAAAAAACAGGAAAACGGCATCCTGCTGGCTGTCCAGCTTAAAATCGACGATACGGAGAAAAACAGCGAGGAGCTTTTGCCGCCGGATACAGCCGACCACGAGATTCAGCGCCGCATGGCGGTCACTCTTTGGCAGATGTTTGTTGAAATTCTAGGGTACCGCCCCAAATGGGGAGTCCTAACCGGGGTAAGGCCAATTAAATTATTCGGCAGATATGCGGCGGAGGACGGGGAAGAGGCTGCCGCGGACATTTTCCGGGAAAAGCTGCTGGTTTCACCGGATAAGACGAAACTTGCCCTTGCCACCATGCGAAACCAGCGGCAGATTCTTTCAATTTCCCGCCCGAATTCTTTCAGCTTGTATATCTCCATACCGTTTTGCCCCACGCGCTGCGCCTATTGCTCCTTTGTTTCATCCTCTGTGGAAAAGGCGTTCCGGCTGATTCCTCAGTATGTGAAACTTCTGTGTGAGGAAATCCGCCAGACGGGCAAAATTGTAAGCAACCTGCGGCTTCGGCTTCAGTCTGTTTATATTGGCGGGGGAACCCCCACGACGCTTACTGCGGGTCAGCTTGCAGAGGTAATCGACGCGGTTCGGGAGAGCTTTGACTTTTCCGACTGCAGAGAGTTTACTGTGGAAGCCGGCAGGCCGGACACAGTGACGAAAGAAAAGCTTGAAGCCTTAAAGGCGGGCGGCGTAACGCGCATCAGCATTAATCCGCAGACACTGAACGACGAAGTTCTGCGGGAAATCGGCAGAAAGCATACCACGGAACAGACCCTTTCCGCTTTTGCTCTGGCGCGGGAGCGCGGGTTTAATAATATTAATATGGATTTAATTGCTGGCCTGCCGAAAGATAGCTTTGAAAGTTTTCAGAGAACGCTGAACGGCGTAATGAAATTGTCGCCGGAGAGCATTACGGTTCATACGCTGGCACTCAAACGGGCGGCGAGACTGAACCAGGAAGGCGAGCATCCGGTCTTTACGGGTGTGGAAACCGCCGAGCAGATGCTGGATTTCGCGGATTCCTCTCTCTTGCAGAACAATTACCATCCATATTATCTTTACCGCCAAAGCAGAATGGTTGGAAACCTTGAAAATACCGGCTGGTCAAAGCCGGGGTTCGAAAGCCTCTACAACGTGCTGATTATGGAAGAGTGCCAGTCGATTCTTGCCTGCGGTGCGGGAGCTGTTACGAAGCTGAAAGACCCATATTCCGACCGTATCGAGAGAATATTCAACTTTAAATACCCTTATGAATATATTAGCCGATATGAGGAAATGATGATTAGAAAAGACAGGGTGAAGGAGTTTTATGGAAGCAGCGAAAACGAAATTTGTTACCTACCGAAACAGTATTGAAGAGATTAACCGTGCAGCGCAGGATGACGCTCAGGCGTTCATTTTAAAAGCAGAACAGGATTATCATAAAGATATCGAGAACATAGCGAAAAGTATCGCAGGGGAAAAGCAGATGTGCAAGCTGGTTATGCTTGCCGGCCCTTCCAGCAGCGGCAAAACGACCACGGCGCATATGCTGAAAAATGAGCTTCAAAAAGTTGGGGTCGGATGCGTAAGCATTTCTCTGGATGATTTTTATCTTGGAGAAAATAAGGCACCTGTGCTGCCGAACGGCAAGCGCGACTACGAATGTCTGGAAGCGCTGAATGTTGATGAAATCAAAAGGTGCCTGTCGGGACTTGTTGAGAACAACCGCTGCGAGATGCCGGTTTTTGACTTCGAACATCACGTTCCGTTCCCGCACTGCAGGCAGGTGGTTCTGCACGATCATGAAGTCGCTGTCGTCGAGGGCATCCACGCCCTGAATCCGGAGTTGATCAGCACTCTTCCTGCGCTTCGCGTGCGGAGAATTTACATCAGTGTCAAGCAGGGTATTCTTGACTGCAGGAGTGAAATTCTGGGCCCGAACGACGTCAGGCTGGTGCGTCGGATCGTGCGGGACTATAATTTCCGCCAGACGAGCCCGGACACAACCCTGAATATGTGGCCCAACGTAATGCGAGGCGAGCGGAAATTCATTAAGCCGTTCCGCAAGGATGCAGACACTACAATTAATTCCTTTCACGACTATGAGCTTTGTGTACTGAAAAGTCAGGCTCTCACTCTGCTACATACCGTGCCGGAAAACAGCCCCAATCATACTGTTGCGCAGAAGCTCGTGAGCGGGCTTGAGTGCCTGATTTCGGTTGACGCTGCGCTTGTTCCCAAAACATCCATGATTCGGGAGTTTATCGGCGGCGGTATGGAATAAGTTGCATTATCCTTTTCCATCGTGGTATAATAAAACTATCTAAGAAAAAAGGAGCGTGCTGTTATGGGAATGTTGGACGATGTGATTGTCAACGCCAAATCAGCGGCGAATGTTGTTGGAAAAAAGGCAGCTCAGCTGGTCGATATTTCAAAACTCAGAATCAGTGCGGCAGACTTGGGCAACGAAATTTCAAAACAGTTTGAATCCCTTGGCCGCGCGGTTTATGAAGCACAGAAAGCGGGCGGTGATGTCGCTCAGCTCGTTTCCGAAAATGCAAAGACAATTGACGATTTAAACGAGCAGCTTGAGGCGGTAAACGCGCAGCTTGCATCTGCACGCGAAAAAACGGTCTGCCTGAACTGCGGCCAGGAAAATCCCCAGGGTTCGGTTTATTGCTGCAAATGCGGCCATAAGCTCTCAGAAGAGCTGTAACAAAAATTTCAGATTCATAAAAAGGGGAGGTTTGTCCTCTCCTTTTATTATGCCGATTTTTCGTTGATGCTCTCTTTCTGCTGCGGCTGAGTTCTTCGTTACGCAGGGCCTTATCTTGTTTTTCAATCCATAATGATTTATAGTTATAACATAATTTAAGTATTGTATTGCATAAATTTACTAAAGTCCGTAAGGCTGCAAATCTTTTGTTTGGATGGGTAGAATCATCATTGTCCTTTCGAAAGTGCTTTGGGCTTATTCATTGATGGCTTTAGCGGATGTGCATTGATAAAAGTCAGTTACGGCCTGAAACTGTGAACTGAAATTGCCGGCAATTGATTTGGATAGAACGGAAGTGTTGCGATGGAACAGCAAAGTAAAGGCAAAGTACGGCGCCAGAGCTTTCTGCACGG
>DATALZ010000012.1:0-20727 GCA_036260805.1 Caproicibacter sp.
AGAATGCCGGATAATTGATGTACAGGAGTCAGACAGCGTGAGATAAGTTTCGTTGTCAAAAGGGAAACAGCCCAGACCCACAGCTAAGGTCCCCAAATATAGTTAAGTGGAAAAGGATGTGGGGGTGCACAGACAACCAGGATGTTGGCTTAGAAGCAGCCACTCATTAAAAGAGTGCGTAATAGCTCACTGGTCGAGTGCCCTTGCGCCGAAAATTTACCGGGGCTAAACTATATACCGAAGCTTGGGATTCCGTAAGGAATGGTAGGAGAGCGTTGAATAAGGGGTGAAGTCAGAGCGGAAGCGCTGGTGGACTTTATTCAAGTGAGAATGCCGGAATGAGTAGCGAGAAATGTGTGAGAATCATATTGGCCGAAAGTCTAAGGTTTTTGGAGGAAGGTTCGTCCGCTCCAAGTAAGCCGGGAGCTAAGGTGAGGCTGAGAAGCGTAGCCGATGCACATACGGTGGAAATTCCGTAGCCGCCAAAGGATTTAAGTAAGATGACACCTGCAAAGGGCATAACCCGGGCGTTGGTTGACCCGGGCGTAAGGGACCGAAATTTAGTAGGGAAGTATGCTTAGCGCAGGGCGAGAAAAGTCTTATGTATATCTGAGGCGCCCGTACCGCAAACCGACACAGGTAGATAGGAAGAGAATTCCAAGGCCAACGGGAGAAGGGTAGCTTTTATCCGTTGAGCGACGGCAATTCCACTCTCATACCGCCGGATCACTAACTCCAACTTTCGTTACTGCTCGGATTGTCATCCTCGCAGTTAGGCTAGCTTACGCGTTTACACTCAAAAGCACGGTTTCCGTCCGTGCTGAGCTAACCTTTGAGCGCCTCCGTTACTCTTTTGGAGGCGACCGCCCCAGTCAAACTGCCCGCCTAACAATGTCCCCCGGCCAGTTTCATGGCCGCAGGTTAGAATTTCAATAACTTAGGGGCGGTATCCCAAGGGTGACTCCACCACGGCTGGCGCCATGGTTTCCTAGTCTCCCGCCTATCCTGTACATAAATTATCGAAACCCAATATTAAGCTGCAGTAAAGCTCCATGGGGTCTTTCCGTCTTGTCGCGGGTAACCGGCATCTTCACCGGTACTACAATTTCGCCGGGTGGGTAATTGAGACAGTGCCCAGATCGTTACACCTTTCGTGCGGGTCGGAACTTACCCGACAAGGAATTTCGCTACCTTAGGACCGTTATAGTTACGGCCGCCGTTTACTGGGGCTGTATTCGGTCCCAAGGGTTCGGCTGTTCGCCGATTAAAGTGGTACGCGAGCTGGGTTCAGAACGTCGTGAGACAGTTCGGTCCCTATCTGTCGTGGGCGCAGGATATTTGCGGAGAACTGTCCTTAGTACGAGAGGACCGGGATGGACGCACCTCTGGCGCACCAGTTGTCATGCCAATGGCACTGCTGGGCAACTATGTGCGGATCGGATAAACGCTGAAAGCATCTAAGCGTGAAGCCGACTCCAAGATAAGATATCCCTCAGAGCAATCTGGAAAGGCCCCTTGAAGACTACAAGGTTGATAGGCTGCATGTGTAAGCACGGTAACGTGTTCAGCTTGGCAGTACTAATAGGCCGAGAGCTTGACCATATTTCTTAGGTCGGGCGCTCAATTCTTTCGCTTCTGTTTCCAGTCTTTATTCAGTTTTCAGGGCACAACCTGAAAAGTTGGTACCGATTACGATGAGGGTACACCCGTTCCCATTCCGAACACGGAAGTTAAGCTCATCTGTGCCGAAGATACTTAGCTGGTAACGGCCCGGGACAATAGGTGGCGCCAACATGAATATTCCTCAATAGCTCAGTTGGTAGAGCATGCGGCTGTTAACCGCAGGGTCGTTGGTTCGAGTCCAACTTGGGGAGCCAAACAAAAACCACCAATCAAATGATTGGTGGTTTTTGTTTGTAAATTTTGTTTATTTAGCTCCAATAGGATGTAGTTAAACAGGTCAATAAAAACTGGGTAAAAGTTAAATCGATGTCATTGCCTTTCTTCAAGTGTTACCTTCACAGTATCACCTGGCTGCTTTCCTATTTTAATTCTGATATCTTTTCGAATACCTAATATGTGGTAAGGCGTTTTCATCTTAACCAGACTTCCTTCATAGTATTCACCATCAAACGTAGCTTTGACAAGAACTCTTCCTTTTCCAAACTCTTTTTTTACGTCAAACGGGATTGCAATATATGCCCCATCGATTCCTTCTACTTTTTGAATTACAGCATCGAACTCATAAAGTTTATTCATTTAATCACCCTTCTATCTAAAAAGAATTTGTAAGTCCATTTAGTCCGAAGGAAAATAACCTCACTTAATCTAGTGTTTTCAATTACAATACGATTATTAGCAATGTGAAACAGTATGCCAGAGGGAGTTAACGACAAAAAAGTCTGGAATCCGCATATGCTGCGATTTCCAGACTTCTTCAAGTGGCAGGGGCAGAAGGATTCGAACCCTCGGCACGTGGTTTTGGAGACCACTGCTCTACCAGCTGAGCTATACCCCTAAAATTTTGAGACACTTGTTGTATTATATCTCAATAAACAGCAAGTGTCAACCCTTGAAAGCTTATTAAATTAATGTTTCCTACAATTATTGACACAGAATTCAAATAGGAAGACATTTCTCAAAAAATAAGTTGCATCATTATGGCTGTTGTGGTAAACTTAAATGGTATTTGAGAACCGCTGGAAAAATCCGGTGGGGTTCATGCCCGGAATTCCAGGGCATGAAGCTGACAGTCCTCTGCCTTAAATGGTATGAATGTCTGAAAAAGGAAGGAGACAATTTAATGGACGCATTAAAAACAATTGCACAAGATTCCGCAAAACAGGAACTGCCCGCTTTCGAAATCGGCGACACGATTCGTGTTGACGTAAATATCAGAGAAGGCGACAGAGAGAGAATTCAAGCTTTCGAAGGTACGGTTATTGCACGTAAAGGCAGTGGCATCAGCGAAACCTTTACCGTAAGGCGCGTATCATACGGCGTAGGCGTAGAGAGAGTATTCCCAATTCATTCTCCCAATGTTAAGGGCGTTCAGGTAATCCGCAAAGGTAATGTCCGCAGAGCGAAGCTTTATTTCCTTCGCGACAGAGTGGGCAAAGCTGCTAAAGTTAAAGAGCAGATTCAGTAATTCGGTCTTACCAACCGGGCGTTTGAAGGGACATTTAATGTGTCCCTTTTTTGCTAGGTCTTGTTGTCAGGCTAATTTATTTTAAGGGATAAAACTCCAGGTTTATTCTGGATATATGGTAAGGTGGTAATTGACATGACGGTATCCGACTCTAATATCCAGCCAAAGCAGGATGAGAAAAATGGATTTATTACCGGTTGCTTTGAATGGGTAGAGGCACTAATTACGGCTCTTATCGCCGTCATGGTTCTTTTTGTGTTTTTTTTCCGACTAAACGTTGTTGTTCAAGGGCCATCTATGGAACCTAACTATATGAACGGTTATCGCGTTTTCGTAAACTGTGTGGATAGAAAATTCACTGGTGGAGATGTTGTAGTCATTGATGCGGACGGAACGCATTTACCACAAAAAGAAAGAATCATTAAACGCGTCATCGCGACAGAAGGGCAGAAAGTAAATATCGATTTTATCAACGGCTATGTTTTTGTAAACGATAAAAAGCTGGATGAGTCCGCGTATATTCAGAACGGAATTACAAAAGTACAGGGGAACGTCCAATTTCCGCTGACCGTTCCGAAAGGAAAGCTTTTTGTACTGGGAGATAATCGCCCCGTTTCTCAGGATAGCCGCTACGATACCGTTGGCTTTATTGATGCACGTTATGTCATGGGTAAGGTTCCATTCCTTTTAAGTCCATTCCGCGGATTCAGCAGTAAATAAACGGAACTAAGATAATCTTAAGGTGGTAATTGTTGTGTCGAGGATCAATTCCGGCACCCCACCGCAACTGAGTGAGAAAAAAGACTTTATTTCTTGTTGTTTTGATTGGGTTGAAGCTCTCATCATGGCACTGATCGGCGTAATGATTATTTTTGTGTTTCTTTTTCGACTAAATGTTGTTGTTTCGGGGAAATCTATGGAACCCAATTATTACGAGGGTTACCGTATATTTGTCAACTGTGAAGACAGAAATTATACGCGCGGCGATGTCGTTGTTATTGACTCTGAGGGAAATGGCCTGAAAGAAAGAATTATAAAGCGCGTGATAGCAACCGAAGGGCAGAAAGTCAGAATTGATTCCGCTAAAGGCTATGTTTATGTGAACGACAAAATGTTGGATGAGTCCGCATATATACGGAACGGAATCACAAAAATAGAAGGAATTCAGTTACCGATGCAGTTTCCGCTGATTGTCCCGAAAGGGAAAGTTTTTGTGTTGGGAGACCATCGGGAAGTGTCCGTCGATAGCCGCTACAAAAGCGTAGGTTTGATCGATACAAGATATATAATAGGCAAAGTACCATTTTTGCTCAGTCCGTTTTCAACATTTTCGAAAAAGTAAATGCAGCATTCAGAAAAGGATCGAATAAACCTGTATGAGTGAACAGCAAACAATACAATGGTTTCCGGGCCATATGGCCAAAACGGAAAAACAAATCGAAAAAAATTTAAAACTTGCCGATGCTGTAATTGAAATTCTTGATGCAAGGATTCCAATCAGCAGCCGTAATCCTGTTCTTAACAGATTGATTGGCTCAAAACCCCGTGTTCTGCTGATGAACAAATTCGACTTGGCCGACCCGAAGCAGACTTCACGCTGGGTCGACTATTTCCGTTCTCAGGGAAACGGAGCGGTTGCGGCAGATTGCCATACCGGAAAAAATCTCAATTTGCTTTTGCCGCAGGTCGAATCGGTATTAAGCGATAAAATTGCGGCATGGCGGGAGAAGGGCATGGTCGGCAGAAAAATCCGCATGATGGCGGTAGGAATACCGAATGTGGGCAAAAGCTCTCTGATTAACCGCCTGGCGGGCAACAGTCGCGCTGCTGTGGAAAACAGGCCCGGAGTAACACGTGCAAGCCAGTGGTTTTCAATCGGTAAGAACTTTGAACTTTTGGATACTCCCGGTGTCTTGTGGCCAAAATTTGACGACAAAACGGCAGGGGAGCGGCTAGCGTTTACCGGTGCCGTTAAGGATGATATTTTTGACATGGAGCTTCTTGCCTGCCGTTTGCTGGAAACTCTTCGGGACGGTTATGCCGATGCTTTGAAAAGCAGGTATAAGCTTGGAGAAATCGATCTTACCGATATGAGCGGGTACGACATGCTGGAGCTTGTCGGCAGAAAGCGAGGGATGCTCGCAGGCGGCGGCTCTGTGGATACTGAGAGAGCCGCACATATGCTTCTCGAGGAATTCCGCAGTGCGAAAATTGGCAGAATAACACTGGAACGGGCAGATGTGAAATGACAGACTGGTATTATTACGAATCAAAGGCAAAAGAGGGCGGCTTTCAAACGGTCTGCGGAATCGATGAAGCCGGGCGCGGCCCGCTGGCTGGCCCGGTTTTTGCAGCGGCGGTGATTCTTCCGGAAAACTGCAGCATTGAGGGCATTAACGATTCCAAAAAACTGTCGCCGAAAAAGCGCGATCTCCTGTTTGATGAAATCAAAGAAGGCGCGGTAGCGTATGGCATTGGCTTTGCGACCGAACAGGAAATTGACGAAATCAATATTCTGCAGGCAACCTTTTTGGCTATGAAGCGTGCCTGTGATGCGCTGAGCATCCGGCCTGATTTGGCGCTTGTGGACGGAAACCGCATGCCCCAGCTGGGCGTAGAAACACGAACAATTGTGAAGGGTGATTCTCTTTCGGCAAGTATAGCAGCGGCGTCAATCCTCGCAAAAGTCAGCAGGGACAGGCTCCTGCAGCAGATCGACGAGATTTACCCCGAGTACGGGTTTGCTCAGCATAAAGGATATGGTACCGCTCTTCATGTTGAAATGTTAAAAAAGTATGGCCCGTGTCCGGTACATAGAGTTACTTTTCTGAAAAAAGTTCTGGGAGAACCTGTTCATGGATAATTCATCCGGCGCAAGCGGGGAACAGTATACGGTGGAATATCTTGAGAAAAAGGGATTCGAAATTGTTCAGCGCAATTATCACTCCAGATTTGGTGAAATTGATATTATTGCGCGGGATTCCTGTTATCTGATCTTTACGGAAGTTAAAACGCGGGAAATCGGTTCGCTGGTCGGGCCGCTCGAAGCCGTTACGGTCTCCAAACAGCGTAAAATAATCAAGACAGCATTGCGCTACCTTCAGATGAATCCCACAGCTCTGCAGCCCCGATTTGACGCGGCAGGCATTGCCACGAAAGATGGAATTCCGGTATCCATTCAGTATATCCCGAACGCTTTCTCATGTAAGGGCTTTTTTTGACATTTTTCATGGAATTGTATATGATAAAGATAAACCGACAGATTTGAAAGGGGAAACCGCCTTGAATTATCAATCAACACGGGATCACCGGGTGAGCGTTTCCGCGGCACAGGCAATTGCACAAGGCATATGCGGCAACGGCGGCCTTTTTGTTCCCGAATCCTTCCCGGCACTTTCGCAGGCACAGATTTCTGAAATGGAGAAAGCGGACTATCGCGGGCGCGCAGCCCGGATTATGTCGCTCTATCTTACGGATTTTTCCGATGATGAGATTACCGACTGTGTGACAAAAGCATATGCAGAAAACAAATTCTCCGGGGGGCATCCTGCGCCGGTTACAACACTGAAGAACGGCGTATCGTTTCTGGAACTGTGGCACGGGCCGACCTGTGCGTTCAAAGACATGGCCCTTCAGATCCTGCCGCACTTTCTGACCCGTTCACTGAAAAAGATACATTCCGACAAGGACGCCCTGATTCTGGTTGCTACTTCCGGCGATACCGGCAAAGCGGCTCTGGAAGGATTCCATGATGTGGAAGATACCCGGATTCTTGTGTTTTATCCGCAGAACGGCGTAAGCGCCATGCAGCAGCGCCAGATGTGCACGCAGGAAGGCGCAAACGTTTCCGTTGTGGCTGTGCAGGGCAATTTCGATGATGCGCAGACCGGCGTGAAAAAGATATTCGGCAACGAGCGGATCCGGAAGCAGATTGGCGAACACGGCCTGATGTTTTCAAGTGCGAATTCCATCAACTGGGGAAGGCTCCTGCCGCAGATTGTTTATTATTTCTCCGCGTGGTGCGACCTTGCATTGTCCGGAAAAATCAAGGAAGGCGAAGAAGTCAATTTCTGCGTTCCAACCGGCAATTTCGGCGATATCCTTGCGGCTTATTACGCAAAAAAAATGGGACTTCCGATTCATAAACTGATCTGTGCTTCCAATTCAAACAATGTTCTTACGGAATTCCTCACAACGGGTGTTTATAATCGTAATCGTCAATTCTTTACGACGATTTCTCCTTCCATGGATATCCTTGTTTCCAGCAATCTGGAGAGAATGCTGTTCGACATGACCGGTGAAGACGACAAAAAAGTTTCCGGCTGGATGGAACAGCTTGGCACAACCGGCAAGTATGAAGTGGACGCGGATATCCTGAAAAAGATTAAAGACCTGTTTTACGCCGGCTTCTGCAGTGATGCCGAGACGGAAGCAGAAATAAAGACTATTTACGATTCCGAACATTACCTCTGTGATCCGCACACTGCCGTTGCTGCTTATGTCAGCCGGAAATACCGTGAAGAAACGGGAGACGATGCCAACACGGTAATTGTCTCAACAGCCAGCCCATACAAGTTTGCGCCGGATGTGCTTCATGCGATATTGCCGGATGAAGAAAAGGAGAGCGACGCATTTCAGGCAGTGCGCACGCTTTCAAAAATTACCGGAGCTGCCGTCCCAGAATCCATCGCTGCTCTGGAAACAAAGCCTCTGCGTTTCTCCCAGGTATGCGCGAAGGAGCAAATGGGTGACGCAGTGCTGAAAACAGCCGAACAGAAGGTCTGAAAAAATGTCTTTGTTCGCAATTGCCGATCTTCATCTTTCGCTGGGAACGGACAAGCCGATGGACGTGTTTGAAGGCTGGAAGGATTACGTTCCCCGCCTTAAAAAAAACTGGATTGCAGCTGTCGGTGATGAAGACACCGTCGTTATAGCCGGAGACATCTCTTGGGCGATGAAGCTGGAAAACGCGGTTCAGGATTTTCAGTTTATTGATTCCCTCCCTGGGCGCAAGCTGATTCTTAAAGGCAACCATGACTACTGGTGGTCCACAAAAAAGAAAATTGAGGAGTTCCTTCAGACCAATCATTTCTCAAGTATTGAGATCATACACAATAATGCGGCAGTAGTCGGCGACGTTGCAGTCTGCGGCACAAGGGGCTGGCTTTATGACGCGGAAAGCGCCGAGGATAAAAAAATCGTAAGCCGGGAGGTCGGCCGCCTGAATACTTCGCTGGATGAAGCAGAGAAAACAGGCAAAAAGCCGATCGTTTTTCTTCATTACCCGCCCGTATATGACGTGATGGAATGCCGGGAGATTATGGATGTGCTTGTAAACCGAGGAGTTTCCGAATGTTATTTCGGCCATATTCACGGAATAGCGGCCGCTAAGAGGACGCCTGCCGGTGAATACCGCGGAGTCGGAATGCACCTGATTTCCTGTGATTATCTTGGTTTCATGCCCTTTCTGGTAAAATGAATAAATTAAAAACATTTTGGCAATCTGTAGAAAGTTTTTTGGCCATGTGGTATAATGTTTTCCGTCAATATGTAAACTTTCAGGAGGAAGTATAAACATGAGTTTAAAATCATCCAATAAAGTCGACACAAACCGCTACCAGCTCGAAGTGGCAGTAGACGCCGAAACTTTTGAAAAAGCGGTTGATCAGGCCTATCATAAGCAGAATAAGAAAATTATGATTCCCGGATTCCGCAAGGGCAAGGCCCCTCGCAAATTCGTTGAAAAATATTATGGCGATCAGGTTTTCTACGAAGACGCTATCAATGCTGTTTATCCGCAGGCGATGGATGAAGCCGTCAAAGAGGCAAACCTCGTCATGATCGAAGACAAAGTTGATTTCGATCTTGTTTCTGCAGACAAGGACGGTCTTGTATTTAAAGCAACGATTACAACAAAGCCGGAAGTTAAGATTGAAGGCTACCAGGGCGTTACCGCATGGAAAAAGCCCGTTGAAGTTACCGATAAAGACGTTGACGATGAAATTGCAAGAGTTCAGGAGCGCAACTCCAGAATGGTAACAGTCGAAGACCGCGAAGCTCAGAACGGCGATATCACCGTAATTGATTTCGACGGCTATGTCGACGGCAAACAGTTCGAAGGCGGCAAGGCAGAAAATTACAGCCTTTCCCTCGGCGCCGGCCAGTTTATCCCGGGGTTTGAAGACCAGGTTGTCGGTCATAAAACCGGTGATGAATTTGACGTTAATGTAAAGTTCCCGGAAGATTATCAGGCAAAAGAGCTTGCCGGTAAAGAAGCTGTTTTCAAAATCAAGCTGCATGAGATCAAGAAGAAAGAACTTCCCGCAGTTGACGATGACTTTGTAAAGGATGTCAGCGAATTCAATACGCTTGACGAATATAAGGCAGACACCCGCAAGAAGATCAGCGACGCAAAGGAAGATGCTGCCGAAGACAGCGTAGACAATCAGATTATCGATAAGCTGGTTGGTCTGGTTCAGGCTGAGATTCCGGAAGCCATGTATGAAAACAGAATCAATGAAGATATGCGCGACTTCAGCTATCGCCTGCAGTCTCAGGGTATGAATATTGAAACCTACATGAAATATACGGGCCTTGACCAGGATGCCGTTCGCAAGCAGTTCCGTCCGCAGGCGGAGCGTCAGGTAAAACTGCGTCTTGCTCTGGAAAAGATTGCAGAGTTGGAAGCAGTTAAGGTTTCCGACGAAGACGTTGAAGGCGAATACAAGAAGATTGCAGACGGCTATAAAGTAGAAGTCGAAAAAGTTAAGAAGATTATTGCTCAGGCAGACATTGAGAAGGATCTTGCCGTGGAAAAGGCTTTTGATCTCGTAAAAGAGAAGGCAGTCATCGCTGAAGGCGAGCCGCCGAAGGCTGAAGAAGAAACCGCGGAGAAAAAAGATTAAGGAATAACGGAATAAATTTCAGTTGTTCCGCCAATGCTGTATAAGTATGCTGTTTTAAGGAGGTAAGGCGGATATGAGCAATCTGGTACCTTATGTTATTGAGCAGACGAACCGCGGCGAGCGTTCGTATGATATTTTCTCAAGATTGCTGAATGACCGGATCATCATGCTCAACGATGAAGTCAACGACACCACATCCAGTCTTGTGGTAGCGCAGCTTCTTTATCTGGAAGGGCAGGATCCGGCGAAAGACATCAGCCTTTATATCAACAGCCCCGGCGGATCGGTGACTTCCGGGTTTGCGATTTACGATACCATGCAGTACATTAAGTGCGACGTTTCCACGATCTGCATGGGCATGGCCGCCAGTATGGGAGCTTTCCTGCTGGCAGCCGGTGCCAAGGGCAAGCGTTTTGCTCTGCCGAACAGCGATATTATGATTCACCAGCCCAGCGGCGGCACGCAGGGGCAGGCTTCGGATATAAAAATTCAGGCCGAGCACATGCTGCTTATTAAGAAAAGGCTGAACAATATCCTTTCGGAAAGAACAGGCCAGCCCCTCGAAGTGATCGAGCGGGATACCGATCGCGACAATTTTATGACGGCAGAAGAGGCCGTAAAGTACGGCCTGATCGACAAGGTGATTGTCAGCCGATGAAATAAGGTGATACAGTGGCGAACAGCGAAGACAACAAGGGCAGGGAAATATGCTGCTCGTTCTGCGGAAAACCTCAGAGCGAAGCACGCCGCCTGATTGCAGGACCGGGTGTTTTCATCTGTGACGAATGCATTGAATTGTGCATGTCGATTCTCAACGATGAAAAAAACCTTTCGTCCCGCAAAGAGAACTACAGCGAACCTTCGGCGGAACTTCCCAAACCACACGAAATAAAGAAGAAACTGGACGATTACGTCATTGGTCAGGACAGTGCAAAAATTGCCCTCTCCGTGGCGGTTTATAACCACTACAAACGCATTTATTATGGCAAGGATAAAAACGACGTTGAGCTAACAAAGAGCAATATTCTGCTTCTGGGTCCGACCGGCGTAGGAAAAACCCTGCTGGCTCAGACTTTAGCAAAAATCCTTGATGTACCATTTGCCATTGCGGATGCCACAACACTTACCGAAGCTGGCTATGTCGGCGAGGATGTTGAAAATATCCTTCTGCGCCTAATTCAGGCGGCTGATTTTGATATTGAAAAAGCAGAGCGCGGCATTATCTATATTGATGAAATCGATAAGATTGCCCGTAAGTCCGAGAATCCGTCCATCACGAGGGATGTAAGCGGCGAAGGAGTTCAGCAGGCTTTGCTGAAAATTCTGGAAGGCACTGTCTCCAATGTGCCGCCGCAGGGCGGACGCAAGCATCCGCAGCAGGAATTCCTGCAAATCGATACGACGAACATCCTTTTCATCTGCGGCGGCGCGTTCGATGGCTTGAATAAAATCATTGAAAAGCGTACAGCATCTTCCGGCATTGGTTTCGGAGCCGAGGTCAAAAGCAAGGCGGAGCTGGATTCCACTTCGTGGATGAAAGAAGTTGTTCCGCACGACTTGGTGAAATTTGGCATGATTCCGGAACTGGTAGGAAGGCTTCCTATGATTGCCACACTGGACGGATTGGATGAAGACGCATTGGTGCGGATTCTGACCGAACCGAAAAACAGCTTGATCAATCAGTATAAAAAGCTGTTTCAGCTTGACAAAGTGGAATTGGAGTTTCAGCCGGATGCCTTGAAAGCGATAGCCAAAAAGACGATAGAACGCCAGACGGGCGCACGCGGCCTCAGGTCGGTTGTGGAAGGTTTCCTGACCGAACTGATGTACAGCGTTCCATCGGATTATACCGTTGAAAAGGTTACCATCACAGCCGATACGGTTGCCAAAGGAGAGAAACCATTAATTGTTTACAACCCTGAACGCAAACCGGTTAAGCTGAAGATTTCGGCCCCAAGCAAACGCGGGCGAAAAGAAACCGCATCATAACGATAAGCAAGGACTGTTGCAGCGTGGTAGCTTTTGGTTATGCGCCCTGCAGCAGCCTTTTTTTCAAGGAGCTATTATGAGCAGAGAGATAGAATTGCAGAAACCGAATATCATTACCCTGCCAGCGCTCGCGCTGCGTGGGCTGGTTATATTTCCGGGTATGCTTCTTCAATTCGACGTTGGAAGGAAAAAGTCCATACAGGCGCTTGAGAAAGCTATGAAAAGCGACCAGATGATTTTTCTGGTGGCTCAGAAAAACCTGACGGATAATGATCCTACCGGCGCCCAGATCTATCGCGTCGGCGTAGTTGCTAAAATCAAGCAGGTGATCCGCCGCAGCGACGAAGGCATCCGCCTTTTCGCGGAAGGAGTATACCGTGCTGAAATTACGTCAATCAAAAGCGAAGACCCTTATTTTGTTGTAAATGTTAACGAGATCAAGTCGAAGCCTTTCCGGTCAACGCACCGTGCGGAAGCACTGGTTCGCTATACACAAGGGCTGTTTGAGCAGTATATTCAGAATTACACCCATATTCCGCCGGATATTGTCATCGGTGTGGTGCAGAAAAAGGACTGCGGCGAGCTTGCAGATTATATTGCTTCAAACATTATGTTCGATTATGAAGAGAAGCAAGAGATACTGGAAGAGCTCAGCCCGGTCAAACGGCTGGAGAAACTCGCGGCTATTCTGAAAAAGGAAATTCAGGTTCTTTCAATTGAAGGACAGATCAGCGAAAAAGCAAAGGATCAGATTGACCAGAATCAGCGGGAATATTTTCTCCGCGAGCAAATGCGCGCGATATCCGAAGAATTAGGTGACAGTGACAATCCACGCCAGGAAGCGGATGACCTGAAAGAGCGCATTGAAAAGGCAAAGATGCCTCAGCTTCAGCATGATAAGCTGATGAAGGAGTGCGAGCGCCTGACCAAGATGCCGGAAGGCTCTCACGAGGGCAGCGTAATTGTCAGTTACATTGAAACGTGCCTGGAATTGCCGTGGCATACGGCGACGCGCGACCATATCAGTCTGGATAAGGCGAAGCATATTCTGGATCGGGAACACTATGGGTTAACCAAAGTAAAAGAGCGAATCCTAGAGATCCTTGCGGTTAAGAAGCTGTCCCCGGATATCCGTGGGCAGATTATTTGCCTTGTAGGCCCTCCGGGCGTCGGTAAAACATCCATAGCTCATTCCATTGCGGAAGCAATCGGCAGAAAATATGTCCGCGTATCCCTCGGCGGCGTAAGGGATGAATCAGACATTGTCGGCCACCGCCGGACTTATATCGGTTCCATGCCCGGCAGAATTATTGCCGCATTAAAAGAGGCCGGTACAAATAACCCGCTGATCCTTCTGGATGAGATCGATAAAATGGGCAATAACTTCCGCGGCGACCCGTCTTCCGCACTCCTGGAAGTCCTCGACCCGGAACAGAACCGTTCTTTTTATGACCATTTCATTGATATGCCGTTTGACCTGAGCAATGTTCTGTTTATTACCACGGCAAACGACGCAAGTGCCATTCCGGAGCCCCTCTATGACAGAATGGACGTTATTACCCTCGGCAGCTATACCCATGAGGAGAAATACCATATTGCCATGGAACACCTGGTTCCGAAGCAGCTGAAGAAGCATGGAATGACCTCGAAGATGCTGCGGATAACTCCGGCGGCCGTGCACAAGTTGATTGACGCTTATACGCGTGAGGCAGGTGTGCGTAATCTGGAACGTCAGATTGCAACTCTATGCCGTAAATGTGCCCGTATATTCGTAGAAAACAAGGACACAAAAATTGTGATCACTCCGGCAAAGCTTACAGAACTTTTAGGGCCGGAAAAATTCAAGGACGAAACGTTAAACAAAAAAGACATGGTCGGGCTTGTGAACGGCCTTGCCTGGACGAGTGTGGGCGGAACGATTTTGCCAATCGAGGTAGCCGTCATGGACGGAACCGGAAAAGTAGAGCTTACGGGCTCGCTTGGCGACGTAATGAAGGAATCGGCCAGAACCGCAATCAGCTGCATCCGCACCAGAGCTTCTCAACTTGGAATCAATCACGATTTTTACACGAAATATGATATCCATATTCATGCTCCGGAAGGTGCTATTCCAAAAGACGGCCCTTCTGCCGGAACGGCAATGGCGACGGCAATTACTTCGGCACTCTGCAATATACCAATTCGGCATGATGTGGCCATGACGGGTGAAATTACTCTCCTTGGCCGTGTTCTGCCGATCGGCGGATTGAAAGAGAAAACGATGGCGGCTTACCGAAACGGGATTAAGACGGTGATAATCCCGGCAGATAATGAATCCGACTTGGCTGAAATCGATTCTGTCGTAAAAGACAACGTTCATTTCGAGACCGTTGAAAAGATTGATCAGGTGCTTAAAATAGCATTGACGGAAATACCTTCACCGAAACCGGCGGCTCAGAAGGCGGAAGAACAGCTTCAGACAAACATAATACCGTCTCCTACGCCCTCAGCAGAACATTCTACCGCAGGTTCGCCGTCAATCCCGCAGTAATCGGAGGAATCATGAGTTTTCAAAACGCATTTTTTGAATTTGCGGTGGGTACCTCGTCCGGACTTCCGGCTTCAGACCTTCCGGAGGTTGTTTTTTCAGGAAGATCGAACGTTGGTAAGTCATCCATGATCAATAAGGTTCTAAACCGCAAATCTCTTGCAAGAACCAGTTCAGCTCCCGGTAAAACGGCAACGATCAATTTTTACAATATCGGTTTCTGCCGTTTTGCAGACCTTCCAGGCTATGGGTACGCAAAAGTATCGCAGACTGAAAAAGAACGCTGGGCGGAGCTTGTGGAAGGGTATTTTGCCGCAGACAGGGATATCCGCCTTGTGGTTCAGATTATCGACATGCGCCGTGCTCCGACCGAGGACGATATGCGGATGATTGAGTTCATGCAGGCGAAAAACTTACCGTTTCTTGTGGCGGCGTCCAAAAGCGATAAACTGAATGTTACTCAGCGGAAAGAGCAGACAGCCCAGCTCGAAGAACTTTTAGCAAAAAGAGGTATCGAATATCTGCCTTTTTCCGCGTTGAACGGCGAGGGCGCGGAACAACTTCAAAAAAGCATTCAGCATTTCTGCAAAGAATGAAATAGTGAGCAAGAAAGCACCATCGGGATTATTTTCTCGGATGGTGCTTTTGGTGCGCCATTTATTAGCTTCTACAAAATAATGGTCACAGATGTAAATTTTTTATTAAATAATATCAAAAAGCAACCATTCCAACAGGATGATTGCTTTACTTTTATGCTTTTCCATGCTAAAATACTAGAGTATGTAAAAAGGGGAGTGTGATATTTTTGAACTCAAAATTAAAAGACCCAAGTGTCGATTTTTTGTTCGAGGCAATACTTACTCTGAAAAACTCAGATGAGTGTTACGCCTTTTTTGAAGATTTGTGTACGGTGCCGGAGATTAAGGCAATGTCTCAGAGGCTTCTTGTTGCCCATATGCTCAGCACCAAAAAAGTATACAGCGATATTGTTTCGGAAACCGGAGCTTCTACCGCTACGATCAGCCGTGTGAACCGTTCTTTGCATTATGGCTGTGACGGGTACCAGATGGTTTTTCAGCGCCTTGAGGAAGGTAATAAGCAGAAATGAGCTATTCCTCGTTTGCAAGATACTACGACAGTCTCACGCGGAATGTGGACTATGCCGGCCACGCCGAATATCTCAGCAGAATTCTTGAACGCCTGAAACATAAGGCAGGCATCACTCTGGATTTAGCCTGTGGAACTGGCAGCCTCACTTTGGAGCTTGCAAAACGCGGCCTTGATGTTTATGGGTTGGATGCATCACCGGAAATGCTCTCTGTGGCTCAGCAAAAGGCTTTTAACGCTGGCAGGAATATTCTGTTTGTCTGCCAGAAAATGCAGCAGATGGACTTGTACGGAACCGTAGACACTGCTGTGTGTATGCTTGACAGCGTTAACCATATCACATCATCGAAAGACCTGCAGGAATCATTCAAAAGGGTTTCTCTTTTTCTGAATCCGGGAGGGTACTTTATTTTTGATGTCAATACCATCTACAAACATCGTAATATTCTAGCACACAATGTATATATATACGATATGGAAGACGTATACTGTGTCTGGCAGAACGCGTATGAGCCCAGAAACGATCGTGTTGCTATTACCTTGGACTTCTTTGAACGCCATGGAAAAACGTATTACAGAAGCTCAGAACGCTTTTATGAACGTGCTTACGAAACAGATGCTCTGAAAGCGATGCTTGAGAAAGCAGGACTCCGCACGGAAGCGATCTGGAACGATATGAGCTTTGATGAACCAGACCAGAACGCCGAGCGTATTGTAGTCATTGCAAGGAAACCTGTGTAGGTAAAATCAATCAGAACGGGTCTGTAAATAAAATGACAAAAAACTGAAAAAAATAGTATTTTAGTGTTGACAAACGTCTCTGAATGATGTATTATATTAAACGTCGCTGATGCAAACTTACAAAGCAAAAAGCGAAGAGAAAGATGGGAGCATAGCTCAGCTGGTTAGAGCACCTGCCTTACAAGCAGGGGGTCATAGGTTCGAGTCCTATTGTTCCCACCACATTGTGGCTCGGTAGTTCAGCTGGTTAGAACGCTAGCCTGTCACGCTAGAGGTCGTCGGTTCGATCCCGATCCGAGTCGCCAATATTTGCCTCTGTAGCTCAGTCGGTAGAGCAGGGGACTGAAAATCCCCGTGTCGGTGGTTCGATTCCGCCCGGAGGCACCATTAATGCGAATGTAGCTCATCTGGTAGAGCGCCACCTTGCCAAGGTGGAGGTAGCGAGTTCGAGCCTCGTCGTTCGCTCCAATTTTTTTGGCGTCATAGCCAAGTGGTAAGGCAAGGGTCTGCAAAACCCTCATCCCCAGTCCGAATCTGGGTGACGCCTCCAGAAAAATAATAATCACCGATGCACTGTATAGCTACAGCGTCATCGGTGATTATTATTTTACCCGGGTTTGCCTGCACAGTATTAATTTGCTATTTGTCACACTTTAATAACAAATTGTATTCATATTCTGCTCTCTGATAACACTCTTTTCTTCGAGCAATAATTTTTGTAAACCCAAATTTGTTGTAAATATACTTTGCTCTTTCATTATTATCTTCAACGCCAACCGTTAATTCCGTATAGCCTTTCGATTCCAATTCACATATTACAGTATTTAATAATAATGTGCCAAGGCCTTTTCCTTGGTAACTCTTATGTATTCTAAAAGCATACAAATATGCTCGCCTATTCGGTACTGCAAAAAGAATGTCATCGCTTTTATATTTTATGTGAAGTTCACCAATAAATTTATTATCATAGCTTAAAACAAAAATATCAATATTTCCGTTAATTAGATTATAAGTGTTTTCTTCAATCATTTCACTTTTGTCTGTATAATCACATAAGTCTGTCAGCTTTATTAATTCGTTGATGTTAATTCTGCGGATTTTATAAGAAGTCATAGCTTCACATCCATTTAAGCATATTGTCATTATAAGCACAATTATAGCATGAATCAGTTTAAGAAGAATTGATTCATGAAAAATAGAGAAATCTCTGTCCGCTGAATTGATAGCGGGGGATTTTTAGGTTGCTTGTGATATTTGTTGCCGAAAAGCATAGCCATCAAAGTGTATTGCTAACTCCAAAGTGGTGGACGGCACACAACCAGAACGGCTGCTTTGAGGAATCTGTTCTTTGCCTTTGATTTGATCATATAGCATCAACTTATGAATTGAAAGAAGTTTATTTATTGAATCAGAAATTGAAAGAGAATTTGTTCTGACGAAATCTTTGATCTTTTAGTGATGACTGTTTGTGGAGTCTGTGTTGCCACCCTGTATTATCTTTAGCCTTTCGAAGCGCGGGTCGCCGGTGAACTTTGTGCTTTGCAGGGCGCGGTAGGGATTGCCGCGATGCTTACGCAGATCGGTTATGTGGCTGGACTTTTGCTTTTAGTTCCGCTTGCCTAATATCTGCAAAAGGCGTTCCCTCATTATCCGCATGCTTGTCCTTGTAATTGTTTCCCTGCTTGCTGATGAAAAGCCACTAGGTTATGGCTTTTGCTGCCTGCAATAATTTGCTGTGGATCTGACAAACCATGGTGCCACAATTTGTACTGCTGCTTGCAGCACATTTCTCTGATCCTGACGTGAGGGGAAAGGTAATAAACAAAATTAAATAGTACTGCCAGAGCCGCCAAAATAGCAGGGGAGAGCAGCACCCATAGACCTTTAATACTTTGGGATACATAGGAGCTGGCAACGGTTCCAATCGTGATGGCAATTGTAAAATCAAAATATGACATTTGAGAAAGCACTTTGCGCCCAATAAGTCTAGCCAAAATTACCAGAATAAAAAATATCAAAACTGATTTCCATATTGCGGGCCAAATCTGTACCACAAAGCCTCCTGAAAGCAATGCTTCTATGATTTCCTCGAATTATGTTTCTAAACTACAGTGCATTGGATGTTTGCATACTGTCCAGTTTTTCCTGCAGACTTTTGATTTGTTTTTTCATATCATCGAGAGATTTGGTTTCGGTATTTTGCGAACAGGCAGTTTCAAGGTATTCCTGTTGGGCAGCCCATGTTAATATGAGGCCGCCTAAGCCGACGATGAAATTCCCAAGAACATTTAAATCGTCGGCGTTTTGCCCTTCACAGACAGCAAATGCGATCACAGTTGCCAAAACAATCAGCTCACAGGGGCTTAATGATTTTAATGCATTCATTTTTATGACCATCCTCTTACTTCAAGCCGGAAGTTTAAATAAAGCATGTTTTTCAAACTTTCACTAAAATATTGTATGCACGTATCATTTCATACAGAAATGATAAAACAAAAAATACGCCGCACCCATTGGGTACGGCGTATAGCGCTGTAAAATTTTCGAACTTAGATTCTTGCAACACCGGATTTTCTTGCGGCTTCTGCAACAGCTTTGGCAACGGCAGAGGCAACATTACGATCCAGAGCGCTCGGAATGATATAATCCGCTGCAAGCTTGTCATCAGTAACAAAAGAAGCGATGGCATAAGCTGCTGCAATCTTCATTTCGTCATTGATGTCGGAAGCACGGACATCAAGAGCACCGCGGAAAATGCCCGGGAATGCCAGAACATTGTTGATCTGGTTCGGGAAGTCGCTGCGTCCGGTACCAACGACAGCAGCACCGGCTTTCAAAGCTTCGTCCGGCATGATTTCCGGAGTCGGGTTTGCCATTGGGAAAAGGATCGGGTCTTTGTTCATGCTCTTGACCATTTCCGGTGTTACGCAGTGAGGAGCGGAAACGCCAATGAACACGTCGGCACCTTTCAGAACTTCTGCAAGGGTACCCTTTCTCTTTTCGCGGTTGGTAATTGCGGCCATTTCTTCCTTGACCGGGTTCAGACCTTCGCGTCCTTCATAAATTGCGCCGCTGCGGTCGCACATAATAACATTCTTAAGACCAAGTGCAATCAGCAGTTTGATAATTGCAATACCTGCTGCGCCAGCTCCGCTGGTGACGACTTTGATTTCTTCAATCTTTTTGCCGGTCAGCTTAAGAGCGTTCAGCATAGCGGCAAGAGTAACAACTGCGGTGCCGTGCTGGTCATCGTGGAAAATCGGAATATCGCAGCAAGCCTTCAGCTTCTTTTCAATTTCGAAGCAGCGCGGTGCTGCAATGTCTTCCAGATTTACACCGCCGAAGCTGCCTGCAATCAGGCGGACGGTGTTCACAATGTCATCAACACTCTTGGAACGGACGCAGAGCGGAATAGCGTCTACATCGCCGAATGTCTTAAACAGTGCGCATTTGCCTTCCATAACAGGCATACCAGCCTCCGGGCCGATATCGCCGAGTCCGAGGACTGCGGTGCCGTCTGTAACGACTGCAACAAGGTTGGAACGGCGGGTAAGGTCGTAGCTCTTGTTGACATCTTTCTGAATTTCAAGGCATGGCTGAGCAACGCCGGGCGTATATGCCAGCGAAAGGTCATCGCGGGTTTTCAGCGGGGCACGGCAGATTACTTCAATCTTGCCTTTCCATTCATAGTGCTTTTTGAGGGATTCCTGTGCGTAATCCATGAGAAAAATCCTTTCGTTACTTTATTAAATTTTAAATATCAAGCTTTGAAATAGTGTCTTTCAGCAGGGTTGCACTGGCTGTAAGCTTTTCCATCTCTTCTGCAGTCAGAGGCGGAGTAACGCTGTTGACAATGCCATCGCGGTTCAGAATGAACGGAACGCTCATGCAGAGACCGTCAAATCCATATTCGCCGTGAAGCATTCCGGAGAGTGCCATAACAGAATTGGTGTCACGAAGAATATTACGGCAAATCTTGGTGGCGGAAACAGCAATTGCATAGAAGGTGGCGCCTTTCAGACGGATAATCTCACCGCCGGCCTTGTGAACGTCTTCCACAATCTTGTCATGGTCAAGAGCAGTGTAGTTCGGGTCTTTCTTGCTGATACTGTTTGTGTAGACATCCATCGGAATTCCGCCGATGCTGGTAAGGGACCATGGAACCATGGAAGAATCACCATGCTCGCCAAGAACATAGGCATGTACATTTTTGGGGTTAACATTGACGTGCTTTGCAATCATTTCACGCAGACGAGCGGAATCCAGCAGTGTGCCGGAACCGAATACGTGATTCTCAGGAAGGCCTGTTG
>DATALZ010000016.1:0-120893 GCA_036260805.1 Caproicibacter sp.
GGTTTATCCAAACCGTATTTGGCATCCAGCGAAGCCTTTGTTTCTGCCGACATGTTTTTTTCACTCAAAAATGGCCCGCCCGGAATAAGGTTCATTAGCGTAAAGGTAATGACTGAAATGAAAAAGATGGTTAATATCGCATAACCGATCCGTTTTAAAATATAACCGCTCAATTTATTACCTCCCTAATAATCCACGTACTTCAGTTTCAAAGTCTATTACCACCCGCTGCAGTAGATGACCTGAATTGGCTGACCTAAATTCTTACTGTTTCATTCCAAATACATTCCATGAGGCCTCCTTTAAGGCAGTGCCGCCGCAGTTTTTATCCATTATTTCTTGTTCAATCCTACTGAATAATTGATCGAAGGCTGTAATTTACGTACGATTCTAAATAAATTCTCTCTACGCGATTTTCTTAATAGAAGTATATTAATCAATTGTATGAATATTGCATTTCTTTTAAAACTTCTTTTTAAATCAACCTTGATTCAAATTGTCCCAGAAGATGCAAAACGCCGTCCGGTTATAAAACCAGACGGCGTTAAAGTGTTTATGAAGATTAATAATATTTAGCACTTATCCATGGAAATAGCCTGTTCTTGCATTGACGGCAACATAAGGTACTTCTTTTCCACTTATTTTGACATAAACCTGGTACAGATTGTTTTGAAGGGGAACATATCGACTGACTTTTACTTCGTATTTTTTTAATAAGTCTTCAGCGAATAATTCTTTCCAGTTGTCTGGGATGGGTGCATTTTCCGTTAGATATCTCGCAAAGCTTTGAATATCATCGGCTTTGCCGCCGCCAGAAAGATATTTTTCGTAAACAGCTCCAATATTAACCTGATTTAAAAATGCTTCACTCCATTTTAATTTATCCGCTTCGGGTTTGTCTTGCTGTCCGTTCAGTATGTAGTCTTTCGTTTTGCGTGCAATGTCTTTTTCAGAGTCACTCACTGCCGTTTCCTGTATTTTAGAAGTGTCTTCTGATTGAGTCTCTTCACTGGATGAAACGGATGTTTGGGTACTTTCTGATACCGCTGATGAAACAGGAGCTTCGGATGAAGGCATTGACGTATTTGCAGAAGTTGTTTGGTTGCCTGCAGAACATGCAGTAGAGAAAAGGCCGCTGACAATTAGTAAGGATAGTATTAGTATAATTTTTTTCATATGATCTAACTGCCTTTCTACTAACTTAAGTAAAATGTCCAACACGTAAATTGACCATCAAATCTTATCATATGAATTATCTGATTACAATGCCAGATTATTCCATAATTTGCCGGCAGAACACTTCAAATTGGAGCCTGTGGCATCCGCATAACAAAGCCTTTTGAGAGGAATGAATTCTTCCTTTTATCACATCGACTCATGAAAAGTTCTTGAAATAACTTCCCTCTGCTGTTCTTTGGAAAGCTTGTGAAAGTTCACCGCATAGCCCGAAACACGAATCGTCAGATTTGGATAGCGGTCCGGGTGCTCATAGGCTTCAATCAAAGTTTCACGATTCAGTACGTTCACGTTGATGTGATGTGCATTCTGCCGGAAATAACCGTTCAGAATGGAAACAAGATTGTCGTGTCGCTCCTCTTCGCTGTGACCGAGAGCCTGCGGCACGATGGAAAACGTATTGGAGATTCCGTCTTTGCAAATATCGTAAGAAAGCTTGGCTACCGAGTTCAATGAGGCAAGCGCACCATGCTTTTCACGGTTATGCATCGGGTTTGCGCCCGGAGCAAACGGTTCACCGGCTTTTCTCCCATCGGGGGTTGCTCCCGTCTTTTTGCCGTAGACAACATTAGATGTAATCGTCAGAATGGAAAGCGTATGCTCGGCATTGCGGTAAGTGGGATTCTTTTTCAAAGCTTCAAAGAATAATTTCACCTGCTCCTTCGCAATAGAGTCCACACGATCATCGTCGTTGCCGTATGCTGGATATTCGCCAATCGTTTCAAAGTTCTTAATCAATCCGGTTTCGTCACGAACACATTTTACTTTGGCATATTTAATTGCAGAAAGGGAATCAGCTAAAACAGAAAGCCCCGCTATGCCGAACGCCATAAAGCGATGTACATCGGTATCATGCAAAGCCATCTGCGTCTTTTCGTAGGCGTATTTATCGTGCATGTAATGAATAATGTTCATCGCGCTGACGTAGGTCTTTGCCAGCCAGTCACGGTAAAATGCCATACTCTCAATCACTTTGTCGTAATCGAGGATTTCTCCCTCATAAGGGTTACGCGCGGGTGCAACCTGCTGACCACTTTTTTCGTCTCGCCCGCCGTTGAGGCTCATAAGCAGGAGTTTCGCAAGGTTTGCCCTCGCGCCAAAGAACTGCATATCCTTACCCAGCCGCATAGCTGAAACGCAGCAGGCAATTCCATAGTCATCGCCGAATTTTGGGCGCATAACGTCGTCATTTTCAAACTGAATAGCGTCCGTATCGCAGGAAACTTTCGCTGTGAATCGCTTGAAATTCTCCGGAAGTCTTTCAGACCATAGAACCGTCAGATTGGGTTCCGCTGCAGGGCCGAGATTGTTTAGAGTATGAAGCATGCGGAAGCAGCTTTTCGTTACCAATGTTCTGCCATCTTCTCCCAAGCCCCCAACAGATTCGGTGATCCACATTGGGTCGCCCGCAAAAAGCTCATTATATTCCGGTGTACGCAGGTGGCGTGCCATGCGAAGCTTCATAACAAAATCATCGAATATTTCCTGCGCTTGCTGTTCCGTAAGAATACCATTTTTCAGATCACGCTCAAAATAAATATCGAGGAAGGTGCTTACTCGGCCCAAACTCATGGCAGCACCGTTTTGCTCCTTAATTGCGCCGAGGTAACCAAAGTACAGCCATTGAACTGCCTCTTTTGCGTTCATAGCAGGTTTTGAGATATCAAAGCCATACTGAGCAGCCATATCTTTCAGGTATCCTAAAAATGTAATCTGCTGATACAGCTCTTCAAGCTGCCTGATATTATCGGTATCCATAACGTTCGTTCCGATTTTTGCTTTATCCCGTTTCTTCTCTTCAATCAGCCGATCAATCCCATAAAGAGCCACCCTGCGGTAATCTCCGATAATTCTTCCTCTTCCGTATGCATCCGGAAGGCCGGTGATAATTCCACAATGGCGCACCGCACGAATTTCGTCCGTGTATGCACGAAAAACTCCATCGTTATGTGTCGTGCGATACTTGAACTCTTTTTCTACTTCTTCCGAAAGTTTGTACCCGTAAGCTTCACACGCTTCGCGCGTCATCCTTAGCCCGCCAAATGGGTTTACTCCCCGTCTTAGCGGCCGGTCGGTCTGAAGACCCACGATGATCTCCCGTTCCTTATCCAAGTAGCTTGGGCGGTAACTCGTCAGCGAGCTGACGGTGCGGGTGTCAACATCAAGGACACCGCCAAACTCCTGCTCCAGTTCCTGAAGATGATTCAATTTTTTCATCAGTGCCTTTGTCCGTTCCGTAGCTGGAGCAAGGAATTCCCCATCGCCTTCATATGGAGTGTAGTTTGTCTGGATAAAATTCCGTACGTTGATCTCTGATTCCCAGTTTCCGCCGATAAAATTCACCCATGCCTGTTCGCTCATAAACTCTCCTTCTGTTTTCAAGGCATCCGGCTTTTCCAGTCCGCTCGATGTAATAAAAAAGAGCGGCAACTTGGTCACAACCAAGATGCTGCCCAGACGGTCGGCACAATAGAAGCTTTTATTCCCCTGTGGTTTTTCATCCACAATAATCCGTCAGTAATAAAAGCCCGTTCAAATGTAATCTTAATGTAATCTTATTATAAATGATTCAAGTTATATCTGTCAACTGGAAGATGCGATTTCTTTCTAAGACCCGGAATGATTAACTTCAATAGCTGTTAACCACAAAAATGCACCCGATCACTTTTTTGAACGGATGCATTTACAATTTATTTGTGATAAGCCCGCATATATCATTCCCACTCGACTCTGGTCGGGTTGTTGTGGTTACATTTCTATGGTTTTTCATGCCATATCTTGTTGCTATTTTGGATTGAGGTACATTTTCATTTTGCTTTGGGGGAAACCGGAGTCAAAAGGGAGTCAGTCCAGCATTTTAAAATTCTATTCACCTTTCAATTCTTTGATCAATAAACCTATATTACACCCAAGTAGATTTTTTAAGCCATCAATATTCTCACAGTATAATGCCTCATTTTTGATAGCCATGTCAATTCTATCCTTTACTTCTACAAAATTCAAGTTATTTTTCTCATATCCATGTAATAACTTTCTTAACTCCTGTTCTGCATAAGTTTGCTTAGTAGACGCATCCTTGGAATTTTCTACCAGTAAAGTAGGATCCAAGCTATGTACTTCATCAAAATGAAGTAATAGCCAAAACTCAAAGCATGGATTAGAAACATAGAAGTTATATCCTTTGTCCTGGCATGTATTTTTAACATATTCATATTGATCGTTATTTGGTAAGGAGACAAAACTATGTTTATCTCTATCTACTATCAAACACATTTTGTCAAACCCTTGAGAGAACGTTATACACTGCTCATTAAAGTATTCAGACAATCGTTTTACCGCTTCATAGACATTAACTTTATCTTGCAAACACTTTACAATTTTGTTTGTAACATCCTCAAGATCAGTTACTATGTTGCCAAGTTGTAACCCTTCTTTCTCAAAATAATTTTTAAGGATTATAAAAATATGTCTTTGTTTCCATATCGACTTGCTCGAAAAAAATCCATCCTCAATCAAAAGCGCAATAACCCAATCAATTATTGAATTTAATGTAAATTGCATTGTTTCATTTTCTTGCATATATGCAACAAGCCTATCCAATAATTTCTTAGGATTAGTCCATCCAAATTCAGAATAGCTCCTTAATAAAGGCCTAATTTCGACTAAATTATTTATCCCAATTTCATTTTTAAAGTTAATTATACCTTCAAAATACTGCAGTTCAGTTTCGTCACCCTCAAAAACCAAAAAGTATTTTCTTGCGGCCTCATCGGAAGTTTTCGTCCTAGTTCTTTCACCAAAGCTTTTTGGAATTCTCATAATGCTATTCTCCTTTCACCGGAAAAACAGCATCAAAAATAGGAACCCCTCCATATCGACCTTCTAAATACGCTTTATCGATTTTTTGATCAAATCTAGTGTTATACTCCTCTAAAGAATAAACGCTTGATTCTCCCTTCTTGTCTTTATTGATGAACCATATTTCGTCCCTTCTTAATAATTCAAAATCTAAAAGCCTTGATTCATGCGTTGTAACAACTAGCTGAATATTGCTTTTCTCTGCAAACCTAAGATATGTCTCTATAAACTTATAGGTCAATTGTGGATGTAAACATCTATCTATTTCATCAATAAAGTACGTCTGTTCATTGTTCCTGTTTAATAAGATCTCAATTAAGTCAAGCATACGAATTGTACCGTCTGACTCTTCTGATAAGCTAAATTGTATGTCACTTCTATTATGATTGAAAGCAATTGTCCGGTAAATAATTTTATCATCTTTATCAATTTCAAAAATAAAGAAATCCTTATCAACTCTTACCCCGGCTGCAGTATGCATTTTTAAATCTTGTTTTTTATTTTCCGAAGCTTTCCTCTCTAAATTACCTAATATTTCTTGAATAATTTCCTTTGGCAATTTAGTTGCAACAATCTCAGGTGATATTTTAACTATGCTACTATTGGTAATGCCTGTGCCAAATCCAGCTAGAATTCTATTTATTTCATCATGATTTTTGTCAGTTATAAAATAAGAATAATCTGTAATTGGCTGATCTGGAAAGCTAATTTTTAAATTTCGTTCAATCCAATTATATATTTTTTGTAATACTACTAATTCAGGATTACTCTTATATAATTCTATTTTGTTTTGATTCATTAATTTTAAAAATAAAACAGTATCATCTGACTTTATATCACTAGCATAAATATCTAACTTTTTTAGATCTTTTTCATCATCAAAATATTGATTAACTGAATAAGTCTTATTCGCAATATCTCTTGTAAAAATTTGTTTTTCAGTATTATTGGATAAAATCTC
The DNA here is from genome assembly GCA_036260805.1 of Caproicibacter sp. Lineage (GTDB taxonomy): Bacteria > Bacillota > Clostridia > Oscillospirales > Acutalibacteraceae > Thermocaproicibacter. The sequence goes on from DATALZ010000016.1 coordinate 6,056, forward strand.
CACAAGCCATTCTGACACTATTTTACTCTGATTTAATATTACTTCAAAGCCATATGCATAATATCTATTTTTCATTTCAATTTCAAACTCAAAATAGCTAGGCCTATTTCTATTTTCAATTGCAGCTTTATGATATTTAGTTGTATGTCCATCCGGGAGGCCATTAATTATAGTTTCACGTGCAAAACTAATAGCTTTCAGTAAATTTGACTTTCCTGAGGCATTAGCACCATATATTGCCGCAAATTTTAATAATTTCAAATTTCTATCATTATATATATGCTCTGTTTTGTTTCTAGCCTTTCCACCAATCATAGAAAACTCTTGCGTACTATTAAATGATAAAAAATTACCTACATTAAACCTGATTAACATATTAAAACACCTCTGCATTAAGAATAAGTGAAATTTTCACTTTTGTCAACCGATTTATGGCGATACAAGTCGGATTTCAAGCAATATTTCAAATTCAAAGTGATTATTTCTCCTTAAATTCTTCTATGGTTACCGATCTTTCACAAGATTTGTCGAGTCTTCTCTCCCTATCTGTGCCAACTTTTAGTTATTTATTAGATAAGCCATGATGGAATGATAATAAGCCTAATACTAAAGCACTCAAACCATCTACCAAACGAGCATACGACTGCATCCATGTTCTATCGGAGACATATTCCTTACGGAAAACGCTACAGAGTACTCACATGAGCAGTTCGTCATAGGTCGTACCGAGCGCGTCCCGGATCGCTCTCAGCTGTGATGCGTAAAGATGTTGTATTCCTCTCTCGATCTTCACTAAGGTTTCTCGCGTCATACTGGCCCCTTCAAGCTGCACCATCTGGACAAGTTGTGTCTGCCCTATCCCCTTTGCTTTTCTTATCTCACGAATATTCTCTCCAATATGGATTGTATCCTGCTTTATTTTCTGTTCTTCCGTCCAGTTTATAACACCATCTTGAATGTATCATCTATTGTCTCAAGCATCTTTGCGTCTGCTGGGCAGAACTGGTACTGGCCAATCTCGTTAGGTGTGATCCACGCAAAAGCATTATGCTCCTTACGGGTAAGCTTGCCAGCTATGATTTCTGTAATATAAAAGTGCAGGTGAACGGTACGATCTGGATAGTCATAGGTAACATCAGTGAGCTTTTTCGATACGCTAAGTGTAACGCCGAGTTCTTCCTGGCATTCTCGGATAATACATTGCTCGCCTGTTTCACCAGACTCTATTTTGCCACCAGGGAATTCCCAAAGTAACTCGCAGCTTTTCCCTTTCGGACGCTGACAAATCAAGAACTTTCCATTGCAAATAATGACTGCAGCAGTAACTTCAAGCATTGTCAGCCTCCGCGAGCAGGTCCCGAATGTAAGCAAAGTCATTCAAGTAGCTGTTGTATTTAGACGAGCCACGGAGAAAAATGCGCGCCAGCTCACGGTCGATCTCATACAAATAACCCATATTCCCATTGCCATCTCTATCAAATGGAGAGTACTTTACATTGCACAGGCGAAGAATATCGTCAAGAAACATGCTCGTTTTGACAGGATTTTTAATGGGAATATAATCGCAATCAACTCTGCGGCCATCCTGGCCCCACATGTCCTCTGTGTGCAATTCATTTGGTTGATTTGCACTTATAACACTCGCCGCGTGCCGTGCTGACTGCTTGTATGTATCCGTTATAGCCATGCAGAATAATATCACCCTGACGCACATCTAATAGCCGGTCCCAATGGTGGAACGTATTCCCGGCTTTATTTGATATTGGAGCCCAAATATATCCGCCGCGAGATTCGCGATCATAAGTGTTGCCTTGGAAAACAAAGAAGGTCATGCGCTTACCAGGGATACGCTCCTGTTTGGCAACGACTTTTTTCGGAGAAATAGATCTCACTGGTTTCTTAGCAGCAGTTTCGGCTGTACGCTGAGCTTCCATGCGTGCTTGGGCGTCTTCGGCACGTTGCTTTGCTTCTTCAGCGACGCGCTTTTCTGCATCTTCCAACGCCTTAGCATCTGCAATCTCCTGCAGAATGGCAGCCTGTACAGCCGGTTCCTCGGCCTGAAGGAACTTTGTAAACGTATTCGGGCTAGGATATGAAAACTTGCTTGTCCTTATAGCAAACTCAACGATGATATATCTGTCATCTTGAGTTACAACCGTGCCTACTCCAAGCATTTTATGTTTTACTTTTTTATTCAGCAAATCCATACGAACACTCCTATTATCAATGCAAGTCGCTTTTTGCAAGCCGCGCCTGAAGCTCACTGAAACTTTCTAGCGCGGACTGCAAGTTTTCTATGATGTCCGCCGCCAGTTCATCAGGGGCTGGAAGGCTGTCTAAATCCGCCAGCGACTTATCTTTGATCCAAAAAATGTCGAGGCTGGTTTTATCTCGAGACAGAATCTCCTGTACATCAAACCTGCGGAAACGTCCATCCGGATTTTCTTCTGACCATGTTTCTGCCCGGCTGTGGCGGTTCACCGGATTATAGCAACGGACGAAATCATCTAGATCGGCATCTTTCATGGGATGCTGCTTCAATGTAAAATGAATATTGGTGCGAAAGTCATAGATCCACACTTCTTTTGTCTGCATCTCCGCACTGGCGGGACGCTTATCAAAAAACAACACATTGGCCTTAACACCAGGCTTATAGAATATGCCTGTCGGCAAACGGAGTATGGTGTGAAGGTCGGAGGTCTCCAGTAATTTCTTGCGGACGGTTTCTCCGGCGCCACCTTCAAACAAAACGTTATCCGGCACGACGACCGCAGCTTTACCCGTGGCTTTTAAAATCGTGTTAATGTGTTGGACGAAGTTCAATTGCTTGTTGGAACTGGTTGTCCAGAAATCCTGGCGGTTATATACAAGGTCCTCTTCCTCCTGCTCACCCTCTTCATTAGTAAAGGTGATAGCGGATTTTTTGCCAAAGGGAGGATTGGTGAGCACATAATCCACACGGTAACCGGGGTCGGTCAAAAGTGCGTCGCCAAGAGTGATTGGCACGGTCCCGTAAATATCTCCGATATTATGTAGATACAGATTCATCAGCGCCGTTTTGAAAGTGGCAGAGACGATCTCGTTACCATAGAAGGTCGAACTTTTGAGAAATTCCTTTTGCTCACGGTCAAGTGTATAATTCTTCGGGTCCGCAATGAAAGACTGTGCTGCGAGGAAGAATCCGCCGCTGCCGCAGCAAGGGTCCGCGATGGTTTTCATAGGTTCCGGTCGAAGGCACCTAACCATTGTGCGGATGAGCGGACGGGGCGTGAAATACTGCCCGGCACCGCTCTTGACGTCCTCCGCGTTTTTCTGAAGCAAACCCTCATAGATTTCGCCCTTGACATCAGAGGACATGGCCACCCATGTTTCTGTGTCGATCATCTGCACGATACGATAGAGAATGGCGACGTTGGCGATCTTATTCACAGCGCCTTTAAAGATTTTACCGAGGATGCCGACCTGTTCGCCCAGCTTCTCCAGCGTGGCTTTGTACTGCTCTTCCAGCTCTGCACCCTTGAGGGTATTCATATCTGTCCACGTGTATCCGGCAGGGATGCCTGTTTCGCGCTTGTACGGTGGCTTGGAATACTCATTGGACATCTTCAGAAAAATCAGATAGGTAAGCTGCTCCAGATAATCGCCGTAGGATACACCATCGTCGCGGAGAGGATTACACATTCCCCAGACCTTGGAGACGATTGTGGATGTATTGTCTTCGCTCATTGTGTAAGCCCTCCTTCAAATGCCTGTTTCAATATGCTCTGCCGCATGGCGTTGGCCTGGGCAAGAGCGGTGTTTACGGTCTGTTCGATGCTGTCGCAGACAGATAAGCGGGATTCAATCATCTGCACAATGACATCTTGTATTCTGATATTTGGTATAGGAATGTTGAATTTTTTAATGTCACCCACATTTATATGCGGGGATGCAGAACCACCAATATTCTCCGATATTACACTGCTCAAGTACGGTGAATTTAAGTAATGCATGAGGAATCTGCTATTTACACTTGAACATGTTCTTAACAGCATCATGCGCTGTCCCAAGCATACTTCAAGTCTATCCGGAATGATACAGGCTAATCCCAAAATTGCTCCTTCACGGCTGTATAACACATCTCCGGGTTTTGGCCGCAATCGTGTAGTTCTATCGTCAAAGGTATCCTGAGATACATAATTTGGCTCAGTTAAGTCTAAATATCCTCGCCGAAAATTTGTGGTTCTAAGGCATAATTTTCCGCTGCTTGTCCATTTCGGAGTTGAATGAGGGCAATCAACAATAACATCACAAATACCGTCAATGTTTTTTTCTTGAACGCCTTTTTTTATACACGTTTCAAACGCCTCTTTCAGCACAGCCTGCCGATACACTGCCAACTGTTTTTTAATGGTTCGCAGCGTTTCTACACTCTTGTCCAAAGCAGAGGTTAATTCTTCTATTTGAAATACAATTTTTGCCTGCACATTAATTGGAGGAACAATTACATCTATTGATTTTAAAACAGTCAGACTTATGTTTTTCTGTGTACCACCTTTCCCCATAGAAATCAATTTTGATTTCATTATAGTCAAATAATAGAACATATATTTTGTGGTCACACCACGAAGTTCCTTAGCAAATGCTATTGCTTGATTAGTGCAACATTCAATACCTGTAATTCCAAGCTTTCCAATGCTACCATACATAGCAACCATGAGTGTACCAGGTGGAATCATTTTTGCATTGCTGTTTTTCAAACCTAATTTTGTAATTTTACTCTGTGATTCTGTTACTATTCTGTCGTTCAAATCACCAATTATTAGCCATGGAATTTTACCACCAGAATAGTATGCACTTTGGGTTGCTTTTGGAGTTCCACCGGACCCCCATGTGACAACCTCTGGCATGGGCTTTATCGTCCATCCATCTGGCAAATCTTTTGATTTTGTCATTTACGCCACCAATTTCTCATTCATTTCCTGTAATACTTTTCTGTAATTATCTCCAAACACATCATAAAAGCCAAGCAGACCACCCTTGTGGTCAAACGGAGTCAAATCCAAATCTTCCGGCAGGATACTAAGGGATGTAGCAATGTGGTCTTTTATCAGTCGCAACCAATCCATCTGTTCATCCGTGAAATGCACGGCACCTGCATTCTGTTTCAAAGTCCATTGCATGAAGTTATAGTTCACCTTGTCTGCAAACGGAGCGAGGTTATCGGAATATCCCATCTCAAAACGAATGATGGAAATCAGGTCGGTCAATTGCGCCATCGTGCCACGCTTAACCTTGTCCGGCTTTTTGATGGCATAGCAATCCCATAGCCGCTCTACAGTCACACCTTTGGCCTTCAGCTTTTCATACAACGCTTTCAACTGTTCAATTGCCATCGGGCGGTCTTGATACTTCTGGTCATAAATAATCCGCAGAGCGAGAATTTCGTCCTTGTTGTCCTCGATAAACTGATGAAATACTGAAATCACTCGATCCGCGTTCTCCTCCTGCTGTGCATCAAACCCGGCAAATAGGACACTGTCCATATTCACATTATCAATAAGCTGATCATGACTACGGCGAACGTTTTCTATGTACTCGCGCACCTCCAGCTTGTGGAAAGGTGCAACAGCATCCACGATCAGAGCTTTCTGAGCTGCCTGCATCTGCTCCGCATCTGGCTCGGCCTCACCAGTGTCTGCTCGTGCTTTGTCCCGAATGATATCCTCATCGAACGCGTTCAGCAAATTTTCGGCCACGTCCCCGGCAGAAGCGCCGACCTTAGCTTCAAATTGCTTTCGTTCCGCTGGCGTCATCTGACTGTTTAGCCTAATAATGCGGTTTGCAAGTGAGGTTAGTGTATCCGAGTTCTTGGCTCCGAGCGCCACATTCATCATAAGTTCTTTCATACTGACAGTTGGCTTGCGTTCCAGCGGCCTTGTATCTGATTTTTTCGATTTGGTGACACCCACCGCATCCACTATCACAAAATGGTCTTTGTTTTCCGTAGCGGATGGTGTGACCTTCTGTAGGTCGTCTTTACTGAGGGTACGGGTGCCGCGCCCTTTCATCTGCTCAAAATAATTTTTGCTGCGCACATCGCGCATAAAGATCAGGCACTCGATAGGTTTAACATCCGTTCCGGTTGCGATCATGTCCACGGTGACCGCAATACGTGGATTATAGTCGTTCCGGAAGGAACTTAGAACGGATTCCGGGTCTTGTGCCGCATAAGTGATCTTTCGGCAAAACTCGTTGCCCTTGCCAAATTCCTCTCGGACGATTTGGATAATGTCGTCTGCATGGCTGTCGGTCTTTGCAAAAATCAGGGTTTTCGGCACTTCTTTTCTGTGCGGAAACAGCGTTGTAAACAGGTTTTCCTTAAAGGAGCGGATGACTGTTCGTATCTGGCTAGGGTTTACAATGTCCTTGTCGAGCTGTGTTGGTGCATAGTCGACATTCTCGTCCATCTGCTTCCAGCGTTTTTCTCTTGATAGTCGGTCACGGTATTCGATGACCTGCTTCATCAGATGGGCACCTGTTTTACTGACCTGCGTTTCAATCAGGAAAACATCCTCACCAACATTGACATTATCGATAATTGCCTGTTCGCGAGGATATTCGCTGACAATATTTTCGTTGAAAAATGCAAAGGTGCGACTGTCTGGCGTGGCAGTCAGGCCGATAATAAACGCATCAAAGTAGCTTAGCACCTGGCTCCACACGTTATAAATCGAACGGTGACATTCATCCACGATGATGCAGTCAAAGAATTCCGGTGGGTACTTTTCGTTATATACGACCTCTTTCGGAGCCTTGCTGTCTGCTGTGACAAGCTCATTAAAGGGCGTCTCCTCTGCACCCTCGTCCAAGTCCTCACCCTTAAGGATGGAGTACATACGCTGGATGGTGCAAATACAGATTTGAACATCGGGCGGAATATAGGATGTCTTTAGCCTGCGGACGCCATATAACTGTGAAAAAGAACGCGGGTCGTCATTAGGCGTGTAAGCGAGAAACTCTCGTTCTGCCTGCTCACCTAGTCCTCTGGTATCCACCAGAAACAAAATGCGATTCATTTTACCGTATTTTAGCAAACGATAAGCGGCAGTAATCGCGGTAAAGGTTTTGCCTGCACCTGTGGCCATTTGAACCAGCGCCTTGGGCCTGTTCTCGGCAAAAGAAGTATCAAGATTATTAATCGCAGCAATTTGGCACTTGCGCAAGCCGATAACATCCAGCGGTGGAAACCGCTTCATATTATTGCGGACGGTGTCCGGCTGTTCGAGAAGTGCCTTGATCGTTTCAGGCCGATGGAATGAGAAGACCGTCCGGGAACGATAATTTATATCATCATAATCAGTAAAACGTACAAGTTTGTCTGTGGATTCATACGCAAAGCGGATGCGATAGTTGTTTGTCACCCATTTAAATGTACTATTTGCATAACGGGCAGACTGTCCTTCAACTGTAGTGATGTTTTCCCCGGCTTCAGTCTTTTTCGCTTCTACGACGCCGACTGGGACTCCTTCTACAAAAATGGCATAATCAACTGGCCCAGTGCTGGTCGGAAACTCCCGTACAGCAACACCGAGCGCGGATGAGAAGTTTATCGTCCGGGTATCTTGAACGATCCAACCAGATTGTATAAGTTTGGCATCAATCGCAACGCGCGCTCTTTCCTCAGGTGTCATTATTGACGCTCCTCCTTCTACTTCTCATAGTCCGACCATCATTGAGCCAGATACTGCTCGTTCACCTCAAATGATATAGAGTTCTTTTCACAGAATGCCTTTATTTTTTTAAGGGCATCATAGCGTGGTTTGGCTTTACTCATTTCCCATCTGTTTACCGTTGAAAAGGAGACACCAATTTCCTTTGCAAAAGCAGCCTGACTAAGAAGCACTGTCATCCTGATTTCTTTTACCGCTTTTCCAAATTCCATGCTCACCATCTCCTTACCTGTTGTGCAAACTTATATTGTTATTATAGCGTTTCTATCCGGCATCTACAACGAATTAGTTCGAATTATTACAAATAATAACCCTTTCGTTACTTTTCTGGTGATAGCCAAGGCCATTTTATAGCTCCATTGGATGTTGGAGAGCGACTTCGTTAAAATCGCTATTTTGGCTCAAGTAATATCTGTAAATTACTTACCCCGCCGGCAACGGCTATCTCTTTTGTGAAAAAATTGGGAATCCAAAAAGCGGCGCGCCGAACTGCGCCGGGTCAGTCAATCTCGAGTGGTTCAGCATGTGCTGTTTTTCATAATTTAACCCGCCATTGGTCGATTACTTTATCCAGCTTAAAAAAAATCCTATTCGTCTCAGCCCAAAACTCATTGACCTTCGGCATGGACACTTCACCATAGGTGTTTGCCACTTTGGCTATCTGATTCAAATTATTTCCGATCCGATTAAAGGCATTGATAAGTTCCTGTAGTTCTGAAAAATCCATATGGATGATGTATCCGCCTAACGCCATCTTGCGGAGATAGGCACTTTTGTTTTTGATTCCCGCCACCTGCATCTTCTTATTTAAAAACTCGACTTCTTTCGCAGTGAGGAAAAACTTTTCCTGAACATTTCTCGTTCTCATGATTTCCAGCGTCCTTTCAGTTTTCGGCTTGAGAGGTATTAGGGAAAATCCCTAAAATTAGCAAATGTGTACACACTTGCAGTGCTCGCCAGTAGGGGAAGTCATATTCCTATTGAAAGGTTCAATTTGCATTTTGGGCATAACTTTAGAGAAGGAAAATATTAAGAACACTCATACCGATAGTTTCGCGTAATGGGCTAAATCAAGAACGCAACACCGCAAAGAGTACTGTTAAAACCAGCAAGGTTGCAGCCTTGAGACGTGTTTCCCGGGTACATTGCGGTGTTGCGTTCTTGAAATGATTACTTTAGACTCCAGTGCCAACCTGTTCCAACGCGAATGGATTTAATTCCAAGCTCTTGCTTCACATTTTCCAGCGTTCTTTTTGAAATTCCCTCCTGCTTCCCTTTAACAAAAATCTCATTTGCAGGGTAAGTACGGTTTTCCTCCAAAAGAGTTTTCAGGAGATTTTCTGCCTTAAGTTTTTTGTCTCCGGATGAAATTCCGCTCAACAGCTCGTCAGCAGAAATGTCATAGTTTCCGATCCATTCAAAACCGTTTTCACTCAGTTTGAATGCGACGGTATCCCCTTCCGGGCCGAGATTATTTTTTATATGTACAATGGCACGAATGCTCGGATTATCCGGGACTCGGCCAACAAGAAGGACACTGCGAGCTATTGCAAAGAAGTCGATCGAGCCAATCCCACGGTAGGCTGCTTTTGCGCCACTTCCCTTGTTCATATGGCCAATTAAAATAATCGCGCAGCCGGTCCTTTCAGCAAGATCCCCTATCCTCTTTGTCACTTTCCTTGTCTCATTAGCACGGTTGATGTCAACCTTATCTCCCAAAAATGCCTGGATGGGATCGAGAATCAAGAGCTTTGCATGAGTTTCATTCACTGCCTGTTCGAGTCGGCTATCCTGCATACTCAGAGGCCGGTCACTGTCGTCAATTACCAGAATTTTTGAACAGTCAGCGTTGGCATCTTCCAACCGCGGTTTAATTGTATCGGAAAGGCCATCCTCGGCCGTCTGATAGATAATATTAAATGGTTCTTTTACTTCATTGCTCCCAAAACATTACCGTTGGAAAGCTCTGCAGCCAAATGCAAGGCAAATGTGTTTTTTCCCTCTCCCGGATCACCTTGAACAATGGTCAGCTTTCCGAATGGAATATACGGATACCAAAGCCAGTTGATTTCTTCCCGCTGCACCGTATCCATTCTTATGATTTTCAGCTCTTGCCTTTTTTGTTCTAACACTACGTTAACCCTCCGATTTGCAGCTTGCAAACGGAAACCCTCTGTGTTATCATAAAAATGTAAATTTGCTTTTATCACAAAGGGAAGTTCTTGTATTTCGCAGATACAAGAACTTTTCTTTTTCCGGTGCAAGTACCATTATTGTTTCTCCATCGTATAACCGACTGGTCGGATTTCTATATTTTTCTCTTGGGTTATAACAAGCATTAATTGTTCCAACAGTGCTTTACAATCGCACAGCAAAGTGGAAAATTCTTCGTTTTCATTGCAAGATATGGCCTCTATCGTTTCTCTCAGTCTTCTCAGTTCTAAGCTTAGACGATCGCTTTGATATTTTCCAACTGCAATATAGATTTCTTGATGGAGAAGGGACTCAATGAAATATTGACCTTTTGGCATTCCACTAACTATGATTCTGGCTTCCAACTGACGTCGCTCTTCCGGCGACATGCGGAAACAGATTGTTTGATTTCGTCTTCTGTTTTTATCTAATCCGCTCATTACAGGCTCTCCTTATACACTTCATCCAGCTTATTTGCCATTTGTTCCCGTTTGTTTGGATAAAGGTGTGAATAGGTATTCAGCGTAGTTTCGATTCGCTCATGTCCTAATCGGTCCGCTATGGCTAAAGGGGTAAAGCCCATTTCTATAAGCAGCGAAGCGTGGCTGTGCCGAAGATCATGGAGTCTGATTCGTTTTACCCCGCTGGCCTTTATTCCTCGCATCATCTCGTGCTCCAGGAAGTACTTTGTTACCGGGAATAAGCGATTGTCATCCTCAATACCGTATATACTACGGATAAAGTCTTGGAGATCAGCTGCAAGGAATTCAGGAATGCTAAATAACCCGCTTGCTTTTGGGGGTCTTAGGCGGCGTTATCACGTCCCTGCGGTCAATTCTCTGATAAGATTTTGATATGGAGATCGTCCGCTTCTCAAAATCAATATCGCCCGGTGTCAGAGCCAACAGCTCACCAATTCGCATTCCTGTCCAGTACAGTACCATAAAAGCTACATAGGATTGGCGCTTGTCCATTACGCAATCAATGAACTTCATAAATTCCTGTTTCGTCCAAAACTTCATTTCGCCTGCATTGTTCTTCCCCATGCTTCCCGCTTTAAAGCACGGATTGCTTTTAAGATCGTAATACTTAACTGCATAATTAAAAATTGCATTGAGCTGATTGTTGATGGTCTTCAGATATGTAGCCGCATAGCCTTGCGATAAGTGTATCTTGCCACTTTCGAATGTCAGCCGGTTTAATTTTGCTCATTTGCAACTTCCCGAAGTAAGGAACTACTTTCAGATCAATAATATATTTTTTGCTTCGCAGAGTGTTTTCTCTCAGTCTGTTTTCCATATCGGCATAATACAACTTAAGAAAATCGTTGAACAACATATTGAAATCCCCTTGATTAGTCATCAGGAAATTTCTCAGCCACTCTTCTGCCTCGTGCTTCGTTTTAAATCCGCGCTTTGTGGATTTCTTTCGTTGGCCCTGCCAATCGGTGAAATAATACTGTATCTTCCATTTTCCTGTGCTAGGGTCTTTTTGCGCTTTCAATTGTTATCATTTCCTCTCTTGCTTTATGCTCCTAATCCGCCATAATAGCGTTTCTCAAAGTATCGTTTAGGCAACTTTCCAGAAATGACAATATAGCCTTTTTTACCAAGTTCGACATTCAACTGTCTGATAATCCGATAAGCTGTTCCTAAACTGATTCCCAACATACTAGAAATTTCCACTGCATTCAAATAGAGTTTTGTTTCTTGTTTCATCGTTTTCTCTCCTTATGTTTGATTAATAGGTATACGTTTCGTATACTATTTCTTTTATTATAGCATACATTTTGTATACGTCAAGATTCTTCTTTTCAAAATTTGAAATACATGATAAAATAATAAAGCTCAGTAAAGGGGTGAAATCCGATGACAATAGGTGAAAGGATTAAATCTTTTCGTAGTTTAAAGCAATTGACTCAAAAAGCTCTTGCAGAGCGCTCAGGTGTAAGTGAAATCGCCATTAAAAAGTATGAGTCCGGAGAAAGGACTCCTAAGCCTGCTCAATTAAAGAAAATTGCACAAGCATTAAATCTTAGTGAAAGCATTTTTAAAATTAAAACAACCGAACTTGAAACTGTTGGGGATGCAATGGCACTTTTCCTTTTGTTGTATAAAAAAGTTGGAATTCTACCAACGTATGATCACGACAAAAATGGCGATATAGACCCTAATACTCTAAAGTTACACTTTACAAACAAGCGTATGAATGCGCACATTGCTGAGTTTTTGATTAATTATAGAAAAGAAAGTTTTACGCTTGACTTTATAAATCAACAATACCAAAAAGGTAATATAACTAGAGAAGAATACGATCAACAATTTCATATGACAAAAGGTATATATGAACTAATTGAGCAAGAATATATGGAGGACAAAAGTCTACTTGATGACTGAGGAAACTAAACTCAGAGTCAAAAGAGAGTCACAGGCAAAAAAATAACCCCGGAAGCCTAGATTTCTCAAGGCTTCCGGGGATTTTTTTGCTTATTCCCACTCGATGGTAGCGGGGGGCTTAGAGGTTATGTCGTAAACCACACGGTTCACATTACGGACTTCATTGACGATTCGATCCGACGCTTTTGCCAGAACATCGTAAGGAATCCTTGCCCAGTCGGCGGTCATAAAGTCAGATGTCGTAACTCCGCGAAGGGCAATTGTATAGTCATAGGTACGCCCATCGCCCATAACGCCAACACTCTTAATTCCGGTGAGAACTGCAAAGTACTGGTTAATCTTACGGCCTAGACCGGCGTTCGAGATTTCCTCGCGGAAAACAGCGTCGGCATCTTTCAGAATATCCAGTTTATCTGCGGTAATATCGCCCAAAATGCGAATGGCAAGACCCGGTCCCGGGAATGGCTGACGCCATACGAGGTTATCCGGAATACCAAGCTGTGTGCCAACTTTGCGGACTTCGTCCTTGAAGAGGTCTCTTAAAGGCTCAACAAGACCGGTAAACCCAATATCTTTCGGCAATCCGCCAACATTATGGTGGCTCTTTATTGTGGCAGCATCGCCCGTACCGCTTTCAACAACGTCCGGATAAATAGTACCTTGGCACAAATAATCCACATGGCCGATCTTCTTTGCTTCTTCTTCAAAAACGCGAATAAACTCTTCACCGATGATTTTACGCTTACGCTCCGGTTCCGTAACGCCGGCTAGCTTAGAGAGGAAGCGGTCCTGTGCATTAACACGAATAAGATTAATGTCAAACTGATGTCGGAAGATCTTTTCGACCTCGTCACCCTCGCCTTTTCGAAGCAAGCCATGATCGACAAAAATACAGGTCAGATTCTTCCCTACCGCGCGATGTACAAGAACTGCGGCAACAGAAGAATCCACTCCGCCGGAAAGCGCACAGATTACCTTTTTATCACCAATTGTCTTTTTCAGGTTTTCTATTGTTGACGTAACAAAAGAATCCATCTGCCAGTCACCCAAGCATCCGCAGACTTCATACAAGAATTTCTTAATAATTTGATTACCATATTCCGTATGCTCTACTTCTGGATGGAACTGAGTTGCATAAAGATTCTTTTGCTCATTTTCCATCGCCGCGGCAGGACATGTTCCGCTTTTCGCCGTAATACGGAACCCCTGAGGAACCTCGCAGATATAGTCGGTGTGGCTCATCCAGCATATCGATTTCTCAGGGATATCGCCGAACAGCCTAGAGCCGGAGGAAAAGCTTACCGGGGTCTTACCGTACTCCCTAACAGGACTGTCGGCAACCGTTCCGTTCAAGAGTTGTGCCATCAACTGCGCGCCATAACATATGCCCAGCACAGGAATACCAAGAGAAAGGATTCCGGCCTCGCAGCGAGGCGCATTTTCAGCATATACACTATTAGGCCCGCCGGAAAAGATGATTCCTTTATACCCGCATTCCGCAATTTTATCAGCCGGAGTGCGGTAGGACCTTATTTCGCAGTATACATTTAGGTCGCGGACTCTGCGGGCAATTAATTGACTATATTGCCCGCCGAAATCCAAAACCAAAATGGCTTCATTATTCCTCATCTTAGGATTCCTTTCATTCAACTGTTACGGATTTTGCAAGATTGCGCGGCTTATCAATGTCGCATCCTTTTAGGAAAGCAACATTATAAGCAAAAATCTGAAGCGGTATGACAGCAAGGGAAGGAAGCATCATATCGCAGATTTGCGGTACATAGAATGCGCAGTCCGTTTCTTTTTCAATCTGCGTATTATTCTCCGTCGTTACGCCGAGTACAACTGCCCCTCTCGCCTTTACCTCTTTCACGTTGCTCATCATTTTCTCGAAAAGGCGCTGCTGAGTTGCAAGAGCTACAACAAGCGTTCCCTCTTCAATCAGGGAAATCGTTCCATGCTTTAATTCGCCCGCTGCATACGCTTCGGAATGAATGTAGGAGATTTCCTTCAGTTTCAGAGAACCTTCCAAAGACATAGCGTAGTCTAGATTTCTTCCGATAAAGAAAATATCATCTGAGCCGTAAAACTGATCTGCCAGTTTGCGAACATGATCTTTTGTCTCAAGAGTTTCCTGAATCTTATCTGGCAGACTCTCAAGTTGTGAGATATAAAAACTGTAATCTGTTCTGGACATGATTCCGGTCTTCTCTGCCATATAGATTGCAAGCAAATAAATTACGGCAAGCTGTGTGCTGTATGCTTTCGTTGTCGCAACCGCGATTTCCGGCCCAGCCCATGTGTAAAGAACATCATCCGATTCGTTGGCAATGGAGCTGCCCACTACGTTAACAATGGAGATAGTTCTTGCGCCAAGGCGCTTCGCTTCACGAAGAGCAGCAAGAGTATCAGCTGTTTCGCCAGACTGGCTGATAATGAGAACAAGAACCTTATCATTGATAATGGGATGGCGATAACGAAACTCGGAAGCTACATCCACTTCCACCGGGATATGGGTATACTGCTCAAATACATATTTTGCGACAACGCCAACATGATATGCAGAACCGCAGGCTACAATGAATATCCTGTTGAAATTCTGAATCTGTTCTTTCGTGAGCTCAATGTTGTCGAGAACTATTTCACCGTCTTTGATGCGCGGAGAAATCGTATCGCGGACTGCTTTTGGCTGCTCCATAATCTCTTTCGCCATAAAGTGGTCAAAGCCGCCCTTTTCAGCCGCGGATATATCCCAGTCAATATGGCAGGGTGTCTTTTCAATGACCTTTTTGTCCAGCCCATAAACAGTTACGCCAGTCTTTTCGATCACTGCTATTTCATTTTCCTCAAGGCGGTAAATATCCCTTGTTCTGCTCAATATTGCAGGAATATCGGATGCAATAAAGTTTTCTCCCTTACCGAGGCCGACAATTAGCGGGCTGTCTTTTCGAACACCAATGATACGATCCGGATGGTCTTTGCACAGAATTCCTAAAGCATAGGAACCTCTGACTTTATTGATCGTCTTCACTACAGCGTCGAGAAGGTCGCCTTCGTAATAAAAGTCCAGAAGCTGTGCAACTACTTCCGTATCTGTTTCCGATACAAAATGGCGTCCCTGCTCCACCAGGAAGTTTCTGAGGGCAAGGTAGTTTTCAATAATGCCGTTATGGACAATCGCGAATCTGCCGGATTCACTGGTATGTGGGTGAGCATTGATATCCGAAGGTTTTCCGTGTGTAGCCCAGCGGGTATGGCCGATTCCCACAACACCTGTGAGATCGCTTCCATCGTGAATTTTATCGCTTAAAATCTTGAGTCTGCCTTTGGCCTTAACAACCTGAATTGATGTACCGTCGTAAACTGCAACCCCTGCAGAATCATATCCGCGGTATTCCAGTTTTTCAAGGCCTTTCAGCAAAATGGGAGCTGCCTGATCATCACCGACATATCCTACAATACCACACATAATAAAACACCTCTCAGTCTTTATGAAAGCAACAAACGCCGACATTTTGCCGGCGCTTCATTGCACAAACATTCTGTTATCTATAAATTATGTCGTCGCGAGACGGTCCGTTCGAAACAATCTTAACCGGAACACCGATTTCTTTTTCAGCAAATTCGACATAACGTTTTGCATTCTCCGGCAGATCTTCATATTTTTTAATTCCGCGGATATCGCATTTCCAGCCTGGGAGTGTTTTGAGCACCGGCTTGCAGTTTTTCAGATCAACTGTCGGCGGGAAGGAATCGATTCGTTTTCCGTTTAGTTCATAAGCAACGCAAACCGGAATCTCATCAAGATACCCAAGCGCATCAAGGACTGTAAGAGCTACGCCGGTTGCGCCCTGAACACGGCAGCCATAACGTGACGCGACAAGGTCAAGCCACCCCATTCTGCGCGGACGGCCTGTGGTCGCACCATATTCGCCGCCATCTCCGCCTCTGCGGCGAAGCTCGTCGGCTTCATCACCGAATATTTCACTCACAAACTCGCCTGCGCCAACAGCGCTGGAGTATGCCTTGACTACTGCGATGATATTTTTAATTTCATAAGGCGGGATTCCGGTGCTGACTGCGCCGTAAGCTGCCAAAGTATTCGACGATGTTACCATCGGGTAAATGCCGAAATCAGGATCTTTCAGCGCGCCGAGCTGGCCTTCCAGTAATATGTTTTTGCCGTCCCGCACAGCCTGATAGAGATACTCAAAAGTATCTGTAACGTATGGAGCCAGCATTTCCTTATATTCCATCAGCTTATTGTAAATAACATCGGCATCCAGTTTCGGCTGATGATAGAGGTTCTCATAATATACATTTTTCAGCGTGATTACATGGTCAATCTTTTCACGAAGATAGGCTTCGTCTGCAAACAATTCGCTGACCTGGAAGCCGATCTTTGCAAATTTATCGGAATAAAAAGGAGCAATTCCGGACCGCGTAGAACCAAAAGAATGGGATGACAGTCTTGCTTCTTCATAGGAATCCAACTGAATATGGTAAGGCATCAGCACCTGAGCACGATTGGAAACCAGAATGTTCGGCTTCGGGACAGCGCGTTCCATAAGTCCGTTCATTTCCTGAATAAATTTATCCGGGTTTAGAGCAACACCATTCCCGATAATATTGGTAATATGGCTATGAAACACACCGGACGGAAGCTGATGCAATGCAAATTTTCCGTAATTGTTAATAATGGTATGTCCGGCGTTATAGCCACCCTGAAAACGAATTACAATATCGGACTTTGCGGCTTCGACATCCGTTATTTTTCCTTTGCCTTCGTCGCCCCAGTCCGCTCCGACTATTGCTGTTATCATTTAAGATCACTCCGCCGCGCCGCTACGGTAATGCCAAACTGCCCTGCGGCCGAATTTAGGCAGCCCTAAAACAACTATCATATGATATCATAAAAGCCTATGAAAAACAAATGAAATTTATCAAACGTTAATTTCGGCTTTTTCATCTGACACATTTTTATATTGATTGAGAATCGGTGCAACTGTTTCAGAAATGAACTCTTCCGTCTGAACCGGTGCTCTTCCTACGTACTTTTCCGGTTTAACAATCTGATTCAGTTCATCAAGCGACACACCGAAAGCAGGGTCTGCGGCAATGCGCTCTAGAAGATCGTTTTTGCCGCCCTCTTCCTTGATGATTTTGGAAGCAGCCATCGAATGTACGCGAATCCGTTCATGCAGCTGCTGACGATCAGCGCCGCGCTTAACGGCATCCATCATAATATTCTCGGTAGCCATAAACGGCAGTTCGCTCTCCAGATGCTTGCGGATTACTTTTGGGTATACGACAAGCCCGTCCCCAACATTGCTGTACAGGTTCAGAATTCCATCGATGGCAAGGAATGCTTCCGGAACGCTGATGCGCTTATTGGCAGAGTCATCCAGGGTGCGCTCAAACCACTGCGTTGCCGCTGTAATGCAGGGGTTCAGGCTGTCCACAATCACGTAGCGGGCCAATGATGCAATTCTTTCGCTGCGCATCGGGTTACGCTTGTAAGCCATTGCAGAGGAACCAATCTGGTTCTTTTCAAACGGCTCTTCCACCTCTTTCAGATGCTGAAGAAGTCGGATATCATTGGAGAATTTCGCAGCGCTCTGTGCAATGCCGCTCAGCACGGAAAGAACACGGCTGTCCTGCTTTCTGGAATACGTCTGGCCAGAAACCGCGAAGCAGTCTTTATAACCCATTTTTTCTGCGATAATTTTATCCAGTTTTCTGACCTTCGCATGGTCACCGTCAAACAGTTCCAAAAAGCTTGCCTGTGTACCCGTCGTTCCTTTGGAACCAAGAAGCTTCGCTCCGGAAAGCAAATACTCCACGTCTTCCAAATCCATCAGAAGATCCTGAATCCACAGAGTCGCGCGCTTACCGACGGTGGTCGGCTGTGCCGGCTGAAAATGCGTAAAGGCAAGAGTCGGCAGGCTCCGGTTGTCCATGGCAAATTTAGAAAGAACGCGAATCGTGCCAACCAGTTTATCACGTACAAGTTCCAGAGCCTCATTCATAATAATGAGATCGGTATTGTCGCCTACATAGCAGGATGTTGCGCCGAGATGAATAATCGGCTCAGCCTTCGGGCACTGTACTCCGAAAGCGTAAACATGCGACATTACATCGTGACGGACAACCTTTTCACGCGCTTCTGCAACTTCATAATTAATGTCGTCCTGATGCGCAATCATTTCGTCAATCTGTTCCTGCGTTATATTCAGACCAAGTTCTTTTTCCGCCTGCGCAAGCGCAATCCAAAGTCTGCGCCATGTACGGAATTTTTTATCCGGCGAAAAAAGATATTTCATCTTTTCATCTGCGTAACGGGATGAAAGAGGTGATTCATAATTGTTTTTCAATTCAGAGGCCTCCAAAAACTACAGCCGTTTGATCGGCGTACAATAATCATAATCTTTTTGTGCAACAAGGTAATCCGGAATTTCAGCTGGATACTTTCCTGAGAAACAGGCGTCGCAGTAGCCGTCACATCTTCCGCCGAGCATTTTCGGCAAATTTTCAAGTTTCAGAAAATCAATGGAATCGGCAAAACTCATTTGGCCGATTTCTTCAATGCTGTGCTTACAGGCAATCAGATCATCCTTTGAAGGGATATCTGTACCATAAAAACAAGGCCACAAAAACGGCGGAGAGCTGATACGGAGATGGACTTCCTTCGCTCCACATTCTTTCAGCATGGATACAATACGTGCGCTTGTGGTTCCGCGGACGATGGAATCATCGAGCATAACAATTCGCTTGCCGCGCACTGCCGTTGAAAGCGCGTTAAGCTTGATGCGAACGCTGCGTTCACGCTCCGACTGGTCCGGCTTGATGAACGTGCGGCCGATATAGGAATTTTTTACAATTCCTTTCTGATACGGAATGCCCGATTCCTCGCTGTACCCGATTGCCGCATCAATACCGGATTCCGGCACGCCGATTACCATGTCGGCATCAACAGGCTTTTGCCTTGCAAGAAGCCTTCCGGCCTCTTTACGGGCTTCATAAACGCTGATGCCATCGATAATGCTGTCAGTTCTGGCAAAGTAAATATATTCGAAAACACAAAGCGATTTCTTAACAGAAGCCGGGTCGTAAATGTTGCGAAGCCCGTTTTTATCCGCGATAACAATTTCTCCCGGCCTTACGTCGCGGATAAATTCTGCACCGCAGGCATCCAGTGCGCAAGTTTCTGACGCAAATACATAGGAGTTGTTTACCTTTCCGATACACAGCGGACGGAATCCGTGCGGGTCACGGAAAGCAACCAGCTTCTGCGGACTCATAACAATCATGGAATATGCACCGTGAATCTTGGGGATTGCGCGGTGAATCGCTTCCTCAATTGACGGAGCTTCCACCCTTTCACGGGCAATCATATAAGCAACGACTTCCGTGTCGATGGTTGTCTGGAAAATACAGCCCTGTTTCGCTAAAATCTGATGAAGTTCATAGGCGTTTGTCAGGTTGCCGTTATGGGCAATCGCAAGCGTTCCCTTGATATAGTGCATAACAAGCGGCTGAGCGTTTTCACGCACGCTGGCGCCGGAAGTGGAATACCTTACATGCCCGACCGCCATTTGGCCAGTCAGACTGTCAAGCGTTTTATGGCTGAAAGCTTCCGTCACGAGTCCCATATCTTTCGAATAGGAAATTACACCCCGATCGCTTACAGCAATGCCGCAGCTCTCCTGTCCCCTGTGCTGGAGGGCAAGCAGACCGTTGTAAGCGGCATAGGAGGGGTTAACGGTGCCATCGGAATAAATTCCGAAGACACCGCATTCCTCGCCAAAATGTTCTTCATCAAAGTTGGAAACAGAACGGTTTAAACGCTCTTTATCCATTACAGACCTATCCTTTTCATTACTTCCTGATAAGCTTCTTCTACACCGCCGAGATCTCTGCGGAAGCGGTCCTTGTCCAGCTTTTCATGTGTGTTGACATCCCAGAAACGGCATGTGTCCGGAGAAATTTCATCAGCAAGAATTATTTCATCGTGATAACGGCCAAACTCAAGCTTAAAGTCAATCAGTTCAATGTTTACAGAAAGGAAGAACTCGCAAAGAATCTTATTGATTTTCAGAGACATTTCAGAGATTTTATCCAGTTCTTCTTTTGTAGCAAACTCAGCGGCAAGAATGTGATATTCGTTGACCATTGGGTCGCCGAGTTCATCACTTTTGTAGCAGAATTCGAGCACGGGGCATTTCATCGGTGTGCCTTCCGGCATGCCTAAACGTTTTGCCAGGCTTCCCGCGGCTTTGTTGCGCACAATAACCTCAAGCGGAACAATCTCCACTTTTTTTACCAGCGTTTCACGGTCGCTGAGTTGTTTGACAAAATGTGTGGGGATACCTTTGCTCTCCAGCAGCTGAAACAGATAATTTGACATTTTGTTGTTAACTACACCTTTGCCGGTAATGGTACCCTTTTTCAGGCCGTTGAATGCTGTAGCATCATCTTTATAATCAACAATGCAAAAATCCTTATCATCTGTAGCGAATACTTTCTTTGCTTTTCCTTCGTAAAGCTGCTCTTTCTTTTCCAAGGTTTTTCCCTCCGATTAATCAGTTTGTCATATTTTTGATGGTCCGGGCACCCGGATGGGGCCCGGATGCCGATCAGATAAAATTAAGGAATGTGGAAACTTTTGTAATATCCACAACGGAAAGCTGCGTGGTGTCAACATGACGCGCACATGTCAGGAACGCATTAGCGGTATCCAGAGAAGTCAGGCATGGAACACCGGCTTCAACCGCATTGCGGCGAATCTTATATCCATCGCGGTGATGAGCAACGCCCTTGGACGGTGTGTTGACAACGAGATTGATCTTGCCGGAAAGAATATGATCGAGAATATCCGGCTTTCCGTCGCCGATTTTATGCAGGCGAATCGTCGGAATTCCTTTGTCGTTCAGGAACTCGGAAGTACCGCCCGTCGCAAAAATCGTCCAGCCAAGGTCATAAAGGCCCTGTGCGACCGGAAGGACTTCGTCTTTGTCGGTATCTTTTACCGTAATGATAACATTACCCTTTTCAATCATGTGAACGCCCGCACCGTAAAACGCCTTGATGAGCGCTTCGTCGTAGGTTTTAGCCACGCCGAGTACTTCGCCGGTTGATTTCATTTCAGGCCCTAGGTTTACATCCTGGCCATACAGTTTTTCAAATGAGAATACCGGCATTTTTATTGCGACAAGTTCGCGTTCGCTCTGCAGACCGTAGTGGTAACCCATTTCAGGCAGTGTTTTGTCGAAGAACGTACCGACGGCCAGCGGAACAATCGGGATACCGGTCACTTTACTGATATACGGCACCGTTCTGGAAGAACGGGGGTTCGCTTCAATGACATATACTTTATCTTCTTTGACGATGTACTGTACGTTGAGCAGACCCCGTACATTCAAAGCCCTCGCGAGACGGCGGGTATATTCAACGATGAGGTTCTGCATCTCTTTATCAACGCCGATTGCCGGGTAAACGGAGATACTGTCGCCGGAATGGACGCCCGCGCGTTCAATGTGCTGCATAATACCCGGAATCATTGTGTCGGTTCCGTCGCATACCGCATCAACTTCGACTTCCGTGCCCATGATGTATTTGTCAACCAGAATCGGGTGTTCCTGAGCTACACGGTTGATAATGCCGATCTGCTCTACGATATCCTGGTCTGAGTAGGCAATCTGCATGCCCTGACCGCCAAGTACATAGGAAGGACGGACAAGCACCGGATAACCAAGTTCATGCGCGGCTCCGATTGCCTCGTCGCAGGTAAACACGGTGCGGCCTGCAGCGCGAGGAATTTCACACTGGTTCAGGATCTCATCGAAACGTTCCCTATCTTCGGCGGCATCAATGCTGTCATAAGAGCTGCCGAGAATCGGCACGCCCATTTTTTCAATAGCGCCTGCAAGTTTAATTGCCGTCTGACCGCCAAACTGCACAACGGCTCCGTCCGGTTTCTCCTGCTCGACAATGTGCAGAATATCTTCCTCTGTCAAAGGTTCAAAATACAGCTTATCGGCAACGTCAAAGTCTGTACTTACCGTTTCCGGATTGTTATTGACAATAATGGTCTCACAGCCAAGCTCTTTCAAAGCCCAAACGCTGTGTACAGAGCAGAAATCGAATTCAATGCCCTGCCCGATACGAATCGGTCCGGAGCCGATGACAAGAACCTTTTTGCGGTCTGTTTCCGGATTTGATTCATTCTGAATGCCGTACCTTGAATAATAGTAGGGCGTTTCTGCGTCAAATTCCGCCGCGCAGGTATCCACCATTTTATAAACGGGATGAATATTCAAGTCCTTCTGCATTTTGCGGAGTTCTTCAACACTGATTCCGCTGAGCTTCGAGATGGTTTTATCCATAAACTCGTACTCTTTTGCCTTGCGGAGAAGCGCTTCATCCATCGGGCCGGCGGAAATCACCTTTTCCATCTGGATAATATCCAAGAACTTCTGAAGGAACCAGAGGTCAATTTTCGTAATATCGTGTACATGCTCTTTCGTCACGCCGCGGCGCAGAGCTTCCGCCACAGCCCAGAGGCGGCGGTCGTCCACAACATGGAGTCTTTCGTCCAGTTCCGTGTCAGAAAGATCCTTCAGCGTATCGTCAAGCAGGCTGTATGTGTTTTGCTCCAGGCACCGGATGGATTTCATCAAAGCCGCTTCAAAAGTCGGGGCAATGCCCATAACTTCGCCGGTAGCCTTCATCTGTGTACCTAGAATACGTTTCGCGTTGATAAATTTATCAAACGGCCAGCGCGGGATTTTTACGACGCAGTAGTCAAGAGTCGGTTCAAAGCATGCATATGTTTTCTTCGTAATGGCATTTGGAATCTCATCCAGCGTGTAGCCGAGAGCAATTTTAGAAGCAACCTTGGCGATCGGGTAGCCTGTTGCCTTGGATGCCAGTGCGGAAGAACGGCTCACGCGGGGGTTAACCTCAATGACCGCATATTCAAAGCTGTTCGGATTAAGGGCAAACTGAACGTTGCATCCGCCCTCGACTTTGAGTTCCTGAATAATATTGAGTGCCGAGGTACGAAGCATCTGGAGTTCCTTATCGGCAAGCGTCTGGCATGGGGCAACGACGATGGAATCGCCGGTATGAACGCCGACAGGGTCGATGTTTTCCATGTTGCATACGGTAATACAGTTTCCGTTATGGTCGCGCATTACCTCATATTCTATTTCCTTCCAGCCTGCAATGCTCCGCTCAATCAGGACCTGGTGAACACGGCTGCGGCTGAGACCGACCGGAGCAATCTCCATAAGTTCTTCTTCATTGTTGGCAAAGCCGCCGCCGCTTCCGCCGAGAGTATAAGCCGGACGGACAACAACCGGATATCCAATGGATTTAGCTGCTTTTACACAGTCTTCAATATTCTCCGCAATTGCGCTTCTGGCAACCGGTTCGCCGATGCGGGCCATTGCCTCCTTAAACAGTTCGCGGTCTTCCGCCATACGGATGGTGTCGGCATTCGTTCCGATCATTTCGACATGATTCTGTTCCAGAAATCCGGATTCTTCCAGCTCAACGGCTAGATTCAAAGCGTTCTGTCCACCGAGAGTCGGCAGGATGCTGTCCGGGTTTTCCTTCAGGATTACTTTTTTAATTGTTTCAACGGTCAAAGGCTCAATATAAACCTTATCTGCGATTTTCTTATCGGTCATAATAGTAGCAGGGTTCGAGTTAATCAGTATAACTTCTATACCCTCTTCACGCAGGGCACGGCAGGCCTGAGTGCCCGCATAATCGAATTCTGCTGCCTGGCCGATAATGATCGGCCCTGAGCCGATGATGATAACCTTTTTAATTTCTTTGCGTCTGCTCACAGTCGGCTCCCTCCCATCAGGCTGATAAATCTATTGAACAAAAAGCCGGTATCAAGCGGCCCCGGAGAAGCTTCCGGATGGAACTGTACCGAGAAAATTTTGCCGTTTTTATAGTTTAATCCTTCAATGCTGCCATCATTCATACTGATGAAACTGATGTCTGCAACTGAAGGATCAACGGTTTTCCCATCAACCACATAGCCATGGTTCTGGGATGTAATATATACTCTGTTTTGGGATAATTCTTTTACCGGATGATTAATGCCCCTGTGGCCATACTTTAATTTATAGGTATCAAATCCCTGCGCCAAAGCCATAAGCTGGTGGCCGAGGCAGATTGCAAAAGAAGGAACACCATGGGCATAGACGCGTTTCAGCTCGCCAATTTCTTTTTTGCATTCTTTCGGATCTCCAGGGCCGTTTGTTAACATAATACCGTCCGGTGCAAAGGACATGATTTCTTCAAAGGACGCATCGTGCGGAAAACGCTTAACAGTGCATCCGCGGGAAACGAGAGAACGTATAATGTTATTCTTCACGCCGTAATCAATCATTGAAACTTTGATCGGTCCGTCACCGTATACTTCAGGTTCTTTGCAGCTTACTTCGGAAACCATAGACTTAAGCTGGAATGCCTGAATCTTCTTCTTCATTTCTTCCTGATCAATAGAATCCCCATATGCAATCATACCGCG
The DNA here is from genome assembly GCA_036260805.1 of Caproicibacter sp. GTDB lineage: Bacteria > Bacillota > Clostridia > Oscillospirales > Acutalibacteraceae > Thermocaproicibacter. Next base: position 30,907 of record DATALZ010000016.1, read on the forward strand.
CATTGTGCCGCTTTCACGGAGAACCTTAGTCAATGTGCGGGTATCAACACCCTCCACTCCTGGAATCCTGTTATTTTTTAAAAATGTATTCAGATCAACATCGCTGCGGAAATTACTGGCAACATCGGAAACACGATGAACAATGTATGCAGAAAGCCACGGTTTTACGGATTCCGCATCATCGTAGCAAATGCCATAGTTTCCAATGAGCGGATATGTCATTACAACACCCTGACCGGCATAGGACGGGTCGGTCAGAAGTTCGGTGTATCCGCACATGGCGCTGTTGAAAACGACTTCACATAGAGTATCGCGTTCGCAGCCAAAACCTGTACCTTCAAAGCTCATTCCGTTTTCCAGCATCAGTAACGCTTTCATAGATTCACCAACCATTCTATCATGCAGTTTGCGAAGAAGCCGTATTACTTCGCAAAAGTTTTCACGATACGCTCCACGGCCTTCAGCGTATTTTCCTTAGTGTTAAAAGATGTCAGGCGGAAATATCCTTCGCCGCATGTCCCAAAACCGGAACCTGGAGTTCCCACCACGCCGGTTTTTTCAATCAGCAGATCAAAAAAGTCCCACGAGGTCAGTCCTTCTGGAACCTTAAGCCATACATAAGGCGAATTGACGCCGCCATATACTTCGAATCCGGCTTTCGACAGACCTTCGCGCATAATCTTCGCATTGGCCTGATAATAAGCAATATTTTCGAGCACTCCACGCCTGCCTTCTTCGGAATAAACCGCTTCGGCTGCGCGCTGAACCGGGTAAGAGACACCATTCATCTTGGTGGATTGTCTGCGGTCCCAAAGCTTATTCAGTGATACTCCGCCGAATACAAGGTCTTTGGGAATAATCGTATAGCCACAGCGCACGCCGGTAAATCCTGCAGTTTTGGAAAAGCTGCGGAATTCAATTGCACACTTTTTGGCACCTGAAAGCTCAAAAATGCTGTGCGGCATATCCGGCTCCGTAATAAATGCTTCGTACGCAGCATCGTAAAGAAGAACCGCTTTATTCTCCAGAGCATAATCCACCCATTTTTTCAGGCTTTCACGGTCAATGCCCATTCCTGTTGGATTATTCGGGAAGCACAGGTAAATCATATCTGCATGCTGATTCGGAATCTCCGGCAAGAAGTTGTTCTCTTTTTTGCAGGGCATATAAACTATTTTATTAAAGCCCTTTCCTTCGGAATATTCCCCGGCACGGCCCGACATTACGTTTGTATCTACATACACCGGATAAACCGGGTCGCAGACCGCAACAACATTGTCGGTTCCAAAAATATCACCGATGCTGCCTGTGTCGCTTTTTGCTCCGTCGCTGACAAAAATTTCGTCAGGCTGAATATCTACGCCTCTGCTTTGGAAATCATTTTTACTGATTGCTTCACGCAGGAACATATAGCCCGCTTCAGGACCATAGCCGCGGAATGTTGCGGCGCTGCCCATTTCTTCGGCGGCTTTCATCATTGCGTCAACAATCGCTTTTGGCAACGGCCTTGTAACATCACCGATGCCTAACCGAATGATTTCGGTCTCGGGGTGCAGTTCGGAAAATTTCTTTACCCTGTCGGCAATGTCGACAAATAGGTAATTTGCCGGAAGTTTAGCAAAGTTCTCATTGATTTTCAGCAAATTTTGCACATTCCCTTCCTCAATAATTCAAAAACACGCATTCCGAACACTTATTATATCAGATTTCGACGGATCCGTCAAAGGAAAATTCAGCGGGACCTTTCATAAATACATCGCCGGACTTTTCATCCCAGCAAATTTTCAGATCACCGCCCAAAAGATGAACTAAAACATTTCTGCCGGTCTTCCCATTCAGAAAACAGGCCACGGCCGCTGCACAGGTTCCAGTTCCGCATGCAAGGGTTTCCCCGGAGCCGCGTTCCCAAACACGCATTTTTACTTCATCCTGACCGACGAGCTGTATGAATTCGGTATTCACACGCTGCGGAAATGCAGGATGGTGCTCAAATTTCGGGCCAATTTCCGCAATAGGAAGATCATCCGTATTGTCAACAAAAAGAACACAATGCGGGTTTCCCATGGAAAGACAGGTTACATGGTATTCTTTTCCGTCAACAAGAAGCGGTTCGTTTACAACTTTCTCTTTTATAAAGTCCGCCGGAATCTGATCGGGTTCAAAAATCGGCTTTCCCATGTTAACTTCCAGCTCTTTGACTTTTCCGTTTTCTACTGAGAGGTACAGCGTTTTAATTCCGCTCAGTGTTTCTACCGTAAGAACATCTTTACGGGCAATTCCGCGCTCGTAAACATATTTGCCGACACAGCGTATCCCGTTCCCGCACATCATGCCTCTTGAACCGTCTGCATTATACATATCCATTTTACAATCTGCAACCTCGGAAGGCTCAATCAGGATTACCCCATCCGAACCGATGCCAAAATGGCGGTCGCTCAATCGAATGGAGAGTGCCGACGGGTCTTTCACCGTCTCTTCAAAACAGTTAATATATACATAATCGTTCCCAATGCCCTGCATCTTCGTAAATTTCATAAAAATGCCCCCTTACGAGTTCAGGATGATCATCGCGGTTTCCACCATCTTTTTCCCTGTGTCCATACTCTTTTTCTGAATCAGCCTGTGAGCCTGTGGCTCAGTAAGATTATTCCTGCTGATAAGCAGATTTTTTGCTTTTAGAATGATCTGCTTTTCATCATAATTGCCGTTCTCAATTTTCTTCTTAATTGATAAGGGAGTATAATCCGACACATTCAGGAACATGTTGACAGTTGAAATCAGACTCATGCGGTTAATTGGCAACATCAGGCTTGCATATTCGATTGATTCGCTCATCCCCGCCAGTTGAGGGCTGACAAGAAATAAAAAATCATAACTCGGCCCAATCACACGCGGAAGATTTACCGCCGGCATATCCTTCAGTTTTACGCTGCATACAACAACTCCACCGTGATAATGCTTGTTGGTAAAATCCATGAGCTGTGCGCCGCTGACGCAGATACCGCCGATATAAAGTCCGCTGGAATGTAAAACAGATGCAATTTTTTTCGCATAATCCGGATTCGAATTCGCTACGACAATGCTGCTCATACTATAACCCCATGTCCAGGAATAACATTAAAATTTATTCAGATAGTGTTCCAGTTCCCATTCCGTCACTGTTGTGGAATATTCGCTCCACTCTTTTTCTTTCGCTTGGACGTATTTACTGAAAACATGACTGCCAAGAGTTTCTTTGACAAAGGGATCTGCTTTCATTTCGTATAAAGCAGTATCTAATTCCTGCGGAAGACTTTCGATTTGATATTCTTTTCTTTCTTTTTCATCAATATCATAAATATTTGCCGATACTGCAGGCAGAGGCTGCAGATTGTTTTCAATTCCGTCGAGCCCGGCCGCCAGCAGCAGCGCAAAACTCAGGTAAGGATTGCTTGCGGGATCAGGGCTGCGAAGTTCCGCGCGTGTTCCGGCTCCGCGCGAGGCGGGAATACGAATTAAAGCGCTTCGGTTGCTCAAAGTCCATGCGATATAGCATGGCGCTTCAAATCCTGGAATCAACCGCTTATAGGAATTTACAAGTGGATTCGTAACAGCGCAAATTCCTTTAATATGTTTCATTACTCCGGCAATAAAATTCAAACCGATTTGGCTTAGCCCGGTCTCACTGGACGGGTTATAAAACGCATTTTCACCGTTTCGGAACAGAGACATATTAATGTGCAGACCGGAACCCGCACGATTTTCTATCGGTTTCGGCATAAAAGTAGCGCAAAGGCCATTCGCTTCCGCACATGTTTTTACGACCAGCTTAAAGGTAAGAAGATTATCGGCTGCCGAAAGGGCTTCACTGTATTTAAAATCAATTTCATGCTGAGCGAACGCAACCTCATGATGCGATGCTTCAATCTCGAATCCCATTTCTTCGAGATTCAAGCAGATATCGCGGCGGCAACTTTCCCCAAGGTCTGACGGGCCAAGATCAAAATACCCGGCGGTGTCATGAGTGACCGTGGTTGGATGCCCGAACTCATCCGTATTAAACAGGAAAAATTCACATTCCGGACCAACGTTAAAAGAATATCCCATGCCGGAAGCCCGTTTAAGTGTTTTACGCAGAATATAGCGCGGATCCCCCTCAAAAGGTTCACCGTTAGGCAAATAAATGTCGCAGATCAGTCTGGCGATACGACCGTTCTGCGTATTCCACGGAAATATGGCGAAGGAATCAAGATCCGGATGAAGATACATGTCGGATTCTTCTATACGGACAAATCCTTCAATGGAAGAACCGTCGAACATACACTTGTTATCCAGAGCTTTTTCCAGCTGACAGGGCGTAATTGTTACATTTTTCAGCGTTCCAAGAATATCTGTAAACTGCAGACGAATAAACTTAACGTCCTCTTCCTCTACGATGCGTATGATATCTTCCTTTGTATATTTAGCCAAACCGATACCTCCTCAAAAAAATAATAACAAGGACTCTAAAATTTTGCCTCCTTGTTATTGTTGTTTTGATCTATCTTTTTCATTTTATTCTTTTTCAATAGCGGTGTCAATCGCTTTTTGGCGCATGCCTTCTGCTTCGGATACAGATTGAAAGCTGAAATAATTTAGCATTTACTTTTGTGCTTTAACAATGTAAAGTTTCAATGGCATAAAATAAACTTTTTTAAGTTTTTAAGCGACTATACTAAATTTAGTACGGTAAACAAGTCCGAGAATAACAGTATTTCCAGAATTGATATAATTTATAATTGATGAGCGGCTTCTGCAAATCAAAAGCCGCTCAATCCTCAATTTTACATACAATAAACAACTAAAGAGAAAATATAAACCGCTGCAAATGTTAAAACACAAAGCAAGCAAAAAGCAACACTCGCGGGAGTTTCCAAGAAATGAAGCTTATCTATTTTTCTGCTTTTTACACCGAAAAATAGCAAAAGCAGGAAAAGTACTCCTAAAACAGTCAGCGCCAGCCCTTGCCAGAATCCCTGCGGAACGCAGGAAACAGATACCTGATTGAACCCTTTCTTTAGTTTTACAGCCATAAAGGTATCAAAGACACAGGATATCTGCGCAGGCGATCCGTTAACAGACGCAGTGTAACCGCTGTTATAATTGATCGGAAGGAAAAGGTAATCATCATCCGAATCCGCCGAAACCGTTCCGATGATTGAATTACCGGATTGTTTTAATGAAGCCTTGGCAGTCTGATTTACTGCAGACGACAGGACATCATCCTTAAGCCCGGCGATTCCAAAGGACTTTTCATATACATCCCGCAGGATCCCAATTTCAACGTTTACCGTCTGATTTGAGTAGGTTCCGAGATTCACAAGGCCGTTATTAGGCTGAGTCGGGTATTGAATATCGAGAATTTTTCCGTTTACAGTTATGGAAAAGCTGGAATTGATATGTTCATAGAGCTTATTCGTCAGCTGGTCAAAACAGTCGAAATACAAGGTCTGGGTACCGCTGACTGGTATTTTATATGAGATCGTGCCTTCATAATTCTGATCTTGGATTGCGATCTGGTAATCATCATTTTTTGTTAAAGTAACATTATCCAGAGATGTAGGCTGGTATTGATTGAAAAGCTGCCGGCTGGTTGAGTACACTGATTGGAATAAATACTGCTGCGTTAGTAAACGAGTTGTTTCCGGCAGATTTTTCAGGCTTTCAATATTGCTGGATTTCATTACAATACCAACAGGAAGCGCCATTTCGTTTTTGACAATCGAGTAAAGGCCGTTGCCATAAACCGGTTTCGTATTTTTTGTAAGGTGGTCGGTTTTTGTCACAGTATATTTATTTCCAAGAATTGCGTCGGTCAGCTTCGTACCACCGTTGGAATTGACTTCCATCCAGTATGAAGAATAACCCAGCTTTTTCATAGCAAACATATAATTTTTCGACGTTAAGGAAGTATAGTGGCTTAGTGAATTATACCCCATACTTCCCATTAAATTAACGTCAAAGTACTTTTCATCCATCTTAACCCTGTACAAAGTGTCATCCTGTATTTTTTCACTTAAATCTAAAATAGGACTGTAGTACTGTGCATTGTTTTTCGCCGAAGCGATATAAATATTAGAATAAAAGGAAGCTTCCACGATTGTAACCGCACAGAGTAAAATTGAAAATATCGTTCGGGTAATTCTGCGGTAATGGTAAAGCAGGAGTAAAATCATATATGCAAATGAAACGGAAACAGCAAAAAGCAAAAGCTGACGAAAACTTGAGGAATCGCCCCATAGGGTTCGTGTGTAGGATGTTACGCTTTCGAAATCGAACTTAACAATTACGCTTGCACAAAAGATAATTGCAATTACAGCGAATATTGCTGCTCCAATCGATGTATATGAGAAACTTCTTTGCTGCAGATTATCGTTTTCCCTGTTTATGGCGGAAATTACAACCGCAAAAAGAATCAGACCAAGAAAAATCAGAATATATCCGTAGCGTACCGGAAAGGACTGATAGCTTCCGGTCTGCCACATTTTATTGACCGGTTCCAGAAATACGGGAACCAGCATCAGGCATAGTATGCAAAAGAGCCACCGAACCCTTTTATCCTGGTATTTCTTCAAAACAATTGCCATGATAACCGCAGCCGCTATGGCCCCGGTGCATAGAACAACAGCAACGGTAGTATCCAGCCTTGACAGCAGACCGCCGGAACGAAGGCTTGATATTACATCGCCCGTGCGGGCGGATGCCAGATACTGAAGCAGGGAAGGCATCCATACAACTCCGGTAAGCAGACCCGATACGATGGTAGACAGGCCAAACAGTAAGATGCGTGGGCGGCGGTCCTGCTTCGGCACACAAATCAATAGATATGTCCCAAATGCCAGAATCAGGAAGATCGTAACCATATAGGTCAGGTAAAAGTTCACCGTCAAAATTGCTGCAAAAGTTAAGGTGTAGAACAGAACTTTTTTCTCATCAATGAGTTTTTCAAGTCCGACAAGCAACAGAGGAAACAAATACATAATATCCAGCCAGACAATGTTCTGGTAATAAAACATGGTATATCCGCAAAAAGCATACATAACAGAAAGGGCGCTCGTCTGCAGGAAGGTAAGATTCGAGAATCTGCGGTTGAAATAATAGCTCGCCGTTAACGAGCAGGTCATCATTTTGAGAATAAGCAGCAGATTCACATAAAGGTACATCTGAGCTTTATCAACGAAGATTACAAGGAACGAAAAAGGACTGCTGATAAAGAACAGGAATACTCCCCAGAAACTCATTCCGCCCGCGTTCTGCAGATTCAGAAACATATTTGCCTTGCCGGTAAGAATATTCTTTAAATCCATCAGGAACGGAATAACCTGTTGATTCATGTCGCACCATGAAATTGTACCGGTACCAAACGGGAACAAGCCATAGGCCGCATATACGGAAAGCATGACTGTCAAAACGAGAACCGGTGCCGCCCAGTAGCTGTGTTTTTTCGCCATGAAGTGATTTCCTCCCTGTTTTAGCCTGAACTTACTTTTCGCAGATTTAAAAAACCGCAGGCAGCCTGCCGGAAAAGAAACAGCGGGCTGCCTGCCAAGACTTGGGCCTCGTTTGAAAAATCAAGGCCTAGCCAACTAAAATAATCTTATGGAATACTTTTTTGCCTTTTTTAATGACAATATATTTTTTGTCCTGTTTCTCGAAATTCGCTGCCGTCAGGACATCACCGGGCTGTTCCACTTTTTCGCCGTCCACGGCGATCCCGCCCTGTGCTACAAGACGCTTCGCCTCCGCCCTGGAAGGCGCTAGCTTTGTTTTGACAAGCAGGTCAAGAATCCCGATTTCACCATTGGTAAAATCAGAAGCTGCTATCTCGGAAGAGGGCATATTGTCCGTGTCAGCGCCTTTTCCAAAAATGGCACGTGCTGCACTACGGGCTTTTTCAGCTTCCTCTTCCCCATGAATCTGCTTTGTAACTTCGTAAGCGAGCAATTCCTTTGCATCATTCATCTGCTGACCTTCCAGATTTGCAAATTCTTCAATCTGCTTCATTGGTACAAAGGTCAGGATTTTCAGGCAGTTTACAACATCAGCGTCGCCGACATTGCGCCAGTACTGATAAAAATCAAACGGAGTTGTTTTCTCCGGATCAAGCCAAACGGCGCCTTTTTCCGTCTTACCCATCTTTTTGCCCTCGCTGTTGGTCAGCAGGGACATGGTAAGGCCGTACGCTTCTTCATTCTCCTTGCGGCGAATCAGTTCCACACCGCCAAGGATATTGCTCCACTGGTCATCTCCGCCGAGTTCCAAGCGGCAGCCAAAACGGCGGTACAGCTCAAGAAAGTCGTAGCTTTGCATAACCATATAGTTCATTTCAAAGAAGGAAAGGCCGCGTTCCAAACGCTGTTTGTAGCATTCCGCCGCAAGCATACGGTTGACGGAGAAACAGACCCCGATGTCACGCAGAAACTCGATATAGTTCAGATTTGAAAGCCAGTCCGCATTGTTAGCCATAATCGCTTTACCGTCTGAAAAATCGACAAGCCGAGACATTTGCTTCTGGAAACAGGAAATATTATGCGCAATTTCCTCTTTACTGAGCATTTTACGCATATCCGTTTTGCCGGTTGGGTCACCGACCATACCCGTTCCGCCGCCGAACAGCATGATTGGCGTGTGCCCTGCACGCTGCAGATGCGCAGCCACCATGATCGGGATAAAGTGCCCGACATGCAGGCTGTCTGCTGTGGGGTCAAACCCGATGTAAAATGTTGTTTTTTGATTGTTCAGGAGATCGCGGATCTTCTCCTCGTCCGTGGTCTGTGCAATCAGGCCGCGCTCCTTCAGTTCTTCGAATACTCCCATTTTTCTTCCTCCAATTTTCTGCAGGAAGCTATGAAAAACGCCCCCTGCCAAATGTGCAGAGGGCGGATAATACCGCGGTACCACCTCAGTTTGCTGCAGCCTCACGGCAACAGCCTTAACGGGTACGAATCCATACCCTTGCGCTGTAACGTGCGCAGACGGCCGGGTTTACTGAATATTTTCGACCCGACGGCTCCGGGATGTATTTCTGCCGGATTCCGTACCCGCTTGCACCAAACGCGGGTTCTCTTCGCCGGAATATACGGCTTACTTCTTCCCTTCATCGCTGATTAAATTATTATATGCACATTTAAGCCATTCTGTCAAGGGCTTTTTTCCTTTATATGAGCCATTTTTAACATTTCCGCAGCATTCTGTAGCGTGAGCGGAGTAATTTCAGCTCCGCCGATAATCCGGGCAAGCTCATGTTTTCTCCCCTCATCGTCCAGTTTCTGTACCTCCGTGTACGTTTTACCGGAGCGAACCTGCTTTTGAATCAGATACTGAGTATCTGCCAGTGCGGCAATCTGTGCAAGGTGCGTCACGCAAACAACCTGCCTGCTTTCGGAAACCTCGCGCAGCTTTAAACCGATTTTCTGTGCTGCGCCGCCGCTGACTCCGGTATCCACTTCGTCGAAGATCAGTGTTCCCACATCGTCGTGGTCGGCTAAAACTCTTTTAACTGCCAGCATAATGCGGGAAAGCTCTCCGCCGGATGCAATTTTAGCGATTGGTTTTGCCGGTTCTCCTGCATTTGTGGAAATAAGGAACTCCACCTTATCGCAGCCTTTTGAATTCAGAGAGCAGCGTTCTAGCCTCACTTCAAACGAAACGTTCGGCATATTCAGAAACTCCAGCTCTTTTTTGACCTGCATGGCAAAATTATGTGCGGTTTTGGAACGCCAGTCCGAGATTTCAAAAGCAAGTTTCTGCGCCAAGACAGCACTTTTTTTATATTGTTCTCTCAACTGAGTGACCGTTTCATCGGAAAGCTGAATCTTTTCAAGTTCCGCTTTGCTTTTGGAAAGAAACTGGAGCATATTTTCTACAGAACCGCCATATTTCAAGCCGAGACGATAAATCGTATCGAGCCTAGACTCAATCTGTTCCAGTTCGTCAGGATCATATTCCAATTGACCGGAATATCCGCGCAGTTCGCTGCTGCAGTCTTCCAGATCATAGGAAATATTCTGCAGCCGTTCCGCTAAGCTGTGAAGTTCAGGCAAATACCGCTCCGCTTCATTCAAAGATGATGCGGCCGAAGATACAGACGAAACGGCTCCGTCAGAATCTTCTGAGCCGTCCAGTGCTTCCTTCGCGGAAGAAATTGCCGAAGCAATTTTTTCGCTGTTGCGGAACATCGCTTTCCGGCGGCTAAGTTCCTCCTGCTCCCCTTCTTTCAGGTCAGCCTCTTCCAGTTCTTTGATCTGGTATGTAAGCAAATCAATCTGACGGGCCTTTTGTGCCTCATCCATATTCAGAGAATCCAATTCCCGTTTGACATGCCTTGCTTCGTCAAAGGCACTGTGGTAGCGGTCTGAAAGATTTTGAGGCAGGCCCATGCTGTCAAGATAGCCGATATGGTTTTCGGGGGACAAAAGGCCATAGCTTTCATGCTGACCATGAATATTCACAAGCAGCGGCCCAATCTCTTTTAATACGGATACGGTTGCAGGCCTTCCGTTAATCCTGCAGGATGATTTTGAATCGGCGCTAATTTCCCTCTGAACCATCAGCGTACCGTCTTCTTCGGACGAATAGCCCAGCTCTTCCAGCTTTTTGAGAGCGCGTGAACCAAGATCGGTAAACACCGCGCTTACAAACGCTGACTTCGCACCAGTGCGCACAATTTCCCGGGATGTACGTTCACCAAGAATCGCGTTGATGGAGTCAATAAGAATGGATTTTCCCGCTCCGGTTTCACCCGTCAGAACGCTGAATCCGGAATGAAAGTCAACACTGACTTTTTCAATCACGGCCACATTTTCAATATAAAGCTGAGACAGCATGAAAATCACCCGATCATATTTTTCAATTCTTCGGTCAGACGGCTGGCTGCTTCATCGGTTCTCATGAGTATAAAAATTGTATCGTCTCCGGCCAAGGTACCTACAATATCGTCCCAGTGCATGGAATCCATTGCCGCACATACAGCATTTGCCATTCCGGTAAGACATTTTACCGATACAATATTTTGAGCATAGTCGACAGAAATCGCCGAGTCGGCAAAAAGAGAATAAAATTTGCTGGTGTTTTCTTTCGACTCTTCTTTTGCAGGTGCATAACGGTATTTTCCATCCGGAGAAAGAGTCTTAAACAGCCGGAGCTCCTTGATATCCCTTGAAACGGTAGCCTGCGTTACGTCAAAACCCGCGTCGCGCAAAAGCTTGAGAAGTTCCTCCTGTGTATCAATCGGATACCTTGCTATTAACTCGAGAATTTTTTCATGGCGTCTTTTCTTCAAACCTCATTCCTCCCATCTCCCAGTTTTTCATTGACAATTTCATAAAAATTATGGTCTTTTAAACGTATAATCTTGACTGTCTTATCTGAGCGGTAAAATTCAATTTTCTGAGACGGGTCAATTTTAACGTTTATTTCCCCATCCATGGTGAGATACGCTTCGCTTTCCGTACGAAAGCAGGTTTGTACGCTCAGTTTGGCATCCGGCCCGAAAACGACAGGACGTGTCAAAAGCGAATGAGAGCAAACAGGAGAAAGCAGAATACACGCCAGCTGCGGGTCTATAATCGGCCCGCCTGCCGATAGAGAATACGCTGTGGAACCTGTTGGCGTAGAAACGATTAAACCATCGCCGCGATAATCGCAGACAGTCTGGCCGTTGAAACCGACTTTAAAATCCGGCATTGGTGAAAGAGCGCCTCGGGTAATCACCGCGTCATTCAGAGCCGCGCATGTTTTTATCTGTCCTTTTTCTGTATAACGGATTTCCAGCATCATACGGTTTTCAATCTGGTAATTGCCGCCCGTCAGCTTTCCAAGTTCATCAAATTCATCGGTCTCGAGCTCTGCCACAAAGCCAAGGCGGCCAACATTAACTCCCAGAATCGGCTTAGCAAAGTTTGCTGCATGTCTCGCACAATGAATAATTGTACCATCTCCGCCAAGTGCAACCATAATGTCGCAGGCGGTAATCATCTCATCAAATTGCTCGAAGAATTTGACTCCCATATTTTCAAAGTCGTTCTGAAAACGGCTCTGCATGTAAATACTCGCGCCAAGTTCATGAAGTCTGTGAATCAACTGGGTTGTGTGAAAAAGTGCTTTGCTTCGGCTCAGGTTGGGGATAACCGCAATGTTCACGCGGATTCACCGCCGTTCAGCTGCCTGTGAGACTGCTCTACAAGTTCTTCAATATCCGGTACCGTTCCGGACGGTTCATCGGATTTCTGTAAGTACAGCAGATATTCTATATTCCCTTCCGGCCCCTTAACGGGGGAAAATGAAAGCCCTAAAACAGAAAATCCATTTTCGAGGGTAAAGTTGATAATATTCTTTACTACTTCCACATGGACAGCCCTGTCACGGACAACACCCTTTTTGCCAACCTTTTCTCGTCCCGCCTCAAACTGCGGTTTTATGAGGCAGACAGCCTGACCGTTTTCCGCCAGAAATCTTCGTGCAACAGGCAGGACTAACTTCAAGGAGATAAACGCAACGTCTACACTGAAAAAATCAATTTGTTCCGGAACCTGTTCCGAAGTAATGTACCGAACATTTGTGCGTTCCAGATTGACTACCCGGGGATCGATCCGCAGTTTCCAGGCGAGCTGCCCGTAACCCACATCGATTGAATAGACTTTTTTCGCGCCGTTCTGGAGCATACAGTCTGTGAATCCGCCCGTAGAAGCGCCAATATCCATTACAGTTTTGCCATTTAAATCAATCGGAAAAACCGCAAGGGCTTTTTCCAGTTTCAGCCCGCCGCGGCTAACATAGGGCAGAGATTCTCCCCGAACTTCAATTTTAACATCCACAGGGAGCATTGTCCCCGGTTTATCCTGTTTTTGGCCGTTCACATATGTGTTGCCCATCATAACGGTGATTTTTGCCTTTTCCCTGCTTTCAGCAAGGCCGCGTTCAAAAATCAGGCAATCCAGTCTTTTTTTCTCCATTACTTCGCGCACTCCGTAAGAATCATTTTATACATTCCGCTGTCATCAAGTCCAAGTAAATCCAATGTCTCAGCCATTGTTGCCTGTTCAACAAAGCCGGTTATGGCCCGCAAATGAAATTTTCCATGAAACTCAGATTGGCTCAGCAAATAATTAAAGTGTTCGCCGACGCCTCCCTGGGCAATTCCTTCCTCAAAGAAAAAGATATGTTCCGAAACTGCAGCCAGCCGAACAGCGTCCTCGTCAATCGGACGAATTCGGTTCAGCTTTAAAATATTAACACCTATGCTGTGCTCTTTCAGTCTTGACATTGCCAAACAGGAAAAGGAAAAGAGACGCCCGTAGGTTACAATCGTTATTTTGGCGTTAGAGTCCCCGTATTCATCGAACGGGCAGCCGCACGGCTGAAAATCAAACGGACGGAAAAGCTGTCCGCCCCTTGGATATCTTACCGCCGCAACACCAGGGCTATCGTAAAGAGCCATTCGGAGGCACAACTTCAATTCGTCATAATAAGAAGGCGAATATACAGCGGCGCCCGGGATTGTATTGAAATATGCCGCGTCAAAAATCCCCTGATGCGTTTGACCGTCTTCGCCGACGATACCGGCTCTGTCAACGGCCAGAACTACCTTTACACGCTGAAGCGCAGCATCGTGAATCAGCTGGTCATATCCCCTCTGCAGGAATGAGGAGTACACCGCAAACACAGGAATCATACCGCCCGCCGCGAGACCGCCGCAAAAGGTTACGGCGTGCTCTTCAGCGATACCCGTATCAAAAAAACGTTCCGGGAATTTTTTCGCAAATTCAGTCAGACCTGTTCCGGATTGCATTGCTGCGGTGATTCCGCAGATTCTGCCGTCTTCTTCAGCAATTCTGCAAAGCGTTTCACCAAAAACGGCTGAAAAATTCGGCCCGGATGAAATAGACTTGCCGGTTTTGATATTGAAACTGGAGACGCCGTGAAACGCGCCCGGATTTTGCTCCGCGAACGAATACCCTTTTCCCTTTTGGGTGATTACATGCAGAAGAACCGGGTGGTTGATGCTCTTCACATTGGTAAATACTTCAATCAGCTTATCAATATTGTGGCCGTCAAACGGGCCATAATAGTAAAAACCCATGTCTTCAAAAATTGTACTGTTGTAGAGCAGTTGTTTCAGTACGGATTTTGAACGGGTCAAAGCGTGGTGTACTGGACGTCCAATTCCCGGAATATGGTCAAGAGTTTTCTCAACATTCCCTTTAATCCGGAAATACGACGGTTCGGTACGAATTTTTGCAAGATAACGCGCCATAGAACCAACATTGCGCGAAATAGACATTTTGTTATCATTCAGAACAACAATAAAATTCTTATTGTAACGACCGGCATTATTCAAGCCCTCATATGCCAGACCGCCGGTCAAAGCACCGTCACCGATTACCGCAACAACATGCCCGTCCGCGCTGGTAAGCTCTTTCGCTTTGGCAAGTCCAAGTGCTGCCGATATAGAAGTACTGCTGTGTCCACTGGTAAATGGGTCATACGGACTTTCCTGCCGATTGGGGAAACCGGACAATCCGTCCTTCGTTCGGATGGTAGAAATCCGGCTGCAGCGTCCAGTCAGCATTTTATGCGTATAAGACTGGTGACCGACATCCCAGACGATTTTGTCATCAAGCGAATTGAACACTCGATGCAGCGCAACGGTCAGTTCCACTACTCCAAGATTGGAAGCGAGGTGGCCGCCGTTTGAAGCAACCGTTCGAATAATGCGTGTCCTTATTTCAGTGCAAAGCTGTTTTAATTGTTCGGATGACAGCCATTTTAAATCTTCCGGGGATTTAATCGTATCTAAAAGGCCGCTCATCGCAACAACCTCAATCGTTTACCGAACGGCAATACCGTTCTGAATTTTCGCTGCCGTAATTGTATTCTTCAGCAGCATGGCAATCGTCATGGGACCAACTCCGCCCGGTACCGGAGTAATTCGGGACGCAATCGGTTCAACCTGTGCGAAGTCAACGTCTCCGCACAGCTTTCCGTTTTCATCACGATCCATACCGACGTCAATCACAACTGCGCCGGGTTTTACCATATCCGCGGTTACAAACTTTGGTTTGCCAACAGCTGCAACAAGGATGTCGGCTCCCAAACAGATTTCTTTGAGATTTTTTGTCCTACTGTGGCAGATGGTAACAGTCCCGTTTTCATGCATTAAAAGCATCGCCATTGGCTTACCGACAATGTTGCTCCGGCCAATCACGACACAGTTCTTCCCTTCCGCGGAAATTGATTCATGATGCAGAAGTTCCATAATACCTGCCGGAGTGCACGGTACAAAATGATAATTCCCAATTAAAATTCTGCCCACATTGGACGGATGAAATGCATCCACATCCTTTTTAGGGTCGATTGTCTCAATGACGGCCTGCTCGTCGAGTCCTTTTGGCAGCGGAAGCTGAACTAAGATTCCATTGATTTCTTTTTTCTGATTCAGCTTACGAACCAGATTTAAAAGTTCTTCCTGGCTTGTGGTCTCCGGCAATGCGTACTCTTCCGAATAAATTCCGGTAGCCGCACATGCTTTCTTTTTATTGTTAACGTATGTTCTGGATGCGGGGTCGCTGCCCACCAAAACTACAGCAAGACCCGGCACAATCCCCTTTTTCTTAAGTCCTTTGACTTCCAGCGCAACATTGGCTTTTGTTTCAGCCGATATTGCTTTTCCATCTATAATTTTTGACATTTTTAGGACAGTCCTTTCTTAGGGAGAGTGAAAATTAACAGGTTTACACTCTAAAGAAAGTTCATCTTTAGAACTGAATCATTAGACCCATTTGAGCGTTTATTGGCAGATTATTGCTCTGCAGGTTTCTCTTCCGCTTTTTCTGCGTCCGTATCAGGATTCTTCACGTCATGATCAGACTCTACTGATTCAGATGGTTTTTCAGCACTCTGTTCCACTGGTTCACGGATAGAATCGCCCGCCATGACTTTTTTAGCGTCTTCTCCGCTTTCAAAAATCGTGCTGGTTCCGTCGTCTATTTCAGCATCCGGCTGCTTTTTCACTTTGACTTCGTCAACAATAGAGTTCAGTTCCATAATCTTCTTGGAACCACATCCTGTTAGGGCAGTCCTGTTGCGAAAAACGACCAGCAAGACAATGGATGCCGCTACTGCGATGACCGCTACAACCTGAGATACTCTGAGCGGAATTGCAGGAGTAATCAAGCTGTCAGTACGCAGGCCTTCAATGAAGAAGCGACCAATGCCGTACCAGATGCTGTAAAGGAGAAATACCTGACCGTCATACCTTCTGAATTTTCTGCTGAAAATATGTAGCAGAACGAACCCAAGAAGGCACCACAGAGATTCATAAAGGAAGCAGGGATGAACACCGGTAGATGAAATTGCATCCGTTCTCTCGCTCACCATACGCCATGGAAGGTCAGTTGCCGTTCCAAAAGCTTCCTGATTAATAAAGTTACCCCAACGGCCAATGCTTTGCCCGATCAAAAAGCCGAGCGCCGCCAGATCCAGAACGGCTGGAACGCTGATCTTGTGCAGTTTGGCAACAATGGCGCCGCAGATCAGGCCGCCGATAATGCCGCCGTAAATGCCGAGTCCGCCCTCCCAGATATATAATACACTGATTGGGTTTTTAATGTATTGGCTGCTGGCATCAAAAAGCACATAATAAAGGCGCGCACCGATCACACCGCCGATGATGCCAACGATGACTGCGTCAATGAGTTTATCCTGATCCATGTGGAACCGTTTGCTGCTTTTCATAACATATAGGAAAGCCAGCAAAAATCCTAATGCAATAATGATGCCGTACCAAGCAAAGGAATGCCCGCCGATGGTAAATGCCGTAGGGTTAATTTTGAAACTGAATCCGAGCCCCGGGAATTGAACATTATACATGCTGTACCACCACTTCTTTACGCTTAATATTTCGCCATAAAATCGATACCGGATTTATCTTGGCAATTCACTACTGAATCGGCCAAACGATGGAAAGCGCCGAACATTCAGGTTTCAGCTGGGTATCTAAACGTGCGAGGACAGACTTTTCGTCTGCATCTGCGACCGCGTCGATATAGGAAAACAGCTCCCGCCCTGAAAATGCAAGGGAAATTAAGGAATTCGCGATGTTGCCCACATGATTTAGCGCGGTAATATTACGGCCGTATACAGCGTTTTTAGCGCGAGTAAATACGGCATGATCGATGCCTTCTTTGCGGAAACGCTCGATTTCTTTCTTGATTTCTTTCTCAACAGATTCCGGATCTTTGGATTCCCCCGAAAAAATAACAGTGGCAAATCCCGGGCCTTCAAAATATTCATGACCGAAAGAAGCCTCGTTAATCAGGCCTGCATCCAAAAGTCTGCGGTAAAGCGGGGATGCAGAAGATGACAGCGCTTCCAAAAGGATTTCCGTTTCAGCAATTTGTTTTACATTTGCTCGTCCGTTTGCCACGGATTCCTTGAAGCCCAGTTCAAAAAGCGGTACGGCAACGGAAAGCTTTTGTTCCGCTCGGGGCTGAACGATGCTTTCCGGTTCATCCTCAAAGATGCGGTCCACAGTGACGGGCTTGGACGGTTTAAGCATTTTATCGCAAAGTTTGAGAACACGGTCAAGATCAATGTCTCCGGCAATACACAGTGCCATATTATTCAGATTGTAAAATGTACCGTAGCACTGATACAAAAGTTCCGGGGTGATTTTCGCAATGCTCTCGGTTGTTCCGGCAATATCAATTTTCACCGGATGCGTATGATAAAGCGCTCCTAAAAGATTAAACATCACGCGCCACTGGGGGTCGTCGTCATACATACGGATTTCCTGGCCGATGATACCCTGTTCCTTTTGAACCGTTTTTTCCGTAAAATACGGAGACTGAACGAAATCTAGCAGAATCTCAAGTGATTCGTATACGTTTTCGGTACAGGAAAACAGATAGCAGGTCATATCAAACGAGGTATACGCATTTGCGGATGCTCCGGTTTTTGCATAGCGGGAAAATGCGTCACCGTCTTCGCTTTCAAACAGTTTGTGTTCCAGATAATGGGCAATACCGTTTGGAACTGTATGCGTTTCATTTTCATCCGACGTTTTGAAGCAATTGTCAATGGAACCGTACTTTGTTCCGAATACGGCATAAGTTGAATTGTTCTTCTCTTTTGGATAGATAAAAATTTTCAGACCGGATGAATGCCTGACTTCGTAGTATTTATCACCAGTTCTGTCACTTTTAACTTCTTTAATTTCATCATTCATCAGGCTTCCACCTCATTTCCTGTTAAGCGGTATACTGTATCGAGCGTAATGGATTTTGCAGTATGAATCAAATCGTCGCGAGTCACTGCGGTAACGCGCTCCGCTTCTTCTTCGGGAGTACGAAGCGGGTCGGAAAATGTTTTGGACAAATACCAGCCCTCAAGACCGTCCAGCGAATCGGTAAGCGTGTGGTAACTGTTGCAAAGGCTCAGTTTTGCGGCCTTCAAATCATCTTCGGTAAAATTACCATTTTTCACTTCGTCAAGTTGAGCAATAATCTCGGTTTTTGCGCGGCCGATATTTGCAGTTTCTACCCCGCTCTGAACCAAAAGAATACCTTTGATCGGGTTGAACATGGAGCTGCAGTAATAGCATAAGCTCATCTTTTCGCGGACGTTGAGGAACAGCTTCGAATTCGGCGTACCGCCATACAAGGCGCTCATCAATTTCATAGCCGGAACTGTTTTGTCCGGTTCCGCGCATGCGGTACGGAAGCCCATAACGAGCTTGGACTGAGCTACGTCCATCTTCTCAGTAATATCATTAGACTGATCAGCTGTCTTCACTGCCAGTGTGGGGCACTGCACGATTGAAGTTCTGCCCAGATTTTGAAAGGCTGCCGAGAAATCGCAGAAAATCGGTTCCGGGTCGCAGTCACCTAAAACCATAATTTCTGCCCTTGCGTGATGAATCAGATTGTTCCACGCTTCGGTAAGGCTTTCACGTTTCAGGTTTTGGATATCTTCCTTCGTCCCGCAGCGGCTAATCCCGTAAGGCTCGTCCGAACACATAATCTCTTCGCAGCGGCGAAGCGCATAAGCACGCTTATCGTTAAATTCAGATTCGAGCATCTCGATCATCTGACGTTTTTCCTGTTCAAAACCGTCTTCGGGAAAAAGCCCTTCCTGGAATGGAGGGTCAAACAATACGCTGCACAAAAGCCGGGAAAGTTCTGCGGAAACGCTCTCGCGGTTCAAAGCATACCGGTCTGCAATGCCGGATGCGGAAACGGACAGAACCTGAATATCGCCAAGTTTTTGAACGTCGGCGTCAAGTTCCGCTCCGTAAAGTTCTGCCAAATGCTCGTTTAATTTTGTGTAATCCGGATATTTTCTGCTTGCACGCGTCAGCAGGAACGGCAAAATCGCGTTTGCGGCTGCAGTTTCCTTATTAAGCGGCAGCAAAAAATGAATGGACATGCGTACCGTTTTGAACCGGCTGTCTCTGATGCTCCTGAAATTGACGCCGTCACAAACGGGGCGCTGTTCAATTCCTGTCATCCATTATTCATCTCCAAATAAATTTCGGTTAAATCACGCATCATTATACCACAATTAAAACCTGTAGAAAAGAATGAATCTATTGCTTTCACCGAAATTTTACAAATTGCAGCGATTTGCTGGATTTGGTTCCTGCGCGCGGTTGCGGCAAAAAAACTCCGGTGATATAATAAAAACCATTGAAACTGAGGTGTATTGATTGAAAAAAATTCAGAACAAACCCCTGCTGGCTAAGATCGGCCTCTTAATGATTACCATTATCTGGGGCAGCGCTTTTGTCGTAGTTAAGAACACAACATCAGCGATGCCGCCTTCCTACATAATTGCAATCCGTTTTGGATTAGCTGCTTTTTTTATGTGCATTATTTTCTTTAAAAGATTACGAAAAATTCGTTTTGCCGAGATAAAAGGCGGAATTATCATCGGTATTTTCAACGTTCTGGGCTTTGAATTTCAAACGATCGGCTCAAAGTTCACAACAGCGGGAAACAATGCGTTTTTAACTGCCGTCTACTGTGTTGTCGTCCCGTTTCTTTACTGGATTGTAAAGCATAAAAAGCCGAATATCTATAATGTCTTATCCGCTTTTATCTGTATTGTGGGAGTTGGGCTTTTGTCGCTCAAAGACGGTTTTTCCATGAATTTCGGGGATATTCTGTCCCTGTTGTGCGGACTGAGCTTCGCGGTTCAAATTGTTGCAATTGATATTTTTACCGAAAATTGCGACCCTATACTTCTTACCATATCGCAATCGATCGTAACCGTTATTATCACTCTTCCGATTGCCCTTGTATTTGAAAAGTTCCCTGCTGCGATTGAGGGAAAAACGATTCTGTCTCTGCTGTACATCGGTATTTTCAGCACTATGATCGCTTTTATGGTTCAAATGATCTGCCAGAAATACGTTAAGCCTTCAAAAGCATCGCTGATTATGTCGCTGGAATCCGTCTTCGGCACACTGTGCGGGATTCTTTTTCTTAGGGAATCCCTTACAGTTCGCACATTTTTCGGCTGCGCGCTGATTTTCGGGGCAATTTACCTTTCGGAATGGAAGCCTTCTTTGAAAAGCCTGAAAAAAGCAGCCTGATGCACATCCCAGCAGCCGATTTATCATTTCTCTTTAGTACTTATTAAAAAGTCCTTCCATAATACCCGCAAACAACGGGAAAAGTTAGCCTCCAAAGGCTAACTTTTTTAAAATATTTTTAAATTGACCGAAAAACAGTTCAGAAACATATTCGGGAGCGGTATTGCCGCTCCCGATTTTTTCAGATACAGTTCAGCGCATTCTTCACATCATCAAGAATATCATTGACATTCTCTATGCCTACTGACATACGGATCATATTCGGGCTGATGCCGGCTTCGGCCAACTGCTTATCGTTCAGCTGGCGGTGTGTTGTGCTTGCGGGATGCAGAACGCAGGTACGAAGATCCGCAACATGCGTGACAATGGAAGCAAGCTTGAGTCCTTCCATAAATCTTCCTGCACCTTCTCTTCCGCCTTTTACGCCGAATGAAATAACGCCGCTGGTACCATGGGGCATATATTTCTTGGCAAGAGCATGATATTTGCTGCTCTCGAGATCCGGATAATCAATCCATTCAACCTTATCGTTTTTCTCAAGGAATTTTGCAACAGCCAGCGCATTGGAACAGTGGCGTTCCATACGGAGGGCAAGCGTCTCCAGACCAAGATTCAGAAGGAAAGCATTCATTGGGGCGGCCTGCGCGCCAATATCACGCATCATATGAACTCTTGCCTTTGTGATGTATGCCGCTTTGCCGAAATCTTTGGCATAAATCATACCATGGTATGATTCATCCGGTTCCGTCAAGCATGGGAATTTGCCGTTAGCCCAATTAAAGTTGCCGCTGTCAACAATAACGCCGCCAACCTGTACGGCATGCCCGTCCATATATTTGGTCGTGGAGTGGGTTACAATATCGACGCCGAACTCAAAAGGACGGCAGTTCATAGGGGTTGGGAAGGTATTGTCCACAATGACGGGGACACCATGGGCGTGTGCTGCTTTTGCAAATTTTTCGAGATCAGTCACAACCAATGACGGGTTGGAAAGAGTCTCAGCGAAAACGCAGCGGGTGTTGTCCTGAAAAGCCGCGTTCAGCTCTTCTTCGGTACAGTCCGGAGACACAAAGGTGCAGTCAATGCCCATTTCCTTGGCTGTCTTATTAAAGAGGTTGAAAGTGCCACCGTAAATTGCCGCTGAACTGACCATGTGATCTCCGCTGTGGCAGATATTTAAAACGGAGAGCAGGGATGCAGCCTGTCCGGAAGAAGTAAGCAGCGCGCCGACGCCGCCTTCCAGAGCCGCTATTTTTTTCTCGACTGCGTCAAGCGTAGGATTGCCAATGCGCGTATAGAAAAAACCGTTGGCTTTCAGGTCAAATAAATCGCCCATTGCCTGAGCGGTATCATATTTATAAGTTGTGCTCTGCACAATCGGCAGAACGCGGGGCTCGCCGTTTTTCGGTTCATAACCAGCATGAATACAGTTTGTGTCGATCCGATATCCCATTTTTATAACTCCTTTACTTTATTGAAATAAATGAAATGCAGATTTTAAGTAAGCGGCTATATTGTCTGCCATAACCACAACAAACCAGATAATTGCAATAAAAAGAACAATGGAAAAAATGCGAACGGCAAGACGTCTGCCGCGGCTCATGGGTATTGCTTCCTCTTTCTGCTTTTTACAGGGCTGATCTTCCTGCATGGATGGTGTATCGTTTTCTGCCTGATTTATGGCGCTGATTCCGCGCAGAACTTCTTTCGCGTGCTCGATTTCCCCAAAAGGTACAAAAACGCGAATCTCAGCACACCGTGTCTGGCCTAAAATTATCGATGTATATCCGCCGGTACCGAGGGCGCGCTCCATATGCGGAATGCCCGCATCGTCAAACGCCGCGGTAATACGGGATGCTTCCGTTTCGTTCTCAGTAATTAACAGAACCGGATCATCTGCTTTCGCCTGCCGGAGTTTTTTTTCTCCGCACAGGGGGCATTTTTCACCGTCTGGGCTTAATACCTGGCAATCAGCACAATAAAGCAAATTTGCAGCCATCCTTTCGCTGTCGGCTCACCCGACTGCTTAGCGAAGCGGTTGCCGCACTGCGATTTGCAGGAACCGACAAGCTTTCCTTCAAGGTTTTTATTTCCGCTTCTTTTGTATCATAACATATTTATAGTCTGAATTACAAGGATTGAAGAAAATTCGATTTAGAGGAATACCGGCTGAATCTGCTTTCCTTCCAGAGCTGCAAGAGCGGTAGGAAGAATCTGGCTGAAATCTGCAACAAGAGAAAAAGGTTTTTTCTCAGGGTTATCCTGTTTCATCGGTACGAAGTATATATTTTTGGTATTCAGAAGTCTGCCGATATTTGCTGCAGAGGCTGCAAGCGCATCGTTTGTGGCCGGAGCAAGAACGACCGGCAGACCGATGCGAAGGCATGATTTTACCGCCATTGTAACAGGCGTATCGGTAATTCCATTTGAAAGTTTACCCAATGTGTTCCCCGTGCAGGGTGCAACGATCATCAGGTCAACCATCTTCTTTGGGCCGATCGGTTCCGCGTCCGGAATACTTTTCAAAACTTTTTTTCCGCAGATATCCTCAACTTCCCAAATAAAATCCTCCGCTCTGCCGAAACGGGTGTCTGTATTAAAAGCGTTGTAGGACATCACAGGCAACAGGGAATAGCCTTCTTCGGAAATATGGCGCATCTCGTCGATTACCGGGCGAAATGTGCAGAAGGAACCACACATTGCAAACCCGAATATTGTTTTTTTCATAACGATAACCACCCTTTCACTGATACCGGAAGTTTTGGCTCGTTCGAAGCAGCCAGTTGTCCGCAGCAATTTCTACGGGAAAGGACAAAATTTCCCGTTTATAAAACCGATTATTCAAAACGTTTATTCCCCCATCATATGGCACACAGTATCCCGAATGATCTCCCCCGCTGTTTTCGGAGCCACTCTTCCGGGAAGGGACGGAGCAAGTATTGCCCGGATTCCGATTTTTTCGGCAGCCTCAAAATCGACTCCGCCCGGCGCCGACGCCAAATCAAGCAAAAGAGAACAGCCGCGAAGTTCTGAAAGAACCCTTCGGTTGAATATCATAGACGGTATGGTATTGAAAATTAGATCGTAGCGCTCCTCAAATCCAATTCTGGCAGTCAAGACCGAGTCGTATCCATAGGACTCGATCCATGCTAGATCAGCCGGCCTGCGAGCGCTGACAGTCACTTTGGCACCGATGCCCCGAAGCATCCAGGCAAGTATCTTCCCTACCCTGCCAAAACCTGCAACCAGGCACCGGCTTCCGCTGATTGTGCCGGGATACTCCCTCATAGCGATCTCGATCGCGCCCTCCGCCGTAGGCACGGCATTGCGTATGGCAAATTCTTCGCGTGTATAATAATCCGCCGTGTCAATCTCCTTCCAGATTTCACTGGTTCGGTAAAGCCGTTCCATCATTCCCCCGAATACGCGTTTTCCACGCATCTTCTCTGCAAAGGCATCATCCAGCTTGATCTTTTCGTCGCAGTAATCCATTTTCAGATTGATTCCGTCAAGTGTAACCGGAAGCGGCAGTATAATAATCCTGCATTTTTTAATAAGTTCATCTAGAACCGCCTTTTTCACGTCTGCGTTAAAATCTTCTTTTTCGAAACCGCATGTATAAACCTCATAACCGTTTAGAACAAGGGACTCGGCCAGTGAGATTTGTCTCCGGTCGCCGCCCAGTACGCCGAAAGTTACTCCGCTCGTCATGATTCAGCCTCCGTAATGTTCTTACAACATAGTATGGAAAGAAGTCAACGCTTGTGATTGCATCTTAAGCATTTTTAAAACGCCGCAGAATAGATTTTGCCTTCTCCTCCCTACTTGTTCGGGGAGCGCTTTCCTGTTCTGTAAGCAGTGAAAAATTAATTTTTATTTGCAATTATTCGGAAAGATGTTTATTATTAGTATGTTTGGCAATATATTTATTTAGGCCTTGTAAAAAATCAGAGTGGTCTGGGACTACTGTCCTATCTCGATTACGCAGGGCCTTGTGAATTTTTCCTGTGGTTCCCGCAGGTCTTGAATGAGGAGAGCGTTTTATGGATAACAGCGACATTCTGTCTAAGGTGAAAAAAATACATTTTGTAGGAATCGGCGGCTCGGGAATGTGCCCGATTGCTGAGATTCTGCTTCATAAAGGATATGAACTGACAGGCTCCGACACCAACGAATCAGACACTCTTGCGCGTATCCGCAGCTACGGAATCCCGGTATACATGGGGCAAAAAGCTGAAAATGTAGAAGGCGCAGAGCTGGTCGTCTACACTGCCGCAGTAAAACAGGATAACCCGGAGCTTATTGCAGCGCGTGAAAAAGGGATACCTGCCGTGGAGCGTTCCGTCATGCTTGGAATGGTAACCCGCAGATTCCCGAATACTATTGCCGTTGCGGGAACTCACGGTAAAACGACGACAACCGGCATGATTACACAGGTTCTGCTGGAAGCGGGAAAAGACCCGTCTGCTATTATCGGAGGAAAACTCCCTCTCATCGGCGGCAATGGCCGGGTCGGCAAATCCGAAACCATCGTCTGTGAAGCCTGCGAATATGTTGATACCTTTTTACAACTGAATCCGGCGATTTCAGTCATTCTTAATATCGACAACGATCATTTGGATTACTTCGGCACAGTGGAAAACACCATCCGGTCGTTCCATAAGTTCTGCGAACAGACTACCGGTACTATCGTCGTAAACGGAGACGATGCCAACGCGCTGAAAGCCGTGGAAAGAATCACAAACGCGCGTATTGTTACCTATGGGATGAAAGGAAATAACGACTACAGTGCAGCCAACATGCAGGACACTCTTCGCGCACGCGAAAAATTCACTGTAATGAAATCCGGAGAAAAGATGGCTGAAATCACGCTAAGCGTTCCTGGCAAACATAATATCTACAATGCGCTTGCGGCTTTTGCCGTAGCAGATTCACTCGGTGTTGATTCCGACAGTATTGCAAATAGCCTTCATGCATTTACAGGCGTTCACAGACGTTTTGAAATGCTGGGCGAATTCGGCGGAGTAACCGTAGCGGACGATTTTGCACACCACCCGACAGAAGTAGCGGCAACGCTTACTGCCGCAAAAGAAATGGGCTTCCAACGTGTCTGGGCAGTTTTTCAGCCCCATACTTACTCAAGGACTTATCTGCTCTTGGACGATTTTGTAAAGGCCCTGAAAATTGCTGATAGAGCCGTGCTTTCTGAGATTCTTGCCGTTCGGGAGACCAACACCTACAACATCTATGCAAAAGACCTGGCTGAAAAAATCCCCGGGTGCGTATGGTTCAAGACTTTCGATGAAATTGCCGACTACATGGTTCACAATGCAGAGGACGGCGACCTGATTCTCACCCTTGGCGGCGGAGATGTTTACAAATGTGCTAATCTGATCGTGAAAAAATACAAAGCAATGGGTAAGTAATCAACAGAATTAATTCCTTGATTGTAAACATAAAAAATCTCAATTTGTGTATGCGTGACGCACAAATTGAGATTTTTATTTATGGGTGGAATTAGAGAAGACTTAGTTAAATGTTAGCACTCAACTTATTAGAGTGCTAATTTTAACAATTTAGTAACAAACAATCTATTTTATTTTAATAATCCATGGCTATACTAAAGTCGTTGAAAGGAACGAGAGTTCCCGAGACAAAATAAAATATAATGGGGGTTTTTGTATGTTTGACTTAATTCCTTTTGAGCGCAGGAACAACAGCTTGTTTGACGTCTTTGACAAGATGATGGAAGACAGCTTTTTTGGCGGGCTAGATAAACAATTCGCCCCCTGCCGTACAGATATCATCGACCAGGGCGATAAATACCTTTTGAAAGCCGATATGCCCGGGTTTAACAAAGAAGACATCAATATCAACATTCAGGGCAATCAGCTGACAGTTTCTGCCGAGCACAAGGAAGAAACCAATGATACCAACAAAAATTACATCCGCAGAGAAAGGAAATACGGCGCTTTCAGCCGCAGCTTTGACATTGAGGGCATCGATGCCGGCAAGATCTGCGCCAGCTACAATAACGGTGTTCTTGAATTGCAGCTTCCTAAAATTATTGAGGTAAAACCGGAAGCAAAAACAATTCAAATTCAATAACCAAAATAAAGCCCGGGCGGTATCCAAAAAATGGATTGCCGCCCGGGCTTTTCTTCACTTAAATACAAGATTCAGCAAAAGGAGAAGCGTTACGCCTGGAATTCCAGCCACGCCTGATACGCCGATGGTAAGCGGACTGATCGGAAGACTGACCCCCGTAAACATCCCGGTAAGATTAACGGCAACCAGCGTAAATAAACCGGTAAGGATTCCCCCGACAGCACGTCTGACCGGACGTTTGGACTTCATAATGACTTGAATTACAACCAACAGCAAAAACACACCGCAAATGCAGAGCACCAGCAATACGCCTTGCACGGTCACACCCCGCTCTTCATAATTTTAGAAAGCAGCGCAGCTTACGCCGTATTGCTTTGCAAGGCTCAGAAGATAACGATAACGAGCCTGCAGTTCCTCTCTCTGGTAGATGCACGCATCGATTAGATTGCTGTCGCATTCCAGTTGGAACCAACATTCGTTGTAAGCCAACAGGCGGGAAACATCCTTGATTTCTGAAAGCAGCTTATCTTTATCGACCTCTGTTTTTTGAGCAGTACATTCCGACCGCTGAAGCAGCTTCAGTACAGATTCCATACTAACAACTCCGCCTTCCGGTAAATATTTATGTTAGTATGATGGACATTTATACCATGAAATATACAAGAGTATTTCCAAATTTAATCTTCCGGCCCGGCATATACAAAATCAATTCTGCCGCTTGCCACATCTGCCGAAACAACCTTTATTGTAAGAGGATGTCCTATTGTAAGGCGACTTCCGGTTTTTACATCAACCTGAGTAATGACACCGTCAAAGCGGTAATCGGAATCCGGAAAACTGTCCATGGGAACGAATCCTTCAACCGAATTTTCCAATTCTACAAACACGCCACGCTGGGTCACTCCGCTGATTACCCCATCGTAAACTTCGCCGATATGCTGAGTCATATACTCTGCCATGTAGCAGTCTTCCGCACTGCGTTCTGCCGACATGGCACGGATTTCCGCATCTGAAGACATTTTTGAGGCTTCCACGGCGAAGTCGGTAAAACGTTGCCGGAGCTTCTCGTGATCTTTTGTTTTCAGCATGGCGGTAAGAATACGATGAATTGCCGTGTCCGGATATCTACGGATTGGAGAAGTAAAGTGGCAGTAATCTTCCAGTGCTAACCCAAAATGGCCCAGCGGATTTACATCGTAACGAGCTTTTGCCATGGTACGAAGCAACTGGTGGGATATTACCTTTTGCGCTGGCGTCCCCTTTGCCTGCTCGAGAATATCTGCAAAGTCCGATGGAACAATTCTGCCGTCTTTGTGCTTCAGCGGTTTTGAATCCAGCCCTACGGCATCTACCAGCTGAATCAGAGTTTTGATTCTTTCGGGGTTCGGCTGCTCATGAACTCGATATACAAACGGAACACCGGCTGATTTGGCAAACTTTGCAGCAGCCCGGTTTGCCGTTATCATAAGGCATTCAATCATCTGCTCTGCTTCACCGCTTCTGCGCGGGCGCACGCTGACGCAGATACCCTCGTCATTCAATGTGAAAACAGACTCTGTACTTTCAAGATCAACAACGCCGTTTTGGTCAAACTTCTTTCTGAGTACGATTGCAAGCTCACGCGCCGCATTTAAAGAACGGATAACCGAAGTATATTTATGGCG
This sequence comes from Caproicibacter sp., assembly GCA_036260805.1. Taxonomy (GTDB): domain Bacteria; phylum Bacillota; class Clostridia; order Oscillospirales; family Acutalibacteraceae; genus Thermocaproicibacter. The sequence continues at coordinate 59,290 of DATALZ010000016.1, forward strand.
AAGCGCTCGGTCCGCCGTACCCTCAAACAGACTGTTAACCTCAGAGTATACACCGCGAACCTTGGAATGAATCACGCTTTTCCGGAAGCGGTAGGATTCGATATTTCCGTTTTTATCTAATTCAATGAGTGCGGAAAAAGTCAGTTTATCTTCTCCCGCGTTCAGCGAACAGACCCCATTGGAAAGAGACTTCGGCAGCATTGGCACTACACGGTCTGCAAAATAGACCGATGTGCCGCGGCTACGGGCTTCCAAATCCAGACTGCCGTCTGGCGCGATATAATGGGAAACATCTGCAATATGAACACCAAGGCGGAACCCGCCGTTCCGCTTTTTACTGACTGAAATAGCATCGTCAAGGTCTTTTGCATCTGCACCGTCGATTGTGCAGATAGAAAGCGTACGGAGGTCAAGCCTGCCTTTTAGGTCGGCCGGGGTGATATCTCTAGAAGCTGCGGTTTCAGCCTCAGCAAGCGCTTCTTTTGAAAATTCGGCTTGGATTCCGTATTGATCCAGAATGGCGTCGGCACAGATCTTTGCGCTGCCAGCTTTTCCGTAAATCTTAACAATTTCAGCTTCCAGCTCTGAAGAATGGATTTTTCTTCGAATTTTTGCCTGCACTTTATCGCCGTTTCGAGCAAGCAGCGCGCTTTTTCTGGTAATCGGAATTTCGTAGCGTACAGCTATATCCGGCAGCAGTTTGTTATTTCCGTTTTCGGAACTGAAAGTCCCGGTGATGAGACGGCTGCTCTTCTCCGACACAACATCTACATCTGCACTAGGGCCTTTTGCGCTTTGTTGAACATGGGAAAGCAAAACTCTGTCTCCTACAAATGCGTTATTCAGTTTATCCGCATGAATAAAAACGTCTCCGCCGCCATCATCAGGGCGGGCAAACGCAAACCCTCTGGAAAGCGAAACAATTGTTGCCTCAATTGTATCCGCTTTTCGTGGAATATGAATCCTTTTCTTTTTGCTTACGGTAACTTTACCCTCTGCCTTCAGTTCATCCAATGCAGCAAAAAATGCCTTTTTGCTGTTATTTACAACTTTCATTTTTTTCAGTAAACTGCGGACAGACAGGCTCTGCGGCGATTTCTGCAAAGAATGCAGAATTTTTTCTTTAAAGTCTTTCAAAGTACTCCTCCCTATTTACCCAGTGATGCAAAAAGCGCCCCGCTTTGAAGCGGGGCGCTTAGAATGTCTTACTTCATGAAGAAGAACATATAAGCGTTAATCAGGATTACCAAAGCAAAAAATCCGATAGCAATTATCTTCGTCCACCGAGCTAAGAACGAGTCGATGGAACGTGCCTGATTTTTTGAAAGGAAAGTGTCGGCGCCGCCCGTTATTACGCCAACATTCTGCTGATGGCCTTCCTGCATAAGAACCACTATCGTAATGGCAACTGAAAAAATCATTAAAATAATACCGAATATAATTTCACCTACAGACATATTTTACCTCCAAAATAATAAACTATACCTACCTAATACAGTGATGATATCACAAAATATTGGTATTTGCAAGGATTTTGCGTATTTTTCAATTCCTTTTGTATATTGATTGTCTGTTAGGACATGCTATTCACGGATAGAAAAGCGATTGCGTTTGCCGCTTATGCTGTCCCGCTGCAGAGAAGTTATTGACTTTTCTGCAGCGTTTTTCATTTCATCGGCTAAATTTTACGAGAGCTGAAGCTGTTCTCCCTGTTCTTCCTGCGGCGGAACCGAACCTGCGGCAGGAATATTTTTGCGGTACCTTTCCGGTTTTTGAAGTGTTCCCTCTTCATAAAGTTTCACCTGCATAAGCCGTGCTCCCCTGCGCAGCGTCATGGCAGCTACCCCCTGTGTTCCCCGAGTAGTTTTGCTTGGGACTGCACCGGTATGAACCAGTAAGACCTTGCCCTGCGATGAAGTAAACATAAATTCGTGGTCTTCTTCGATTTTTACACATGAGACAAGGGGTGATTTGTCGCAGTAAGCCTTAACCAGCTTTTTGCGGTTTGTTTTTGTTTCATAAGCGGTTAAATCAACTTTAGCGGCTTTTCCGTTTTCAAAGAAGAAAACCATATATCCGGCATAATCCTTGGTAACCGCCATATAAACCGGACTTTCTCCCTCTTCCATACCGAGTTTCGCCGGGATGAATTCCCCAAGTACACTGGCTTTTGTATCCGGGAAATCGGATGCCTTTGCCTTATAAACGGTGCATTTGTCGGTAAAGAAAAGCAGATCTGCAGAATTGAAGCTTTCAATCTGCTGGGCGATTTCGTCGCCTTCTTTCAGCTTCTGTTCACCGCTCATGCGCAGAGACTGGGGCGTAATTTTTTTGAAATAGCCGTCTTTCGAAAAGAACAGATTTACAGGATAGTCCGGCGTATCATCTTCTGGAAGCTCTTCCAGCTCACTCTGGTACACCAACATGGATTTGCGCGGCTGGCCATACTTCTTCGCTACCTCATCCAGCTCCTGTAGGATAATTTTTCGGATTTCGGCTTCGCTGCCCAGAATTTTTTGAAGATTTTCAATGTCTTTTTCCATTTGGGCTGTCTCTGCCGTACGCTTCAGAATATATTCACGGTTCAAATGCCTCAGTTTAATTTCCGCTACATATTCCGCCTGTTTTTCATCAATTCCAAACCCAATCATCAGGTTTGGCACTACTTCCGCCTCTTCTTCTGTTTTACGGACAATTGAAACCGCTTTGTCGATATCCAGCAAAATTGCCTGCAGTCCCTTTAAAAGGTGCAGCTTTTCCTGAAGGTTTTTTAAGTCGAAGGTTGTGCGGCGGCGAACACACTGAATTCGGAATTTTGTCCATTCATTCAACAGTTCCCGGACACCCATCACACGCGGTACTCCACCCACGAGAACATTAAAATTGCAGGAAAAACTGTCTTCCAAAGGCGTCATTCGAAACAGCTTTTGCATTAATCGTTCGGGATCGGTTCCGCGCTTTAAATCAATCGTGATTTTAAGTCCTGCAAGACCGGTTTCATCACGGATATCAGAAATTTCTCTCACTTTGCCTTGTTTTACAAGGTCGATGGTTTTCTCGATGATTGCTTCAATCGTAGTCGTCGGCGGAATCTGGGTAATATCAATGCAGTTTGCATCCGCGTCGTAAGAGTACCTTGAACGCACGCGGACGGAGCCTCGCCCTGTGCGGTAAATCTTCTCAAGCTCCTGCCTGTTGTAAATAATCTGGCCCCCACCGGAAAAATCAGGAGCAGGCATCGTAGAAAGAATATCATGCTCCGGGTTTTTAATACAAGCCTGCGCAGTTTTACAAACCTCAGCAAGATTGAAGGAGCAGATAGAACTTGCCATTCCTACGGCAATACCCGTGTTCGCGTTTACCAGCACAGTAGGGAAAGTCGCCGGAAACAGCGTAGGCTCTTTTGTTGTATTATCGTAGTTATCAGCAAAATCGACGGTATCTTTTTCAATATCCCGGAAAAGCTCCTGGCTGATGCTGTCCAGCTTCGCTTCTGTATAACGGGATGCAGCACATGCCATATCTCTGGAATAAAATTTTCCGAAGTTGCCCTTTGAATCTACATAAGCGTGGAGAAGCGCTTCATACCCTCGGCTCAGACGCACCATCGTATCGTAAATCGCGCCTTCACCATGTGGATTTAGCTTCATGGTCTGGCCGACAATATTGGAACTTTTTGTCCTTGTTGACCCTAAAAGTCCCATTTTGTACATCGTATAAAGCAGCTTACGGTGAGACGGCTTAAATCCGTCGATTTCCGGGATGGCGCGCGACATGATCACGCTGATTGCATACGGCATGTAATTTGTTTCGAGAGTATTTGTAATCTGCTGCGATATTATTTCTCCGGCACCCTCAATCACGCCGTGGGCCTTCGGCTGACCCGCAGGATGCCCTGAATGTGTTTTTTTCATATTTCTTTCAGCCCCTAAACTATTCTGTGTTCTATTCGAAAGGAAACACCAATCAAGCTTTTATGAAAGGTCAGCTCAAATCTGCCAGTTCAAGATAATGCCAACCGTTCTCGGCAATAAAATTTTTTCTGCCTTCCAAATCATCACCCAGTAAAAGATCAAAAACATGGCTTGTCCGGTCGGCTTCTTCCGGCATTACGCGAATCAGGCGCCGCGTCGTCGGGTTCATAGTCGTCAGATTCATCATATCCGGCTCGTTTTCGCCAAGTCCTTTTGAACGCTGAATGGTGAATTTTTTTCCTTCCAACTGTTTGAGAAAATGGTCTTTCTCTTTTTCGGTATAGGCAAAATATGTTTCATCTTTTGCCTTGATTTCAAACAGCGGAGACTCCGCAATAAAAACCTTCCCTGCATCAATTAAGGCCGGAGTAAGCCTGTAGAGCATCGTCAGCAGCAGAGTACGAATCTGATATCCGTCTACATCGGCATCGGTGCAGAGAATGATTTTATTCCAGCGCAGCGAGTCCATGTCGAACGAAGACAGGTCCTTATTTGCCTTGGATTTCACCTGTACCCCGCAGCCAAGAACCTTTAAGAGGTCGGTAATAGTCTCACTCTTAAAAATTTTCTCGTAGTCTGCTTTCAGGCAGTTTAGAGGTTTACCGCGAATTGGCATAATTGCCTGAAAGTTCGGGTCACGTGCCTGCTTACAGGCGCCCAGAGCGGAATCGCCTTCCACGATGAAAATTTCCTTTTCATTTACATCGCGGCTGCGGCAGTCCACAAACTTTGCAACCCGGCTTGCCATATCCATGTTACCGGAAAGCTTTTTCTTCATGTTCAACCGGGTTTTTTCCGCGTCCTCACGGCTGCGCTTATTCACCAGCACCTGCCCGGCAATTTTATCCGCATCGAGTGGATTCTCAATAAAATAAACTTCAAGCTGATGGCGGAGCACTTCCGTCATAGCCTCCTGGATGCCTTTGTTCGTAATCGCTTTTTTGGTTTGGTTTTCGTAGGATGTGCGGTTTGAAAATGAAGAAATAATCAAAATCAGGCAGTCCTGAACGTCGTTAAAAGTAATTTTGCTCTCATTCTTATTGTACTTATTTGTTTGCTTTAAGTAAGAATCAATCTGATAGACGAAGGCATTCCGCGCAGCCTTGTCCGGCGCACCACCGTGTTCCAGCCAGCTTGAATTGTGGTAGTATTCAATGACTGGATTTCGGTTGGAGAACGCAACGGCAAGGTTTATTTTCACGTTGTACTCAGGCTTGTCCTCGCGGTCCCGAACTCTGCGCTCGGCCTGCCAGAACTGAACAGGAGTTAAGGAATCTTCGCCGGCAATCTCCTTGGCGTGGTCAACGATTCCCTCATGATACAAATATTCCGTTTTCTCAAAGCCTGAATCGGTTTCGTTGCGGAACAGGAAGCTGATTCCTTCGTTGACGATTGCCTGACGTTTTAAAATATCAAGATAATATTCGGCTGGCACACGAATATCGGTAAAAACCTGCAGATCAGGTTTCCAGCGTATTTTTGTGCCGGTATCGCGCCCGGAGTATGGCTCTTTGTGAAGTTCCCCCACATTTTCGCCATGCTCGAAGTGCAGAGTATAGCGCATACCATCGCGCCGAATATCAACATCCATATATTCCGACGAATACTGTGTTGAGCAAAGACCAAGTCCGTTTAGGCCGAGAGAATATTCGTAACTTTCGTCCTCGTCATTGTTATATTTGCCGCCGGCGTACAGTTCACAGAATACAAGCTCCCAGTTCCAGCGCTGTTCAGCATTATTGAATTCAACTGGGATACCGCGGCCGTGGTCTTCCACCTCAACCGAATTATCCTGATATCTGGTAACAACAATCTGTTTGCCGAAGCCTTCCCGCGCCTCGTCAATAGAATTTGATATAATTTCCAGTATGGAATGTTCGCAGCCTTCAAGACCATCTGAACCAAAAATGACAGCCGGACGCCGACGCACACGGTCTGCCCCTTTTAAAGCAGAGATGCTTTCATTTCCATATTCTTTTTTTAATGCCATTCTCTTTCCTCCACTAGGAATATATTAGGGCTACAGGATTTCAACTCCACCAAAAACAGAAGTATAGCGTATAGTTAGAAGCGGCAAAGACGGATCGTTTGGCCGCATAACCCTGCATCTGCAGCCGCCGAATATTGGTACGCCCTTTACCTGCAGGCGGCAGTCTTCCGGAACGAAAATAGTAACGTTTCCAAAGATCGCAACAGCATCCACAACAGCTCCGTTTACAGGAACGCAGCCGCGTAGATTATACATTACATTTCCAAATACAGCAGTAAGAGCTGCGCTCAGAAACGAGCGCGAATCATTTGCGATTCTGAGATTTGAAAAGACAGAAGTATGACTTATAGTTTCATTCGTTTCTCTGTTAACCCAGCCATCATTATTAAAAGGCGGGGTATTCTGACCAGGATTGCTGTATTGTGCGTTTCCGGGACTATTTGTAAAGACCGAAGGATCACCGGAATTATAATTTCGGAATTTTCTGCGGGTACCGCCGAACAGCAGTTCCAAACCGATCAGTAAAAACACGCCTACCCAAATTAAGCTGCCGCCAAGCCCTTCTGGGAGCCAGCCTCGCGAAAGAGCTAGCAGCCAAGCACCAACTAAAACAAGCGCAGTGTTCCAAATTTCAATACCATAGTCCAACATACCGGCAATACCGGGAACAATCAGAAATAATGTCCACCATCCGGTAAAATCAATATTCCACAGGTTGGTTGAGTTTCCAAAAATCACTACCGCCGCACAAAGAAATATGACGCCCATAAGGATTCTTGTTGAATTTCTTTTCATAAAATACAGCCTTTCCGCAGCAATACTCTAAAGGTGCTAAAATGAACCTCGCCACGGCAAACGACGGAGTATTGCACCTCAGTTCATAATATATGATTATATTGTGTAATTCTTTACACAAACCCAAAGGAAAACAGCTGGCAGAACACAGCAAAAAGGGAATGTCACTGCATTCCCTTTTGAAATATTATTCAGTCGGTTCCTGATTCATTTGCTGTTCCGCATAGCTCCCAGGCGATGTTTCGGGAAAATCAGTTGATTGCGGTTTGCTGCTTTCATCCATCAGCTTTGCGAATTCTTCGCCGCCCATTTTCTCGTTCTCAAACAAAGCTTTTGCAACCAGATGAAGCTGGTCAATATGCTCTTTTAGGATGCTCTCTGTCTTTTGGTACGCCTCAAGCATCATCCGCTTAATTTCGCGGTCAATTGCACATGACGTCGCTTCTGAATAATCGCGGATATGACCCATATCGCGGCCAAGGAACGGCTCGCTATCATCGCGGCCGTAAGTGATTGGCCCAAGTTCTTCGGACATACCGTACTTTGCAATCATACTGTGAGCAAGTTTGGTCGCACGCTCAATGTCGTTGGACGCTCCGGTTGAAATATCATCCAGAGTAAGCGACTCAGATACACGGCCGCCAAGCATAACAACAAGGTCTTCTTCCATTTCTTTGCGCGTATGATAGGAGCGGTCTTCTGTTGGAATCTGCATGGTATAACCGCCTGCCATGCCGCGCGGTATAATGGAAATCTGATGGACAGGATCCTGCGTTGGGCAGTAATAAGTAGCTACTGCATGCCCCGCTTCATGGTATGCCGTCAGTTTCTTTTCTTTCTCTGTCATGACATGGCTCTTTTTCTCGGTTCCAACAACAACTTTTATTGTGGCTTCCTCAATTTCAGCCATGGTAATTGCTTTCAGGCTTTTTCTGGCGGCCAGCAGCGCAGATTCATTTAAAAGATTCTCCAGATCAGCACCGGTAAATCCTGCAGTTGACTTGGCAATTGTCTTCAGGTCGACATCCGGCCCAATCGGCTTATTGCGCGCATGAACCTTCAGGATTTCTTCACGGCCCTTGATATCCGGGTAGCCAACCATAACCTGACGGTCAAAACGGCCAGGTCGCATCAATGCAGGGTCAAGAATATCCGGGCGGTTTGTAGCGGCGATCATAATTACGCCTTCATTCGCACCGAAACCGTCCATTTCAACAAGCAGCTGGTTCAGCGTCTGCTCACGTTCATCGTGTCCGCCGCCTAAACCGGCGCCGCGCTGACGACCCACCGCATCAATTTCATCAATAAAAATGATGCATGGAGAATTCTTTTTCGCCTGCTCAAACAAATCACGCACACGGGATGCACCAACACCGACAAACATTTCTACAAAGTCGGAGCCGGAAATTGAAAAGAACGGCACTCCCGCTTCGCCGGCAACTGCACGGGCAAGCAGAGTTTTACCGGTACCCGGAGGGCCTACAAGCAAAACGCCCTTTGGAATACGGGCACCCAGTTCATTATATTTGCGGGGATTTTTGAGAAATTCTACGATTTCGCGCAGTTCTTCCTTTTCTTCATCTGCGCCGGCTACGTCTGCAAATGTAGTTTTGCGCTTTTCATCTGCCATTTGCTTGATTTTAGCCTTGCCGAAATTCATCTGCTTGCCGGCATCGCCCATACTTGTGTTGAGGCGCTTCATCATAATCCACCAGAAAACGCCAACAACAACAAGCAGCAGCAAGGTAGGCATTAAACTTGAAAGCCAAGAAGTCTCCGCCGGCTTGTTTAAGTTGAAATCCATTCTGGCATTCGGGTGAGCTTTGTTATAATCTTCAACATATGGCTTAATCTGTTCAAGCAGCAGTCCGGCATTCGGAGCAACGTAATTAATCGTCTTTCCGCCGGTGAGCGTAATGCTCATATCTCCGCTGCCCAGATCCAGAGTATATTTCGTAACCTTCTGGTCTTCAAAATAGTAAATTATTTCAGAATACTTATGCTGCTCTTCCGATGGACGCGTAAAGACCATTACAAGCAGAATCATAATCAGCACGGGTATTCCGATAAACAGCCCTATATTTTTCAGTGCCTTTTTATTGTCCAAAAACGATTCACTCCTTATTGACGCCGGTTTTAACCCACAGGTCAGCCACCGTAAACCTCCGGCTTTAAAATTCCGACAAATGGGAGATTTCTGTATTTTTCGGCATAATCGAGACCGTAGCCTACAATAAACTCATCCGGAACAACCGTACCTACATAATCTGCGCTGATGTTCACGGTGCGGCGGTCCGGCTTGTCAAACAAAGTGCAAAGATGGATGCTTTTGGGGCCGCGGGCCTGAAGAATCTCTACAATATAGCTTAATGTAAGGCCGCTGTCGAGAATATCTTCAACAATCAGAACATCCCAGCCTTTTAAATCAATATCAAGATCCTTAATAATTTTAACTACGCCGGAAGTCTTGACCCCGGAACCGTAGCTGGAAACTGCCATGAAATCTATGCTGCAGGGTATGGTTATAGAACGCATCAGGTCGGCCATAAAGACTACAGAGCCTTTCAGGATGCTGACCATCAGCAGGTTTTTCCCCTCATAATCTTTACTGATACGCGCACCGATGCTATGAACAATTTCATTGAGTTTTTCCTTGCTGTAAAGTACTTCCTTAATGTCGTCTTCCATGCTATGCACTGTCTACCTGCACTCCTTAATTACAATTTCTGCAATGTTTTTTGTATTTTCTGAGACGCTGGCTTCCTGCGAAACTCCGAAGCCCTCAACCCAGAGTATTTTTCCCCCATACTCCAGCACAGCTCTTTTGCCACGCTCTTCTGTGGGAATTTTAGCTTCATTGAAAAGTTTTTTCAATGTTTTTGTTACACCTCGTCCCGCAGGCTCATAGGAATCCCCCGGGTTTCGGCTTCTTACAAAACCGCTAATACTAAGTATTGTATCATAGTTAATAAGATTATTAAATAATAAATTATTAATTTTTTCCGGATTTTTAAAGATCACAGGCTTGACAAATAACATCCTGCCATCCGGCAACGATGTTCCGTGCGTGGAAAACGGTACGCTCCACTCCTTTTGAATCAATTCATGCTGCTTTTCAATAAAAAGAGTATTGCCGGATATTTTGCATTGTATTCCACCTGCAACCGTAACGGATCCTGTTCCCAAAGAGATTATCTTTTCTATAGCCTCAATATGCGCAAATTCCAGTCTTGTATTGGATACCCTTTCGAGTGCGGCAGGGATCATCCTCAAAAGCACAGCGCGCGGTACTTCTTTCAATATGTCAAGATTATATCTGCCGCCAGAAAGGATAGCTTCCTGTAATTTCTCATCTGCAAGGTGTTCAAAGTATGTCTCGTCACAACGCATAATTTGTGTTGTGCGCAAAATCGTTTTTTCAAAAGCCGGGTTGATCTGTTTCAGAACAGGAACCGCTTCCAGCCTGATCTTATTTCTGGCAACGTCGGCATTCAGATTCGTACTGTCCGTAACAAACTTAAGGCCGTAACCGTAACAATATTGTTCTGTTTCCGACCGGGTTATCTCAATGAAAGGGCGTACAATATTGCCCCGAACCGGTGGAATTCCGCACAGGCCTTTTGTTCCTGCTCCCTTGGCAAGGTTCATCAAAACTGTTTCCGCGGAATCGGAAAGCGTATGAGCAGTCGCTATTTTTCCGTCTTTTCCACATAACCTGCGAAAAAAAGAATAGCGGACTTCACGCCCGCATTCTTCAAGACCCAGCGACTGTTTTTGTGCAATAGCGCGAACATCCGTATGAAGCACTTCAAGCTTCAATCCGTTTTTCTCGCAAAAATCCCGGACAAACTTTTCATCGGAATCAGCTTCTTCTCCGCGAAGACCGTGATTCACATGGGCAGCCGTCAGCAGCAGCCCGTATTTTTCAGCATGCCAAAGCAGGAAATGTGTCAGAGCAATGGAATCTGCGCCGCCGGAAAGGCCGATTATAATATGGCTGCCCTGAGGAAGCATACTCCACTGGGCAACCGTATTTTCAATTTTCCTTTCGATTTCAGCAAGTTCATCACTCACTGCGGATTACCTCCTGCGCCGTAAAGCGCATATACTCACCCTGCCAGTGCAGAGGAACCGTCTTGGTTTCACCATGACGGTTTTTGGCGATGATGCATTCGCTCTGGTTTTTATCGCCGTCCTCATTTGGCGTCTCGGAATCCTGATAGTAATCGTCACGGTAAAGGAAAAGCACGATATCTGCATCCTGTTCAATAGAACCGGAATCTCTCAAATCCGAAAGAACCGGACGGTGGTTGGTACGCTTCTCACTGTCACGTGCTAACTGAGACAAGGTCATAACCGGGATATTCAACTCTTTCGCCATAATTTTCAGGCTTCGCGTGATCTGCGAAATTTCCTGAACACGATTGTCAATCCGGGTTGAGGAAGTCATTAACTGCAGATAGTCGATAATGACAAGATCAACGTCTTTTAACCGCCTGAGCTTGGCCTTCATTTCCGGAACGGTAATCGCCGGGTTATCGTCAAAATACATCTGTGTCTTAGAAAGAATATCTCCGGCTTCAATTAAGCGGATCCATTCGTCTTCAGCCAGCCTCCCAGTGCGGAGTTTTGTGCCTTCCACCATAGCTTCCGTGGAAAGCAAACGGGAAACAAGCTGTTCTTTGCTCATTTCCAGAGAGAAGAAAGCAACCCGTTTCTCTGCCTTTACCGCAGCATGGCGCGCAATATTCAGAGCAAAACTCGTTTTGCCCATGCCAGGACGAGCGCCCAAAAGGATAAAGTCCGTCCGGTTAAGCCCTGTAATTGTATCGTCAAGTTCCTTGATCCCCGTAGGAACGCCACGGTACATATCGGCGTCGGGAGAGTTGAGCCTGTCCAACCGATCAAATTCATCGACAATGATTTCGTCGATTTTCTGAAGGCCCTGCATATTTTTTCCGCGCCGGATATCAAAAATACGCTGCTCAGCGGAGTCAAGTAAAGTGGCTGCATCAGCTTCTCCTGCCGACGATTCCTCAATAATATCTCTTGCAGTGGTAATTAACGTACGGATATCGTATTTATTTCGGACAATGAATGCATACGACTCCACATTTGATATAGAAGGAACCAGCTGTGCCAGCTGAAGAAGATAAGTTTTACCATCCGCTTCGTCGAAGCTGCCTGTCTCTTTCAGGAGTTCCAGAACGGTGACAAAGTCAATCGGCTTGCCTTCGGTGAACATCTGAAGCATTACAGTAAAAATCTGATTGTTTGTGCTAAGGTAAAAATACTCTGGGCGCGGAAGAATTTCCGCGACACGATCCATACAGGAAGAATCCAAAAGTATCGCACCGAGTACCGATTGCTCCGCTTCCGGACTAAACGGGAGATTCAGCCCGTTGTATCCTGCTGTGACTGAATCTTCCATATCGTTTTCCTCCTGAAACACCAAAATTCGTTATTCTTCGCCGACCTGAACATACAGTTTTGCGGAAACACCGTTATAAAGCTTTAATTCGCACTCAAAGGTGCCGTAAGCCTTGATTTCACTGTTTAGAACAATCTTGCGCTTATCAATATCAACGTGAAAAGTACGTTTGAGTTCATCTGAGATTTCCTTGGAAGTAATGGATCCGAAAAGTTTGCCGCCCTGACCGGATTTTGCGGTAAGCTTTAAAGTCTTTCCGCCTATCTCGTTCGCAGTCTTGCGGGCCTCTTCGGTTTCCTGTTTAATATGATACTCTCTGGCTTCTTCGGCGCCCTTCAGTTCATTCATAACCTGGGCATTGGCTTCTTTGGCCAGGTTGCGGGGGAACAGGAAATTCCTTGCATAGCCATCGCTGACCTGAACCAGCTCGCCCTTTTTGCCGGTTCCCTTAACATCCTGAAGCAGTACTACTTTCATTGCAAACCTCCATGTTTCCGTCCTTTAGGACTGATGCACTTTTTCTGTTGCTTTTTGAATTGCTGAAATCAGCTTATCTGTTGCTTCCTGTACTGTAACATCGCTGATCTGCGCGCCGGCCATTGTGAGATGTCCGCCGCCGCCAAGCTCTTCCATAACGAGCTGAACGTTGACTTCGCCCAACGACCTTGCGGAGATATTGATAACGCCGCCGGCCGGGAAAATAACGAAAGAAGCGTCAACGCCCTGAATGGAGAGCAGTTCATCCGCAGCCTGAGCCGCCGAAATACGGATATCCGGGAATTCAGTTTCCGTAGAAGCAACGGCATAGCTTCCGTAAATCTGAGCATTGGAAACGATTTTATATTTTGCTTTATATGCGTTAATAGAGTCAGAAAACAGGCGCTTGACTTTAACGGTATCCGCATCTTTACGGCGCAAATATGCCGCCGCTTCAAATGTGCGGACACCGGTTTTCAGCACAAAGTTCTTTGTATCAAGCATTATGCCCGCCAAAAGCGCTTCCGCTTCTGGTTCCTCAAGCATTTTATCGCCGATATACTGAACAAGCTCCGTTACCATTTCAGAAGCAGAACTTGCAAACGGCTCATGGTAAAATACTATTGCATTTTCAATATGCCGTACCATCATTCGGTGATGATCTATGACAATGACGCGTGAAACAGCTTTCAGCAGATCGGGGCTTTCCACGAAATCCGGTGAATGCGTATCCACAACAATCAGCGTTGTTTTCGGGGTAACCTTCATGAGCGCTTCCTGTGGTGTAATAAATATCTTTTCACCCGGATGGGCAGACTGCAGATTTGAAATGAGGGGCCCGGCAAGGCTCTGCGAGCGGTCAACCACAATATAAGCCGGATGATTCAGGCTTTTCGCCGCTGCATTCCAAATACCCGTTGCCGAACCGATACAGTCCAGGTCGGAGTACTTATGCCCCATAATGAAAACGCTGTCGCTTTCCTTAATATTATCGGAAATGGTTGCAGCGAAAACGCGTGTACGAACCTTGTCGCGCCTTTCAACGCCTTTTGAAAGGCCGCCGAAAAACTCGTATGTATCGTTTTCCTGCTTTACCGCGACTTGATCACCGCCTCGGCCAAGAGCCATATCCAGAGCATTTCGCGCCCATATTTCAGCTTCTTTCGGCGATTTGGCACCGCGGGATATTCCGATGGAAACTGTAGCGGTAAGGCGCTCTGCAGCATGAATCGAACGAATGGAATCCAGAACGGGGAACCGCTTTTCCATCTCCTGACGCACATGGCGTTCATCTGTAAAAATAATAAACCGCCCGCTACTCATCTTTTTCAGGAAGCCGCCCATACTCTGCGCCCATTTAATGAGCGTCGCTTCCACTTCCGAGGCAATCCGCGAATCTTCACTGTTGTTAAAATATCTGGCGAGTTCCTCTCGGTTATCGAAGTAAGCCAAAGCAATGGACGGGCGGGTCTCATTGTATTCCTGTTCTATATCCTTATAGTATGTGTTGTCCACAAAATACATCATGCTGCCAGAAGCCGTTTCTGTACCATACACGGTGTATCTGCGTTTCCCAACTGAAATGTCGGTTCCGTCAGCTTTGAGAATCTCCTGAACTGTTTTCGGATAAATAAACTTTTGAATGTTTTCCCCACGGCATTCCCGCTTTTCACAGACCGTGTTCCAGAAAGACTCGTTAATCCATACCATATCGCCCGCTTCCCCGACCACGACAATCGGTAAAGCGAATTTTTGCATGAGGCGGTATTGCTCTCCGGAAAGTACGGTTTGGGCGCTCTTAACCGCATCTGACACATGGGCGTGGAAATGAGCTGTTGCCATTAACACCGCAGCGATTGATACCGCAGCTACGGATATTTCCACGTAAAATACGGTACTGTTCCAAAACCAGCTTACACCTGCCATTGCAAGCATAACTGCCGATATTGTGAAAAACACGGGCGAAGACGCCCAAACTTTCCTTTTCAATCCAATTACTCCTTAAGCCGCAAAAGAGACACTAAATTTCCATGATAATTGGCAGTACCATCGGGCTGCGGCGTGTCCGGTCATACAGCAGACGGGACAATTCATCCTTAATTTTTGTTTTCAATGTTCCCCAGTCGTGGATATTATTATCCGCACAGTTTTCCAAAACAGTGCTGACGAGGTTTCTGGCTTCTTCCATCAGCGGTTCTGATTCTCGGACGTAAACAAATCCGCGCGAAACTACATCCGGCCCTGAAATAATGTGGCCGTCCTGGGCAGATATGGTGCAGACGGCAATAATCAAACCGTCTTCCGCAAGATGTTTACGGTCTCGCAGAACTATGCTGCCTACGTCACCGACGCCAAGACCGTCAACAAGGATGCGGCCTGCCGGAACCGATGGAAGGCGTTTCATATAATCTTCGTGGAGTTCGACAACATCGCCGATATCGCCAATGAAAACATCCTTTGGATCCTTGCCAAGATCGTAGGCCAGTTTCGCGTTCTTGCGCAGATGCTTCTGCTCGCCGTGAACCGGAATAAAATATTTCGGTTTGACGATAGCCTGCAGCAGTTTAAGTTCTTCCTGGCAGGCATGGCCAGAAACGTGAACGTCATACATGGATTCATAGACAACTTCGCAGCCGCGCTTCATCAGTTCGTCAATGACGTTGCCGATCGTCTTCTCGTTACCCGGAATTGGCCTAGCGGAAATAATGATGAAGTCTCCGGGGCCGACTTCGACTTTGCGGTGGTCGGCAAAAGCCATTCTTGTTAGGGCGCTCATTGGCTCGCCCTGGCTTCCCGTCGTTACAAGAACAATTTTTTCTTTCGGATAGCGATTTATCATATCGATATCAATCAGGACACCTTTCGGTACCTCAAGATATCCCATCTCAACGCCGATGGTCATAACATTTACCATACTGCGCCCGGACAACGCAACCTTACGGCCATACTTTACCGCACAATTGATGATTTGTTGAACACGGCTCACGTTGGAAGCAAATGTCGCAATAATAATTCTGCTGCTTTCAGCCCGTTTGAAAAGGCGGTCGAAAGAGTCGTCCACCTTGCTTTCAGACTTCGTATATCCCTCGCGTTCTGCGTTCGTGGAATCGCAGAACATGGCGAGGACGCCTTCCTTGCCAAGCTGACCAAATCTGCCAAGGTCAATCATTTCCCCCATGGCAGGAGTACAGTCGATTTTGAAGTCACCCGTATGAACGAGTGTTCCGGCCGGTGAATGAATCGCAAGTGCAACCGCATCCGGAACAGAATGGTTCACATGGATAAATTCAACATCCATGCATCCGAGACGAATATGGTCACCCGGGCGGACACTGACCGCACGGATTTTTCCCTGAAGCCCATGTTCTTTCAGTTTGCTGTCGACAAGAGCAAGTGTAAATTTCGTTCCGTAAATTGGGAAATTAAACTTTTTCAGCAGATAAGGCAGCGCTCCGATATGGTCTTCGTGCCCATGCGTCAGTACAACGCCCCGAATTTTATCAACATTGCGCTCAACAAATGTAAAATCAGGAATTACAAGATCGACGCCAAGCATATCCCCGTCCGGAAATGACATACCGCAGTCCACGATAATCATATCGTCCTGGCATTCAAAAAGGGTGAAATTCTTCCCGATCTCATTCAAGCCACCCAGAAAATATGCACGGATTGCCGGTTTTTGGGAATTTTTCCGTCCGCTTTTTCCGGAATGACCGTTTTCCCGCTTTGAGGGGCCCTGTTTTTGCTTTTCATGCACGGGCTTTTGCACCGGAGCCTTAAGTTCTTCGGACACCGGCTGCGTTTTCAGCGCTGCAGTGTTTTTCTTTGGCTGGCGCTTTCTGCGAACAGAATGCTGCGGCTGAGCTGCCTTTGTGTCCTGTTTTACCTGACCGTCATCCTTTTGCTCCGGAGCATTGTTCGGACGGTTTTTGGGGCGCAACTGTTCACCGCGTCGCTTAGGCACTTCCACCTTCTGGTAAAGACTGGGGCGCACTTCGCCCCCCGCCTCAGACTGCGGCTTTGCCATGCTGTCGCGTTCCGCTGAAATATTTTGTTTTTTTTCTGTCACAAAATGACCTCCATTGTAAATTAGGCAATACCAATTTTTCCGAAGGCAAACGGGCCAACGGATGGGCATACCATTTTATAATAATACTTTTTGCGCATAATCCGCACAAAACGTAAACTGCCAAAATAAATTTCCACTCGGTAAGCCGAGGAGTATTTGCAATACCACTCTACGGGTGCAAAATCAGGTATCGCCGCAGACGGCGGTTATTGCACCCCGGTTCATAATAAATTTTGTAAACCGGACACAAATATATGATCCATTTTACTCTGAATAAGATTTTATGTCAAGATGGGAATGAACCTCTATGGCAATAGTATTGCCACATGTGACCTGCATAAACATCAATTGCCAGGCCATAAAGAGAAAAAACGTATAATTGTTTTAAAAAGAAAGACATGCTATAATATTTATTATACATCGGTTTACCGGAGGACAGTATGAAAAGAGTAGAGATATTTACAGACGGTGCCTGCAGTGGGAATCCCGGCCCCGGCGGCTGGGGCGCAATTCTTCGTTATAACGGCAGAGAGAAAAAAATCAGCGGCGGCGCGCCGGATACAACCAATAACCGCATGGAGCTGTCCGGCGTAATTGAAGCGCTGAAACAGCTGAAAGAACCCTGTGACGTTGTGCTGACAAGCGATTCCAAATATGTCTGCGACGGCATCGGCAAAGGTTGGGCTGAAAACTGGCGGAAAAACGGATGGAGAAAGTCAGACAAGAAACCGGCACTTAACAGTGACCTTTGGGAAACTCTGCTGGAACTGCTTAAAGTCCACCACGTTACAATCAAATGGATTAAAGGGCACGCCGGCTATCCCGAAAATGAGTGCTGCGACCGGTTAGCTGTAGCAGAATCTCAAAAATACAAAAGTAATATCTGATTATAAAAAAACAGTTTCCGTTGTTAGAAACACGGAAACTGTTTTTCTTATGAACCGGGGTACAATCTAAATCCACACTATTTATTAGAGGCTTTACTTATGTGTCAATAAAGGATAGCATCTGGCAAGAATGGATTTTGCCAGAATGGCTGCTCCAAAAATGATAACTGCTGTTTTGGGATTGCTGATCACAGGCAGTTTCCACTGAAAAGCCTGTGCTAAAAAAGTGATCATTGCGATTGTTCCGAAAAGATATCCAAGAATCGTCAACGGGTGAGCCGGTGCAGCTGAAATAAACTTGCCTACGCTTATCGTGCAAAACAGCATTAATATGATTCCAAAAACAAGGATCGAAGACCTTGTATCCTTGACCAGTAAGAACTTTCGACCCGTCAGCCCGAAAAACTCCATCAACAAAATCAATACTGTTTCAACGAACAATATCGATAAATTTTTCATCTTAATTGTCTCCTATACGCAAGCTCTTCATTTCACTTTGCCTTTCAAACAGAGCACAGCCGCCATTATGCGGAATATTTGCAAGCCCCTTTTCCCTCAGTTTATGAAACAAAGGTGAATGAATCGCTTCAGAAAGGGAATGGTCTTTCAGATTAATATCGGAAAAAGGTGAAAATGGACAGGGTTCCGCACCACCCCGTGCATTAATATGGAAAAATCCCCTGCCGCCGGCAAGACAACCACCAATGTTTTTCTCATCACCCGGGAAACTAAGAAAAAGAATTTCTTCAAACTGGCTTCGAAGTTCTTCCTGACGATTAGCAAGAAAATCACGGTCATCGTCATCCGGCGCAAGTTTTTCCGTACCCGGGACTGCCGGCACGTATTCCACATAAAAAACGAGTTTACAACCTTTTTTTCTCAGTAAATCAATAAAATCATCACTTGTAACCTGCTTCAAATTCTGTTTTGTAACCGTTACAGATGCCCCGTAGAAAATGCCTTTCTCCTGAAGTTGACCCATAACATCCTGCAAAAGGTTATATGTGCCCTCTCCGCGGCGTGAATCTGTTGTTTCTTTGTTCCCCTCAATGCTCAAAACAGGTATTAAATTTCTGCTTTGATGAAATAGATCGAGGTAAGTCGTATCCAGCAAAGTTCCGTTCGTAAAGATTGGAAATATCATATTCGTGATTTTCGCGGCAGATTCCAGAATATCCCGCCTAACTAACGGTTCACCCCCTGCCAAAAGGACAAAAGAAACGCCTAAGTCCAGTGCTTCGTGAAAGATTTGCATCCAACGCTCGACAGAAAGTTCCTGAGCCGCCGCTTCGTCACAGCAGGAATGGTTTGCACGAGCATAACACCCGGCGCAATGTAAGTTGCATTGTGAAGCAATGCTTGCAATCAGAAAAGGTGGGATATGATGGCCTGCTTTTTCCTGCCGGCTTCGTAACTCAGACGCTTTTTTCTGCTGCCGGAGCATCTGGAGCAAGAAAGTACTTTCCAAAGGATTTGAAAAGGTATTTTTCAATGCGCTGCGTATGATGCTTTCAATCGATTTGTTCATGTATTCAGTCAGGTCCATAATTATGTCATCCTTTCGATGAAAATATGAAGGTGAAAAATCATAGATTTAATTATAAAAAGCAAGGCCTATAGCGTTTTACTTTTAAATGGCAAAGATTCTTAACCTTAAAAACGCATTCGGCATTATTAATTTTCAACTAATATCCTGAAATTCAAACTGCTTTAGTCATTTGGTAAAAAGTAATCCAGCTGCAGGTCAAATAACCTTTTTCTGTCATCCTGCTTCATCAGATCCATACCGGAATATTTACAAAATTCGTCTGCCCTGTAAAATACAAGTTGCAAAAATGAAATCATTTCATATGCAATCACCCTGCATTCCATCTCATCCTTCTCACCATGAAAATGTTCCCGAATGTCCGGCAGCAGATAAAATGGTGCTTCAATCTTTCCGTTCAATAAAATCTGTGGAACAAAAAGTTTTGAGAACTTCCGAAACCGTACGACAACTTCACAGATTTCCCAAAGTGCTGCGCGTAGCCTTTCTTTCGGCGATTTTGTTTTATCAGGGGATTTAAGCCGTTCTGCAGAGAAAGAAATGATCTCCCCAACCGCCTCAGTCAGCAAATTATCCTTGGATCGAAAGTAATAATTAATCATTGCGGCATTTACGCCGGCCTCTTCCGCAATAGCCCGTGATGTGATTCTCTCCGGTGAATCTGACTTTTCCAATAAACTCTGTGCAGCAGCAACCAGTTTCCTTTTATTTTCTTCCTGTTCCATAATATCTTTCCTATCTATTAAACATGTTTAATACATGTTTAATATAAACCTAAAATGATCTCAAGTCAAGTAAAAAAAAGAACCAGAGCATTTTACCCCGGTTCAATAAAAAAGAGCAGTCCAAGCTGCTCCTTGCAATCTGTTATCTTTCGTGTTCTTTTTCTTTTACATACATCAGGCTCACGTGGCCATCTTTACCGCGGACCGCTCGAATATCAAAAATCTTAAGGGATTTTATAAATGGCGTTAATTTTCGGAAACCATAGTTTCTGACATCAAAATCCGGGTAACGCTTCGTAAGGATATTCCCAATATCGCCAAGCGACGCCCAACCTTCATCATCTGAGGTTTCTTCCACAATTGTGAGAACCGTATTCCTTACGGCATCCAGAGAGGTATGGTCCAACCCGGAAATGGGCTGAGTTTTGGTAATAACACGATTTTCTACAATATTATCCTGTGCAAGAATTTCTAGATACTTAAATTTATCGCACGCCACAATAAAAGGATTCGGTGTTTTCTTTTCTCCCATACCTACAACAAACTTGCCGGATTCGCGAAGGCGCGAAGCCAGACGCGTAAAATCGCTGTCGCTGGACACAATGCAAAAGCCGTCTATATTTCCAGAGTATAAAATGTCCATTGCATCGATGATCATAGCGGAATCCGTTGCATTTTTTCCGGTTGTATAACTATACTGTTGAATTGGCGTAATGGAATTATCCAGCAGAACATTTTTCCAGGAAACCATGGCGGGTTTTGTCCAGTCGCCGTAAATACGCTTTATGGTAGCTACTCCATCATTGGAGATTTCATCCAATATGAATTTAATGTATTTTTCCGATACATTTTCAGCATCAATCAGTACAGCAAAACGTTTTTCATCTGCCATTACAGCACCTTCTTTTCGCCCGGTTCACTGCGCAAGCAAATCGGTCTTTTCAGCATGACCCGTATAGGTAGGAACCAGATGATGAACAATTTCAAGCATACCTATATTGTCGACACCGGCTACTTTACGGAGAGCCTCAATATCGTTCAAAAATGTAGCTTCATTAAACGGGATTGGATTTCCGATGTAAATCAGTTCGTGAGACGTTTTGTGACAGCCGCCTTCACTATCCAAAAGCAGTTCTTCATACAGCTTTTCTCCCGGACGAAGACCGGTGTACTTAATCTGGATATCAACGTCCGGTTCATAGCCGGAAAGACGAATCAAGTTACGAGCAAGATCAACGATCTTGACCGGCTCGCCCATATCCAAGACAAAAATTTCGCCGCCTTTTGCCATGCCGCCGGCCTGAATCACCAGACGCGCCGCTTCTGGAATGGTCATAAAATAGCGCACAATATCCGGGTGTGTTACAGTAACAGGCCCGCCTTCGGCAATCTGCTGTTTAAACAGCGGAATTACACTGCCATTGCTTCCAAGAACATTGCCAAAACGTACAGCAACAAAACCAGTTTTGCTGTGGCGGCTGTAGTACTGCACAATCAATTCGCAAATGCGTTTTGTCGCGCCCATAATATTTGTAGGGTTTACCGCCTTATCCGTGGAAATTAAAACCATGCGTTTCACATGGAATTTATCGCACGCCTGTGCTACATTCAATGTTCCGAATACATTATTCTTTACCGCTTCACCAGGGCTTAATTCCATCAACGGCACATGTTTATGAGCAGCCGCATGGAATACAACATCCGGCTGGAAGCAACCGAAAACATGGTCAATGCGTGCTCTGTCGCGCACAGAACCGATAATGACTTCCATGTCCAGATTTGGGAAACGGCGATGAAGCTCATTCTGCAGCTCGTACGCATTGTTTTCGTAAATATCAAAAACAATTAGTTTTTTAGGGTGGAAGCAGGCAATCTGACGGCAAAGTTCACTGCCGATGGATCCGCCGCCGCCGGTAACGATAATTGTCTTATTTTCAAGATATCCGCTGATTTCATCGACATTCAGCTTGATTTCGTCCCTGCCGAGCAAATCCAGAATGCTGACATCACGTACCTTAAGCGGATCGGTATTGCCTTCCAGCATTTCATATAATGCTGGAATGGTTTTCAGTTTGCATTCGGTTTTGGAGCAAATATTGATGATTTCTCGTTTATCCGACTGTTTTGCAGTTGCAATGGCAAGTATAATTTCATCAATATGATAACGAGCGGCAATCTTCGGAATGCTCTCTCTGCCGCCGGCAACCTTTACCCCATGGATCCGTGTGCCGCGCTTTTTCTTATCGTCATCAATTGCCACAACCGGAATGCCCTTCGATTGCGGAGCATTTTTCATATCCTTGATAACCATGGAGCCCATTTCGCCGGCGCCAACGACCATTACTCGGTTCGACTCATCGTCCGGACCGTGATTAATCATGCGTTTGCGTTTCAGTCTGCGGGCAAATCGAATGCTGAAGCGGGAACCACCTATCAGGAAAACAGTTAAAACCCATCCCATTACATAAACAGGAATAGGAAAGCGCTGAATATTTAATCCATATGAGCCGACTAATATATTTGGAAATACTGTATAGCCGCAAATTGTTACAATAAGACACGCTGTTGTGGTACCGTAGAAAATTTGAAGCAATTCATCCAAACTTGCAAATTCCCACATTGTGCTGTAAAAACGAAACAATGCAAACACGGCAAGGCAAATCAGTGTTATCCATGGAATGCTTATTTTGAACGAATCAATGTAATAAAACGGAATACCTCTGTCAGGTAAAAAACGAAATACAAATGCCAGCAAATAGCTGAAAAAGATGCAAACCGCATCAATAATAACCTGAGGGACCAAGTTTCTTATACTGTTTTTTTTGCTTATCATAAAATTACTCCAATTCGCTTCAATACTAACCGAATTAGTATAGCACAAATCAGGAACAAAATAAACACCATTTTTCTTGTTATTAAGTCGATTTTCTCATAGATATTGCAATTTTTATCGTTTTGTTTGGATGATATTAACAATTCTAAGCGGAGGACCTTCCATTACATAAGTAATATCTGCCATTGTACGCATCTCTTCAGCGTCGTGCGTCACAAAAATTACAAGCGCGTTCCCTGTTTCCTCTTTTACTAGGTTCTGTACATTCCATTTTATTTTATCGTCCAGACGCTGGAACGGTTCATCATGCAAGAACAAATCTCCGCCGTAGGCCAAAGAGCGGGCGATTGCAACTCTCCGGCTCATTCCGCCGCTGAGTTGATCCGGTCTTTTCTCCGTCTCGCCTTTCAAGCCCATTTTACAAAGCCAATTCTGAGCCTCCATGAAACCTTTTTCCCGATTCTCTAATACCGCCGCAACGTTTTCTTTGGCGGTAAGCCATGGCAGAAGCCTGTCTTCCTGAAAGATACAGGAAATTTTGATGCCTTCATTTCCTGTGATCTTACCTTGATCTACTTTTGTAAGCCCGGCGATACAATTCAGAAGAGTAGTCTTTCCGCAGCCGGAAGGGCCGAACAGACAGACCACTCCCTTCTCCGGAAAATCCATAGAAAAATTATCCAAAACTATTTTATCACCGTAATATTTAAAGGCATTTTGAACCTGAAGTTTCATATATCCTCCGCTACAGCCCAAAATTAAATTTTTTTGCAGCTCTGCGCATGAGAACAGTCATTACTTTCTCCAGCAGTATGCTAAACAGAATTACAACAACCGTCCATGCAAACAGATCTGCTGTTTCCAGATAAATTTTGGAGTTGTATATCTGCGTCCCGACAGACATTGGTATACTTGAAAGTACCTCTGCCGCGACACCGGCCTTCCAGGAAAGGCCAAGACTTGTGGTGCAGGCAGCCATAAAATACGGCATTATGGACGGAATGTAGATTCTGTGAACCATTTTTACCGAACTGAACTGAAACATATGCCCCATTTGCAGAAGCTTTTGATCCGTTTTCCGGATTCCTTCCAGAACATTTCCCCAAATAACCGGAAATACAATCAATGATGCCGAAAAAGCAGGA
The DNA here is from genome assembly GCA_036260805.1 of Caproicibacter sp. GTDB lineage: Bacteria > Bacillota > Clostridia > Oscillospirales > Acutalibacteraceae > Thermocaproicibacter. The sequence goes on from DATALZ010000016.1 coordinate 83,162, forward strand.
ACAAATTCCGCATGCATCCAAACAAGAGCCAAAATAATAAAGGACGCAACAGGCGTAGCTTTAACAACACTTACGACAGGCTGAATCAGCGCACGACATACTTTTGACCAGGCGGAGAGTACAGCCAGCAACGCGCCTGCCAGCACGCCGATAAGGAAGCCCTCTAAAATCCGCAGCATGGAGAAAAAAGAAGTCAGCCAAAAATCCCCCTGTTTTGAAAGCTGAATCAATCTTTCGAAAACGCAGGCAGGAGACACCACAAGTATCTCCTGCCCCACCATAACATAAATAATCTGCCACACGCTTAGCCAGAAAACGGCCACAAGTATTTTTACTGCATATTTAGGAATATGAATCTTATTTTTTGTAGTAAAGATCATCACTCGGCAGCGTCCCCCCGACTGATTTTGGATTTGCCTGATATAGGACTTTTAAGAAATCCGGAACCTTTGTTTTCATTTCGTCACCGTCTAAGTATACGATACTGCAATTTGGAATTGCTTTCTTCGCAACAGCAAAAGCCATAATTCCATATTTCTCAGAAAGCTTTGCTGCATCCGCAACGTTTGAATTGGCATATTGGGCTGATGCTTTATATTCATCAAGGAAAGTATCAAAAGCACCCTTGTTCTTTTCAGCAAAGTTCTTTTGAACAATCAGGGCTCCCATTGTAAGAATACTTGCATCTTTTGTGGCCTTTTTCCACTCATCTGTCATATTAAGCGCAACTTTAACATTTTTGTTTTTTACGGTTACCTGCGTCACAAACGGCTCCGGGAGAACTGCAATCTTCACTTTTCCCGCAATTACGGCTGTTGCTACTTCTGCATGCTGTGCTTTGTACTCAATTTTAACATCTTTTCCGGGTTCCAGACCATTTTGTTTCAAAATATAATTGAACGCATATTCCGGAATTGCTCCCTGGCCCGATGAAACGACCGTCTTTCCCTTCAAATCCTTTATACTTTTAATATTCTCTCCGTTTGTTACAATCGAAAGTACACCCAGTGTTGTTATTGCCGCGAGCTGAACCTTTCCCTTTGTCTTGTTGTACAGAACAGCAGCAAGATTTGTTGGTACCGCGACAGTATCGGCTTCACCGCTTACTATTTTTGAAACAGCTTCATCTGCTGAACTTACCAATGTAAAGGTATAATTGCCTGCGGTCTTCTTCGCTTCGCTGTCGCTCATCAGTTTAACCATGCTAAGCCCTGTGGGGCCCTTTAATCCGACAACGCGGATATTGGTTTTTGCAGCGGCAGAACTAGTTTGAGAAGCTGATGCTGATGAAGAAGCGGCACTGGTGCTGCTACTTTCTGCAGAATTGCCCGGGTTGGAACATCCGACTGCGGAGAGCATCAAAGCACCCGCCAAAGCGAATGCAGCAATTTGTTTTGTAATTTTCATAACTTTTCCTCTTTCTCTGATATATCAATTCATTCCTGTTTAGGAAGTATGGTTTGATTTCAACGCTACGCTCTTTAAAACAATTATTTTCTTACCATCTCTGCAAATTGACTGATCACGCTCTAACTCATCAAAAGCCCGATAGAGCGACGCCCGGCCAATATCAAGCGAATCTGCAAGCCGAGTCATGGAACACGGCAGTTCCACGGTAAGCGGACTTTCTGAAAGAGGAGGCAATGCCAGCAGAAATGAGCACAAGCGGTTTCTGGCAGATCCGCCTGTATAATGATCAATACAGGTGTTCAGAAAATAAATTCTATCGGAAAGAAAGGCAATGTAATTCTCAGCTGCAATCGGCTCATCTAAAAATAGCCGATGCAGTAATGTCTGTGGAAGGAATAAAACCTTGCTGCATCTCATTGCTTCAATTTCAGAGACATATTGCGGAGCATGGTTAAATAAGCCGGCAACACCAAAAATCCCGCCGGCTGAGAACATATTCATTACTACAGTCGAACCGTCTAACGCGTCTTTTACTGCTTTTAACCTGCCGGCCAGGACGATCCCCAGGCTTTTGCTGTATTGTTCGCGAGTATAAACCTTTTCACCTGCTTCAAACAAGCAACAGGTGCACTCAGGAGACGTTATTACTTTCGAGATACTTTCCGTACTGACGTTATTAAACAGAAAAGTTTTGGAGAGTATTTTTAAAAACTGGTTTGTCTTTAAGATTTCCTTCATAATTCAATTCCATTTTACTTATCTTGAGATATTCTGTTTTGTTAATTTATCCAACGATAATTGTATCATTTGAAACACTTTTATTATTATATTGGAAAAGCTTCCGCTTGTCAAGAAGTTAACAATCATTTGCAAACAAAAAAGGGAGCACCCACTTGGATGCTCCCCTATCAGTCTGATATATTATTTAGCTTTCCGAGTCGTGGTGGCAGCTGCATTCCGGATCGGAGCAGCAGCTTTCGTCCTCGTCATCAAAATCGAATTCCAACGTTTCGCCGCAGTTTGGGCATTCCATTTGACCTTCCTGAACAAGATCATCTGAAAGGCAAACCGTTTCATGGCAATTCGGACAGGTCACTTCATAATAGCAACCGGAGTTGTCGTCCTCATCGGAATCTTCGTCATCGTCCTCATTTTCTTCCTCGTCTTCGCCGTCATCATAGAAATCATCTTCCAGTGAACCGAGGTCTTCATCTACCGCATCAAGCTGGTCAGCCATATCGTTCATGTTGTCTTCCATTTCAGATATGGACAGAGTGAGGTCGTCCAAAAGGTCAATAATAGCATTCAGAACCTTAACTTCCTTTTTGTTCTCGTCCAGTTCCAGTCCTTCTGCTAAACCCCGAATATAAGAAACTCGTTCCGTGTTTTTCATGAAATGTGCCTCCCTTATTTTAAATTTTAGATTAGTTATCCCTTAAGGTATTATAAGTTATGCACGCTCCATATATTCACCTGTGCGGGTGTCAATACGGATTTTTTCACCTTCATTGATGAAAAGCGGTACCTTGATTTCTGCACCTGTTTCAACAGTAGCCGGTTTTGTCGCGTTAGTTGCGGTATCACCCTTAAAGCCCGGGTCGGTTTTAATAATATCGAGTTCAACAAAGTTCGGCGGCTCAACTCCGAAAACATTGCTTTTGTAAGAAAGGATTTTGCAGTCCATATTCTCTTTTACAAATTTAAAGTTATCTCCAAGAATGGATTTGCTGATCGGGATTTGTTCAAACGATTCAGGATCCATAAAATAATATAGATCGCCGTCATTGTAAAGGTACTGCATGTCCTTTCTTTCAATGAACGCTGTCGGGAATTTATCATTTGGATTGAATGTGCGCTCTGTTACCGCACCGGAAATCACATTTCTGATTTTCGTACGGACAAAAGCAGCGCCCTTACCAGGTTTAACATGCTGAAATTCAATAATAGAATAGACGTTACCTTCCATTTCAAATGTAGCGCCATTCCTGAAATCACCTGCTGATATCATTGGTCTAAGCCTCCGTTTATTTTTTCCTTTATTGTACTCTGTATTGATAGTTTATAATATTTTCCACTGATTTTCAAGGGAAAATTCATAAATTCATCATTTGAGAGCGAATGACGAAGCTCCACGCTAAAGTTTCCAATACGGGTTTACATTAAATCCTGAAGCGCAGAGAGTGCCAAAAAGTAGCTGTTCTTTCCGAACCCTGCAATCTGCCCCGCACATACGGCAGAGATTACGCTGTTATGGCGAAATTCCTCACGGGCATAGATATTGCTCATATGCACTTCAACAAACGGTATACGCACAGATGCGATTGCATCGCGAAGCGCATAGCTGTAATGCGTCAAAGCCCCTGCGTTAATTACTACACCATCGTAAACATTTCTTGCTGCATGAATATGGTCAATCAAGTCGCCCTCATGGTTGGATTGAAAAATATCGCAATCAAAATCGAGTTTTTTTGCATGCTCTATAATCTGAAGATTAATACTTTCTGCTGTTTCATCTCCGTAAACGCCTTTTTCCCGCACGCCAACCATATTGAGGTTTGGGCCAAGCAAAACAAGTATTTTTTTGGCGCCCATTTCTATCATCCTTTATCTTTATGTTCTTTCGCGCAGAATTTTCGTATTGGTCTTTCCAGTCTGCGGCGAACCCGAAATGTAATTGAATTTTCCTCTTCTGCCGGGACAAGCAATATCGACTTCATTCTCGCCAAGTTAGCACCAAGAACATCCGTAAAAACCTGATCCCCAACAACGATTGCTTTTTCCCTCTTAACTCCCAGTTGGTCTACCGCGCGCCAATATGCACCAGGCAGTGGCTTAAGCGACATTGAAAGAAACGGAAGCCCGTATTTTGCTGCAAAAGGTTGGACACGTTTACTAAAGTTATTTGACATAATTATCATTTCGAATCCGGCTTCTCTCATGCGCAAAGACCAATCTATCGTCCCCGGAAAAGGTATCTGTGAACCATGCAATGCTAATGTATTATCAACGTCCAACAAAATAGCTTCAACACTTAATTCATTTAATAACTCTGGTGTTATATCCATTACCTTTTTCAATGAAATTGTTGGAATTAATAACGACAAACAGATGCCTCCTCCTTGTTTTTAAATTCAGACCCAAAAAAGCGGGCGTTAGCCCGCTTTTCAAACGATAATACTTTTTTGAAACCGCTTATTTAAACTTACGTTTACGAGCAGCCTCGGATTTCTTCTTGCGTCTTACAGAAGGCTTTTCATAGGCTTCCCTTTTGCGGACCTCAGCAATAACTCCAGCTCTGGCGCACTGTTTCTTAAAACGTCTAAGAGCACTGTCCAGAGATTCGTTGTCTTTTACTCTAATCTCAGCCATTTATCTTCCCTCCCATCCGCCAAAAGGCAGGGGTTATTAGCAAGTCATGCTACATAAATTAATTATAATGATTTTTTCTACATCTGTCAAGTTAATTCTTGAATTTATAGAATATGTTGCGATAGCAGAATTTATTCCGGTTAGAATTTTCCCTGCCGTCCCAGCAGACAGATTTATTCAGCCTATGCAGCATTCCTTCTGAAATTAGTATGAAAATATCCGAAGCCGCTTTAGACGGCTTCGGATATTCTAGTTTTACGCTTCGGCGACATGATACAGTAGAATAAGCTATACCACAGTTTGCTGAAAGATTATTCGTAAATCTTTGTTACAACGCCGGAACCAACTGTATGGCCGCCTTCACGAATAGCGAAGCGAAGGCCCTCTTCCATAGCAACTGGTGTAATCAGGTCAACGTTCATTTCAACGTTATCGCCAGGCATGCACATCTCAGTGCCTTCGGGCAGAGTGATGACACCTGTAACGTCTGTTGTACGGAAATAGAACTGAGGACGATAGTTATTGAAGAACGGAGTATGACGGCCGCCTTCGTCTTTCGTCAGGACATAAACTTTGCCCTGGAACTTGGTGTGCGGATGCACAGAACCGGGCTTAGAAAGAACCTGACCACGCTGAATTTCTTCTCTCTGAATACCACGGAGGAGAACGCCGATGTTATCGCCAGCTTCAGCAAAATCAAGGGTCTTACGGAACATTTCAAGGCCTGTAATAACAGACTTCTTACGTTCTGTTGTCATACCGATGATTTCAACTTCTTCGCCAACCTTGGCCATACCACGTTCAACTCTGCCGGTTGCAACGGTGCCGCGGCCGCTGATGGTCATGACATCTTCAACAGGCATAAGGAACGGCAGGTCAGCTTTACGTTCCGGAGTCGGAATAAATTTGTCAACAGCATCCATCAGTTCAAAAATCGGTTTGTATTCAGGAGCATTTTCGTCTGTTGAGGTAGATTCCAGAGCTTTCAGAGCAGAACCGCGGATGATCGGAGTATCGTCGCCCGGGAATTCATACTCGTTGAGCAGGTCGCGGATTTCCATTTCAACAAGGTCAAGCAGTTCAGGATCATCGACCTGGTCGACTTTGTTCATGAAAACAACGATATAAGGCACGCCAACCTGACGAGCAAGCAGGATGTGCTCTCTTGTCTGAGGCATCGGGCCGTCTGCAGCGGAAACGACGAGAATAGCGCCATCCATCTGTGCAGCACCGGTGATCATATTCTTAATATAGTCGGCATGGCCAGGGCAGTCAACGTGTGCATAGTGACGGGTTTCGGTCTGATACTCAACGTGAGCGGTGTTGATCGTGATACCACGTGCTCTTTCTTCCGGAGCCTTATCGATGTTTGCATAATCGACAAAGTCAGCCTCGCCTTTGAAGTTGAGAACCTTCGTGATAGCCGCCGTCAGTGTAGTTTTACCGTGGTCAACGTGGCCGATGGTACCAATGTTTACATGGGGTTTCGACCTGTCAAATTTTGCTTTTGCCATTGGAGATCCTCCTTTTTATTATCCAGTTGTAAATTTACAATTTGTAATTTAATGCTAATATTCTAACAATAAAATCGTTAAAAATCAAGCATTATTTGGCACTTAGTCAGACTTTTTCGTACGTGAAGTAATAATCTTTTCAGATATATTCTTCGGTACTTCTGTGTAATCGCCCGGTTCCATAACGTACTGGCCGCGGCCCTGTGTCTTTGAACGCAGGTCTGTAGCGTAGCCGAACATTTCGGAAAGCGGAACGTGTGCGCGAATCTGCTGCGCGCCCGGAATAGCATCCATGCCTTCGATCATGCCGCGGCGGGAATTCAAGTCGCCCATTACATCACCCATGTACTCTTCCGGTACAATAACGGTTACTTTCATAATAGGTTCAAGAATAACCGGTTTAGCTTTCGACATAGCGTCTTTAAATGCCATAGAACCTGCAATCTTAAATGCAAGCTCTGAAGAGTCGACTTCGTGGAAAGACCCATCATACAGTGTAACTTTGGTATCCACAACCGGATATCCGGCGAGTACGCCGGCCATCATAGCGCCCTGAACACCCTGGTCAACTGCAGGAATGAATTCCTTCGGAATTGCACCGCCGGTAATGGCATTGACAAACTCGTAGCCTTTTCCGGGGTTCGGCTCAACCTTAATCTTAACATGACCGTATTGGCCATGACCGCCGGACTGCCTTGCATATTTGTTTTCAACATCTGCGTTTCCGCGGATGGTTTCCTTGTAGGCAACCTGCGGTTTACCGACATTCGCTTCAACATGGAATTCACGCAGAAGTCTGTCTACGATGATCTCCAGGTGGAGTTCACCCATGCCGGCGATAATGGTCTGTCCTGTTTCTTCATCTGTGTAAGCTTTGAATGTCGGGTCTTCCTCAGCAAGCTTGGAAAGGGCGATGCCCATTTTCTCTTGGCCGGCCTTGGTCTTCGGCTCAATAGCTACACGAATAACCGGATCCGGATATTCCATGGACTCAAGAATAATCGGACGCTTCGGATCGCAGAGCGTATCACCGGTGCCGGTGTTCTTCAGACCAACTGCTGCGGCAATATCGCCGGCATATACGGTCTCAAGATCCTGCCTGTGGTTTGCGTGCATCTGCAGAATACGTCCCATACGTTCATTGACATCCTTAACGGAATTGTAAACGGTGGAACCGGCGTTCAAAGAACCGGAATAGACGCGGAAGAATGCAAGTTTACCAACGAACGGGTCTGTTGCAATCTTGAAAGCAAGAGCTGCAAACGGCTCGTCGTCCGTTGAATGGCAATCCTCTTCTTCGCCTGTAGCCGGATTTGTACCTTTAATAGCAGGAACATCCGTCGGAGCAGGCATGAAAGCTACGATCGCATCCAGCAGTTTCTGAACGCCCTTGTTCTTATAAGAAGAACCAACGGTAACCGGAACCATCTTGTTGGCAATAGTAGCCTTGCGGATTGTTGCGATAATTTCTTCCTTTGTGAGCTCTTCACCGTTCAGGTACTTCTCCATCATGGCATCGTCCTGCTCGGCAACAGCTTCAAGCAATTCGGAATGATATTGATCGGCAAGTTCTTTCATGTCGTCGGGAATATCCTCGACCTTCATGTCCTTGCCCATTTCATCGTAATAGACGTCAGCTTTCATTTCGACCAAGTCGATGATACCTTTGAAGGTATCTTCCTTGCCGATTGGAAGCTGAATCGGAACGGCATTGCATTTCAGGCGGTCCTTCATCATTTTGACAACGCGGTAGAAATCGGCGCCCATGATGTCCATTTTATTAACATAGGCCATACGCGGTACGCCGAACTGCTCTGCCTGACGCCAAACAGTTTCGGACTGTGGCTCAACGCCGCCCTTTGCGCAGAATACGGTTACGGAACCATCCAGCACGCGAAGGGAACGCTCAACTTCGACAGTAAAGTCAACGTGGCCCGGGGTGTCGATAATGTTGATACGATGGCCTTTCCAGAAGCATGTTGTAGCAGCGGAAGTAATTGTAATTCCGCGCTCCTGCTCCTGAACCATCCAGTCCATTGTGGCAGCACCATCATGGACTTCGCCAATTTTATGGTTGATTCCCGTATAATACAGAATACGTTCCGTTGTTGTCGTTTTACCGGCATCAATATGCGCACAGATGCCGATGTTACGAACTAAATTCAGTGGTACTTGCCTTGGCATAATTCCCTCCTACAAACTGAAAAGTGCGGAAAAACAATCACCAGCGATAATGGGCGAACGCTCTGTTCGCTTCCGCCATCTTGTGCGTTTCATCGCGCTTTTTGGCGGCACCGCCTGCACCATTCACAGCATCGAGAATTTCGCCGGCAAGTCTTTCCTTCATTGTTTTTTCAGATCTCTGACGTGAATATCCGGCCATCCAGCGCAGACCAAGAGTCTGCCTTCTTTCAGGACGAACCTCCATTGGTACCTGGTAAGTTGCACCGCCTACACGGCGTGCCTTGACTTCCAGGGACGGCATAACGTTCTCCATTGCCTGCTCAAAGACCTCAAGCGGTTCTTTGCCCGTCTTCTCTTTAATAATGTCGAATGCGCCGTAAACGATCTTCTGGGCTACGCCCTTCTTGCCGTCATACATGATATTGTTAATCAGACGAGTTACTATTTTGGAACGATAAAGTGGATCCGGCAAAACATCACGTTTTGCGGTTGTACCTCTTCTTGGCACTTTACTTCCCTCCTTCACAGAAATGATATCATCGGTACTCGAAAGCGACAAACTCCCGTGGCCAATACAGAGGCGTAAGTTTATATCAAACGCCGCTGCATTCTGTTTCTCAACATGCAAAAACATGCAGCCGTAAGGTTTCTGTCAAATTTGCTGCTGAATTACTTCGCAGCTTTTGCAGCGCCGGCTTTCGGCCTCTTTGCGCCGTACTTGGAACGGGCCTGCATGCGCTGAGCAACGCCCTGCGTATCGAGTGTTCCGCGGATAATATGGTAACGAACACCTGGCAGATCCTTAACACGGCCGCCGCGGATCATCACGACGCTGTGCTCCTGAAGATTGTGGCCGACGCCCGGAATATAGGCGCTGACTTCGATTCCGTTGGAAAGCCTTACTCTTGCGATCTTTCTCAGAGCAGAATTCGGTTTCTTCGGGGTTGCAGTCTTAACGACAGTGCAGACACCACGCTTTTGCGGAGAATCCTGATCGATCGGAATCCGTTTTTTGGAGTTCCATCCTTTCAGAAGCGCAGGAGCCTTTGCTTTTCTTACGTCTACTTGTCTTCCGGTGTTAACCAATTGATTAAAGGTTGGCATATGACACCTCCTCGCAAAATTATTGATATGTTAAATGGCAGAAATAGCCATATAACAGCAAATATCGGATCTGTTCCCCTGTTTTCAGAGGAACAGACCATCACAATTTATTAGTATATCACTAGCCTGCGTTATTTGTCAAGTTTTCATTTACGGGCTCGATTTCTGTGTCACCGTAACACTTCATGCCGGTGCCCGCCGGTATCAGCTTGCCAATAATAACATTTTCTTTTAGTCCAAGCAGCGGATCAACCTTACCCTTAATAGCTGCATCAGTCAGGACACGGGTGGTTTCCTGGAAGGACGCCGCAGACAGGAACGAATCCGTAGCAAGAGAAGCTTTTGTAATACCAAGCAGAACCGGCGAAGCGGTTGCTTCTTTCAAATCCGGCTCGCCGGCAGCTATACGCTCGCGCACAATATCATTTTCAGCTTCCAGTTCGCTCTTTTCGATGAGTGAGCTCGGCAGCAAAGTGGTATCTCCCGCTTCTTCCACGCGAACTTTCTTCATCATCTGGCGGACAATAACTTCAATGTGCTTATCGTTGATATCAACGCCCTGCATACGGTAAACCTTCTGGACTTCTTCAATCAGATAGTCCTGAACGGCATGAGTACCGCTGATGGCAAGAACGTCATGCGGATTGACAGAGCCTTCTGTAAGACGTGTACCCGCTTTGATTTCGTCGCCTTCGCTGACAATGATGCGGGAACCGAAAGGAATCAGATAAGATTTGCTTTCGGCGGTCTCAGAATTTGTAACAACAACATGGCGGCTCTTCTTGATTTCTTCAAACGTAACCTTACCGGCAATTTCACTGATAATTGCAAGATGTTTCGGCTTACGGCCTTCGAACAGTTCTTCAACACGCGGAAGACCCTGTGTAATATCCTCGGCGCTTGCAACACCGCCGGTATGGAACGTACGCATGGTCAGCTGAGTACCAGGTTCACCGATTGACTGAGCGGCGATGATACCAACTGCCTCACCGACCATAACAGGCATACGGGTCGCAAGGTTTGCACCGTAGCACTTTTTGCAGACACCGTGTTTTGCACGGCAATTCAGGATGGAACGGATTTTGATGCGCTTTACGCCATGTGCTTCAATAAGGTCTGCGTCGGCGTCATCCATCATTTTATCTTTTGAAACAAGCACTTCGCCGGTATTTTCATCAACAAAATCTTCCACAAGATATCTGCCGATGAGGCGTTCATGCATGGATTCAATAACTTCTTTGCCTTCCTTAATATCGAAGACTTCAAGACCGTCGTGCGTACCGCAGTCGTCCTCACGGATGATAACATCCTGCGAAACATCGACCAGACGGCGGGTCAAGTAACCAGAGTCAGCCGTTCTAAGAGCGGTATCGGCAAGGCCCTTTCTGGCGCCACGGGAAGAAATGAAGTATTCCAAAATGTTAAGGCCTTCACGGTAATTGGCGCGAATTGGAATCTCAATTGTTTTACCAGATGTGTTTGCAATCAGGCCACGCATACCGGCTAACTGACGGATCTGGCTCATGGAACCACGGGCACCGGAATCCGCCATCATGAAGATCGGGTTGTAACGGTCAAGGTTTTTCTGCAGGGCAACGGAAACATCTTCCGTCGCTTTTGTCCAGGTCTTCAGAACGGCGTCATAACGCTCACTGTTGGACAGAAGACCCATTTTATACTGTTCGGCAACCATATCAATCTTTTTCTCGGCTTCTTCAATAATCTCCGCTTTCTGCGGCGGGATTGTTGCATCGCTGACGGATACGGTAATACCGCTCTTTGTGGAATATTTATAGCCTTGCGCCTTGATTGCATCCAAAACCTCGGATGTTCTTGGGACGCCGTGGACTTGAATGCAGCGGTCAATGATCTTTCCGAGCTGCTTTTTGCCAACAAGGAATTCAACTTCAAGACGGAATTTATTTTCCGGCTTAGAACGGTCAACAAACCCAAGATCCTGCGGAATCGGACGATTGAAGATCATCTTGCCGACCGTGGTTTCAACCAATTCCGTTTCAGGCTTGCCGTCGAATTCAAGAGTCCTGCGGACTTTAATTTTAGCGTGCAGACCGATGACGTGTTCATCATATGCTATGATTGCTTCATCGAAGTCGCGGAATACTTTGCCTTCACCGGTTTCTCCGTCTTTGTCGAGAGTCAGGTAATAGGAACCCAGTACCATATCCTGAGTAGGAACGGTAACAGGACGCCCATCTGACGGCTTAAGGAGGTTACCGGCAGCAAGCATCAGGAAACGGGCTTCTGCCTGAGCTTCCGAAGAAAGCGGCACGTGAACAGCCATCTGGTCGCCGTCGAAGTCTGCATTGTAAGCGGTGCAGGCCAGAGGATGAAGCTTCAATGCGCGGCCTTCCACCAGCACCGGCTCGAAAGCCTGAATGCCAAGGCGATGAAGCGTAGGAGCGCGGTTCAGTAGAACCGGATGGTTCTTGATTACGATTTCGAGTGCATCCCAAACTTCCGGCTTCGCACGTTCAACTGCTTTTCTCGCTGCCTTGATATTGCCAGAAGCACCGGTTTCAACCAGGCGCTTCATAACAAACGGTTTGAAAAGTTCCAGCGCCATTTCTTTCGGGAGACCGCACTGATACATCTTCAGATCCGGGCCGACAACGATAACGGAACGACCGGAGTAGTCAACACGTTTGCCGAGCAGGTTCTGGCGGAAACGGCCCTGCTTGCCTTTCAGCATATCGGAAAGGGATTTCAGCGGACGATTATTCGGTCCGGTGACCGGACGGCCGCGGCGGCCGTTATCGATGAGGGCATCGACAGCTTCCTGCAGCATGCGCTTTTCATTGCGGACAATAATATCCGGAGCGCCGAGCTCAAGGAGCCTCTTTAAACGATTGTTGCGGTTGATCACGCGGCGATACAGATCGTTCAAGTCGGACGTAGCAAAACGTCCGCCGTCCAACTGTACCATTGGGCGCAGATCCGGTGGAATTACCGGAATGCAGTCCATGATCATCCATTCCGGGCGGTTGCCGGAAAGGCGGAATGCTTCAACAACTTCCAGACGCTTTAGAATACGGACGCGTTTTTGTCCGCTGGAAGAAACAAGGTCAGTTTTAAGTTCGGTTGAAAGTTCGTCGAGATCGATTTCCGTCAAAAGCTTCTTGACCGCTTCTGCGCCCATTTCAGCCTGGAAATCATCCTCGTATTTCTCGCGCATGTCACGGTATTCTTTTTCGTTCAGCAGCTGCTTCTTCTGCAGTTCGCGCACATCGCCCGGATCGGTAACAATATAAAGTGCAAAGTACAGCACCTTTTCCAGCATACGGGGCGAAATGTCAAGCATCAGGCCCATGCGGGAAGGAATCCCCTTAAAGTACCAGATGTGCGAAACCGGAGCTGCCAGTTCGATATGGCCCATACGCTCACGGCGAACCTTTGCTCTTGTAACCTCAACGCCGCAGCGCTCACAGATTTTGCCTTTATAACGGATGCGTTTGTACTTGCCGCAATGGCATTCCCAGTCCTTGGTTGGTCCAAAAATGCGTTCGCAGAAAAGTCCATCACGTTCCGGCTTCAGGGTACGGTAGTTGATCGTTTCCGGCTTTTTTACTTCGCCGTGCGACCACTCACGGATTTTTTCAGGTGAAGCAAGTCCAATCTTGATGGATTCAAAAGTATTAAATTCCATGCCTTGGCCCCTTCCTGTCAAATTTTATCATCATTGGAATCGAAGTCCAGTGTGTCATCCTTTTCAAACAAATCGTCTTCCGATTCAGTCTTCTCAGGATCGACGGTATCATCGACATATCCGTCTGAATCATCAAACAGAGCGTCGCTGTCGCCTTCTTCTTCATCCACGGTATAGCCTTCCAGATCATCGGCCACGGTCGGCTCGTCGAAGTTCTCTTCCTGCGGGTTAAAGCCGATATCATCGTCGTCGAAATTCTGCTTCAAATCGATTTCGTCGTTATTCTCATCAAGTACCTTGACATCGAGGGCAAGGGACTGAAGTTCTTTAATCAGAACCTTGAACGATTCCGGAATGCCCGGAGTCGGGATATTCTGACCTTTGACGATTGCTTCATAGGTTTTGACACGGCCGACGACATCGTCGGACTTAACGGTCAGGATTTCCTGAAGGGTATAAGCTGCACCGTAAGCTTCCAGTGCCCAAACTTCCATTTCGCCGAAACGCTGGCCGCCGAACTGAGCTTTACCGCCCAGAGGCTGCTGTGTGACCAGTGAATACGGGCCGGTGGAACGGGCATGAATCTTATCGTCAACCAGATGGTGAAGTTTCAAGTAGTACATATATCCAACGGTAACCGGATGGTCGAAATATTCGCCGGTGCGGCCGTCTTTCAGACGGATTTTGCCGTCCGGACTCATACCGGCCTGCTTGAGGCACTCGACGATATCACCTTCATGCGCGCCATCGAAAACAGGCGTCATGATCTTCCAGCCAAGCAGTTTTGCTGCCAAACCGAGGTGAACTTCCAGAACCTGGCCGATGTTCATACGGGACGGAACGCCCAACGGGTTAAGAACGATATCAAGCGGGGTACCATCCGGCAGGAAAGGCATATCCTCAACAGGAAGGATACGGGAAACAACGCCTTTATTACCATGACGGCCGGCCATCTTATCGCCGACGGAAATCTTACGCTTCTGGGCGATGTAGCAGCGAACAACTTTATTGACGCCCGGGCTTAATTCATCGTGGCTGTTTTCGCGGGTAAACACTTTAACGTCAACCACAATGCCGTATTCGCCATGAGGCACACGCAGTGAGGTATCGCGGACTTCGCGGGCCTTTTCGCCGAAGATGGCGCGCAGCAGGCGTTCTTCCGCGGTAAGCTCGGTTTCACCTTTCGGGGTAACCTTGCCAACCAGAATATCTCCCGCACGAACTTCCGCGCCGATGCGGATGATACCGCTGTCATCGAGGTCACGGAGCAGGTCTTCGTTGACGTTCGGGATATCGCGGGTAATCTCTTCCGGTCCGAGCTTGGTGTCGCGTGCTTCCGTTTCATATTCTTCAATATGGATGGATGTAAATACGTCGTCGCGGACAACTTTTTCACTGATAAGGACGGCGTCTTCGTAATTATAGCCTTCCCAGGTCATGAAGCCGATGAGGGCATTCTTGCCGAGACTGATTTCACCGTCTTTTGTTGCCGGGCCGTCAGCGATAACATCGCCGACATTTACGCGGTCGTTGACGGATACAATCGGAACCTGATTGAAACATGTTCCCTGGTTGGAACGCATAAACTTAATAATATGATAGGTATCGATCTTGCCTTCGTCTGTTGCGACCTTTACTTCATCGGCACTGACACTGCGGACAACGCCCGGGTGCTTTGCAAGCACGCAGACACCGGAGTCAACGCCGGCCTTATACTCCATGCCGGTACCAACAATCGGCGAATCGGTCTTCAAAAGCGGAACAGCCTGGCGCTGCATGTTGGAACCCATCAGCGCGCGGTTTGCATCGTCGTTTTCGAGGAACGGAATCATTGCGGTAGCGACAGAAACAACCATTCGCGGAGAAACATCCATGAAGTCTGCCTTTTCGCGCTCGACTTCAACGAACTCATCACGGTAACGGCCGTTAACTTTCGCGTGGCTGAAGTGGCCTTCTTCATCGAGAGGTTCATTTGCCTGCGCAATAATGTAGTTATCTTCCACGTCGGCGGTCATGTAAACGACATCTTTGGTGACTACGCCGGTCTTTTTGTCTACACGGCGGAAAGGAGCCTCTACAAAGCCGTATTCATTGATTTTTGCAAAAGTCGCCAGATAGGAAATCAGACCGATGTTCGGGCCTTCAGGCGTTTCAATTGGGCACATACGTCCATAATGCGTATAGTGAACATCGCGGACTTCGAATCCTGCACGATCTCTTGACAAGCCGCCGGGGCCCAGAGCGGAAAGACGGCGTTTATGCGTCAGTTCTGCCAGAGGATTTGTCTGATCCATGAACTGCGACAACGGTGAAGAACCGAAGAACTCGCGGATAGCCGCCACAACAGGGCGAATATTAATCAACGAGTGCGGAGTCAGCACTTCAAGATCCTGCGCCTGAAGGGTCATGCGCTCACGAATAACACGCTCCAAGCGGGAGAAACCGATGCGGAACTGGTTTTGAAGCAGTTCGCCGACAGACCGGATACGGCGATTGCCGAGATGGTCGATATCATCAAGGTTGCCAAGCCCCATGGCAAGGCAGTCCAGGTAGTTGATGGAAGCAAAAATATCATCAATGATAATGTGTTTCGGAATCAATTCGTCGATACGTGCGCGAATCTGGTCTTTGATTTCATCGTCGCTGGATGCAGCTTCCAGAATCTCGCTTAAAACGCTGAAACGTACGCGTTCATTAACTCCGCATTCCGCTTTTGCGTCAAAGTCAACGAATTTTCCAATATCAACCATGCCGTTGGAAATAACCTTGACTTCTTTGTCGCCTACCTGAATATAGACAACACTGACACCGGCGTCGTCAATCTGCTCGGCAAGTTCGCGGGAAATTACGGTGCCGGCTTCCGCCATCACTTCACCGGTTGTCGGGTTTGCAATCGGCTGGGAGATCGGCTGGCCGGTAATGCGGCCTGCGAGAGTCAGCTTCTTATTATATTTGTAGCGGCCCACACGGGAAAGGTCATAGCGGCGGGCATCAAAAAACAAGCCGTTGATGTGAGCCTGGGCGCTCTCAATGGTAGGAGGCTCGCTCGGCCTTAATTTGCGGTAAATTTCGAACAGGGCGTCTTCCATGTTTTTGCAGGGATCTTTTTCTATGGTCGCGTTCATCCTGTCGTCATTACCGAAATAGTCGCGAATCTCTTCATCGGTTCCAAGTCCCAGAGCACGGATAAACACCGTTACAGGAAGCTTACGGTTTTTATCGATGCGGACGTAGAAAACATCGTTTGCGTCAGTCTCATATTCCAGCCAGGCGCCGCGGTTCGGGATAACCGTTGTGCTGTAAAGTTCTTTGCCGGTCTTGTCATATTCCATTTTATAATAGACACCCGGAGAACGAACCAACTGGGAAACAATAACGCGCTCGGCACCGTTAATTACAAATGTGCCGCTTTCCGTCATGAGCGGGAAATCGCCCATGAAAACTTCCGACTCTTTGATTTCGCCGCTTTCCTTGTTCAGCAGGCGGGCTGTAACCCTTAACGCAGCCGAATAGGTGGCGTCTCGTTCTTTGCACTCCTCTACGCTGTAATTGGGCTTGTCGGCATCCAGTTTGTAATCCACAAAGTCCAAAACGAGGTTGCCTGTGTAATCGGTGATGCCGGAGACTTCTTTAAACACTTCTTTGAGGCCTTCGTCAAGAAACCACTCATACGATTTCTTTTGAACCTCAATCAGGTTCGGCATACTCAGTACTTCATCAATACGCGCAAAGCTCATGCGTGTATTTTTGCCGACCTTCACCGGTTTGACATTCACCATCGGCTCAATCACTCCATTCATAATTTCACATTCTGCGGCATAAATCAGGCACAAAAAAGGCTGCATCCACCATAGTTTTAATATTTACTTGCCTTTTTGAATTTCCTGTGTTATGATAAATGCAAATCTATATAAGCATACGAATCCATGATGATGCAGTATATTATTTTATTACAATATATAGTAGATGTCAAGTCTTTTTTTCTTTGTTTCGTTGATTTTTCGCAGAAATTTTCAGAAACTTTAGTAAAAAGAATCTGAAAATGCATTGAAAAGGCCTAAAAAATCGTTAGAATGCCGATACCTGATGGGTATCGGCTTTTGTTTTGTTTAAATATTGTTATGCACACGCAAGAAAATTACTTGCAATAGGATAGATCTTTTAACCAGTTTCTTCTGACAGCGGAAATTGTCTGGCAGCTCTTCCATTTTTTGATTCTTGCGTCATCCTTTAACACTTTATATACTGAATTCAGGGTTTAAAGTCAAATATCATTGGCTTAAGTGCCGAAAGTACATTAGAGCATTAAATTCAGCCTACGTGAATTCTTCGCAATAGCCAAAACTGCAAATGCTGCAGCATTACGGCGGCCTGAGTCGGGCTGCCGCATTTTAATCCCGGGTTCATCAATTAACTAGGACAGCTAAAGGAGAGAGTATGAAAAGGACAGGAATCAAGCAGGGGCTAATGGTAAGCGTGGTTTTTGCCATACTGATCTGTATCGGACTTGGATTCCGATTTGCGGCGGAAGCCGGCAAGCTCCCCGCCCAAGGTACTTCGACGCCGACGGTACAGACAAAACTGGTTGGAACGGTTACGCCGGAGTCACTGGAAGTCCATGTAACGGACAATGCAAATTCCAAAATTATGGGGCGCCTTTTAAAAAATTCCATTGCATACATAATCAGCAGCAGAAAAGGCTGGTATGAAATCAGTTTTAATGCGGGAAAAGGCTGGGTTTTAGGCAAAAGCCTGTCGAATATCCGCCCCGCTGCATTGGAACAGTTTAAGAATTCAAAAGCATCAAGCATCTTGGGCAGTACTCGAAACTCGGGCAGTTCGAAGTCCGGCTCGGTTCCGCTCCCTTCCATTGCATCTTCCGGAAGTTTCATTAGTACGGCTTCCACTGTTACCTCATCCCAATCAACGGGATCATCAAGCGCCAGCCCGGCTGCTTCTGCTGCGAACTCCAGTTATTACGGAATTTCTTCTTCAACTGGGGCCTCTTCAGCCGCCGTATCGTCCACAGCAGCCAAAACCATGCCGTACTCTAACCTGCCCTCGAAAATTGTTGCCGGATATTACGCAAACTGGTCTGCTTACAAAGGCTTTACGCCTGACAAAATCAACATATCTTCTATGGACGTGGTTCACTATGCTTTTGCAGAAATCGGCAGCGACCTGAAAATTGCTGTTGGCGACCCGGATGTGGATTACAGCAATTATTCAAAGCTTAATGCACTAAAAAGATCAAAACCAGGATTAATTACATTGATTACCGTAGGCGGTTGGGACGGATCAGCACGTTTTTCCGACATGGCGCTGACAGACGCCTCGCGCACCGCATTTGTGAAAAGCTGCATTACCTTTATAAAACAGTATGGTTTTGACGGAGTTGACATTGACTGGGAATACCCTGTTGGCGGCGGCAAGACCATCGGAAGGTCTTCGGACCGATATAATTTTGTGCTGCTGCTGAAAACACTCCGGGAAACCCTGAATGCTCAGGCCAAAGCGGACGGAAAGTACTATTACCTGACGATTGCAGGCGGTGCTTCCGATTCATTTGCGAGCGGCGTACAGCTCAGTAGTATCGCTTCCTATTTGGACTATGCAGTGATTATGACTTACGATCTTCACGGTCCTTGGGACAGTTACACGGATTTTAACGCTCCATTATATAACCCTACCGAGCCGTCACCACAGTATAAATCGAGCACAGCTTCTTCCGTCCAGTCCTGGCTGAACACAGGTTTTCCGGCCAGCAAGCTGGTCATGGGCGTACCATTCTATGGCTATATTTACAGCGGGGTCAGTGCCGCAAACCACGGACTTTTCCAAACTTTTTCCAGCGGCAAAGCAATTGGTTACGACAGTATTGTCAAAACCTATCTAAACAACAGCTCCTATACGAAATATACCAATACCGGCGGACAAGTTCCTTATCTATATGGAAACGGAACTTTTATCAGTTACGATGATGCTTCTTCCATTGCCGCGAAAGCCCGTTATTCCTCTTTGAAAGGTTTGAGAGGCGCAGCGGCGTGGGAACTAAGCTTTGACCAATCCTACACATTAATTCATTCCGTTTATAATAATACAAAGTAATGTCGAAAAAGACGCCGGAGGAAAACTCCGACGTCTTTCTTCATGTCTTTTTGCACTCCTTGCAGGAATCAGCTTTTTCTGCGAGAGCGGCAAATGTATAGGAATCAAGCTTCTGCCTTACGATAGCGGAGATTTCATCATAAATCTCCTGAAACCGGCAGCTGGTTGTATGTGTGCAGCTATATTCATCCTGCTGACATCTGCTGAGCATATAAGGCCCTTCAACGGATTCGATTACCTGCCGAAGCGTGATTTTTTCCGCGCTGCGGGCTAGGGCATACCCGCCGTGAGCGCCTTTGTAGGAAACAATCAAACCGCCGGCAACCAGTTTACGAAGAATTTTAAGTGCAAAACGCAGCGGCACCTGTGTCTTCAGCGATATTGTTCTGGCATCGATTCTAATTTCTGAGCGGGCAAGGATATCAACAATTCTGACTGCATAGTCCGCTTCGAGAGTCATAACCATTCGGTTGGCATCTCCTTAATCCAGGAAATCTTTTAGTTTTTTGCTGCGGCTCGGGTGGCGGAGTTTACGCAGGGCTTTCGCTTCAATTTGGCGAATACGCTCGCGGGTAACGTTAAATTCCTTACCGACTTCTTCCAATGTGCGGGAACGGCCGTCTTCCAGACCGAAACGAAGCCGCAGGACTTTTTCTTCCCGCGGGGTAAGAGTATCGAGAACATCAGCAAGCTGCTCTTTCAAAAGAGTATGGGAAGCGGCATCCTGCGGGGCTGGTGCGTCGTCATCTGGAATGAAGTCTCCCAAATGGCTGTCTTCCTCTTCGCCGATCGGCGTTTCGAGCGAAACCGGCTCCTGCGCAACGCGCATGATTTCACGAACTTTGTCAACCGGCATATCCAGTTCTGCAGAAATTTCATCCGCTGTCGGCTCGTGCCCGTTGGTATGAAGGAGCTGGCTGGATACTTTCTTTACTTTATTGATTGTTTCTACCATATGCACCGGGATACGGATGGTACGGGCCTGGTCGGCAATCGCACGAGTAATGGCCTGGCGAATCCACCATGTTGCATAGGTGGAAAATTTAAATCCCTTTGTATAATCAAATTTTTCAACAGCTTTAATCAGACCGAGATTGCCTTCCTGAATCAGGTCGAGGAACTGCATGCCGCGTCCTAAATAGCGCTTTGCTATACTGACAACAAGGCGCAGGTTTGCCTCAGAAAGCCTTTTTTTCGCAGTTTCGTCACCGCTTGAGATGCGAACGGCGAGATCGATCTCCTCTTCCGGCGTTAAAAGAGGAACACGACCGATTTCTTTTAAATACACCTTAACCGGGTCGTCAATAGCGATTCCCTCGGTGCTGAGAGCTGTTTCAAGGTCTTCCGTTTCTTCGGTCTGCGAGTCGAAATCAATGTCTTCCAGCGGTTCGTCGCCAAAATCTTCAACGATTTCAACGCCCTGTGCTTCCAGTGTATCGTAGAACTTCTCTATCTGCTCCGGGTCAAAATCAAGTTCGCCCAGCGCGTCCAGAATTTCTTTTGTGGAGAGTTGGCCTTTGCTTTTTCCCTGCTCGATTAATTCCCTGATTACCGTTTTCTTATCCGGCATCGGCATATTACGTCCCCCTATTTCTTCTGCTGCCTTAGTTTTTCCAAATAATCTTCTATTTCCCTGGGTTCAGCCGAAGCGGCATTGCCCAATATCCGACTTTCGTTTTCCTGTAAAATAACATTGATATATTCTTTCGCATCCTGCCATTCGGCGCATATCCCGTCAAATTTCGCAAGGATTCCCGCAACGGACGAAATTTCGTCCGGCGATAGCCCTTCCGAAATATCTGTAAGGCTTATGGCCTTTTCTTCCTTAATTCTGCCCATAATTCTCTCATATACACGGCGATTAAACGCTGTTATGAATTTTTCGGGCGGCAGAACCTGAGATATTTTATCCCCGCTGTCAGGATTTCTCACTAAAAACGAGATTAAAGCTTCTTCCGCGCTTGCCGCGCGCAGATGCTCCGCCTTTTCCGGATTGATGCTGTCTTTATACCCAACCGCCTGCTGGCGGATTTCACGGAATTCCTTTTGCTTTTTGCTTTTCACCAGTTTTTTGTTGCCGGATTCGACCTGACTGAGCAGAGTGGCTGTCTCAATTCCGGTTTCACCGGCTACTTTGCCGGCATAAACTTCGCGTTCAACTTTGTTTTCCAACGCGGCAAGCACCTGCACCGCTCCCCGAAGGTAAGCAACACGGCCTTCAGCAGTCTGCAGATTACACCCGGATTTTACTTTTTGCAGACGATACTCCACATCGTTGCCGGATTTTTCAAGCATCTGCTTAAATTTTACCGGCCCGTAAGTTTTTATGTATTCGTCCGGGTCTTTGCCGCCGGCAATCGTCAGAACACGAACAAGCAAACCCGCGGAACGCAAAAGCGGTATTGCCCTGGAAGCGGCTTTCTGCCCCGGTTCGTCGGAGTCATAGGATACGATAACCTCTTTCGCATAGCGGGACATCAGTCTTGCCTGCGACGGGGTCAGTGCCGTTCCCAGCGTTGCGACTGCGTTTGTAAAGCCTGCCTGATGCATGGAGATGACATCCATATAGCCTTCGCAGAGAATCAAGCGGTCATGGTTGTTGTTCTTTGCAAAGTTCAGCGCAAACAGCATATCTCCTTTGCTGAAAACAGGTGTTTCCGATGTGTTGAGGTATTTCGGTTTGTCGTCCCCAAGTGTACGGCCGCCGAATGCAACTACATTTCCGCGCAGATCGATGATTGGGAACATCACCCTGCCGAAAAAGCGGTCAACTGCTTTCCCGCTGCGGCTTTTAAAGGCGACATTCGCCAGAATCATTTCCTGCTGCGTGAAGCCTTTCCGCTCCAGATAATCTACAAGGGAAAATCGCCCGGGCGGCGAATAGCCAAGCCCAAAATGGCGGATGGTTTCCGGCTTTAAGACACGGCGTGCAAAATAATCCCTTCCCGGCGCTCCCGCTTCCGAATTCAGCACCCCGTAATAATACCGGGCTGTTTCCCGATTAATCGCAAGAATTCGCGTTCTGAGCTTGGCCATTCCGTCGTCAACCTGGTTTTCCGGTACGGTAAGACCTGCCCGCTGGGCCAGAAAACGAATTGCTTCCATATAATCCAGATTTTCAATGCGGCGCACAAATGTGATTACATCGCCTCCGACACCGCACCCAAAACAGTAAAACGACCCGTTATCGGGATAAATATTGAAGGAAGGCGATTTTTCACTGTGGAACGGGCAAAGCCCCACAAGGTTTTTGCCGCTCCGCTTTAAACTTACATAATTTGAGGCGACTTCTGCAAGATCACTTCGCGCTTTTAGTTCCTGCAGAAAAGCGTCCGGCAGCGGCATAATTTCATCCCCCTCCGACCGTGGTGAAAAAGGCTGTTAACTTTCGCATACTACATTTTCCAGGATTTTGGAACATAGATTCTTTCAAAAAGCTGGACCGCATAATGATCCGTCATACCTGCGATAAAATCACAGGCGGCGCGTTCATTTCCGTCACGCTCCGCTATGACGCGCATATCGTAAGGTATATTTTCAGGCTTAATTAAATATTCGTAAAGCGCGGCAATCAAACCGGGAACCTTTTTCTCTTCCGCCTTGGCATATGGATTACAGTAAACATGGCTGTCCATAAAAACTGCAAGCTCATCAAACGCCGCCTTTACTTCAGGTTCCATATTCAGCTGCCCATTCTGACTGTTTTCTACAACCGAGTGTACGAGCTTATCGATACGTTTCGCCTTACTGGAACCTAAGACGCCTGTAATGGTTTTGGGGATTTCCCCTTCGCGAAGAACATCTGCACGCTCCGCATCGTCAATATCGTGATTCAGGAAAGCGATTCGGTCGGCCAGACGGACAATACGGCCTTCCGCCGTACAAGCTTCTTTACCGGTTGTATGGCATAAAATTCCGTCACGGACTTCGCTGGTCAGATTCAAACCTTGCCCACCCTTTTCCAGCTTTTCAACAACACGTACACTCTGCTCATAGTGGCGGAACCCACCGGGAAAAAGGCTGTTCAGCGCGCGCTCGCCGGCATGCCCAAACGGCGTATGCCCAAGATCGTGGCCAAGAGCGATTGCTTCCGTTAAATCTTCATTTAAAAGAAGCGCACGGGCGATGGTTCGGGCAATCTGAGCAACTTCCAGAGTATGAGTAAGCCGCGTGCGGTAATGGTCGCCCTCCGGCGAAAGAAACACCTGTGTTTTATGTTTCAGCCTGCGAAAGGATTTGCAGTGTATAATTCTGTCTCTGTCGCGCTGAAAAGCAGTACGCAGATTGCATGTTTCTTCCGGCACCGCTCGACCGCGGGAGTTTTTTGAAAGTGCAGCATAAGGTGATAATATTTTCTCTTCGAGTTCTTCGGTACGTTCTCTGACGGTCAATCCAGCACCTCCTGCGTATTCATCCATAATTTTATCTGCTTTCTATATAAGTTATACGCAAAACGGCTGCCGTTTCCCTGCCTTTATTAAAAAATATCTACAAAATTTTATAATAATTTTTTGTTCCGATTTCGGCGGCACAGTCTCCGCAGGTGGAATCTGCCAAAGCAGTTTGAAATTTCTGCATAGAATCACAAGGAATATGAAACGCAACTGAGACTTCATCCGTAAAAGCGGCATCGTCTACCGTTCCGCCGTGCTCCGAAATTAAAGGGGCTACCTTTCCGTAACGGCTGTAGTCACATTTTAGTTTTGCCTGATAACAGGCACCCATCGTAATGATGCCGGCCGCTTCCAGCGCAATTGATGCGCCGTGCGAATAAGCCCGAACCAAACCGCCTGCGCCGAGTAATATTCCGCCGAAATACCGTGTGACCACAACAGCGGTGTCAGTGACACCGGATTTTAGCAGCACATCAAGTACGGGAACACCCGCAGTACCCTGCGGTTCACCATCGTCGGAATAACGCCTCGCCTGACCGGCACGCAATACATAAGCATACACGTTATGTGTGGCTTCACGGTGAAGGGCACGAATGGAGCGAATAAACTCCATGGCTTCTTCCTCCGACTTTACGGGCTTCGCATAACCTATGAAACGGGATCGCCGCTCCGTGAACTCGGCGTTCGCTTCGTTTTCAGTTGTTTGGTATTCTTCCATATAATGCGATGCCTTTCGTAGAAAAATCAAAGGAACAAGTACAAAACCCTCACCTGTATTTTTAATACACAAGAAAAATAAGCGGCGCTTTGCGAGCGCCGCTCCTGTGCAGATACGAAGATCAAATTACTTATCCAAACCGTAACGCTTTTTAAACATGTCAACACGGCCGCTCGTATCAATCAGCTTCTGTTTGCCCGTGAAAAACGGGTGGCATTTCGAGCAGATTTCGACATGGATGTCTTGCTTGGTGGATTTTGTATGAATCACGTTGCCGCAAGCGCATGTGATTGTTGTTTCTTTATACTGCGGATGGATCTTCTCTTTCATTCCTGTCACCTCTTTAAACGAACTGCAACATAACATTGGAATTATACCATACATTATTGGGGAATGCAAGTATTTTCTCCGGTTCATTGTGCTTTTCCGGACGGGCAGATTTTCTACCCGTGCTTTGAGGAAATTTAAATAACCTTCTTCGTTTTCCATTTTGAACCATGAAAACGTATCATGAAAACAGTCATGCGGACTGCCCAGTCGATAAACATCGCGCACCAGACGCCAAGCACTCCCATGCCGAAGACTCCCGTGAGGATATAACAGAATCCGATGCGGAAGACCCACATGGAAACGGCAGAAGTAATCATGGTAAACTTAACATCCCCGGCGGCGCGGAGCGCATTGGGAAGTACAAACGACGGCACCCAGATTGTCGCATTGCACACGGCGAATACCTGCAGAATCTGGATCGCCATTGCGGTTGCCTTAGGATCAAGATTATAGACACCCACAACGGGTGCGGCAATAAAGAACAATATTAAATTAAGGGAGCCCATGGAAATATAGGAAACCTGAATCAAACGTTTTGTATAGTAGATGGACTGGTCATAGTCTTTGGCACCGATACACTGGCCGACAACCGTAATCAGTGCAAGGCTGATTGCGTTTCCAGGAATATTGGACATGGTTGAAATGCTGTTGGCGGCTGCATTTGCCGCAATTGCGGATGTGCCATATGTAGTGACAACCCTCTGAACGATCAGTCTGCCAATTTGGAACATCCCGTTTTCAAGTCCGTTTGGAACGCCGATGTTCAGAATCCGCTTCACCATTCCCGGCTTGATTTCAATATGAAACGGATGGTCTATGTATACCATATTACTGCTTCTGCAGACGAGAT
Source organism: Caproicibacter sp. (assembly GCA_036260805.1). Classification (GTDB taxonomy): domain Bacteria; phylum Bacillota; class Clostridia; order Oscillospirales; family Acutalibacteraceae; genus Thermocaproicibacter. The sequence goes on from DATALZ010000016.1 coordinate 108,807, forward strand.
ACAGCATTGCAAAAGCGGCGAGCATACGAGCCGCAAGAGTAGCAGTTCCCGCCCCGGCGGAGCCCCAACCACATCCGTAAATCAATACAGCGTTGCCGCCAATATGAACAATATTATCGATCAGTGAAACCATCATGGATATTTTACTGTTACCCATGGAACGGAACAGGGCTGCGCCGGCATTGTAGATGGCCAGAAACGGATAGGAAATTGACGTAAGCCGAAAATAAACTTCGGCATTTGACATGACATCGTTGTCCAGATTACCGTACACAAAATATAGAATCGGCGTACGGAAGACAAGGCATATCGTCATAATGACCGAAGCTAAAAAAGTGATTGCATAAAGGAGTTGTTTGGCCGCGTCACATGCGCTTTTCCGATTTCCGCTCCCGATGTACTGCGACGCTACTACAGCACCGCCCGTAGCCAGTGCTGAAAACACCTGAATCAACAGTATATTAATGGAATCAACGATGGATATGCCGGAAACGGCTGCTTCGCCTACATTTGCGACCATAATCGTATCCGACAGGCCGATGGTAACCGCCAAGAACTGTTCGACAACAAGTGGTAGGATCAAACGAACTAAGGCCTGACGGGAGAAAAGTTTGTTTTGAATTTCTGCCGACTGCGTAAAGGCATCTCTTTTCTATCAATTAACTGAATAAGTAATATAGGTTCTATTTTGCCGATTATTTATAAAATATTATCGCAATAAGGAATATTGCCAAAATATTCTATAAAATTTCAGTTTAATTTTGCTGATTGGAAAGATAGTCAATGTACTCTTCGAGGCACATAGAAAATTCCCGCATTTTCACGGCATTGTCACTGCCGACATATCGGAAATGCGAAGGGTTAAAGCCACAGCCGGTCTCTGTCTTCTTATTTTCCGGGTAACGTAGAATAAAGCCATAAACTACGGAATTCTGAACCAGCCAGCGATATTGAGCCGTGGTGCTGAAATCCTGACCGCTTTTTATTCCGTCCGCGGTAAAAGTAACGGCAAGCCCCGTTTGATTCTCGCTGTACCCGCCGCGCCCGACAGATGCCTGCGCAGCGTTCTCCGCCAAAACCTGAGACTTTTTCTGCGTCGTCATAAGCCTTTTAACTTCCGCCTGATAGAGCTGATCTTGTTTCTTTGAGTCGACATAACCGCTCGATAGCTTTAAGGGGCAGCCTGCCGCCTGAGCAGCCTTCATCATCTTATCCAGAGCTGGAACAATTTTCTCTTCTAATGGTATGCCGTTGCAGTCTGCAAGGCCGATTTTATATCCGGCAGGAATGGGATTGGTTGAATTGACAAGAATAAGGTTAAAGTTATTATCATAAACAGGAAGGCTGTCGCTGTTGCTGGAAACAACAGCCGTATATTTTGCCGCAGCCTGCTTGGCTTTTTCTGTAGCACCTTTCATTTGCAGCCATGCAAGGATTGCCCCTGCGGCGACAGAAATACACAGGAATACGGTAACCACCGTCATAATAAGCCGAAGCTTCTTTACCTGATTCTGTTTTCGCCATTCAACGCTGCTTTTGACAATTTTCTCGCTTTGACTGCGCAATGTTATTCAATCCTCACTTAATAATTTATTTTATTGTATATCTTATCTGAAATGATTGCAACAAGCCAATATTTTTCAGTTTTCTATACAAGAAACGGTTTTGAGTTTGATTTATGATCAAATCGAGTGTATATTTATACTGGGGTAAGTTTTAAATACATAATACCATGATGATATAAAAGAATCGAGGCTGTGAATTTGAGAAAGACAAAAATTATATGCACACTTGGACCGGCCACTCAAAGTGAAGAAGTATTGCGGCAAATGATGATGTGCGGCATGAATGTTGCCCGCCTGAACTTCTCACACGGAACGCACGAACAACAAAAAAAATACTCGGACGCAGTTAAGAAACTGCGTGAAGAATTAAATCTTCCGGTTGCACTTTTGCTGGACACAAAGGGCCCGGAAATCCGCGTTGGAGAATTCGAACAGCCTGTAACACTGAAAGAAGGAAGCGAGTTCACTTTAACCACCCGGGACGTACCAGGAACGGAATCCATCTGCTCCGTTACATTTAAACGCCTGCCTTTGGAAGTAAACCCAGGCGCTAGGATTCTAATCGACGACGGACTGATTGAACTGAAAGTTAACCTGACGACGGATACGGATATCTCCTGTACAGTGATGAACGGCGGAGATGTTTCTTCACACAAAAGCGTAAACGTGCCCGGTTTGCATCTCTCCCTGCCGTTTATCAGCGACAAAGACCGGGATGACATTGCTTTTGCCGTACGGGAAGACTTCGATTTTATTGCGGCTTCCTTTACGCGCAGCGCGCAGGATATTATTGATCTGCGCAGTGAACTCGAAAAACATAACTGCCATAAAATCAAAATCATAGCGAAAATAGAGAATGCGGACGGAGTTAAGAATATTGACGAGATTATCCGTGTTTCCGACGGTATTATGGTCGCAAGAGGCGATATGGGCGTTGAAATCGCTTTTGAGGAAATTCCGAATATTCAGAAGAAGCTGATTGCAAAAACGTCAAACGCAGGCAGACAGGTTATTACCGCAACGCAGATGCTTGATTCCATGATTAAGAATCCGCGCCCGACCCGCGCCGAAACAACAGATGTCGCCAATGCAATTTATGACGGAACCAGCGCCATTATGCTTTCAGGTGAAACAGCAGCCGGTGCATACCCTGTTCTTGCTGTAAAAACAATGGCAAAAATTGCAGAACGCACTGAACGCGATATCGACTATATTCAGCGATTCCGTCAGCGTGAGATCAGCGGAAACCCGGATGTTACATCTGCTATTTCACATGCAACCTGCACTACGGCGCACGACCTTGGTGCAACGGCAATTCTTACCGTTACACAGTCGGGACACACCGCACGCATGATTTCAAAATACCGCCCGAACTGCCCGATTATCAGCGGCACAACTGATCCGACGGTTCTGCGGCAGATGAACCTCTCCTGGGGTGTAACACCGATCCTCGTGGAAGAAAAAAACAACACGGATGAACTGTTCGATCATGTTGTCAATGTAGCAAAAGCAAACGGACTGGTTCAGGACGGAGACCTGGTCGTCATTACTGCAGGCGTACCGCTTGGAATGTCCGGCACAACAAATCTGCTAAAAGTTCAGCTTGTAGGCAATGTTCTCGTAAACGGCACAGGAGCGACAAAAGGGTCTGTGTGCGGAAACATCTGCGTCTGCAAAACTTCCGACGACGTGAAAACTCTTTTCAGTGAAGGGGACGTTCTCGTAATTCCGGAGACATCCAACGAACTGCTCCCCTACCTCAAATCTGCCAGCGCAATTATTACGGAGCGGGAAGGCATGAACTCCCATGCGGCAATCGTCGGAATGGCACTGGATAAGCCTGTGATTGTAGGGGCTCAAAATGCGACACGCATATTAAAGAGCGGCACGACGGTTACCGTTGATGCAGCCCGCGGTATTGTATACAGCGGTATGGAAAAACATCCGGGCTGACCTTTTTCTTTAAAAGGAACGCTTTATAACGCACTTAGCGCCCTGCAGAAATGCAGGGCGCTTTTTACAGCTTTCTATGCTTTTGTTTAAAAAATAAAAAACGACAGATTTTCGAGATAAAACTGTGCCGAACAAGAGTATTTTTGACGCTGGGCGGTGCAGCTTTTGCCGAAATAGACAAGTTCCTTGATTTTACAAACGAGGTCTAGGGTTTACCGTTCCTTCTTCATCAGAAGCAGCGCCATCAAATAGCAGGAAACAAACAGAAGCGTGAAATTCCACCGGGAACGCAAAAGAATATAGAATCCGACGGCGGCAAGCGGGACGAGAACGCAAAACGAAACAACAGATACTATTTTTACCGCTTTTTCCGGCTCAACATGCATACAGAAAAAAGAGATTAACGCCTGACCACCATCCAGCGGAACAATGGGAAGAATATTCAGCGCAAAAAGCAGCAGGTTAGCAGCAAGGAACAGTGGGAACCGAAGCCTGAAAATCAGAAAGCAAATTGCAGCGGCCATAAGATTGGCAAATGGGCCAGAAAGTGAAACCAGAATATCATGACGGTAGCTGCGGTTTACGCCGGCGGACTTGATTATATCGATTCCGAAGGCGGTAAATCGCATTTCCTGCGGGGCTTCCCCCACCGCGCCCATCACTGCAAGATGTGCACACTCGTGAATTGCAGCGCAAAACAGGCCGACAGGCGCAATTCCGCTGTGGTCCAGTGTAAACAGTAAGGCGAGCAAAGCAAGAAAAGGAAAACCGATTTGAACCCGACAGCCATGGATGCAAAAAGTCACGGAGAAACCTGCTGGGTATTGTTCGGTGCTTTGCCAGATGTGGAAGACACCGGCGTTTTACTCTGCGCTGCAGAGCTGACCGCTCCCTGCGAACTTACAGCCGCCTGTGAGCTTTGGACCGTCTGAGAACTTTGCATCTGTGAACTTTCTGCCTGTGAGCTTGCCTGAGATTGCGGCCCCGCGCTCGAAATACTGTTCCATAACCCAATGACGGTCCGTTTTGCCTGCTCCATTTGCTCATCTGCTATAATGGAGTCATTTACGGCGGATAAATACCATGTGCGTACCGTATTGTAAAAATCCGCGCTGAATACACGAATTGCTAGTGCAGCCGCAAGTATTGCGATGCTGCCGAATATTTGTATGTATGTCAGCAGCCTTGTTCCTTCATGACGTTCCTCATTTCTGGAATCCTGTTCGTTATTTTCTTCGTCTTCGTTGTTCTCTTCGTATTCTTCGTTTTCATCATCCTCATAATCGGATTCTGAAGAATTTTTTCGAGCTTTATATTCGTCTTTCATGATTTGCCTCCTGCAAGTCACCTTCGGAAAATTCGAGTTGCTAATTTAAAAATAATCCTTTAAACATACAACCTGTACCATAATCATATGAGCGAACAAGGCATAACATAACAGGGCAAGACAAATTATCCGGGCGATTCCTTGCCACAAGATCTTTCGAACTCATTCCGGCAATGTCACAGCAGCGCCCAGTTCCGCTCATTCTCCGTATGGCAGAAAGCTTGACCACTTCTTTTTTAAATTTCTTATCGTATTTTCGAATAGCTCACCATTATAGCTTTCTTTAATTTCGCTATTCTTGGTGTGTTTGCCCTCTGCATTTCATTCCAATTTTTCGCATTTTTAATTCTCAATACACAGTATTGGACATCAGCAAAAGGTGGTTCAGGCCAGCCGCCCGCAAATCTCATCTGTCATTATGATTCAAGAGGCTGTAGTTTGTGCGAATTAGAATATCCTGTTTGTAATTTCCGAAGTCACTTCCGTAAATCGTGAGGCCTCCCACGTTTGGATGATTCGGTGATACTTCAAAACGAATGGTCCACTGTTCCCTGCCCAGATCAAAGTCATCCAGGGTGCGATCCGATTTCTTTTCCCCGTCCAGATAAACGCCGGTGCGGCTGATGGAAAATAGCTTTAGTATTCCATATTGATTGGATATCCACCAGGTAGGCGTATATTTCCCACGTTTATTCCCGAAATCCCCCGGAGAGGTCCAGGTACAGACTTCACGGTCGTTCAGTGATACGGTAATATCGGAAGGCCAGTTGTCGTTAATATGAGGGGCCTCGGATGAAAGCTCTGCCTCAATTTCAATGCTCTCCAGGGCATGGTTTTCCCGGATATAGTTTGAAACCGTATATTCGACGAAGCCCTGCGTGAACCACAGCAATTTGGCACTGACACGCTCCACATCAAAAAAGCACCGGGGGTCGTCGAAGATCCCAATAATCTTTTCCGTGTTGGCCAGTCCGCATGTTGGCTCCACGTGAGCCTTTGTGTAATGGCCGACTGGTATCTGTATTTCATAGCTTTTACGATTCAGAGATTTTTCTTTCGGCAATTCCACCTGATAGTCGTATTGCAAAAGAGTACATACCTTTCCGAATTTTTTTGAAGTACGTGTCATAATAATCCCGGCCTTTTCCAGCTTTCTGACATGCGACGACATGATTGCGCTGCTTAGGTGCAGGCAATCTGCCAGCTCCTTGATATTTGCCTCTCCCTTGGCCAGCCTTTTAATCACCTTGATGCGCACGTCGCTGGCCAGCGCTTCAAAAAACGGAAGCCTTTCTTCTGAAACCTCGATTATCATTTCTTTCTCCCTATGTAAATAATTATTGTAGGTCAGCTATTGTCCCCAAAAAGCTTGACAGGGGATCCCACATTTTCAGCCTTTGATACCACCGGCAGTCATTCCTGCAATAAAATATTTCTGAAAGAAGAAAAATAGAATCAATATCGGCAGAATTGCGAATACCGACCCGGCAATCAGCAGATTGTAATTGTTGCCGTAGGGAGACAGCAGCGCCGCCAACCCAATCGGCAGTGTGAGCTTTTCCGGACTTCTCAATACAATCAAAGGCCACAGGAATCCGTTCCAGCTGTTCATTGCGACAAAAATGCCCATTGCGGCGAAGGATGGCATCATCAGGGGAAGCATAATTCTCGCAAAGATTCCGTATTCCGTGCATCCATCAACACGGGCAGCATCCATAAAATCCTTTGGAATACCGCTCAAATACTGCCGAAAGAAAAAGATGGGCAGCGGAGCCGCCAGAAACGGTAAAAAAATGCCCCACATGGTATCCATCAGCTTCATTCCAATAAGCATTTTATAGAGCGGAAGCATAAGAATCTCCATAGGCACCATCATGATAATCAGTACGCAGGTAAAAAGTATATTCTTAAACCTGAAATCATACATGGCAAAACCGTATCCGACCAGCGCACTGGCAATCAGGGTCAGAACAGTTTGCACCAGGGTGATTACTGCACTGTTTTTAAACCAGACAAAATAGTCGTTATCGCCGACAAAGAGGAACTGATAATTGTGCAGCGACATGATGGACAGGTCGATTTTCGTGTTTAAACCATACCGCAAAAGTTCCACACCGGGTTTAAAGGAGGCAAGCGTAATGCAGTAGAAGGGAAATAGCGTGATGACCGCGATAACGGTAAAGACGATCATCAGAGGAATCGATTTCCTCGAAAATTTGGTCTTTTCCATACGCTAATTGTCCTCCTTTTTAAAAATACCGAAAAAATTCAACTGAAGCATGTTAACGATAAACGTAAAGAGGAGCAGTACGATACCCACTGCGCTGCCCAGACCCATATTGTTTTGTTCCCAACCGCACCGGTACAGATAGCCGACGATGGTAAGGCCGATATCCTGCGGCGATCGGTTTCCAGACCAAAGCATATAGCTCTCTGTGAACATAGACATACCACCGTAGATACTTATTGTAAGCACATAGATGGTCATCGGTTTCAACATGGGCAATGTAATTTTAGTGAACTTTTTCAGGGTGGAAGCACCGTCGATCTCCGCCGATTCGTAAAGCTCATTTGGAATATTTTGCAATCCCGACAGGAAATACAAAATATTGACCCCCGTCCATCTCCATAAAGCCAAACACAAAAGGGCAACAAACCCTGTAACGGAATTTTGCAGCCATTTTTGTGGGGGAATTCCGAAGATCGCGACAATACCGTTCATCAGCGAACCCGGCAGTTCCCCAAAGATCAACCGGAAAATGGTGCCTGCTACGACGACCGAGGTCAGAGCCGGGATAAACAGAGTTGCACGGAAAAAGTTTCTTGCTTTCATGATCTTACTGTTGAGGCAGCACGCAAGAATCATCGGGATAGGGATCAGCAGGATCAAAGTCAGAACGGTGTAAATTACGCTGTGGATAATCGATAGAATAAACGTAGGCTTGAGCAGTTCCCGGTAATTTGCAAGGCCGATGAAAACTTCCTGACCGGGCAGAACGCTTTGAAAACTCATTCGCACGGTAAGATAGACAGGGTAGATAAAAAACACGCAGAAGGTAATGATAAAAGGCAGTATAAAAATGTAAGGCGTCACCTTTTGGGAATACAGGAACTTTTTAACGATGTTCATGTCAACCGTGCCTTTCTTAGCTTATTTTCATGAGCTTATTTTCATGAAAAGCGGAATATTTATGGAAAAAGCTCTGCTGTCAGCGCTTGGCTGACAGCAGTTATTTATGCACCGGGATGCCGCTTCGCGTAATGATACGCGCTTCACAATGGTTTCGATTATTTCAGGGCGGCTTCCTCGGATTTTAGCAGCTCATTTATGTCACAGTCCGTCGTCAAAGCCTTGTTGAAGGTGGTTGTTTTAACCTTATCGCACATGGCAGCGTAACCCTGACCCAGCCGGATTGCCGGGATCTCGTCCTTTATGGAAAGCAGAACGTCAAATGGGTTATCCTGGAAGAAATCGGTGAATTTATTCTTTGCGTTCTTAACGGCAGGATCCGACCAGACGTCAGTGCGGATCGGATCAAAGCCCAGATCGTTCCAGATTTCCGTGCAGCCCTCTTTCGACAATTTGCAATAGGCAAGAAAATCTTTTGCAAGCTTGGGATCCTTTGTCTGACTGGTTACAGCGGTGCCGGTCCCACCGAGTCCGACGGAGCGGGATTCGCCTTCTTTAAATACCGGGCAAGGAAGGATCATCATTTTTCCTTTGAGGTCAGGCATATAATCGGTGAACCGACTCATATACCACATAGGCATGGTGATGGAGGCAGAGCCGCCTTTGTTCATGAAGCCGTAATATTCTTCCTGATGATGTCCACCGCCCGGAGCAATTTCAGCGGAGCCGTCTTTCAGCATGGAACGCATAAAGGTCAGCGATTGGGCAAGCTCCGGCGTGGCCAGATTTGCGGTCCCGTCCTCTTTCATCAGATCTGAGCCGAGCTGCTTATCCAGAAGCTGTGGCTGGAACAGATCGATCGTTTCAAAGGTGGTCATTACTTTGCCGGTTTTCTGCTTGACGGTTTTACCCGCCTCATGATACTGGTCCCATGTTTTGATTGTTTTGGGATCAATTCCCGCCTGCTTCATGATGTCCATATTGTAATAGGTAACCGTTGCACCCACATGGAAGCAGATACCGTAATATTTTCCATCCTTGGAGTAAATATCGACACGCGATTTTATAATATTCTTCAATTCAGGTTCAACGATATCATTTAAGGGCAGCAGCTGAGGCGTGCCTTTTAGGAAGTTGGAAAATTTACCGATTTCGATATCTGCAATATCCGGAGCGCCGACACCAGACTGCAGCGCGATAAGCAACTTGTTGTGCATATCGTCGTAAGGCATCGTGGTTGCCGTGAGAACGATTTTCCGGTCAGAATTCGCCTGGTTCCATTTCTCGGCCATTTTTTTGTAGAACGAAGTATGTATTTCCTGGAAAGTCCACAGTGTCATTTTAAACGGTTCGTTTGTGACATTGCTTGAGGCACCGCCTGAGGCTGTGGCTTCGCTTGTGGTTTTTCCTGTGTTTGTCGCGGTCGAACAGCCGACCAAGGTTATCAACCCGATCGAAACACTTAACAAAAGAGCCAGCACTTTTTTCATAATTGACCTTCCCTCCAATATTTAATTCTCGCATTCCCACAGCTTCGCAGAAACAGCGGAAACGCTACCCCAAGGTACTGATTCTGATTACATTCCAGGACGCTTTACCGAGATGTGCATGGATAATCCCATTATCCAGAGTAGTCGTATGGCACAGGCTTGGTTGTACGGGGGAACTAGTAAAGGAATTTACCGCTTTAAGATTGTCGCACGCGAGTACGATATGTTCCAATAATCTGACCTGCCCGAAGCTCCTGACATCGCATTCAAAATTCAGGGGATCTTCTTTGCTTCGATTTACCGAAAAAATCGTCACTTCCTCCTTTTCCTCATTGTAGACGGCTACACTTTCAAGATAAGGAACATCGGTAAAGTTTTTTGAGTCATATTTATCCGACATAATCACCGGCTGAAGGGCGGTTCCCCGACCGAATACGGAAGCGTACAGGAAGGGGTAAAAAATGGTCTGTTTCCAGGAACCACCACCGACCTGGGTCATAATCGGAGCAATGACGTTTACCAGTTGAGCCAGACAAGCTATTTTTACGCGATCGGAATTTTTAATGAGGGTAATGAGCATGCAACCAACCAACAAAGCATCTTCGAATGTATAGGCATCCTCCAATAGAGAAGGAGCGATCTGCCAAGGATGTTTTTCCATCCGCTCATCATCGGACGCACGGGTGTGATACCAGACATTCCATTCATCAAAGCTGATGTTTAACGTCTTTTTGCTTCGCTTTTTGGATTTTATGTAATCGCACACAGATTTTACAGTTTTGATAAAATAATCCATCTCAAGGGACTGTGCCAGAAAATCTTCAAAATCGTTTTCTTTATTTTCATAATACTGATGCATGGAAATATAATCGACATCGTCATACACATGAGATAGGGTCGTCGCTTCCCAGTCTGGGAAAGTTTCCATTTTGCTGCTAGAGCTGCCGCAGGAAACAAGTTCGATGTCTGGATCGATTGTTCGCATGGCGTACGCAGTTTCCGCCGCCAGCCGACCGTATTCATCGGCGGTCTTATGGCCTGTTTGCCATTTACCGTCCATTTCGTTTCCAAGACACCACGTCTTGATTTTGAACGGTTCGAGATCCCCGTTTTGTCTCCTTAAATCGCTGTAATAGGTACCTGCTTCATAGTTACAGTATTCCAGTAAATTACAGGCTTCCCGAATTCCTCGCGTTCCCAGGTTCACAGCCAGCATGATATTTGTATTCGCGGCTTTCGCCCATTGGTTAAACTCGCTGATTCCGATTTGATTTGTTTCAAGGGTTCTCCACGCAAGGTCCAGACGCCTTGGACGGGTGCTCTTCGGCCCGATTCCGTCTTCCCAATTGTATCCAGAGACAAAATTTCCGCCCGGATAGCGCACAATAGGGACTCTTAACTCTTTTACCATTTCAATAACGTCCTTGCGGAACCCGTTTTCATCCGCGAGCGGGTGCGAGGGCTCGTAAATTCCATTGTAAACAGCCCTGCCCAAATGCTCGATAAAAGATCCATAAATTCTGCTGTCAATATTGCCGATTCTAAATTCTTTTTCAATCGTCATCTTCGCTTCTTTGCAAGGCAAATTCATTATCCCCTTAATAATTTTATTAAGATAACCGCGTAATTTATTTATTAACACTATAATCGCAATGTGTAGGTTTTATGCCAATATTTTTAAATAATTAGAAGCATTTTTGTGAATATCATTCAATTTAATTTTTTTACTATGTAGATATATTTGATTGTTGTTAATATTTACATTAATCAGCCGCAATTCTTGAATAAATATCAACCTCAGAAATTGATTTTATGTTGATTGTTTTCGTAAAAATAAAAGGATGAATTAATACAAATGTTAACACGATAAAAGACATTCATTGTCAGCCATACCGCCACCACCTGTATAAAAATGGGCATGAAAAAGCGCTCCAATTTCTCAGAGCGCTAAAAGTAACTTTCAAGGTCTATCATAAAATTCAATCAGTTTAATTTAATGAAACACTACCTGTACAAAAAACATATATAAAACGGTTCCTACCCCAATACTTAAAAGCACATTGTTTTTCCATTTTTGCAAAGCTACAATGGCCAGAATCGAAATCAGTTCTGGAATACCGTGGGCTGCACTTTGCACCGAGACATTTCTCAAACAATAGACGACCAGCAAACCCATCATAGCAGGCGGAAGTACCTTTCCTAAATATGTAATCACTTTGGGCGGCTCTTTCATTTCTGGAAACAGAAGAAAGGGGGTAAACCTTGTCACTATCGCCCCTAACGCAGTCGCTATTATCATAAGGAAAGTCTGTGTTGATGTTAACAACATATTTTCTTCCTCCCTGCCAGCAGAATAGCCAAAATAACCATCATTGAAGGTATCACCAGATTATTAGCCCCAAACAGACTCAAACTGATGATTGTTCCAGCAAGACCAATGAAGCCAGATAATCGATTTTCCTTGCTTTTCATTTGTTCCAGAAAAAGCACGACGAATAAAGCGGTTAAAACAAAGTCGAGCCCTTTTGTATTAAAAGTTATGAATTTTCCCACAATCCCACCTAAGGCAGTTCCAAGCACCCAATAACTGTAGTTTAAAAGAGAAACGGATAAATAGAAATA
>DATALZ010000036.1:0-1568 GCA_036260805.1 Caproicibacter sp.
GGCGGTGTGTACAAGGCCCGGGAACGTATTCACCGCAGCGTTGCTGATCTGCGATTACTAGCGACTCCGACTTCATGGGGTCGAGTTGCAGACCCCAATCCGAACTGAGACCGGCTTTTTGGGATTAGCTCCACCTCACAGTATCGCAACCCTTTGTACCGGCCATTGTAGCATGCGTGAAGCCCAAGACATAAGGGGCATGATGATTTGACGTCGTCCCCACCTTCCTCCGAGTTGACCCCGGCAGTCTCCCATGAGTCCCCGCCATTACGCGCTGGCAACATGGAACGAGGGTTGCGCTCGTTGCGGGACTTAACCCAACATCTCACGACACGAGCTGACGACAACCATGCACCACCTGTGAACCGGCCCCAAAGGGGAAGGACTGTTTCCAGCCCGGTCCGGCCCATGTCAAGCCTTGGTAAGGTTCTTCGCGTTGCATCGAATTAATCCGCATGCTCCGCCGCTTGTGCGGGCCCCCGTCAATTCCTTTGAGTTTTAGCCTTGCGGCCGTACTCCCCAGGCGGGGCACTTAATGCGTTAGCTACGGCGCGGAAAACGTGGAATGTCCCCCACACCTAGTGCCCAACGTTTACGGCATGGACTACCAGGGTATCTAATCCTGTTCGCTCCCCATGCTTTCGCTCCTCAGCGTCAGTTAATGCCCAGAGACCTGCCTTCGCCATCGGTGTTCCTCCTGATATCTGCGCATTTCACCGCTACACCAGGAATTCCAGTCTCCCCTACATCACTCTAGTCTGCCCGTACCCACCGCAGATCCGGAGTTGAGCCCCGGACTTTCACGGCAGACGCGACAAACCGCCTACGAGCTCTTTACGCCCAATAATTCCGGATAACGCTTGCGCCCTACGTATTACCGCGGCTGCTGGCACGTAGTTAGCCGGCGCTTCTTCTGCAGGTACCGTCACTTTCGCTTCTTCCCTACTGAAAGAGGTTTACAACCCGAAGGCCGTCATCCCTCACGCGGCGTCGCTGCATCAGGCTTGCGCCCATTGTGCAATATTCCCCACTGCTGCCTCCCGTAGGAGTCTGGGCCGTGTCTCAGTCCCAGTGTGGCCGGTCACCCTCTCAGGCCGGCTACCCGTCGTCGCCTTGGTGAGCCATTACCTCACCAACAAGCTGATAGGCCGCGAGTCCATCCAAAACCACAATAAAGCTTTCCACCCCCCACCATGCGATGAGGAGTCATATCCGGTATTAGACCCAGTTTCCCAGGCTTATCCCAGAGTTAAGGGCAGGTTACTCACGTGTTACTCACCCGTTCGCCACTAATCCCCCAGCAAGCTGGGATCATCGTTCGACTTGCATGTGTTAAGCACGCCGCCAGCGTTCATCCTGAGCCAGGATCAAACTCTCCGTTGAAGTAAAACAGACACACCATGCGCCCCCGGGAAAACGGGATGCACACAATGCACAAAATTCGAAACCAGCTGTAAAAACCAGACCACACCACGGGGTGGCGCAACCTGGCCAATTCAACCAATTCAATACAATAAATTGGTATCAACAAACTTGGCACACTATTGAGTTCTCAAACAACAGACACA
>DATALZ010000041.1:0-2661 GCA_036260805.1 Caproicibacter sp.
GCTGATTCTCTTTACAGCGGAACCAGAAACGGCGACTGGATCAAACTGAAATGTGAGAAAAGGCAGGAGTTTGTCATCGGGGGATATACGCTTTCCCAGAAAAAAACGAGCGGCATAAGCTCGCTTCTCCTCGGCGTATACCAAGGGGACAAACTGATCTACGCCGGGCGTGCAGGAACCGGTCTGAGCGAGTCCGATATCAAAGAGCTTACAGCAAAATTTAAAGATATCAAGAGAATGGACTCTCCGTATGCTTCCGCGCCAAAACCCAGGTCAAACGAAGAAATCATCTGGCTGGAACCCGAACTGGCCGCTGAAATCAAATTCGCCGAATGGACCGAAGATAAACTGTTAAGGCAGGCAAGCTTCAAAGGCCTTCGAACCGATAAAAACCCCAGGAATATCAGAATGGAACCAGAGGATGAAGCACAGCCTCAGGATATTGCCGAAGATAGGGAGGAACCAATGGAATCAGCCGGCAGTGATCTCATCATACAAGGAGTAAAGATTACCCACCCGGACAAGGTGATTTTTAACGACCCTGATATTACAAAAGCGGATGTAATCCGGTATTACGAGAAAGCAGCGGAACGCATGCTGCCCTATGTATCCCGCAGAATTCTAAGTATTGTGCGCTGCCCCAAGGGAATATCCCAAACCTGTTTTTATAAAAAGCACCCGGGTCAGAGCAGCAAAGGGATTGTTACAGTACCGGTACCCACCGGCAATGGGGAAACGGAAGAGTACTTTTATATAGAGAACGCGCCCGGTCTGATATCTGAAGCACAAATGGGCACACTTGAATTCCATATCTGGGGAAGCCGGGTAGAAACCCTCGAAAAGCCGGATATGATGGTATTTGACCTGGACCCGGATGAAGGGATGGAACTTACTACGGTGCGCCGTGGTGTGGAAGACCTGAAAAGTATTCTAACCGAGCTCTCAATCGTGTCTTATCTGAAAACCAGCGGCGGAAAAGGATATCATGTTGTCGTTCCTTTACGACCTTCTGTCTCGTGGGATGAGTTCCATGACTTCGCAAAACGTGTTGCAGAAGTAATGGAGCAGAAGTGGCCCGACCGGTACACCAGCAATGTCAGAAAGACAAAGCGTACAAACAAGATATTCATTGACTGGATTCGCAACGGGAGAGGTGCTACAAGTGTGTCTCCCTATTCCATAAGGGCAAGAAAAGGAGCCAGAGTGTCTATGCCCATTTCCTGGGACGAACTTGAAACGGTCTCTCCTGACGGCATAACGATGGAAGACGCTCTGCGAAGAATCGGCGGCAATGACCCGTGGGAAGGTTTTTTTCAAAACAACCAGATGCTGAAATGAAAAAACAATAATATCTTTAAAGAATAGAAGTAACGTAACGAACTATTATAAAACGCCCGTATGCGAGACAAGCGGATTGTCAGGCATACGGGCGTTTTACATTTGTACTCAAGCATTTCCATTTAGTATTGCGAGATAAAATGTGTTCATCCCCCCGCCGTAGGCGGGGGGATGAACACAAGTTAACTCTATAATTAAACTGGAAATGCTGTAGGTCATTTGCTGAGCGGGGCTTCAGGATGAAGCACGGATTCTTTCAAAGGAACAGTTTGGTCGCGTCCGAGATACATATGGTAATACGGCTGGAATGAATTCAAAAGGCCGATCGCCATCTTTTTGAGTTCGTTGACGTCCTGCGTATGAATCACCGGCAAATCGTCTTCGGTCAGCTTTTCAGCGGCGGTTTTGCCTGCAAACTTCTTCAGGCGCTCAACGGTATAGCGGATATCGTAGCGGGATGGGTAAACTTCCAGCACATCCTTTTCAAGACCGGTAAGTTTGTAGACTGCCTGCAGCCCTGTACGTACCGACATTTCAACCGTGAAGACAACGTCTTCCGGAATTTCCACATACTGCCCGAGAAAACCGATATTGGTGCAGCCATCCGGAACATTCTTCGGACGATCAGTCACTTTTCTCGGCATAAACTGGGTGGTGACATAAGGCATCATGCAGGTGGAAATGTAGGAGTGAGCCAGCACTTCGTCCTTAATGTCGAGCATATTCAAATGATACAGCAGCTCGGTCATGATTTCTTCGCCGGTGCAGTCGCACATGGGCTTTTTCACATAATTTCCCACGTTTTCACCGTAGCAGCCATATCCCCACATGACCTGCTCGTCGGGTTTCTGGTCAAGGAAGAAGGGATTGTGGTGCAGCTCAAAGGACATATCCCAGTTGGAGTCCAAAATGGTAATTGCGCCGCCGGTGCCGGCTTCGCTTCCGGTCATTTTTTCAATTCTGCGCACTAATTCCGGGTATCCCTTGATGGTAGGCATGAACGAAACCCATTTTGTCTTATCAATCTGACCAATGAATTTCTCGGGATGACCGAATTTTTCATTCTTCCGGGCAAGATTTTGCCAAAGGGTAAATGCGCCAAGATCCGTAGTATCGCGATTGGTCGGCGCAACCGTCTTGTTGTCGCCAAAAGTGCTGTTTGTAGTCATAGAGCCGTTTGTAACGAAAACAAGATCCCTGTCGTCCATTTTAATAACGTTTTCCTGTCCGTTCTGGCGAAGCAGGATTGCTTTCGCGGTATTGCAGGCCTCGTCCATTTCAATGTCATACACCGAGCAGCCGTAAGCTGTCTTGACGCCGTTG
>DATALZ010000053.1:0-10207 GCA_036260805.1 Caproicibacter sp.
CCGTAAAAGATATAGCAAAAGAATTAAACGTATCCACTAGTACGGTTTACAAAAGTTTCAGGGGAGCAGGAGACATCAACGAGCTTACAAAGCAAACCATTCTGACTGCTGCCCAGAAACTGGGATACATTGAAAAACCGCTCCGCAGTTCCGCTTGCCGACAAAGGGTTGGTATTTTTCTGCTGAAAAAAGACCGGACAATGGGATATGACCATTTTGTCCGCAGCGTGATAACAGGATTCCAGCAGGAAGCAGAACCAAAGCTGTGGCAGACATTGGAAGTGCCTGTTCAGATCGATTCCGGTAAAAAGTTTGACTACGAAGGATATCTCAAATCATACCGGTGCTCCGCAGGTTTTCTGGTGAGCAACAGCCTGGACGAAAGCCTGTTGCTGCAGCTGGAGAAAACGGAAAGGCCTACCGCCATTCTGAATAACACGGTGTATAACAAAAAGATAGCCTGTGTCGGAATCAATGACAGCCAGGAAATTTACATTGCCGTGCGGCATCTGGCGGATCTTGGGCATAAGCTTATTGCCCTGATCTGTGAGAAATACGTCGCCGGAGTAACGGAAAAGCAAATTTTAAATTTTCAAATGGTAATGAAAAGATGCGGCCTTTGTATGGAGAAAAACCTTATTTTTCAGCCAAGTGGTTCTCTAACTAAAGATTTTGTGGAACAGTTGATGAAAAGCGGAGCAACCGCGGTAATCTGCGCGAACGACTGGATTGCCCACGATCTGACCACAGAACTTTACCGCAGGAACATCCGCATTCCGGAGAGAATCAGCGTAGTAGGACTGGGCGATATTCCAATTGCACGGTATACTCTGCCGCTGCTCACTACGGTTCGGAAAAACGGCATTGAAGTCGGCAAAAGCGCTTGTGTTGCGATTGAGCAGATATTGCTGCAGAATTATGTGAACTGTATTCTTACCACTCCGGAGCTTATTGTACGCGAATCTACAGGAAGACTGCAAGATTAACCATGTAAGTTAGCTTCCCCAATATAAACACGGGATGGTTAAGCATCGCTGACAAAGTCTAGATTATTCAATCATTCCTTACGAAACTTCGGCTGTATTAAGGTGCAATCCTGAAAGCTGGCGGAGCCGAGATGAGCTATATCTGCCGTATCAAAGAAAAGAGATATATCATCCTGGTTTGAGGATTTGTTCTATTTTGAGTAGATGATGAATATAATTAGAACTTGCATGTAAAAAGAGCAAATGACAGAAAAAAGAATCCGGTTGTTGACTGGGTTCTTTTTTCTGTCACTTCGACCAAAACACAAGCATCAACTCGCTCGTCCCTGTCTAAACGCAGTACATTAAGCGGCTTTACCAATATGTGGTTAAACAGTGAACCTAATTCTTGAATACTAGCGATTTATACTTATTCGATGTGCTGAATCCATTCTTTTGCGTTTCGATTAGGTAATTCAGATACTTTATTCGGATCGTTCGCTACTTGTAAGCCTCTCTGACTTGTGAATACCATAAGGGCAGTTCGCTTGTACCTATATTTAGGTTATAGCTGTCTGATTTGAGGATATTATTCTCAAAATTCAAATTGCTGATTGAGCTACTTTCCCACTGCTTTTGGGCAGAAAGAAAAGCACTTTTATCTTTTTTATCTAAATCATTCGTTAAGTTGGCTATAGAGAATGCCATTTCATTTTTCCATATCTCAATGCATTTTCTCTGAACATCTATCATTTCTCCAGTAGTTGTAGCTTGATTATAGTATTCTTTCTGATATTTTTCATCAATATCGTTTTTAGAAATAGCTAAGCTAAAGTAATCATTATTATCTGTCACTTCATAAACAGAATAATTCTCGGGGGATTTTATATCATTGGTGGAATTACTTTTGGTTGAGCTTAACGAGCTATTCACCGTGCTTGTATAGGATGAATTGTTGGAATGGTTACAAGCAGTCATAATTATTAAAGAAATTAAAGGTATCAATAACAATTTGTTGATTTTCATTTCTACTACCTACAGTTCTGCATGTCTTAATATAAGTTATTTTATCAATTTTATGTCAAAAAGTGGATTAATTTAACACGATAGTTTCTGTGATTTCAATCTTTTCCCATTTCGAAGGATACATGAAAAGTGGAAAATTTGCAACAAAATGCCCCAAAAGTTAATTGGTAAATTTTTGATATTGACGCTATCATCTTAATATGATAGTTTAATCACAGAAGATCATTACTGATAATAGCAAAGTCACTGAAAAGTGACGACGCAAAGCTAAAGGGGCTAAAGCACGAAAGTGCAATGCCAGCCAGTTGCCACAAACAAATAAAACCAATTCACAAAGGATTGGTTTTTATATGGCATTTGCTGATTAGCCCTATAAAACATTTGATTTTAAGTTTTATAGGGCTAATTTTTTGTTTTCATTTCGGGATGGCGGCAGAACCAATGTATGCAATAATGTTCAACCTTTAAAAGTTAAAACAGTTTATTTATGATTGGAGCATGGAAATGAAAAACAGAAAAATGAAAATGATATCGTTATTACTCGTCATAACCATTATATTTCTAAACTTTAACGTAATGCCTGCTGCAGCAGCTACGACAGGAACGAATGAAAATGGTTTTACCTGGCAAACTGATGATGGAGTGACATATTCGATAACAGGTTATACCGGGAGCGCTACAAATATAACAATACCAGATTCCATAGATGGACATCCGATTACGAGTATTGGAAATAATGCTTTTCGAAGCACGGCAATAATGAGTGTCACAATTCCAAGCACCGTTACAAGTATTGGCTGTTTTGCATTTTACTATTGCACATCACTTGGAAGCATAGTAATACCAGATAGTGTTACAAGTATAGGAGAAAGTGCATTTGCATATTGTACATCACTTCCCGCTATAACACTTCCGGATCAACTCAATAGTATTGAAAATTGCGTGTTTCAGGATTGCAAATCTCTTACTTCTGTAACGATTCCGGGCAGCGTTAAAACCATTGGAATTTATGCATTTGTAGATTGCTCTTCTCTTAAAAGTGTCACAATCCCAAATGGTGTAACAAGCATTGGTGAAGGTGCGTTTAAAGACTGTAGGCTAATTAATAATGTGGTAATGCCTGACAGTGTAACAAGTATAGGAAATTATTTGTTTTATAACTGTACGTCTTTATCAGATGTAAGGTTATCCAATAGTCTTACGGATACCGGTAATTTCATATTTTACAATTGCTCAGCACTGAAAGGGGTAATTCTTCCGGATAGTCTTACGAATATAGGAAACAGTGCATTTGAAGATTGTACAGCGCTTACAAGCATAGCAATTCCAAAAGGCGTTATAAATATTGGATATCGTGCCTTTATTATGTGCCAGGTTCTTGCAAACGTGACAATCCCTAACAGTGTTAAAACCATAGAATTTAATGCATTTGCTCATTGCTATGCGTTCACAAATATAGTAATCCCAGACAGTGTTACAAGTATTGGGGATTATGCGTTTTATTACTGTAAATCTTTAGCCAGTATAACCGTCCCAGGCAGTGTTACAAATATTGGTTTTTTGGCATTTGACAGTTGCAATTCGAGCTTGATTATTAAGGGGTACAGCGGTTCTTACACACAGTCGTATGCAGCGAGTAATTCCTTGAATTTCTATGATCTATATAATGATTGCTCATATACTGTAACATTCAATTCAAACGGCGGCTCCGCTGTGGCAAGTCAGTCGGCAAAATTCAATTCGACAGTTTCCGCTCCAACAACACCAACACGCGCGGGCTATATCTTTAACGGCTGGTACACTGCGGCAAGCGGCGGCTCAAAGGTCAGCTTTCCTTACCAAGTAAACGGCAATGCAACACTTTATGCGCAGTGGACTTCATTTGCAGGGTTAACCCCGTCTAATGTTTCTGCAAAAGCAGTGAACTACAACACGATTCAGCTCAAATGGAATACAGTCCAAGGTGCAAACGGTTACAGAATTTATCGGGCAACCACCTTAAAGGGTACATACTCGCTTGTTGCAGCAACATCCGCGTTATTTTATACAAACTACAATTTATGCACAGGCACTGCTTATTACTATAAAGTTATGGCTTATCAAACGATTGGAAACACCGTTACAAACAGTAAATATTCCTCTGTTGCTTCAGCAAGACCTGTTCTCGCAACACCTATATCGGCAAAAGCTGCGAAATATACAGCCACAAGTGCAAAGATTTCATGGAACAGAGTTTCAGGTGCAAGCGGATACACTGTTTATCGTGCAACCTCGGCGGGAGGAAAATATTCCACAGTTACAAGTACAGCATCTACGTCTTTCAAAAACAGCGGATTATCGAGAGGCAAAACCTACTATTACAAGATTGCCGCTTATCGAATGGTTGGCAGTACAAAAGTATATAGTGGATTTTCAACGGTTATATACACAAAGATGTAGCCTGCCAAAATCAAACAGGTCGCCCAAAGCACAAAAGTTATTGATTATCGGAGTTCGGTTGAAAAACCGGACTCTTTTTCGTTTTATTAGCTCTTGGTAACCGGCTACCCGGAATCCAGAGAAAAACCGGCGTTACAGCGGCAAAATGTTCCTTTGTTTGGATATGCTAACGATGAGGTGGTTTTATGAATGAGCTGCTGATGGATGCAGGGAATATCGCGCTCAAAAGTTTTGTGGCTGCATCCGTCCTCTTTATTCTGGCAAGGATCATGGGAAAAAAGCAGATCTCTCAACTGAACTTTTTCGACTATGTAGTTGGTATTTCAATTGGTTCAATTGCCGGCGCGCTTTCTGTGGAGAAAGATATTTCATTTTTAGATGGCATTACCAGCATGGTGATCTGGACGGCTTTTCCGATTGCATTTTTTCAAATTACCTCACATACCATGAAAGGAAAGCAGCTCTATGAGGGTTCACCTTCCATATTGATTCAAAATGGTAAAATCATTGAGAAAAACCTGAAGAAAACAAAGATTTCAGTCAATGATCTTCTGGAAGAACTTCGCGAAAAAGACGTATTCAATATTGAGGACGTTGAATTCGCATTGATTGAAACAAACGGAAAAGTCAGTGTCCTAAAAAAATCATCGAAGCAGAATCCCGCAAGTTCAGAACCGAATATCCAGAACGGGAAAAGCGGTTTGACCGCGAATGTGATTATTGACGGCAAGGTATTGAAAAAGAATCTGCAGCTTCTGAATCTGGATGAAAACTGGCTGACGGATGAGCTGAGAAAAAAGCAGATTAATTCTCCGCAGGATGTTCTGCTAGCCTGTGTCGATTCCGAAGGCAGCTTGTATATTGACCGTAAAAATCAGGACCCTGAGCCGTTTGATGTTTTGCAGTGACAAAAATTTTTTGTAATATTATAGTAAAACGGAAAGCAACATGATATCATATAGGAAAAATAGCAAATGATTCTTTTGGGAAATCTGTTGAAGGCTGGGGATGATATCATGCGCGAACTGCTGCATAAGCTAACTTGGCGCAAGGTGGTAATCCTTGCTTTTACAGCATGTGTGCTGATCTTTTATTTTATCTATACTCGTCCGGTTCATTTCTCGGATCTATCCGGAAGTCTGAATACAGCCAGAATCCAGTTCCGCCTTGAGCAATATGATGTAAGCAAGGACGTTAACGATCCCAATTTTGAGAAAACCACCGAATATGTTGTGAGTGATCCGAAGACTTGTGAGCAGTTTTATGCACTTCTGAGTCATTATACGATTCAGAAAAAGATACAGTGGTGGAAAATGTTTGGTACCGGACACCCCATTGGCAAATATCAGATAGAAATTTATGTATCGGAGAAGAATGGAGAGAGTCTGTCGCTCTTGATTCAGGATGACAGAAATCCGCACGGAATACAGGTTATGCGTTATAATGCGAAAGGAAATGATGACAGCGAGTTCCATGTAGGAACCTGGTGGAAGACAGAGGAAACTGAGCTGGATCATTTAATCTACAACTTTGTAATGCAGCATAAGAACGACAAAACAAACACCGCGATACAAAATGGGAGGTAATTTTTATGACAGATTCGGAGAATACGTTTTTCGTAACATTGAACCCCCGGGAAGCCTTCGATAAAATAGATCAGACCGTTGTCGGCGGGAGCATTACGGGAGAATGCATCGACAGCTACGAAATCTCGGCGCCGAACGGCGGGAGCTGCATCGTAGCCGTCTATGAGAAGCATTATTACCGTGCAGGAAACAGGCTGACTTTAACGGTTGTAATGGATGATTTTCGGGGACGGACGAGAGTTCACTGCATCAGCGGCGGTGGCAGTGAGGGACTGTTCAGTTTTGACTGGGGTGCAGCCGACAGCTTTTCATCAATTGTATGGGAATGCCTGAAAGATTACAGTGTTGAATAGGTGTGACCAAGCGGAAAGAGGCTGAGACAGGAATTCAGAACCACCGCATCAGTAAAGCGGGGTTCAGAGAAATTGCGATGATTCCCCAGGTCGTACCGAGGATGACTCCCCCGAGCACGTCGCGGGGGTAATGCATCCCTACATAAATTCGGGTAATTCCGATCATTACGGCGATTGCATACAATATGACGGAAAGATACATCCCCGTGAAAAAATAGTGGGAGAGCAGAGAAGCAAGGAAAAAAGCCTGACTCGTATGTCCGCTTGGGAAGGAATGCCCCCGTTCTCTGCGGCCCAGAATACGGATATCCGGCAGGAAAGAGTACGGCCGCTTTCTTTGCATGAGAACCTTGACAAATTCGACAATCAGCCACAAAGAAAGTGTGCCTAACAGTATTTCGTACGCAAGTCGGTGGAAATTCAGCGCGTAAAAGACTGCGGTTAATATGAAGGCGAAAATTCCGTTGCCAAGCTGCGTAAAGCCAAGCATAAACTGATCAAGCCATTTGGGACGCTTTCCTCGCTTATTAATCAGCATGAAGACGAACACGTCGATGCGCTGGCCTGCGGCCCAAAGCAGGGAGAGTGTGACCAGGCAGAAAACGAGCAGCATGCCTACAACAAATTTATGAGCCCGCATCGACCGGAGCAGTGAGGACCATATGTGGCCGGGCAGCACCGTAATTACAATGGCGGAGAGAATCAGGGTCAACAGCAGCCAGACAGCAGGGCGGACATGCATCATAACGTGAATGATTTTCCCAAATGTTCCGGGGGCCTTTACCTCCGGAAGCGGCCGATAGCGCCGGCTGATTTCATTGCTTCTCATTTAATTCACCCGATGTTTTCGTTTCTTTTTCCGCCGATTTCGGCAGCATGACCGTCAGTGCAAGCTTCTGGACTTCAACGTGGATTCGGCTGCTTTCGCTCAGCATACAGCCATCCGCCATTACAGGCACGGTTGGTTCTGTTTCAATATCCGCGAACCTTGCGCGGAAATGCTGAATCCGGGGGTCTCCTGCGGTTTTGGCGGTGGGACCGGTGATTCCGAATTTCATGATGCCCAGCTTTGGAACATCTGCAAATACAAGGATATCCAGAAGACTGTCACGCAGAGCATCGACGCCGCCAATCGCAAAATGACGCATGACATACGGCATATTGGAAATCAGCAGTAAATGGCCTTTTACGGTAACTTCTCGATTTTGGTCAAGAGTAAGATGAAATTCACAGGCCGGATTGTTGACCAGCTGTGCAAGAAAATCCCCAATTTTGCTCAGGTCGCCGTGCTGCATATCGTCGCAGGCCGGAAAAACGGCAGAAAGAAGCCCGACGGAGCAGACTTCCAAAAAATAAGAAAAAGAATTTCCACAGGTTATGGTTGCAAGGTCAATTTTCGTTGGGGTTCCAATCTGAAGCGAAGCAACAGCGGCGGGGATATCGTTGGGAATTCCGAGGCTGAAGGCGATGTTGTTCTGCGTTCCAGACGGAATAATGCAGAGCGACGCGTCTGTTCCGGCCAGCCCTTTTGCCACAGCGGATATGGTTCCGTCTCCACCGCAGGCTGCAAAGACCCGTATGCCGCGGCCCAGCGCGTCTTTCAGAATTCCGGAAATATCACATCCTTTTTCAATAACAAAGACTTCCGGAGTATAATGAAGAAGCTGGAGACTCTTTATAATCTCCATTAGTTTATCGGGGGATTCCCTGTTCGCGCCGGAGATTGAATTATAAATCAGTTTTATTCGAGTGTTTTGCTGAACTTTTTGTTCCATGGCACACCATTCCGTTTTGATTTGCTTTTAACTTTTATTGTTAGCCAAAACGACTGTTCCATGCATTCTACAACACAAACCAATTCCACAATTAAACTGGAAATGCAGTAAAAGAAAATGGGGATGAAAATGAAAATAATACCCAAAGAACGGCTGATCGTCCGGAACTCATTCGAAATTGCCTTTGCAGGCGGAGAAATCTGGTGCGAACAGCTGGATTCACTCTCGGTCTATACAGACCTTGTGAAAGAGAAATTCCTAAAAGATATGGAACAAATCCGCAGGCCGTCCTGCTCCGCTTTTCTGGCAGTCAATCTGCATGAAACGCTGGTAAACGCGGAACTTGCGCAGGCGATTGTTCAGGGATTTTTGGGAGTGGAACGCCGGCTGATGAAAATCGTTTTTGTCGGGCTTGATCACGGTGAAAAAAAGCTGTTCCGGTCACTGCTGAAACAATCTGACTGCTCTTTCTCTTATGAATTTATCGATGATTTCGAAAAAGCAAAGCAGTGGCTGCTTAACGTAAAATGAATTTATTATATTGGAAGTGCTGATTTGAAAGCGGACCGGCTTCTTGGAATTATCAATGCATTAACGCTGAAACCCAAAATAAAAGCAAAAGAACTTGCCGAACGGTATGAAGTTTCGCTTCGTACGATTTACCGGGATATCGATACCATCAGCAGGGCAGGAATACCGATTGTAACATATCCGGGCGGCGACGGCGGCATCGGAATTGCTGAAGGCTTTAAATTAGACAAAAGCGCTCTGTCCCGAGAAGAGCTGCAGAGTATTATTCTTGGGCTCAAGAGCCTTGGAAGCGTTATGTCCAGCTCGTCGGTGGAATCTCTGCTTAACAAGCTGTCACCGGATTCCAATAGCTTTTTTGCGGTAAAAGATAAGATCGTAATTAACTTGGCGTCGCACTATAAAAACAGCCTGGCACCGAAAATAAACCTGCTGCAAAAAGCAATTGAAAGCAAAAGAACAGTTCGATTCGAGTACTTCTCCAAGAACGGGAAAACCGTACGTATGTTGGAACCATACTTTATTGCATTTCAGTGGTCGGCATGGTATGTGTTTGGGTATTGCAGACTGAGGCATGATTTTCGGCTGTTTAAATTAAATCGGATAAATCTTCTTGAACTGACAGGGGAATCGTTTGTTTTTCGAAACGTCACTAAGGAACAATTGAATCTGGAAGCGTTCTACTCAGACCCCGCAACAAAAAATTATGCCGTCCTTTTATTGGATAAAAATCTAGAATACATTATGGTGGACGAATATGGGCCGGATTCATACGAATTTGCGGATGAAGACCATATCCTTGCTAAATGGGATTATGTGAATGAGTATGAAATGGTAAAAACCATTTTGGGGCTGGGAGCAGGAGCTAAAGTTCTTGCACCTGAAAGTTTGGTACAGGCTGTTCGGAAGGAAACGGAGAAAATTTTAAACCAGTATTTATGAAGCTGACATACAGTTGTCAACAAGGCGGATGTATTGTATTTACAGGGGAATTAATTTGGAAAAAGTAGACTGGCGGGCAGGGAAAGGTCGTTTCGAAAATGCTAAAAACATATGAGGATTTTCTTAGAAGAGCGGACACGCTGGGATTTTTCTTTTTATCGGGCAAAAATCTGGAAGGTCTGCCTACCCTGGAGCGAGAAACGAATCCGGAGCAATGGCATACAGGCATTCCGGAGACAGACCCATGGCAGTGGAAAGACAGAGCAGCGCAGGAAAAGAAACTTGCCTTTGGCTGCATTTTGGGCGGAAACAAAGGATTTGTTTCCAAAAGAATGTATTCATTGTTTTATATGGCATGTTCGCCTTCGGATGAATTGCAGGACTGTTATGAAGACGGGGAACTGAGTCGTTCGGCCATGGATTTATACCAGCTGTTTCAGGATGGAGCCGTGCTCAGCACAGCGGATATTCACAAAAAGCTGGGGGTAACAAAAAAGGCCGGAGCTTCGCGGGCCGACAGCGCATTAAAGGAACTGCAGAAAAGATATATTATAACTGTATGCGGGAATAAACGTAAGGTCAGTGCGGACGGA
>DATALZ010000070.1:0-36651 GCA_036260805.1 Caproicibacter sp.
AGGTTGCTGGGGAGACTCGGGGATGCAGGGGGAATTTTCTAAATACCTGTCTCGTCGGGAGTTGGAAATTCCCCCTGCTCGGACTTTGCATACTTTCGGCCGATACCGAAAGTATGGGCCCGCACGGCCTGAGTGCAATTAAAAGAAGAAATTAATAAAAATCTTAGTTGGTAAAATTTTATATTGACATAGAAAAATACATATGGCAGAATAGAGACTCTGCCTTTTAAAATATTATGTAAACTTCAAGACATACATGTAGGAGTATTAATTTAGATCTACCTACAACGTTGCACGGCCTATAGAATAAGGCCGGTAGGGAAAGGGGAATAGAAATATGAACTATAACGCCGGAAAAATTGACGTTGCGGTCATCGGTGCGGGTCACGCCGGAATCGAGGCGGCTCTCGCCTCCGCCCGTCTTGGCTGCCTGACCGCAGTTTTTACGATAAATATGGATGCCGTCGGAAACTGCCCGTGCAATCCTTCCATCGGGGGAACGGCAAAGGGACATTTGGTGCGGGAGATCGACGCACTCGGCGGCGAAATGGGGCGCACCACCGACGAATGTTTTATTCAGAGCCGTATGCTGAACCGCGGCAAGGGGCCTGCCGTACATTCGCTCCGTGCGCAGATTGACCGCCGCGAATACGGAAAGATCATGAAGCATAAACTGGAGCTTCAGGAAAATCTGATGCTGAAACAGGCGGAGGTTGTGGACATCTCCCGCGGAGAAAGTGGCACATGGAACGTAACCACTAGGATGGGCGCCGTCTACGAAGCCAAAGCGGTAATTTTTGCTACGGGAACTTATCTGACCGGCAAAATTTTTGTAGGCGAAGTTTCTTACGACGGAGGGCCGGACGGAATGTTCCCCGCGGCTTACCTTGCAGCATCGCTTAAAAAGCTTGGAATGAAGCTCCGCCGTTTCAAGACCGGAACGCCTGCCCGTGTACTGAAATCCAGCATCGACTTTGACGGGCTGGAAGTACAGGAGGGTGACGATCCAGTCGTACCGTTCTCATATGATACGCAGAATCCCGGAAAGAACCGCGCCGTCTGTTACATGACATGGACAAACGACGAAACAAAGAAGATTATACTGGACAATTTAAACCGTTCCCAGCTTTTTACCGGCGGAATCACCGGAATCGGTCCGAGGTACTGCCCGAGCATCGAAACAAAAATCATGCGCTTTGCGGATAAGAAGCGTCATCAGCTGTTTATTGAGCCCTGCGGACTTGATACCGAGGAAATGTATTTGCAGGGAATGAGTACCTCACTGCCCGAGGACGTACAGATTCAATTTTACCGCACGATTCCGGGGCTGGAACATGTTGAAATTATGCGCACAGCATACGCGATTGAGTACGACTGCGCCGACCCGCTCCAGATGCACGCGACGCTGGAATTTAAGGATTTTCCAGGACTTTACGGAGCGGGACAGTTCAACGGAAGCTCCGGTTATGAGGAAGCAGCCGCACAAGGTCTTGTTGCGGGAATCAACGCTGCGCTTAAGATCCTCGGGCGAGAGCCGATGATTCTTGACCGGGCGTGCAGCTATATCGGCACGCTGGTCGACGACCTGATTACAAAAGGTGCGGACGAGCCGTACCGCATGATGACTTCCCGCAGCGAATACCGGCTTGTGCTGCGGCAGGACAACGCCGATGAGCGTTTGACTCCTATCGGACGTAAAATCGGGCTGATCTCCGACGAACGCTGGGAACGTTTTCAGCAGAAAGAAGCACAGAAAAAAGAAGAGCTTACGCGCGTGCAGAACACCATTCTGCCGCCCTCAAAAGAGCTGAACGACCTGCTTGTTTCACATGAAACAACGCCCGTTTCTTCAGGAGTGAGGCTGGCTGAGCTGATTCGCAGGCCGGAACTGAACTATGAAATTTTGACCCAAATCGACACGGCAAGACCTGACTTGCCTGCTGCAGTTTTTGAGAATGTTGAAATAGAACTTAAGTATGAAGGGTATATTAAACGCCAGAGGGCGCAGATTGAAGAAATGCGCCGTCTGGAGAACCGCCGACTGCCCGAGGACATCGACTACACCAAAATGATTGGTCTCCGTAAGGAGGCACAGGAAAAACTGCAGGAAGTCCGCCCCGAAAGTGTCGGGCAGGCTTCGCGGATTTACGGCGTAAGTCCGGCGGACATTTCCGTTCTGCTGATCTGGCTGAGTAAGGGAGAGGGGAAAGCTGTATGAGCGACACTGCGGCTCTGCTCACATCCTATGCGGCGAATTACGGAATCACGGTGACGCCGGAGCAGGAGGAAAAGTTTCGAATCTACGCGCGCCTGCTTGTGGAATGGAATGAGAAAATCAACTTGACCACCGTTACCGACCCGGAAGGGATTGCGGCGAAGCATTTTCTTGACAGCATCCTGATTTTAAAATATATGGATATCCCACAGGGGGATTCGGTGATTGATATTGGGACGGGTGCGGGGTTCCCGGGAATTCCGTTAAAAATTATGCGCCCTGATATAAAGCTGACTCTGCTGGACGGGCTGAACAAACGTCTGGTTTTTCTTGCGGAACTGCTGAAGGAGCTTGGTCTTTCAGCGGAGCTGGTACATGCCCGCGCAGAGGAAGCCGCACGGCAGAAAGAACACCGCATGAAATATGGATTTGCGAGCGCCCGCGCGGTTGCAGCGATGCCGGTTCTGTGCGAATACTGCCTTCCATTTTTGAAAAGTAACGGTGTTTTCGCCGCTATGAAAGGTCCTGATGCCGGAGAAGAGCTGAAAAGTGCGGAAAAGGCGATTGGTCTTTTAGGCTGCAAAACAGAAAAGGCGGAGAGTTATTCGCTGCCGGCAGGCGACGGAAGAAGCCTGCTTTTTATTCGCAGGGTAAGTTCGCTGCCTGCGATCTATCCGCGGCACGGTTCCAAAATACAGAAACAACCGCTTTAATTTTACTCTGTAAAGTTTTCAACAAGTTTTCGACTTGCGGTTGAAAACTAACCCGGCTTTGATGCAAAAAATAATCATTCGGCAAAACTCGGCGAATATTTTAATTTCATCACCCATAATGTTACAAAATTTACCACCGCTCCGTGATATGCTTGTACCAAAAGGACAAGCAGGGGGCGGTGGTTTTGCATCTGGGTGAAAAAAACAGGGTAATTGAAATCAATGTGGACCAGATTATTCCGAATCCGGCTCAGCCCCGGCGATTCTTTGATGAGCAGGAACTGGAGAATCTTTCACAGAGCATCCGGGTAAGCGGGCTGATTCAGCCGCTTGTGGTTCGGCGGGTTGCCGGCGGATACGAGCTGATTGCCGGCGAAAGGCGTCTTCGCGCCTGCAGACTGGCAGGGATGAAGACGGTATCCTGCATTGTCAGCGACTGCTCTTCGGATGCGAGTGCTGTGATGGCAATGACGGAAAATCTTCAGCGGCAGGATCTTGAAATGTTCGAGGAGGCCGAAGGGATCCGCAAACTGATTGAGACTTGGCATGTTACGCAGGAAGAAGCCGCGTACCGGCTGGGAAAAAGCCAGTCGGCAATTGCAAATAAGCTTCGTCTGCTTCGACTGACGGAAGACGAGCGCAAAAAAATTATCTCTGCAGGATTGACCGAACGCCATGCGCGCGCCTTGCTCCGTATCGATGATGAAACACTTCGCAGGCACGCTCTTACGACGGTGATCGAACGGCAATACAATGTTCGCCAGACGGACGAGTTTGTTTTGAAGCTGATTGCAAGCGAAGAAACCGGAAAACAACGCCAGACTTTGATTATAAAGGACGTTAGAATCTTTTTGAATACAATTTCGCATGCCGTGGAAACCATGAAGCAGAGCGGCATATGCGCTCAGACGCTGAAAAGCGAAACTGAAGAATACATTGAATGTATTGTGCGAATACCAAAGGCACAGGCCACCGCGGGGGGCAAAAAACCCGCCTGAAAAAGCTTACAAGTTTTTACTCCTATTTCCCTATATCATTTCCCGCAAAACGGGCCGGACTTAATTAGTCCGGCCCGTTTTGTCACCGGCGAGCCGCCGGGGGCAACGGCCTGCCGTGAAGCAAATGTAAAAAATGAGCGATGTATGGCAGGACGGAAAAGAGATAGGTCCCGGAATTACTTGTACAGGTTGAGCTGGGGTGCGCAGTCCGATGTCTAAAGAGAGCAAATAATAGTAGATGACTCGCGGAACGGGAAGGTGAGACTCCCGGAATTGTTTTGCGGGTTGAACGTGTTTCATGTGAAACATTGCGTAAAAATCCAGCACGTATGCGGCCTGCAGGCGTACTTGACTTGAATTGTTTTATCCGGAAAACATGAATTTTCCCTTTATCTTCCCGGTAAGTCGTGCTATAATAAAAACAAACTGAAAAAGACGAGAGAAACGGCCGTTCGTCAGGCCGCGGAAGGGGGAATGGCATTGGGAAAAATCATCGCGATCGCCAACCAGAAGGGCGGGGTCGGAAAAACGACGACATCGGTAAACCTTTCCGCTGCAATTGGCCAAAAAGGGTACAAAACGCTGCTTGTGGATATTGACCCGCAGGGCAATTCATCCAGCGGAGTTGGCGTTGACCGAAGAAAACTGAAAAACACGGCTTACGAAATGCTCATTGGCAGAGCGGAAGCAAAAGATGTTCTGATCCACACCGAGTTTAAGAATCTCGACCTGATTCCGTCCAGTATGGATCTGGCAGGTGCGGAGATTGAACTTGTGGATATGGAGCGCAGGGAATCCCGGCTAAAGGCCGCGCTTGCGCCGATAGCCGCAAATTACGGTTATATCTTTATCGACTGTCCGCCGTCGCTTGGAATTATCACAACGAATGCGCTGAACGCCGCTGACACGCTGCTGGTACCGATACAGTGCGAATATTATGCGCTGGAGGGGCTGTCTCAGCTGATGAATACCGTGCGCAGAGTCAAACGGCAGTACAATGAACGGTTGGATATTGAAGGCGTGCTGCTCACAATGTTTGACGGAAGACTGAATCTGACACAACAGGTGGTAGAGGAAGTTAAAAAGTATTTCCCGCGCAAGGTGTTCGGTACAGTAATTCCGCGCGCAGTCCGGCTTTCGGAAGCGCCGAGCTTCGGCAAACCGATTCAATATTTCGACAGGACTTCCCGCGGGGCGCAGGCTTATGACGAGCTCGCGGAAGAAATCATCCGTATAAACGGAAAGCAGGCGTAGTCTGAAAGATCTTCGGGCTTATGCCGCGAAAGGTTGGTCATAGGAATGGCAAAAAAGGGAGGACTCGGCAAGGGACTTGACGCTATCTTTGCCGAAAACGATACCGAGGGTGAACATACCGCCGTTATGCTGAAGACCGGCGAACTGGAACCGAACCGAGACCAGCCACGCCGCGTATTCAACGAGCAGGCTCTGAGCGAGCTGGCGGATTCCATCTCGCAGCACGGCGTTCTGCAGCCGCTTCTGGTTCGTCCCATACTGGGCGGCGGGTACCAGATTGTAGCCGGTGAACGGCGGTGGCGTGCCGCAAGGATGGCGGGAGTGGAAGAAGTTCCCGCCGTAGTGCGCGAAATGACCGATAATCAGGTGATGGAACTGGCGCTGATTGAAAATCTGCAGCGTGAAGACCTGAATCCGCTGGAAGAAGCGCTGGGGTACCATTCGCTGATGGATAGCTATGGCATGACGCAGGATGAAGTTGCCAAAACGGTCGGAAAATCGCGCCCAGCCGTCGCAAATGCGCTTCGTTTGCTGAATCTACCGGATGAGATGCAGAAAATGGTCAGCGCGGGGACAATATCCGCCGGACATGCCAGAGCGCTGCTCAGTTTCCCGGATGCAAAGTCTATGAAGGAAGCCGCAAAGGCCGCTCAGGACGGCGCGTCCGTGCGAGAACTGGAAAAACTTGCGCAGAAGGCGAACGCCAAGCCGAAAGCAAAGGCTCATCAAAGCAAAGTCCACTATTATGAGGAAGCAGAGCTTGCGCTGAAGGAACATCTTGGACGCAAGGTGCATGTGGGCGGAACAAAAAAACGCGGCGTTCTGCAGATTGAGTTCTACGGCGAAGATGATTTGGCCGAGTTAATGAAGCAGTTCGGCGGCTGACCAAACTTTTCTTTGGAAAAAGAAAAGTTTGGATGAAAAGAAACCACGTTTCATATGTCTTTAGCTGCTCGGAAGTCGTGACAAATGTAAAGCGTAAAAAATGCCTTGATTTAGAGGTACTTTCGGGCAACAGTGAATAAAACGTAAAGTTTTCGCCAACCTTTTTCAAAAGGCTGGAAAAAATAAGCCTAAAAAACAGGCTGTGAGGAGTCGGAAAACATGATAGACATTAAATTAATCCGCAGCAATCCAGAAAAGATCAAGGCAGGCGCAAAAAAGCGCAATTACGACGCTGACAAGATCGTTGACGATATTCTTGCCATCGACGCCAAACGCCGTGAGATCACCGCAAATGTTGAAGCAATGCGCGCGGAACAGAACGCGGCCAGCAAAAAAATCCCGCAGATTAAAAAAGAGGGCGGCGACGCTTCCGAACTCATGGCCCGCATGAAGACTCTTGCGGCGCAGGTAAAGGAAGACAGTGCCAAACTGAACGATATTGAAGAAGAACAGAAGACGCTTCTGCTCAGCCTGCCGAATATGCCGGATGA
This sequence comes from Caproicibacter sp., assembly GCA_036260805.1. Classification (GTDB taxonomy): domain Bacteria; phylum Bacillota; class Clostridia; order Oscillospirales; family Acutalibacteraceae; genus Thermocaproicibacter. The sequence goes on from DATALZ010000070.1 coordinate 6,617, forward strand.
AGACGTTGTTGCCGGCGGCAAGGAGAACAACAAGCCGCTGCACTATTTTAAGGAACAGCCCAAGTTTGATTTTACTCCCAAAAATCATGTGGAACTCTGCGAGAGCCTGCATATGATAGATTACCAGCGCGGCGCAAAGCTCGCCGGAGCAGGCTCCTGGATCTACTGCGGCATGGGCGCACGCCTGGAATGGGCACTGCTCAACTTCTTCATTGAGGAACATTTGAACGACGGTTACGAACTGATGCTTGTTCCGCATATGCTGAACTACGAATGCGGCTACACCGCAGGACAGTTCCCGAAATTCTCCGATGAAGTTTACTGGATTGCAAACCCGACCAGCACGGAAAAGAAATTCCTTCTCCCAACGGCTGAAACTGCTCTGGTTAATCTGCACCGCGACGAAATCCTTTCTGCGGACGAGCTTCCGAAGAAATATATCTCTTATACACCGTGCTACCGCCGCGAAGCGGGCAGCTACCGCTCCGAGGAGCGCGGCATGATCCGCGGACACCAATTCAACAAGGTGGAAATGGTTCAGTACACAAAGCCGGATGAATCCGACAAAGCGTTCGAAGAGCTTGTCGGCAAGGCGGAGCGTCTTGTTCAGGAGCTTGGCCTGCATTACCGCCTGAGCAAGCTTGCTGCGGGCGACTGCTCGTTCTCCATGGCGCGTACCTACGACATCGAAGTCTGGATTCCGAGCATGGGCATTTACAAGGAAGTCAGCTCCGCGTCCAACGCGCGCGACTATCAGGCGAGAAGGGGCAACGTGAAATTCCACGGCGAGGACGGCAAGCCGCAGTACGTCCACACACTGAATGCATCCGGTCTGGCGACAAGCCGCGTGATGCCCGCCATCGTGGAGCAGTACCAGAATGCGGACGGCAGCGTTACCGTGCCGGAAGTCCTGCGCAAATACGTCGGAACGGATGTTATCCGTCCATGACGGAAGATATTATTGCGGAATACACGCGCAGCCTGCACGTGCCGGTTTACGACGTTGGGCCGAAGAATGAACTGAAATTCGGCTCGGCCCTGCGCCTTGTGCAGGAAACGAGTGAACAGCACCTCGGCATTATGCACGTCAGCTATGAGGAGATGCGCAGACAGGCTGGGCTGGTGTTCTTTATCATCTCTACGCGCGTGAAGATCGCCCGCATGCCGCTCCATAATGAGCAGCTTGTGATAAAAACCCACCCGCGCGGGCGGGGAGGGGCGCAGTTCTACCGTGATTTTAAATTTTATGGTTCCAGTGGAGAACTATTGATTGACGTGATGCAGACGACGGTTCTTGCGGATGCACATACGCACAAGGTTCAGCGGCCGCAGGCACTGAAGCAGTTCGGCATTTACCCGGACAACACAATTGAACCGGAAGAGCGGATGGAGCGGTTTCCTGTGCCGGACGGCCTGCCGCTGATCGGCGAACGGAGGGTGTTCCATTCCGACCTCGACGCGAACGGTCATATGAACAACTCCGTGTACGGTGATGTAATATCGGATTTCCTGCCGTCTGCGGTAAGAGATTGGGCGCGAAAGCTTCAGATTAACTATGTCGCCGAAACTCCGGAGGACGACGTCCTGAAAATTTATGCAGGCACAAGCGAAGGAAAATTCCTGATGCGCGGAGAGAATGCAAAAGGAATCAGTTTTACCGCAAGCGCCGAATCATGAATTGCAAAAATAGTTCTTAAAAACATAAATTCGGCGAAAGTTAATTCTTTGAAATGCTTGATTCAGGCTTTTGATAATGATATAATAACTCTCATTATATTAAAAATGTTTTATAAACCGTCGGCCTGAACCGATGGCAGCCAGGCAATGGATCGGACTTGAAAAACAGAAGAAATGGACGGGCTTCGGCCCGTCCATGCGGCAATGAGGCTGAAAATGGAGGAACGGCATGTTAAGTACGAACTATGCGGATAAGTTTGTAAAAGAGGCTCTCACGTTTGACGACGTTCTGCTGATTCCGGCGGAATCGAATGTTCTGCCGAAAGAGGTTGACCTCGGAACACAGTTGACGAAGAAAATCCACCTGAACATTCCCCTGATGACTTCGGCGATGGACACCGTCACCGAAACCAAAATGGCGATTGCAATTGCACGTGAAGGCGGTATCGGTATCATTCACAAGAACATGCCGATTGAAATGCAGGCCGACATGGTAGACCGCGTAAAACGCTCGGAAAACGGCGTTATTGTTAATCCGTTTTTCCTTTCACCGGAACATTCCGTCCATGATGCGGAAGAAATTATGGCACGGTATCGCATTTCCGGCGTACCAATCTGCGCAAATGGCCGTCTGGTGGGAATCATCACCAACCGCGACCTTCGTTTTATGGAGGGCACTGATTTCGACCAGCCGATCTCCAACGTAATGACGAAAGAACATCTGGTAACGGCGCCGGTTGGCACAACTCTGGCACAGGCAAAAGAAATCCTGCGCCACCACAGAATTGAAAAACTTCCTTTAGTCGATGAAGAAGGCAAGCTCAAGGGCCTGATTACAATTAAGGATATTGAAAAAGCAGTGCAGTACCCGAACAGTGCGAGAGATGCAGACGGACGTCTTCTCTGCGGCGCGGCAATCGGCGCGACCAAGGACGTTCTGGAACGCGTAGCGGCCCTTGTTGAAGCACAGGTCGACGTAGTCGTTCTGGACTCTGCACACGGCCACAACAGCGGCATCCTGAACGCCGTGAAGCAGGTGAAAAAGGCTTACCCGGACTTGCAGTTGATTGCAGGCAACGTGGCCACAGCCGAGGGCACAAAGGCACTGATCGACGCCGGTGCCGACTGCGTAAAGGTTGGTATCGGGCCGGGCTCCATCTGCACCACCCGTATTGTTGCAGGTATCGGCGTTCCGCAGGTTACTGCGATTTATGATTCCGCCTGCGAGGCGCAGAAGGCCGGAATTCCGATTATTGCCGACGGCGGCATTAAGTTCTCCGGCGACATCGTAAAGGCTCTTGCGGCCGGCGGAAGCGTTGTCATGATCGGTTCTCTGTTCGCAGGATGCGAGGAATCTCCGGGAGAAACCGAGCTGTATCAGGGCAGGCAGTTCAAGGTTTACCGTGGAATGGGCAGCCTTGCGGCAATGGGACAGGGCAGCAAGGACCGTTACTTCCAGCAGGATGCAAAGAAGCTTGTTCCGGAAGGCGTTGAAGGACGTGTACCTTATAAGGGGTATCTTTCTGACACTGTGTATCAGCTGATGGGCGGACTTCGTTCCGGCATGGGTTACACGGGCTGCGGAACCATTGACGAGCTGCATACAAAGGCGAAATTCTGCCGCATTACCGGCGCGGGATTAAAGGAAAGCCATCCGCACGATATCCAGATCACGAAAGAAGCGCCAAATTATTCCGTTTCCATCTGATAAAAGACACCAAAAAATATTTTTGGATTTTTATTGACAAACACAGCAAAAATAGAGTATAATAATAAACGCTCCGCTATGAAGAATACGGAGCGTACATTTGGCGGCATAGCTCAGTTGGCTAGAGCATTCGGTTCATACCCGAAGCGTCGTTGGTTCGAATCCAATTGCCGCTACCAAATGGCCCGGTGGTCAAGCGGCTAAGACACCGCCCTTTCACGGCGGTAACACGAGTTCGATCCTCGTCCGGGTCACCACTTCAATTTGCGCGATTTTCGCGCAAATTTTTTTAGGACGCATAGCTCAGCTGGTTAGAGCGTTCGCCTCACACGCGAGAGGTCGCAGGTTCGAGTCCCGCTGCGTCCACCAAAAAAATGCACCCGTAAGGGTGCGTTTTTTTTGTCGATGCGGCAGGGTGAGAACCTGCCAAGAAGCAGACAGGCGGAGAGGGGAAAAAATTCGTAAACAGACAGCAGGGTTTACCGCGTATGCGAGTAAAGCTGAGCACACCTTCGAGTCCCGCTGCGTCCACCAAAAAAAATGCACCCGCAAGGGTGCGTTTTTTTTGTCGATGCGACAGGGTGAGAACCTGCCAAGCAGCAGATAGGCGGAGAGGGAAAAAATTCGTAAACAGACAGCAGGGTTTACCGCGTATGGAGTGTTAGCTTTCTGCTGAGGTGATTTCGTGCTATACTTGATTCATATTATTAGGAGAAGAAGAACAGATATTTATGGAGGAAATAAGATGCAACAACCTACAGTAAAGCAACTTGTTGATCGGGGAATTTGTCCGACTTGTTATGACAGAGAGCACAGTTGTTGTCTGTATGGGTATCATCCGGAAAGGATCATATATGAGAACAATGATTTTGAATGTTTTTTAGTTGGAAATCCGAGAAGCGAAGGGCATATGGTGATTTCATCCACGAAACATTATAAAAATATGGCAGAAATACCTGATGATTTGTGTCGAAATATATTTGTATTTGCAAAATTCTTGATGAATGTGATAAAAGAAGTTTACAAATGTGAAAGCGTTTACTTATGTACGATGTGTGATGGACCGATGAATCATTTCCATATACAGTTGATACCGAGATATGCAAGCGAAGATCGGGGTTCTAAAAATTTCGTAAAACCTAGAAGAGATTATACACATCAGGAAGACAAAATTATGGAATTGCGAAAAAAAGTGCAGATGAATCAGCAAATTGAACTCATATAGAACAGTATGAGCATAATCAGAATGATGCGGCAGGGTGAGAACCTGCCAAGCAGCAGACAGGCGGAGAGGGAAAAATTCGTAAACAGACAGCAGGGTTTACCGCGTATCCCTGACAGTCCGCAGCTAGCTCCAAGGCAGCCATATCCCCGTTTGTGGCACGAGAATAAAGTTCATTCATCTTTTTTAAATCCCGTAGAGCACTTCAAATGCCGATTTCAGGAATTCTTTCATCGTCAAGTTAAAATCTATTTTTGCATCCTGGTCTAAATATCCAACGGTGGTTTTGCGCTGCCATACTACCCGGCCTGCATTGGAAATCATCTGCTCTGTACAGATTTTAATCAGAGTACTTTTCCCTGTTCCGTTTTGGCTAACGATGCCGATGTGTTCTCCCCTATTGAGAGATAATTCAGCATCCTTGAAAAGTATGTTATCTCCGATCAAATGAAAAGACACAGATTTTTGGCCTCAGTTTGAAGACTAAGGAAGAAGCGGGTAAGCCCTCAGATGGAGTTGGAATGAAGCAGGCAGCCGCACAACTTGGACTTGAAAAACGAGTCAAGCAGGGTGAAAAGTGTTTGGCTCATACCAATTAACTGTAGTGAGACCTATTCACAGAGTTAAATCAGGTTGGTACATAAAAAAGAATATTATTTCTAATAAATGGTTCGCGTTCTACCAAGAAATATGATATACTAAATTGAAGATTATGACAGTATCCATGCGCACATAATTCCAACAGAAACAAATATGCTGGTAAAAACTGTTAACCATATAATCGATTAATAGGTTTACTTTTTACTTCGAAGTTATCTTAATCCTCTAATAGGGCTTTTCAACGATTTAATCGTGTGCGGCTATACTTATGGTTAAGTGTCACGACAGATTTTTAGGAAAGCGGACGAAAAGAAGGCATAGATGCCGATGAAGAAAAAAATACTATATTGTGCTTCTACTGTTTCCCACATAATGAATTTTCATTTACCTTATTTGAAAGCATTTCGGGAGGATGGTTATGAAGTCTGGGTTGGTACGAATGAGATAAAGACAATTCCATATGCCGATTATGTTGTAGATCTGCCATTTTGTAAAAGCATGACAAGTTTTCAGAATGTACGGGCAGCTTTGACGGCGCGTAAATTAATAAGAGTGCAAAAGTTTGACATCATAAGCACGCATACAATGTTGGCAAGTGCTGTTATTCGTGCGGCAATATTATTTCTGCATAAACGGCCCAAAGTGTATTGCACAGTACATGGCTACCTTTTTAATGAAGGAGACGGGCTAAAAAGATGGAAGTATTTGTTGCCAGAAAAGTTGTGTGCACATGTTACTGATGTTTTAATGGTTATGAACCACGAGGATTATGCAATTGCACAAAAGCATAAACTCTATCACGGAAAGCTCCGCTACATCAATGGGATGGGAGTCGACTTAACGAAATTTCCTCCGATTACAGACGAAGAACATACGGCGGCACGCACTAGCTATAGCCTTGCAAAAACTGATGTAGCTTATGTTTATGCAGCAGAGTTTTCTAAGAGAAAAAATCAAGCTTTTCTAATCAAATCTTTTTCAGTTGTATGTCAGGGAAACTCCCATATGAAGCTATTTCTTGCAGGAGAAGGCGTTCTTTTGGAGAAATGCAAACAACTTACACGTGAACTTGGCATAAGCAATCAGGTTTGCTTCCCAGGGTATATTAATAATATCAGAAACTTATATGCGGCCTGCGATGTTTGTATCTCAACCAGCTTATGTGAAGGCTTACCGTTCAACATATTGGAAGCATTAGCCTGTGGTTTGCCTGTTATTGCAAGCGATATTAAGGGACACAGAGAGTTAATAGAAGGAAGTAAACTCAATTTTCTAGTTTCTTCATCAAATGAGCTTCAGGAGAAGATGCTATTTTTTTTACATAATAATGAAAATCTTAACTCAATAAAAAATAATGCACAAAAAATTGAAAATTTTGGGTTGGAGAAAAATCTTAAGCAAATAATGAAAATTTATAGAAACTAATTCTGCAAAGAATAGAGTCAAATCACAGGTGTTACTTAAAGGCAGAAAGCTATACTCGGCTAAATATTTATGCAGCAAATTGCTGACAGGAGAAAACAATGAAAAAGAAAGAAATGTCTTCCGATGAAATATTTAATGAACTGCTTGAGCGCTATCCAGCGCTGACGGTATGCCGGGAATCTATCTTAGAAACGCATAAAATGTTAACAGAATGCTATCGTAACGGTGGCAAATTACTGATCGCTGGTAATGGAGGCAGCGCAGCGGATAGTGAGCATATAGTAGGCGAATTGATGAAATCCTTCCGATTTAATCGTCGAATTAACCATTCATTTGAATGTGAAATGAAGAAACAATTTGGTTTAGAAGGGCAAGCCCTGACAAACAAGATGGAAGGGACCTTATCAGCTATACCATTAACGTCCATGCCAGCGTTAACTTCTGCATTTTCTAATGATGTGGATGCTGCAGTCGGTTTTGCACAAATGCTTTACGGTTACGGAAATAAGGGCGATGTCTTTATAGGAATTACCACTTCGGGTAATTCAAGAAACATACTTTATGCATTAATGACGGCGAAGGCAAAGGGAATCCACTCGGTGGCTCTGACAGGACAAACTGGGGGAAAAGCCCGGGAACTTTGCGACGTTGCGATATGTGTGCCTAGTGAATCAACATTTGCAATTCAGGAGTATCACCTGCCTGTTTATCATGCATTATGCGCGATGCTGGAGGCGGACTTTTTTGAAGAAAAAGAAAGTGAGTGAACAGGTCAATGAGTTTTCTTGCGGAACGAGAGCTTAAGAAGTTGAATAAACAGACGGTTTTGGTAGTTGGGGATTTTATGGTAGATGAGTACTTATACGGGGCTACTACTCGGATTTCTCCAGAGGCGCCGGTGCCAGTTGTACATATTAGAAAAAAATTTGCCAAACTTGGCGGAGCCGGTAATGTAGTATGTAATTTAATAGCATTGGGTGCAAAAGCGCGAGTCATTATGGAAGTCGGCTCAGATACGAATGGCGATTTCTTATTCAAGCTACTTCGAGAACATGGTGCAGATTTGACATATGCGAATCAGCGAACAGACTTCCATACTATTGTCAAAACCCGCATAATGGCTCAAAATCAGCAACTTCTTCGTTTTGACGAGGAGACCATAGTACCAGTTTCTGATGGTTACTTAGAGAAAATAAAGACGCATGTCGATAAATTATTTCAAGGCGTTAGCGTAGTCGTTTTGTCTGATTATGGGAAAGGCATGATTACGCAGGAGATGGCTGCTTACATAATTGCTGAGGCAGAGAAACGCAGAATACCTGTGACAGTAGATCCTAAGGGTAGTGATTATTCCAAATACAACGGGGCTACAGTCTGTACGCCAAATTTGAAGGAATTAACGGAAGCTGTTGGAGCAGTGTCACTGAAAACGGAAGAGGAAATTTTTCAGGCTGCTGCTAAAGTTTGTGAAGCGAATAATATTCACTATATGTTGACTACCCGTTCAGAGAAGGGAATGTCTCTGCAAGAGCGTCATGCCAAAAATAAATATGATTATCCAGTTGTGAGCAAAGAAGTTATTGATGTCACCGGTGCGGGTGATACGGTGATTTCGATGTTCTCTTTATGTTTTGCAGCAGGTTTTCCGCTCGATGAGTGTTGCCGGCTTTCCAACATAGCGGCGTCAATCGTAGTATCGAAAATTGGTACAGCTACTGCCACGCAAGAAGAAATATTAAATCAGATACAAATGAGGGATGACCACCCAAAAATTGTCTCTCAAAAAGAACTGCCTGACGTGATAGCGAAATTGCGATCTGCAGGAAAAAAGATTGTATTTACTAATGGCTGTTTTGATCTGGTTCATGCGGGACATATTGCATTATTACACCAAGCGCGTTCATTTGGTGATGTACTAATCCTTGGCGTAAACAGCGACGCATCTATCAAACGCATTAAAGGAGAAAAACGGCCAATTGTTGACCAGGATAATCGCCTAAAGTTGCTGGAGGCAATTGATGCTATTGACTATATAGTGCTGTTCGAGGAAGATACTCCCCAGCAGATAATTGAGACAGTGATTCCCGATGTGCTGGTTAAGGGAGAGGACTGGAAAGATAAGAAAGTGATCGGCAGCGATATCGTCTGTGCGCATGGCGGATGCGTAAAACTTATTAAGTTGAGGGCGGGCTTGTCTACAACTCAAATCATTAAGAAGATTCTGACGGTTTACGGTGAATAAAGATGAAGCGCAAAGCAGTATTTTTGGATCGGGATGGAACGCTGATTGAAGAACGGAATTATCTAAGTAATCCAGACAATGTAAAGCTGATTGACGGTGCCGCAGAGGCGCTGAAGGCGTTGGCAGGCGCAGGATTTCTATTGCTGATGGTTACTAATCAATCGGGTGTGGCACGAGGATACTTTACTATGGAAGATGTCATTAAAGTTAATAATCGGGTAAAAAAGCTGTTCGAACGGGAAGGTGCGTATATAGATGGGACATATGTTTGTCCCCATTATGAAAAAGGAGTTATACCAGAGTATGCTATTCGCTGCAATTGCCGGAAACCACGTCCAGGATTGGCTTTGAAAGCGGTGACAGATTGGGACCTGGACCTTAGTATGTGCTATATGATAGGTGATAAGCTTGCTGATGTTGAGTTTGGACTTAATATTGGTGCTAGAAGTAGTTATCTGGTTCAAACAGGCCATAAAATAGTGACTAATTCGAATAGCGGAATTATAGTAAAAAGCATATTCGAAGCAGGACAGGATATTATTTCAAAGGTACAGGTGAATAAATGAAAGCTTATTTACAAGCCTTTAATAAGTACCGAGATCTATTGTGGCAATTGGTGGTTAAAGATGTTAAAACCAAGTATCGGCGCTCTGTGCTTGGCTATTTATGGAGTGTACTAAACCCGTTGATGATGATGGTCATTATGACTATAGTTTTTTCAACGGTGTTTCGTAATGATATACCAAATTTTCCGGTCTATTTGCTAACCGGACAATTAATTTTCAATGCATTTTCTGAAGCAACAAACCAAGCAATGACCTCTGTGATCTCAAATTCAGCGCTGATTAAAAAAGTGTACTTCCCAAAATATATTTTACCGCTATCAAAGGTCGGCGTATCATTTGTAAATTTTGTCCTGTCGCTTATTGCGCTTGTAGTTGTATTGGCAGCGACAAGGACACGGATTACATTTGCTATATTATTAGTACCACTGCCGCTTTTATATCTGCTTTTGATTTCTTCGGGTGTGGGAATGTTTTTAGCTGCTATGGCCGTCCGGTTTCGAGATGTTGTACATTTGTACGGAGTGGTACTCACAGCATTGATGTATTTAACACCTATTTTTTACCCTATTACTATTTTGCCGAGTTATGCTAGAGGCATTTTAAGCTTCAATCCAATATTTCATATATTGGAGATGTTCCGCTGTGTGATTATGTATGGAACAGTTCCTTCAATAAAAGCAAATCTGGTTTGTATTGGTTTTTCAGTTATCTCATTGGTCATAGGGATGCTGATATTTCAAAAAAATCAAGATGAATTCATCTTGTACGTATAAGGAAGCGAGATAATGAGCGAACTTGCGATTTCCGTTTGTAATGCAACCATGCGTTTTAATCTCGCACGGGAGACAGTAGATAATTTAAAAGAATATGTTATTCGTAAGCTCAAACGTCAATTGACCTATGATGAATTTTATGCACTTCAGGATGTATCATTTGATCTTGAAAAGGGAGACTCCCTTGCTATTATAGGTAAAAACGGCAGTGGGAAAAGTACACTTTTAAAAATAATATCAGGGATTATTAAACCAACATGCGGAAGAGTGTCAGTAAGTGGTAGCATAGCACCATTGATTGAATTGGGAGCAGGATTTGATCAAGATTTGACAGCAAAAGAAAATGTATTTCTCAATGGCGCAGTCTTAGGCTATAATAAAAAATTTATGCAGTCCAAATATGACGAAATTTTGAGTTTTGCAGAACTCTGGAAGTTTGAAGATGTGCCAGTGAAAAATTTTTCAACCGGTATGGCAGCTCGGCTTGGTTTTGCGATTGCCACGATCGTCGAACCGGAGATTTTAATTGTCGATGAAATCTTAGCGGTGGGAGATCATGATTTTCAGCTTAAGTGTCAACGAAAAATGAGCGATATGCTTTCTAATGGCGCAACATTATTACTCGTTTCACATTCTGAACAGGATGTAATGCGACTGTGTCGTCAAGCACTGTGGCTTGATCATGGAAAAGTTAGAATGTTGGGAAATTCAAAAGAAGTGTGTAACGCGTATTTAAAAGAATAAGGTATGAACGGAGCGAAAAAATGAGTATTATTGTAACCGGCGGAGCAGGATTTATTGGTAGCTGTGTTGTTCGTACACTAAATGACTGTGGGATAGATGATATTATAATTGTCGACAATATTGCTAGTACAGAGAAATGGAAGAATCTACGTAATAAGCGATATATAAATTACTATAACCGTACGGATTTTTTGCCGATATTGCCATCGTTGGCCGGACATGTGAATTTTGTGATCCACTTAGGAGCGTGTAGTTCCACTACAGAACTGGATTTTGATTACCTGAACAACAATAATTTTAATTACACTAGGACATTATGGGAATTTTGTGCACAGAATAATATCCGCTTTTTGTATGCCAGTAGCGCTGCAACTTATGGCAGTGGTGAATTCGGATTCGACGACAAGCAGGACATCAAGCACTTGATGCCGTTGAATGGCTATGGTTATTCCAAACAGATGTTCGATCTCTGGGCGGAAAAGCAGAGAATAGCTCCGCCTCAGCATGTGGGATTTAAGTTTTTCAATGTATATGGCCCTAATGAATATTTTAAAGGAAACATGGCCAGTGTGGTACTTCATGGATTCCACTCAATACAAAAGACCGGTAAGATGGGACTTTTTAAGTCCTACAAAGAGGGATATAAAGATGGGAGTCAAAAACGGGATTTTGTCTATGTAAAAGATATATGTAAGGTGATTCGTTTCATGATGCAGCATCCGGAAATCAGTGGCCTTTTTAACTTGGGCACAGGAAAAGCCCGTTCATTCTATGATCTTGGCTGTTCCGTTTTCCATGCTTTAGAAATGGAACCGAATATTGAATTTACCGAAATGCCGGAAAGTCTTCGACCGAAATATCAGTATTTCACGGAAGCAAAGATGAATAAGCTGGCAGAAGCCGGATATCATGAACCATTCTATTCGCTTGAGGAAGGTGTAACAGATTACGTACAAAACTATTTAGCAAAAGACTGCTTGATTTACTAAATTCGAAAGAAGGCTATAATATGCACTGGGCGGGCCGCATGATAGAGCACTTGACGCACCGAGAGGAATATGAGGATAGAATTAAATTATTGGAATCTCGTGTTGCGCAGTACGAGGAATTGAAAAATTATATTCAAGTTCTAAACGATAAATATACTTCTCTGAAGCAATCCCAAGATGCACGTTCCTCTGTATTGGAAAAGGATAGAACGGAGCTTTTTGCCCGCATAGATGCCATTCAGAAAGAGAAAGATCACACGGAACTCTCTACTGATATACAAGCTTTATTGAGAGAAGAAAATAGGCGAGCTTCAATATTGGAAAAAGATCGCACGGAGCTTTTCTGTCGTTTTGATGGGGTTAATACCCGTCTGCGTAACTGTGGACTATTAAACCTAAATTCCCGCATTGATTCCCGAATTATTCGCTTGGAGATTCTCTGCTACTATAACGATGAAGGACATCGTAAGGAGTTGGATAGTGAACAACTTGCCCTATTAAAAACATTACAAAACCAATATGATTATGAGCGTTCTGATGGACGCACGTATCCAGAGGATACATATTATAATTCTCCAATAGAGAAACCACTGCCATATCTTATGGGAGAAGAAGATGGCCTTTGGTATGCAGATGTTAACGGAGAAAAAGTCTTTTTTGGAGAGAATCAGGCAGATGCGGAGGCATATCTGAGGGAAACAGTACATTGGTTAGAGGGAGACACACCTCATCGGTATTTAGATCCTGCATCAGATGGCGTAGATATTCCAGAAGGGGCTATCTTATGTGATGTGGGTGCAGCCGAGGGATATTTGGGAATGCGTTATCTAGATCGATGCAAAAAAGTATATTTTTTTGAATATGATCCCAGATGGTTAAAATATTTAAAAAGGACCTGCGCCCCCTACAAAGATAAAATAGAAATTGTGGAGGGGTATGTGGGAGATGGCCCGAGTGATATTCATCTGGACGAGTTTTTCCGAAATCGGGAGAAACCTACAGTGATTAAGATGGATATTGAAGGTGCGGAGGGAGCCGCTTTACGTGGGATGCCTGAACTTCTACAGAATCCATCGCTGCCGCTGACGCTTTTAATTTGTACCTATCATCGACAAGAGGATTGGAATCGTTATAGCAAACTTCTAGGTGAACAGTATCGTATTACTTCATCACATGGATATTACTGGAATATACAAGATCCATTTCCTCCGTTCTTTAGGCACGGTATTATGAGAGCAGTCAAGAAAATAACTAAAGAGAATCCTTAGTGCATCGTAAATACGTTAATTTGTGCTTACAAATAAGATTTATCACCTTAAAACTATTATAAGGTATAATAAGAATATTATGGAATTACCAACTTGCGTTGGGCGGGTTGGTAAAGATAATCATGTTATTAGAAAAAAGCAAAGAAGAAGGATGAAAACATGGGCTTTTTCCGCAAGCTGTTCAGTAAATTAAAAGCTAGTTTTTATGTTTTCAAAAAAGCAGAGATTTTACGCAATGTTGTTTCTAATGAGATTGAAGGAAAATATGATAATCTTTGCCATCAATGCTATTTCAACGAGAGATATCGGACGGCTGCGGAAACAAAGCAAGTATTCCCGGATTTTTCACATCTACGAATTGCTATTTATTTAGGTGGTGCACTGGGTGATTACCTTGTTTACCTTCGCTTTGTTGACGAGATTAGTTCAATTTGTTCCTGTGATGTGGATCTTTTTCTAGATCGTATTGGTTTTGGAGAATTCGTATATGGCAAGCGTGAAAATATAAATATTATCCATGACGCACAAAATACCCTTTTTCTAACATCGTATACTTGCTATGATTTGGCACTTCATATAGATCATGGTGTAATTCTTAAACATAGCGATCTAGGTGCTATCCGGGTGAAAGCATCAGCGTTTTACCCCACAGCTTGCAGAATTGTTGAGACCCTTCAGCATAGTCATATAGATGTCATAGATCAGCACCAGCGTGAATGTGTGATTTTGCGGCGTGCAAAATTCTTGGGATACACCAAGTGGTCACTCCTATCCTGCGGTGGTGCTGTTAATATGGAAGAAATGTACTCTAATGTTTTGCTGGACCCAGAATGGTTTTCTGTGCTACAAAGGTATGACCTGTGCAATCATACTTATATTACAATTAACTATGGTGCAGACAAAAATATGGGTGGAACGACTCAGACTAAGTTGATTCCGGCAAAAACTCTAGAGGGATTGATTTCAGCGTTTAAAGTGAAACATCCGAATTATTTGGTCGTACAAACAGGAATAAAAGGTAGCCTTCCCCTTGTAGGTGCAGATCGTTATGCTTTTGACTGTCGATTAGAGGAAACAGCAATACTGTTGAAATACTCAACAATTCATGTGGATTGTGAAGGCGGTCTTGTGCATCTGGCGTCTCAGATGTCAACGCCTTGTGTGGTGGCGTTTGGCCCGACGCCTTCTTATTATTATGGTTACCCCCGCAATGAGAACGTTGTTTCTCCAGCGTGTAGTGACTGTATGTCAGTAACATCTCAATGGAGTCGTGTTTGTCCCCGCGATATGCAAATACCTGTTTGTATGCAGGCAGTCACGGTGCAAATGCTTATGGATCGAATAGAAAAACTGCTAAGTGTGGAATCAACTCCTGCTTCGTCAGAATCAGAAGGAGCAGTATCCACCGAATTCTATACAGAACAGACAAAACGAATGGGCAGATGCGTGCGTATTTGCTTTATCAGTCCGCTGGATGCGAAACTTTATGAAACGGCAAAGGAGCTTAAGCATAACGGAAATAACGTTTCCCTGTATATTCCGATACACTTGGATGCAGATGTGATAGAACGCCGCACACAGCTTAAACAGGCCGGTATACGGGTTGAATACGGCAATGCCCTAAATATTGCCAAACCATCCGCGTCTTTTGATATTGTGTTCTGCCGAGCGGACAATCTCCCAGTTGAGCTACACCAATATACCAAGTATGAATGTGACCGCTTAACTGCTAAGAATGGGAAAATCTTCTGGTGCTATCAAGCAAAGAAAGACAACATATGAGCAGATGGAAGAAAAAAGTTAAGCATATTGTCAGCAAAATTGTTTATGGATGCCTTTTAGCGGCTTTACCCACACCGAAGAAAAAAGAACCCCAAGACGAAAAAATAGCTGTTGTATGCTTAGCGGCATTAGGCGACTTTATTACATATTGTTCTGTTGCGCGTGAATTACATCGGCAAGGAAAACAACTGACGCTTATATGTAGAAAAAATGTTGGAATTGAAGAATTTGCTTCACAGACGAATTATTTTGATACAATAATTGCTTTATCGCATCAATGGAGAAATCGTATCAAGAACATTCATCGTCTGCATCAAGTCTGTACAAATACGGTAATGGTAGCGCCTATTGAACGACACATTCTCTCTGATATATATGCATCGGCAATTTCGGCTAACGTACACTTTCTCCCAGATACAGAAGAAGGTTGTTCTCTGCCATTCCTCAAAAGGCAGATGGACAAGCGGGTAGGATGCCTTGTTCCTATTACTGCTCAAAATGAACAGGAGAGATATACACAGTATCTACGAGGCTGTGGATTCTATAACGGTTCTATAATGCCTTTCGTCTTTGACTGGGCGATGAATCGTAAGGCACCGGAAAGGCTTTGCTTCGGAATATTCCCCGGTGCAGGGGGAAGCGATGCAAAGCTTTGGCCGGTGGAACGCTTTGCGTGGGTTGCAGAGCAACTAAGGGGCACTACTGGTTGTAAGATATTGATTTTGGGTACAGCAAGCGAAAGATCTTTAGGTGATCATTTGTGCGGGTTGT
The DNA here is from genome assembly GCA_036260805.1 of Caproicibacter sp. Taxonomy (GTDB): domain Bacteria; phylum Bacillota; class Clostridia; order Oscillospirales; family Acutalibacteraceae; genus Thermocaproicibacter. The sequence continues at coordinate 22,384 of DATALZ010000070.1, forward strand.
TGAAAGGTAACGCAATCAATCTTTGCGGTCAGACGAAGCTGGATGATCTCATTATTTGCCTTCAAGAGTGTTCTATAGTGTTAGCTAATGATTCCGGCGGTGCCCATTTATCAGTTGCCTGCGGTGTGCCAACGGTAATTGTGTGTGGATGTTGGGAGTATGGACGCTTTTATCCAAACCCATACCTACCTTCAAATTGTCGGGCGGTAATTGCTTCTCCATCATCAAGAACATGTATTCCTTGCGGTCAAAGCCAGCCAGAATGTGTAGAATCCGGCGCAGCACCGTGTGTTTTGTCAGTTACAAAAGAGGATGTTTTAATAGCTGCGAGGGAATGTCTGCAGAGTGAAAAGTGAGGAGTTTGTGGTGGAAGTATCTATTCTCATGGGTGTTTATAATGATGCCGATACCGTGGATACAGCAATTGCTTCCATCTTTAATCAAACATATCAAAATCTTGAATTGATTGTCTGTGATGATGGCTCCACCGACGGAAGCTCTGCCGTATTAGAGGCATGCCAAAGAAAATATGGGGAACGGTTAGTATTATTGAGTAACAAAACCAACTGTGGTCTTGCAGTAACATTAAATCGATGTTTTTCAGTTGCGAAAGGGCTCTATATAGGTCGTATGGATGCAGATGATCGTTCTTCCCCTGAGCGTATTGGTCGACAGGTGGAATTCTTGCAGGCTCATAACGAAATTTCCTTTGTGGGTTGCTGCGCATATAAATTTGACGGGGACGGGGTTTATGACACAGTTATTTATCCACCTTATCCGAATAAACGAGATTTGTTGTGGGGAAGCTGCTTCCTTCACCCTACGGTTATGATGCGGCGTTCTGCACTGGAGACAGTTCATGGGTATTGTGAGCAGAAAAGTTGTTTACGCTGCGAAGACTACGATCTCTGGCTTCGCTTCTATTCTATGGGCTTTCGTGGTGCAAATTTGCAGGAGAAACTCTTTTACTATTACGAGGGCAGTAAAAATCTTGCAAAACGAAAATACCGATACCGAGTTACTGAAACTATTGTACGTGTCAAAGGTTTTTACGCGAACCATATGCTAGTAAGAGGTTTGCCATACGTTATAAAACCGCTGGCAGTTGGGCTATTGCCTGCAAAGCTTTTGTTAGCTTTGAAAAATCGAAACAAATAGCGGATAGCTGCTATGATAAAGGATATATTGTAACATTGTGTGAAGAAGAGGATGGGAAAGAAGCTATGAGCCAGAAAAAGGAAGCTAAAGGAGAATTACGAAAAAGAAAAGAAGCGATAGAGCAAAGGGGAAAAAACGTGAGACACTCTCTTATAGTAAGAAATGCCATCATTGCGTTAGTAATTTCGCTAATTAGTGGATTACTATTTTTTACAAAAGATATACAAGTTAATACTATGCGTAATGGAGAGGAACACTGTGACACTTTCCTAAATGGACAGGTATTTACGCAGGAACTAATATTGGAACATACCCCTAAATTATATGTTAGTTGTTTACCTGCCTACATTTCACCAAATTCTGGAATGGGTGTTCGATACACGCTGCAAACAAAGAACCAGAAACAAACAGGCTTTATTTTACTTTCAGATTGCAGCAATAAGGAGTGGACTTCACTTATAATAAATAACAAAAATTTGTCTTATGTAGGAAAATCCGTATTAACGCTTGAAGCTGTTGGATTGAATGAGAGTAATTCTCTACAGTTCCTTATTGCAACAAATACCCTACAAAAAAATCCGGATTGTCATCTTCAAAAAAATGGTACCATAATTTCAAACGGTCGGATGTGTATCTCTTATAAGGCGCTTAAGCTTAGTACATTGCCTGCAGTAATATTTGCAACTTTTTTCATTGCACTTGGAATCGTTTTTCTAATCCCCAAAATTCTAAATATCGGCCGGAAGTATCCACTCATTTATGCTGTAGCAGTTTTGTTTGTAGCCAATATAATTGCACAGTACCCATCATTCAAGAATATTAATCTTCAAGTTAGTGCACAGTATTTGTTTAGTTGGCAAAACCTAGGTTTTGTGCGCCGTGCATTGGCAGGAACGCTTCTTGAATTGTTCCATGTTGATTTCACAGTAAAAAAATATGTTCTGTACGGGGTCTTTTGCATTGCATTGATGCTGGCACTAGAGCTATGCATATTGTACGATCGAAAACATATTACATATCGCAACAGTATGCAAAAGTGCTTTCTATTGTTTTTGTGCTCGCCGTTTGCCGTGACATTGTTTTTTGGTTATCATTTTTTAGCGCGTTTTGATGAAGTACTTATTATCTTTTTCTTGCTGTCATGCATCATTATCATTAAAGAGCGTGGCGTTTTCCTTATTCCGGTCTTTTCAGCGCTTGCTGTACTTACTCATGAAATGTATGTTGCTATGTTTATACCATTCGTTTTTTGTCTGCTACTATACAAATGGTATCTAACCAAGCAGAAAAAGTATTTTGCCAGTCTTGTAACTTCTTCTGTCGTGTCAGTTGGCTTGGGTTTGTATTTAGGTTTCTTCGCAAAGACGGCGACTAGCTATAATGATGCGTGGCATCATATTCAGGCGAATGGGAACCCCGCATTCGTTTGGGATTATCTTTTACATGTAGATTATTATATGGATTCACATAGTGTTATCAGTGACTGTTGGGGCGTAGTATTCCAAAACAATACAATCCCTATTGCTGTTTTCTCAATGCTTCTTTTGCTACCACTGATTTTGCTAGCTATATTCTGGCTCAGAAAGTATTTCACTTTACAGAGAAAAAAGCTGGCACGATTAATTATATTATTGTTTCCGTGCACGCTTGCGGGGTTGGCTATTAGTATGTACACTATGTGCGACTGGGGTCGCCTTTTCGTTATGTACGGCGTAGGGGTGTTCTTTACCTTCCTGACATTATGGAGCATAGACTCTAAAAATGTCAACGATTCTGCTGCGGATATCTGGCATCAGGCCTGTGCTAAGTGCGGCAATTGGCTGTTCCCGGGAATGTGCGTATTTTACCTATTTGCTAGTACGTATGGCGGTGGGGCTTCCTCTACTAGTTTATTTGAGTTTATCCGTACATTGTTTTAATTAATGGAAAAGGAAAGAAGACTTTATGAAGAAGACTGAAAATTGTGATACAATTTGCGACATTGCTGCATCTTGGGCTTGCGGTGAAAGTAAATTGAATAGCACTGCTGAGCTCCTGACTTGGATCGAACAGCGGAATCAGGATGTGCAGGTGGATATTCACAAGATTTCTTATAAGCAGGAGCGTGTTTGGCGGTACGATGAAACTGACGGTACAATTCATAATCCAGCAAAGAGCTTCTTTTCCATTGCAGGGCTGCAGGAAGTCGGAACAGAATGGGAACAGCCGATGCTTTTGCAAAACGAGATCGGTTATCTTGGTATCCTATGCAAAGAATTTGATGGGGTACTTCATTTCCTCATGCAGGCAAAGATCGAGCCTGGTAATGTCAATAAAATTCAGATTTCTCCGACTATTCAAGCAACAAAAAGTAATTTCACCCAAAAGCACGGAGGAAAAAAGCCTGCCTATTTGGACTATTTTCTTAACGCAGAGCAATATGAAATCGTTGTGGATCAAATTCAGTCGGAACAGTCTTCTCGCTTTTGGAAAAAGCGGAACCGAAACATCATTATCCGCGTGGAAGATGATGTGGAAATCCTGCCTTCTCATCGCTGGATGACGCTTGGGCAGATCAAAAAACTGATGCGGTATGATAATGTGGTAAATATGGATACTAGGACTGTACTTTCCTGTATACCGTTCTGCCAGTGCACAAGTCCTTCGCCTGAGACAGAAATTGCCTTTGCCAGCAAACCACTGTTTCGCTCTGTATTTATTGGGGATGGTACGAATCATCTGCCGGAGATTTATCGTACTATCAACAATGCAAAAATGTTCGATGAAACGGAATATCGCCTTGTACCGCTTTTCAGTCTGAAACATTGGCACATGGAAAACGGCGAATTTATTTGTGACAAGCCTTGGCCGTTTAAGGTGATATTCTGTGACATTACCATTGAGGGACGGGAAGTTCATCGTTGGACACAGCCGCTGTTTGAGGCAGTGGGGAAAGCTATGTTTGGTCTGATACTCTGCGAGGAAGATGGCGTGTTGAAATTCGTAGTGACCCCACACGCGGAGCCGGGCTGCTTTGATAAGCTTGAGCTTGGACCAACGGTGCAGCGCGAAGCGGGTGAACTGCTTGGAAAAGATCCCATTAGCTGCCTGTTTGCAGACAAGCTAAGCCGCAATGAAGGCATAATCTTTGATGGGACTCTCTCGGAGGAAGGAGGCCGATTCTACCATGAACAGAATCGAAATGTGCTTTTGAAGGTTTCTCGGAAGAATTTGGGTACGCTGCCGTCGGGCTGGTTTCTGGTTGATTACCGAACGCTCAATCAGATGATACAGATTAACAACACCGTAAACATTCAGTTACGAAATTTGTTGTCATTGCTGGAGGCGTGATATGACAAAGAAAGTACGAATTGGTATCTTAGGCACTTCAGAGATAGCATTTCGTCGTTTTCTGCCGGCGCTGATGAAATGCCCGGAGTTTACATATGTGGGAGTGGCATCGCGTGATCTTTCTCGAACAGCGCCGTTTATAGAGAAATTTGGAGGTAAGGGATATGCATCCTACGATGCGTTATTGGCAGACGAAGATATAGATGCGGTTTATGTTCCACTGCCGCCTGCGTTGCATTTCCAGTGGGGTAAGAAGGCTTTGAAGAGTGGAAAACACATTTTCATGGAAAAACCTTTTACCACTACTTCCGCTGACACAAAGGTGCTGCTGTCACTGGCAGATGAAAAAGGTCTTGCTATCCATGAAAATTATATGTTCTTGTATCACAGTCAACTTCGATGGATTGAAAAGCAGGTACGTTCCGGTGCCATAGGGGATTTACGGCTGATACGGGCTGCTTTTGGGTTTCCAAAACGGGCAGATACGGATTTTCGCTATAATAAGGAGCTGGGAGGCGGTGCCCTGCTGGATTGCGGTGGCTACACGGTGCAACTAGCAGAGTACCTCCTTGGGGAAAGTACTCATGTGACCGCGGCAAATCTCGTTTGCCCAGATGATTATGAGGTGGATCTCTATGGAACCGCCACACTGGAAAATAATGCAGGACAAACGGCGCAGATTACTTTCGGGATGGACAATAGTTACAAGTGTGAGTTAGAACTGTGGGGAAGCACGGGATGTTTGACCGCGAACCGCATTTTCACTGCACCGGTAGATTTTGCACCGGTCATTGACCTACGCACTGGGCAAAGGGATGAACAACTAAAACTTCCGGCAGATGACAGCTTCCGGAATTCTATCCAAGCTTTTTCAGAATTGATCCATTCACCGTCAGAACGCGGGGCGTATGTACACAATGTAAGGCGACAGTCTGACCTGACTGCGAAAATTGTAGAAATAAGTCTAAAAAACTCATGATGAAACCGTAGGGGATTAGGAAAATGAAAAAAATAAGTGTGACGATACCTTGCTGGTCAGAGGAAAAAAGCATTCGGCAGATGTATGATCGGATAACGACGGTATTCCGAGATAAGCTGCCACAGTATGATTACGAGATTATTTTTGCTGACGATTGCTCGCCGGATCATACGCAGGATGAAATTCGTAAGCTCTGCGAAATGGATCAGAGAGTTAAGGGTGTATTCAATGCCCGGAACTTTGGCTTTACCCGAAACGTCTTCGAAACGCTGCTTTATGGTGACGGGGACGCTACCTTCATGCTCTTTGGTGACTTGCAGGATCCCCCGGAACTCCTGCCAAAATTTGTGGAGGAATGGGAAAAAGGCCACAAGGTTGTGGTCGGGCAAAAAGTCAAAAGTGACGAATCCAAAATGATGTATGCCTGCCGGACGCTGTATTACAAGGTCATCGACAAGCTTTCTGAATCAAAACAGATTCAGCACTTTAATGGGTTCGGCCTGTATGACCGGGCGTTTATCAAAGTGATGCATGAGATTGATGATCCGGTACCGTATCTCAAGGGGATTGTGGCTGAATTTGGTATGAATATCAGTGTTGTACAGTATGAGCAGGCGGAGAGTATGCGGGGAAAGTCAGGCTTTAACTTTTTCAAATATTATGATGTAGCAATGCTTGGAATTACTTCCTACACGAAAGTACTGATGCGAATTGCCACGTTCATCGGTGCAATTCTGGGCATCATTAGTGTGATCTTGGCCGTCGTCGTGTTCATTACGAAGCTGCTTAATTGGAACGCTTATCCCTACGGTTCTGCTGCTATTTTAATCGGTGTATTTTTCATCGGTGCTGTTCTGCTGTCTTTCATTGGAGTCTTGGGAGAATACATTCTCTCCATTAATACCCGCTCCATGCGGAGGCCGAGAGTGGTCGTTGGGGAAAAACTGAACTTTGGAGATGATCCTAAAAAACAGAAAAACGAAGAAGTTTCAGCATTAATAAAATGTAAGGAGGAGTAAAAGAATGCAGGTAACAGATCTTTCACTGCCAGGAGTTAAGCTGATTATACCGACATACTTTGAGGACAATAGAGGATACAGTACGGAAGCATATAATGACCGTACACTTCGTGAATATGGAATTAAGGAACGTTTTGTGGTGGATTATGTATGCAGTAATACCGACAGTAACACTGTTAGAGGAATCCATTTCCAGAATAACCCGCATCCTCAGGCAAAACTGGTTCGTGTGCTTCAAGGCGAAGTGCTGGACTTCATTGTGGACCTGCGAAAAGATTCCCCCACATATAAAAAATGGATAAGTCAGGTGATTTCTCAGAAGAATCGTAAACAGTTGTATTTGCCTAGTGGTTACGGCCACGCTTATGTGACAAAACAGCCCAATACGATCGTTCTTTACAAATTCGATGATTACTACGATCGAGAATTGGTTCGTGCTATTCGCTGGAATGATCCGGAAATTGGAATCAAATGGGATATAAATGACCCGACTCTGTCTAAAAATGACGCGGCTTCTCCCTTCCTTTGCGACAGTGACGTCAACTTGACATATGGAGAAAATGCTTAATGAATACTGCGGTAGTAACGGGTGCCACCGGATTTATCGGAATGGCATTGGTGCGGGAACTGACGCATAACGGTACAAAGGTTTATGCGATCGGACACAATTTGGAGAAGCTAAAGCGACTGTCTTTTATAAGCGGTAATATCACAACAATTTTAGCGGATTTGTCTGAAGATTTGACATTGGATATACCTTCTGACATTGACGTGTTTTACCATTGTGCGTTTGAGGGTGGTTTTAGCGGTGAAGCGCTAAAAGATTATTCTCTTCAATTGAAGAATGCAAAGATTGCCTGCAATGCGGTCATGTGTGCAGTTCAGCGGAATGCTCGGAAATTTGTTTTTACCAGTACGGTCAATATAGTCGAATTGCAAGGCTTCTTTGGCAATCCGAATTTTCACCCGCGTTATACGTGTATCTATTCTGCGGGAAAACAGGCCGCAGAGCAGATTGGAAAAACGCTTGCCTGGAATTATCATATGCCGTTTTGTACAGCTTTGATTGCTATGCCATACGGGGAAGGAAATCATGCAAGAACTTTGCCTAATGTAGTTATTCAGCAACTGACATCCGGCGTCCGGCCAAAACTGATTGAGGGAAATAATTTATACGATTTAATTTACATAAGTGATGTGGCTGCGGGTTTATCAGCCATTGGCCAGAGGGGACTAAACTTCAAAGATTACTACCTTGGCCATCGAAAGTTAAAAACATTTCGGGATTGGATGACCGGTATTCGAGATATCTTGTCTCCCGAAGCAGAAATGGGCTTTGGAGAATATCCAGATGCACCGGCAATTGATTACGATCTGATAGATTTGGATGCGATGTATCGTAATACTGGGTTCGAATGCAAGGTGGATTTTCGCGAAAGCATCCTGAAAACAGCCCGTTGGCTGAAAGAAAACGAGGATGAGGCTTAGATGGGGAAAATTATCGTTGTTGGCAGCGGCTTTTCAGGCAGCATCCTTGCACGCCGGATTGCTGAGGAATTGGGGTGCAAGGTACTTGTGATGGAGCAGCGGCCACATACCGGCGGTAACGCATATGACGAAAAAGACGAACATGGTATTCTGGTGCAGAAGTATGGCCCGCATTTCCTTAATACGAATCACTACAGCACGATTCAGTTTGTTATGCGCTACGCAAAACTCTTTCCTCACTGCGCGAAGCTTCTTAGTTTTATTGATGGAAAGTATGTGCGCCTGCCGTTCAACTTTCAGACACTGCAAGAACTTGTAGGGCCGGAAAAAGCTGAACCGTTGCTTGCAAAGCTGCGGGAAACTTTCAACGGGCGAGACCGGGTTCCCATTCTGGAATTAGTGGATCATCCAAACAAGATAATCAGGAGTTACGGCAACTTGCTGTTTGATAAAGCCTATAGAACTTATGTTTCCAAGATGTGGGGAATCAGCGTTGATTCCATCGACAAATATGTGCTGGAGCGTGTTCCCATGGCCATGAGCTATGACGAACGCTATTTAAACAAGGACTTTCAGTACCTTCCGGCCAGCGGATTTCATAAAATTTTTGAGAATATGCTCAACCATCCCAACATCACGGTACAACTCAATACTGATGCCATGGCGCATATTGTTCTGGATGAGGATTCGAGGACTGTGCGCTATGATGGGGAAAAAGTGGCCTGCCTGATCTTTACCGGTGCTATTGATGAGCTGTTTGGCTACCGATTTGGTGAACTGCCATACCGTTCACTGGATATTCAATATAAGTACTATAATACGCGTCAAGTGCAGCCATGCGAGATTATTTCTTATCCTCAGGCTAAAGGCTATACCCGAAGCACGGAATATCGCCGGATCATGTATGATGACTCCGATGCAACAGGTTCGGTCGTGGCTACGGAATACCCCCTTGCCTTTGACCGAAGAGCTTCTGTCGGTAATGTCCGTTACTACCCTGTTAATACAGCCGAGAGTGATTCGCTGTACCAGAAATACCTTCTTGAGGCAAAACAGTACCAGAGTATTTTCCTCTGCGGTCGTCTGGCGGAGTTCAAATATTATAATATGGACATATGCATTGAGCATGCATTGGCGTACTTTAATCAGGTGAAGGATTTCTTGCAAAACAATGTTAAGTAGAATTTTAGAAATTATCAGAAAGTACCGATTTCTAAATTAGTTAGTTAAAGAAATGTGTCGTTTATGTAATTGTGATTTTACCAATGAACTCAGTTAATTTATTATCACAAAGAGGAGCATGAAAGATGAAAGGCATTATTCTGGCAGGCGGTTCCGGTACGCGGCTTTACCCGATTACGCGGTCAGTCTCCAAGCAGATGCTTCCGATATACGATAAGCCAATGATTTATTATCCGCTTTCCACGCTGATGCTGGCGGGGATACGGGATATCCTGATTATATCGACAAAGCGCGATTTGCCTTGCTTTGAAGAACTGCTTGGTGATGGTAGCAATATCGGAATCAGGTTGTCGTACCGCGTTCAGGATGAGCCGCGGGGTTTGGCAGAGGCGTTTATCATTGGCGAGGATTTTATCGAAAGCGATAAGGTGGCCCTTATTCTGGGAGATAATATTTTCTACGGGGCAAGTTTCTCTGCAGTTCTCGCAAAGGCTGCTTCGCTAAAATACGGTGCTGTAATTTTTGGGTATCCGGTAAATGACCCTTCCAGTTTTGGTGTAGTGGAATTTGATCCCGAGGGCAATGTCCTCTCGTTGGAAGAAAAGCCGCAGTATCCAAAATCAAATTATGCGGTCCCAGGCCTTTACTTTTACGATAATCAGGTCGTCGAAATAGCAAAACAAATCAAGCCGTCGGCACGGGGCGAATTGGAAATTACAGCGGTGAATAATGAATACCTAAGGCGAGGACAATTAAAAGTAGAAAAGTTTTTTCGCGGTATGTCTTGGCTGGATACGGGGACTTGTGAAGGACTGATGGAAGCTTCAAACTATGTATCAATTATTCAAAGAAGACAGGGGCTTTACATTTCCTGCATTGAAGAAATAGCTTATAGAATGCACTACATATCGAAACAGCAACTTATGAATCTGGCAAAACCAATGATAAAGACTAACTATGGACGCTATATCATGCACGTTGCGGAGGAATAATTTATGAACCATATTTTGGTTACCGGCGGAGCTGGCTTTATAGGATCTAATTTCATTAAGTATATGCTGTCAGCGTATGATTACAGCATAATCAATTTAGATGAACTGACTTACGCGGGCAATCTGGAAAACCTGAAAGAAATTGAAAACGATCCGCGATACACTTTTATAAAGGGGAATATTTGTGATGCAAATCTCGTTCATCAAATTTTCAATAGATATGATATTGATACGGTTGTAAATTTTGCTGCGGAATCACATGTGGATCGCAGTATAGAAACCCCGAGAGTATTTTTTGAGACTAATATTCTCGGTACTCAAACGCTTTTGGAAGCAGCTAAAAAGTACTGGAAAACTAATCCTGAAGATAAATACAGTTATGATTATAAAAACGGTGTGAAATTCTTACAAGTGTCGACGGATGAAGTATATGGAGCACTGGGAAAAACGGGAATGTTCACGGAATCAACTCCGCTTGCACCCAATAGTCCATACTCGGCTACCAAAGCCAGTGCGGATATGATTGTACATGCGTACTATGCAACGTTCGGAATGCCCGTCAATATTACACGTTGCTCTAATAATTATGGCCCCTTTCAATTTCCGGAAAAGCTGATTCCCCTTATGATTAACAACTGCAATCACAATAAAAATCTTCCGATTTATGGGGATGGTATGCAGATTAGAGATTGGCTGCACGTTAGTGATCATTGTAGGGGTATTGAAGCTGTTCTGCGGAAAGGCCAAATCGGCGAAGTTTATAATATTGGAGGACACAATGAAAGGGCAAATATTGAAATCGTTAAACTGATCCTTAAGAATTTACATAAACCGGAACTGTTAATCACGTATGTGAAGGATAGGCCAGGCCACGATAGGCGTTACGCGATTGACAGCAGTAAAATTACTGCGGAGTTAGGATGGCGCCCAACGTATACATTTGAGCGGGGAATTGACGAAACAATTAAATGGTACATGGAAAACGAAGAATGGATGCAGCGAGTGACATCCGGGGAGTATATGGAATATTACGAAAAAATGTACATGGTTAGTTAAAATTTATCATATTATTGTTCAGAAATGAGCCAGATAGCTTATAGTAATCAGTAATCTCTGCGGTGAAAAACTACGCCAATTCTGCGACAGCAAAGTAAAAATAGAGCTAGAGCCGCATGAATACTGGATCCTTGCCGAATTAGTGCAGATGGGGAATGTGGCCTTTCTTCGCCTCACACGCGAGAGGTCGCAGGTTCGAGTCCCGCTGCGTCCACCAATTTACAATAAAGGGATTTGAACCATCATGGTTCGAGTCCTTTTATTACTTTTATTCTTATGGTATACTCAGTTTAGATTATTTATATCAAGTTAGGGACAAGGAGATAAAATGAACGGATTTCTTTTGTTAATCCCATTTATACTGATAAGATTCGGACTTTTAAGTATATTAAACAAGGAAGGGTTAAAACGTGCTGCTTTCTTCGCTCCGCTGATTGGAAGAGAAAAAGTTGCCTATTGTTTTTATCAGATTTCAAACATTTTGTTTTTTGTCTATCTATTCTTTCTTAAGATTACGACTGACCCGTATTGGTTTTATACAGGTTTGTCGATATATGGGGTAGGAATCTTGCTGTGCATTGCGTCCGTATCAAATTTTTCAAAACCTGCGGAGAATGGTATCAATCTTAATGGATTATACCGGATATCCCGTAACCCGATGTATATGGCATATTTTATTTACTTTTTAGGCTGTGTATTGCTTACTGAGTCATTGCCATTACTAGCAATACTGGTGGTCTTTCAGATATCAGCACATTGGATTATTCTGTCTGAAGAAAGATGGTGCATAAAGAAATTTGGGGAAGAGTACAAAAAATACATGAATAAAGTAAGGCGCTATATTTAGGGGGTTCATGAGTAGATTCTAATGAGCATAATCAGAACTTGCATCTAAATTGAGCAAAAGATAGAAAAGCAGTATGGCCACAGGCCATACTGCTTTTTGCATATCATTTTACCGCGGGCAGAACATAATCTGAGACGATATTCTGGTTGTCCTTGCCGTCTATGGAAGATTTGCGGACGTCGGCGGTAATCACAGCGATGAGGTCAAGCTTGGGAATAATGACGATTTTCTGGCCACCCGCGCCGTCGGCGCGGTAAACGTCATAGGTAACGCCCTTGCCAGGGTCGCGCATCGGCTCTACCCAGAACAGATAACCGTAATCCGTCTTTGCATTCTGCGAGACCTGCTTTTTTGTGGATTTTTCCACCCAATCCTGCGGGATGACCTGCCGGCCGTCCCACTGTCCCTTGTGCAGGTACAGATAACCGAACTTTGCCATATCCCGCGCCGTCAGATATAGCCCGGTGCCGCCGCAGTAATACCCTTTGCTGTCGCGGTCCCACTCGCCGGGCGACATTCCGATTTGAGAGAAGAGGTACTTTTCCGCGAATTTTCTTGTATCCATACCGGATTTTTTGCTGATGGCGACCGACAGGAATTGCGGCAGACCGGTGTTGTAATCAAACTTTGTGCCCGGAAGATTGGTTAGGCGCTGCTTGATCGTGTAGGCAAGGAAGTCGCCGCTTGCATAGAAGGAACCGTAGTTATTGTCGATCGGCTCAAGCCCGCCGGTCATTGTGAGCACTTCACGGACGGTGATATCCTTCTTGTGCGCGTCGTCAACCTGCGTGAAATATTCCGGCAGAAGATCAGATACTTTCTGGTTTTCGCCCTGAATCAGCTTCTCGCGCATTGCAATACCCGTCAACGCGGACATGACGCTTTTTGTGACGGAGTAAACCGGATTCGCAGTGCTGCTTTCTACCCCGTTATAATATTTTTCATAAACCAGATATCCGTGGCGAACCACAAGAAGGCTGAAAACATTCGGGTAGTTTCCCTGAATCCGCTGATCTGCAAGGGACAGCGCGGCGGAGTCTAAGCCCTGTTCCTCAGGACTGCATGTACTCCAGCCTTTGGTGGGTGTGACCGAACCACTGGGCGTTGTTGCAGCCGCAGACGGCGTGCCGGCGGAAGACGCTCCGCTGCCGGAACAGCCGGAAATGGAACATGCGACCACTATTGCCAGGAATAACGAAAGTATCCTTTTCATACCCCTCACCTGTTCCTTTCTGATTATGCAAATAGTATATCATAAATAGAAAAATAAAATAACCAAATTATGGACTTGATTCTGCTGCATATTGACGAATACGATTTATTATAAGCCTCTCCGCCCCGGAGAGGTTCATTTGCAGATTTCGTACGAATCGGTTTTTTATGGTATAATCGGTTTTAGCAGACGGAGAATAACTTCACTTAAGGGAGAACTCAATGCAGAAAATGAAGCACTTTATCTGGGACTTTGACGGCACGCTGTTTGACACATACCCGATGATTACGGAGTCCTTTCAGGCGGCCCTGAGGGATTTCGGGGTAATGGTTCTCCGGGAAGAACTGCGCCGGATGATGATGGAATCTTTGAGATGGACGTTTCGGTTTTTCAGGGAGCAATGCGGGCTGGATGAACGCCTTGTTGATCGTTACAATGAATATATGCAAAAGGAATCGCCGAAAACAAGCCCGCCGTTCCCCTATGCAAAGAAAACCTGTGAGCGGATTTATTTAACGGGCGGGCGAAATTATCTGCTGACCCATCGGAATGAATCGGCGAAACTGTTTTTAAGCGAGAGCTATATGTTGCCCTTTTTTACGGAATGCGTTACCGTTGAAAACGGCTTTCCGCATAAACCGGCCCCGGATGCGATGTATTATCTGCTCGGCAAATATCATATGAAGAAAGAGGAAACCGTTATGATCGGCGACCGCGAGCTGGATATTCAGTGCGGAAAAAATGCGGGCATCCGGACATGCTTCCTCGCAAACGGTTCGGGCCAAAGCGGGTTCGGCGCCGACTGGTATTTTGAAACCATGGATGATTTGTACCGGGATTTGTTTTCAAATGCAGAATGAATCGAGGATGGATATGAGGTTTGACAGGAAAACCGTTACGCTGAAAAATGGGGAGACCTGCCTGCTGAGGAGCCCGGAAGGAAAAGACGCCGCGGAAATTCTGAAGCATTTAAGGCAGACTTCGGCAGAAACGGGTTTTATGGC
>DATALZ010000082.1:0-1705 GCA_036260805.1 Caproicibacter sp.
ATGGTGGGATGGTGGAGGTGAGGAGTGAGGGAGAGAGAGGTGGGAGAGGAGAAAAAGACGGGTTAGTCAGAGAGGGTTGGTGATGATGCAAGCGAACTAGAAGGGGTTTTGCGGGGAGATATCGGCAGATCGGCGGGCCGAGATTGGCGCTGTTATCGCCGGATGCTTGGCGATTGCGGGGAGGCACCGGGAGATGATTTAGATACAGCACCGCGCGGCAGTACTTTTTATTCTTCGAGGACGTAAATAACCAAACAAACAAACAAACAAGCATTGAAACTCTAGACCGAGAGGTTGGAATATGATAGACCATATCACTTGATTTACCCTGTCTTACGTCTCCCTGCATAGTGGTAATATGGGAATCCACAACCACGCGTCTCCCTTCTCATCTCTCACCGCAGTCACCCACAGACCAAACCATCAGGTATCTTGCTTCAGAGATGACGGTAGAGTCCATGACTCCGAGGCAGGATCCTGAATTCTGGGTACTATAGCGGTAGCCTGTCGGCCAAACCCGTTGGCTTGCTAATGCCATGTTTCCCATCTTGGTTGGAATCACATCGAACGCGTTGTAGATCATATCCTCGAGATGTGATAAAAACTGGTGAGAGCGTTTGGTCAGTGTCTTGGAGCAAGGTCGGCGGTATTCCAAGATTGCTCGCTGTGTTTTTAATGAGCATTCGTGTCGTCATCTTGACCTGCTCGGCATCCTTCCTTGGGCCTTAGATGGGAGAGTTGAGAGGTGGTGATGTGAAGGGGGAAGGATGTTTATGAGAGGGCTGGATTTAAGTGTGAGTCTATTGGATGATTAACATTTATTGTAAAATTGAAGGGGGTGTTTGTTATTGGGATGAGTTAGGGATTAGTTGGGGTGAGAATGAGCATGAGAGTGAGGATGAGAAAAGCGTTATAACTTAACAAGTTAATATCTATAAAAAGTTTAATTAAAGTTTATACAATCACTTTCACCGAGGTTCTGGGTTTATTTCATTCATTTACCACCATCTTTAACTTCAACTTCACACCTATCATCCCTCTCATCTCCATCCCACTAACCCCTCCTCCCCAAAAACAGCAAAAAGAAACTCACCAGCCACCTTTTGGTAGCCGTGTGAGGAGAAAACCAGCCGTGATGATTTTACTTTTTGTTGAAGCATTTAAGACCTGCTAAGCTGCCGAATTTATATATATATATTTTTTTTGATAGACGTGATTCGAACCCATATCCTTCCCTGGCCAGATTGTCCTGACAGTGGTTCTTCCACTGCGCCACTGTGCCGCTGTCGAGGGGGGTTCGCTCACTTGGTTTTATATAGAGGTGTTGTGGAGTTCTGGGGAGGTTGGGAGGGGGGAGGGGAGAATTGGAGAGAGCAGGTTGATTGTATCACGTGATGACCAAAACTGCAAGGGGATGAATGATGCGCTGCTGATACGAAGATGGGAGACGGGGCTGAAGAGAGAGAGATGAAGAGGACTGTTGTAATATGTGGTCAGATGACGGAAAGATCACATCTCGACGTCTGTGGTAGTCTCGCCCTCTCTTGCGAGATGCGGCGAGATGACCGGCGGCGCATGCGGCGAGCTGTCGGATCAGGGCAGTTGACCGAGGAGTGCTGGTCTCTCTGTCTCTCTCGGTGTGGTCTGGAGGGGGGAGTTTTCCGATGATTGTGATGTGGGAATATGTATAATGTATTGGATATTA
>DATALZ010000084.1:0-165108 GCA_036260805.1 Caproicibacter sp.
CACGATAAATTCGGACTGTTCTTCCAGCAGCCGGTAAAAATCAACTTTTTCTCCGAATATTTTAGATAATTTCATTTTCTCACCTTACAAGCGGCTTAAAATCAGATAAAAAAAAGACGACAAGGCAAATGCCGCCGGTATTGTAACAGCCCATGCAGTAAGCATGCTTTTTGCATACTCCCAGCCTACGGCATTCGGGCGATCGGCAGCACCAACACCCATAATCGCCGAATTTACAATTTGTGTCCCGCTGATTGGAAATCCAAGCAGCGAAGCTGATACGATTACCGATGCGGCCGATACCTGAGAGCACATGGAATGAAGCGGCCGGACTCCGTATATTCTTGTCCCGACGCTGCGTATCATCTTCAGACCGCCCAGGACCAGACCGGACGATAACGCCAGCGCGGCAAAAAGGATTGTGCTTTCCTTCGTCTGGAGACTCTTTTCACCTGCGCCAAGAGCCAGCAACGCCAGTACACCGATGCCTTTTTGCGCATCATTGGAACCCTGAAATGCGTTTATCAGTACACACGTTAAAATCTGAGTTCCTTTTAGGGTTCTTCCGGCGCGAACAGAATGCCTTGAAAAGAACCATCTGCAGAGCCTGAAAAACAGGATACCGATCACATACCCGATTATCGGAGAAGTAAAGAGCGGAACCAGAACACTGAGAATCAGACCGCGGCCGTTCACGGCTCCTGCCCCAAAAAGGATGAGGAAAGGCCCGAGAAGTCCGCCAACCAGGGCATGGGACGAACTGGAAGGAATGGCGAAAATCCAGGTGATAACGTTCCATACGACGGCACCAAGGATTGCGGCGAGTACCGCCAGCGGGATTTTCTCCCGATAGTGGCCGACCAGTTCAAGGTTCAAAAGCCCGTTTATTGTGCCGTACGCAACCTTTGTGCCCAGAAAAACTGTACCGAAAAATTGGGATAGAAACGCAAGAACAAAAATCATATGCACATTCAGGGAACGCGACGTAATTATGGTGGCAATCAGATTTCCCTCATCATGGAAGCCTGTTATGAATATAAACGCAAAAATCAAAACGACGGAAAGAGCTGTGACTGTTATGATTATCATCCTTTCGGCCTGCTTCCACCAAGCATAGCCGGTGTGTCTGCATGCTTCCAACTAAAAAATGCTGATGGTTCAAGGTACTCTGGTACTTTTTATTTTCAGTCTTTTATTCAGCGGCTTTTTAACACATCCTTGAAATCTGATAAAGTCTTGGATAGACATATTCAAAGAAATGATAATAAGCGCTGCAGTAATAATTTTTTCCAAGTGTCCTTCCACGCAACTGTTCGCGGTCACGTCGGCATCCACCGCAGCAAAGATTTTTCCATTTACAGCTTAAGCAATCAGAGTTCATCGCCTCACTCGCTTTTATAAACTGTAATTCGCTGCGTTTTTTTTCAATATTTTCAAAACTGTTGGTTACGAAATTACCCAATTTCCATTGATCCAACACATAGAAATCACATGGATATACGCTTCCGTCCGCTTCTATTACATATTGGCGGCCACATATTCCACTCATACCACAGGCTTCCGGCCAATAGCCACGCATCATCAGAAGCAGATTATCAAAATACCGAATAGAAATTCTTTTTCCACTGATAAAATCCTCATACCATAAGTCAAACAACGTTTTCAGACACTGCTCATATATATCGGCCGTCAAAGAAAAGGAATGGTTTCCCCTTTCTTCGCCGATCGGATCAAAGCAGGGAATATACTGTTGGTATTTCAGTCCATTACGGTCATAAAATCCATAAATTTTTCTTATCTTTTTACCGACTGCGGCAGTAATAACGGTAAGGACATTAATTTCCACTTTATATTTATTTAAGAGCCGGATTGAATGCATGACCCGTGAATAAGTACCACTACCCGCATTATCAATCCTGTTCAAATTGTGAATCTCTTTAGGACCGTCCAAAGAGATTCCGACTAGGAAATGATTTTCTGCAAAGAACTTAGCCCAACTATCATCAATTAAACACCCATTGGTTTGAATTGAATTGTGAACAGTGACGTTATTGATGTTCCATTTTTTCTCTAATTCGACTATACGTCTATAAAAGTCAAGCCCGGCGAGAGTTGGCTCGCCTCCTTGAAAAACGACCGTACAGCTTTCTTCGGCATAAGCGAGGACACGCTTTATAACGGCTTCCTGCACATCGGGTGTCATCAGACCATATGAGAATTTCTCACGATTTTCAGCTTCATCTTTATAAAAGCAATATTTGCAGTTTAAATTGCACAACCCGCTGGCAGGTTTCAGCATCACTGTGACAGAGGGCATTGAATCACCTTGATTTTTCTGATGCAGTAATATTTCCGAATTTCATAGGATCACTCCATCAGCCAGTTTTTCTGTTTATGCCTGCCTATGCTCCGATATCCACCGATCCAAACGATCCAGGTTTTTATTGATAATCAGTTCGTCCGGGAAACCGATTGAATCAAGCATATCTATGGCATCTCCAACGTCACAAAGCGTATAAATATTGTGTGCGTCGGAGTCGACGACAACAGGAACCCCGTACTTCATGCAGCACTGTGCAAGTTCTTTGCAGCTTGGCAGCAGTGCCTGATTTTTATTGATTTCCACAAGGATGCCCTTTTGCTTAAAAACCGGCAGGACTTTTTGATGATCGTAACAGTAATCGCCCGCGCTGTGGCCAATCACCTTAATATACGGATTCTCGGCAAGTTTTAAGTACGCATCCGTATGCTGCTCAAATGTGCCGTGTGGGCAGACTTCCTCATGGAACGATGCGATGACCCATTCCAGACTTTTCAAAACGCTCTCCGGGATATCGGTGTTGCCGTTAAAGTCAATAATATTCGCTTCAACACCTTTATAGACTCTGACTCCTTCCATATAATCGGGCAGCGTATGTAACCCTTCAAAATGGCAGAGAAGAGGAGCATCCTGCATGGCGGGGCCATGGTCGGTCACAGCAAATGCCTTCAGGCCGATTTTGTTGGCCTGTGCAATCATTTCATCAAGTGTATGATAGGCATGTACACTTACCAGCGTATGGCAGTGCATATCTGCCGCAATATAATTATTTTTTGCAATCATAAGTAGAAACTTCCTTAAGACCTAATATTTATTAAATAAGTTCAATGACATTTTCCGATAGACTTTATCTTTCTGATATCCTAAATATCCTTTTAACAGAGATTGGTACAACTCTCTGAACATTACTGTACCACCCTTGCCAGAGGTGCCATTGATGAGTGTGTCCATCGCACGAATTAAGTTTTGATCGTTATTGTAAAACTGCATCAGGTCGTAACTTTCGCTGATTTGATTTCATTTCTCCACAAACTACCCTTTCACAGCTCCCGCTACAACACCTTCAATAATATAGCGCTGGCAAAACGAGTAAAAAATTATGATAGGGATAATTGCCAGTACCAACATGGCCATCATTGCACCCATATCAATCGACCCATAGCCGCCCTGCAAATACTGAATGGCAATCGGGATGGTTCTGAAAGTGGAACCTATCAGAATAACGGGTAACAGATAATCGTTCCAAATCCACATAGTGTTGAGGATAGCGACTGTAATAACAATCGGTTTAAGAATCGGAAAGATAACCCTAAAAAATATCTGACCCGGATTGCATCCGTCAATCATGGCGGCTTCCTCTATTTCTATAGGAATCGACTTAATAAATCCGCAATAGAGGAATGTAGAAAGCCCGGCGCCAAAGCCGAGATAAATAAAGATGAGCCCAACCGGATTATCGAGATGCAGCATATTGGCAATCTTCGACATGGTGAACATAACCATTTGAAACGGTACGATCATAGAAAATACAAAGCTCAGATAAATCGCGGTGGAAACTTTGGACTTTACCCTCGTAATATACCATGCTGTCATTGCGGTGAATAACACAATAACAACGACGGATCCTACGGTAATAAAGAGTGAATAACCTAATGCGCTAAAAAAGTCAATTTTCTGAATTCCGTTTTGATAATTTGACACCCCGGCGAATGTTTTTGCATCCGGTAATAAGAAAGGCGCATCACTGATGTATAAGCGGCCTTTAAAAGAATTCATTAAAACAGCCAAAATAGGCAGCATGAACAGGATACATATAACTGACAGCGCAATAAACATCATGCCGGCAAGGAGTTTGGAATGCTTTTTTACTGAAACTTTCTCCATCAGTTATCAATCTCCTTTCTTCTGGTCAAATAAAGCTGTGTAAGCGCAATCACGGCAACAATTATTGAAAACAGAACTGCTTTAGCCTGACCGACACCTTCCCAGCCGTTCCGGCCATAAAAGGTATTATAAATATCCAAGGCAAGCATCGCCGTCTTCTTTGCCGGCGCGCCCGCTGTCAAAGCAAGGTTCTGGTCAAACAGCTTGTATGCATGAGTCAACGTTAAAAACAAACAGATGGTAATAGCCGGCCGGATCAGCGGCATTGTAATATATCTCACGACTTGGAGTGGTGACGCACCATCAACTTTGGCAGCGTCCAATAGTTCACTCGGAACGTTCTGCACCCCTGCTATATAAATCACCATCATATATCCGATTAACTGCCAGTTCATTAAGATTACAAGGCCCCAAAAGCCATATACAGCATTCTCGGTCAATGTGGAACCGAATGTATTTAAAATACCGTTTAAAATCAGCTGCCATATATATCCAAGTACAATACCGCCGATCAGATTAGGCATAAAAACTATTGTACGAACGGTATTGGTGCCTTTTTTTCCTCTGGTAAGCAACAGCGCCATTAGAAATGCAATCAAATTTATTGTTATAACGGCCACAACAGCAAACGCCGTCGTAAAACCGAGAGCATTTAAAAAATCCTTGTCAGAAAATGCTCTCATATAATTTCGTATACCGACCCATTTGGCGTCCAATACGGTCGTAAATTTGCAAAATGACAGTAATATTCCACAAATAAACGGCACAACAAACGCCGTTAAAAAGGCTAGCACCGTCGGCAAAGCAAATAATGCAAAATATTTTTTCAGGTGTTTTTCCATATTGCCTCTCCCATCTGTTTTTATCACTCTTTTTAGGCGGAGATTATGAACTTATCTGGCGACGATATCTGCCAACGAATAGCTGGCGTTTTTAAACAAAAGGGACCGATATGTTCACTTGTTTTATCATATCCAGGTGGAAACCCTCAGAAGTTTTATTGTAAAATTAGGCTTTGTTTGATAAATAAAAAGCGACGGATTTTCGAGATAAAACTGTGCCGAGCAAGGAAAAAAGCACAGGAATACTTTCCGTATTCCGAGTATTTTTGACGTGGAGCGGCACAATTTTAGCCGAAATAGACCAGTTCCTTGATTTTTCAAACGAGGCCTAGGGAACAGTTCCAATATTTCAATACTATTCCGCGTGTATGCGCGGAATAGTATTGAATCAACCTAACTAAAATTCATCCTTCTTGGTTGCTTTCATGCTCTGTTTTCCAAGAACTTTTAATACCGGAAACGACCTGATCCCAGTTCTCTTTGCCCTGTGCATACTGCAGCAGCGCGGCGCCAAAATCATTTTTGAAGTTCTGGCTCGGGAAGCATTCAAAAGTCCACGGGACGTTATCAACGTCTGTTTTAGCTTCCCAGCTAAGTACATCTTTGCCCAGCGGATCTGTCGGCTTATCGGCGTCTGTGAATGTGCTGAACGGAGCAATAAATCCAAGGTCCTTAACTACATGCTTTTTGCCTGCATCGCTTGAGAACAGCCAATACAGGAAATCAAGTGAGGCCTGCTGCTTTTCTTTGGATACTTTGCTGTTTATTGCGAAGTAGTTTTCAGTACCAATGCAGATGCCTTGTTTTTCTTCACCGCTCACGCCCGAATAAATCGGTAAGAACTTAATGTCGCCTGCTTTAACAGTATTCCCGCTGACCTTCGCAATCTGAGACCATGCCCAGTTTCCGTTCTGAACCATTGCCACCTTGCCAAGAGCAAATTCCGCCATGGAATCGGCGACGGCTTTGCTGCCTATCAGCTTTTTGTTAGTGCAGGAGTTGTTGATATAAAGATCAAATATGTTTTTAAAATTCTCTGCATATTTAAACTGAATATCGCTGGTATTAAGCCCTGCTTCTGCCGTATCGGTATATTTTTTATTCTCTTTAAATTCATAATAAAAAGGCAGATTAGCAAGATGCGTCTGCCATCTCCAATCCTGACCGCTGGCAAATGAGGTGGATGCAAATACACCGGAAATTCCGAGCTTGTTCTTTTTTGCTGTCATATCTTCAACGACTGACTTGAGAGTCGCAAAGTTCTTAATGTCTGCTGTGGAGGAAACGGCAGCCTTCTTATCCGGCAGAGCAAAATATTTTTTCATAATCGCATCGTTATAGATAATTCCATAGCCCTCAATTGTGTACGGAATCCCGTAAATTCCATCCCCACTTTTAATAGCGAGTTTTTTATTCATCAGGATGCTATAAAGTTTTGAACTGGACAGGTCTGCGCAGTAATCTTTCCAGCTCTGATATCCGACCGGTCCGTTAACCTGGAATATCGTTGGGGCATCCCCTTTTGCGATTTCGGATTTCAGGGTCTGCTCATAAGTACCACTTGCCGCAGTTACAACTCTAACGGTAACGCCGGTCAGGTTCTTATATTCATGCGCTATTGTATTTAATTCATCAGTATCTTCCGATTTAAAATTCAAATAATAGATTTCTTTTGCCCCTTGCGTTGATTGGCCTGTCGTTGATCCACCCGATGAGGCAGACGTACTTTTGCAACCGGTAGCCACGCTTGCAGCCATCAGCATTGCCAGAGAAATTGCTGAAATATTTTTAAACCATTTCATACAGTTATCTTCTCCTTTAATTTTAACAATTGTTTTTTTCATTAATCGGAAACGTTTCCGTAAAGTTGTAAAAATAAACTACCCATATTTTTTTTTGCAGCACTTCTTAAAATACCATGCAAAAAATACTCTCTAGGAATTGACATGAATCAAGCCGGCCATACCGGGATTTGCCTTGATTCTCTTACTTACCATTTTTCACAATTGTTGTTTCTCAATCAACCGGAATCGTTTCCGGTGAGGCGTAAAAATTAATTCCCGGAATTTTCTTTTGCCAGCACTCTTATGAAAATAACAGGCAAAAACATCCCTGCGGAATTGACGCGAATAAAGCCAACCATGCCGGAGTCTCCCCTTAATTCTCCCCCCTACAATTTTTTCACAGTTGTTGTTCTTTCATAACCGGAAACGTTTCCGGTAAGGCGTAAAAGATAATTCCCGGAATTCTCTTTTACCCGACTTTTATAGAATATCAGGCAAAAGCATCCCTGCGGAATTGACGCGAATAAAGCCAGTCATGCCGGAACTTCCCTCAGTCATCCTCCTTATATCAGTATTATATTAATAAGCACATAATGCTATTAACCTAAGTCGGGTAAACTAACCGCTTTACTGAGTTGCCTTTAATAAGCTGGGTGTCAAGGACCACTATATTGGGTTTGTTTAATTCTCCATTCATTTTATCCACTAACATCTCGACACTTTTATTTGCTACTTCTTTAGCCGGTTGTTTAATCGTAGCTAGCGACGGATTGTAAAAATAGGACATATCAATGCCATCGAATCCTATTATTGAAATATCATCCGGAACCCGTAGCCCTGCATCCGTAATAGCTTTAGCGGCACCAATTGCCATCACATCTGCCATTGCGAAAACAGCTGTTACCGGATTATTAGGAACGAGTATGGTGGATACTGCTTTGTAAGCATCCGATAAAGAAAATTTTGAAACAAGGTATCTAGATTTGTCAAATTTCATACCATGCTTGTGCATGCATTCCATTGCACCGGTATATCGGAGTTCAGTTCCGCCTCCATTGCCTAATTGACCGCCTAAAATTGCTATGTTGGTATGTCCCTGTTCAATTAGATATTCAACCGCTGAGTAAGCCGCAGCCTTATCGTCAATACAGACACAGCCCTTTGTGGAGTTCTGTGGGAAAGGTACATATCCAGATGATACTACGCACGGAACATTGAAGTCTTTCAGTTCATTAGCAAATCGCTTTGCAGTTCCGCCCAAAAAGATGACCCCTTCGGGTTTCTTTTCATGATTCAGCCTGATTGCTTCACTGATTTCATTGCTTTGCTCATCTATATACGCAACGAGCGCGTGAAATCCTCTGCGCGCCAGTTCATACTGCATCTGCTCAATAATTCCCTCATAAAAGATGTTTCCCTTACCTTTGACGATTATATTAATATTATTTGTTGCAATCTGTTTGAGATTTTTCGCATTGTCGTTAGGAAAATAGTTGTACTTTTTAACAATGTCCAGCACTCGCTGCTTTGTCTCCGCACTGACGTCCGGGTAATTATTCAGAGCCCTGGATACCGTGCTTACCCCGACTCCTGCCAACTTTGCAATATCTGTAATATTCAGGGACCTCATCTCCTTACGGAAACGTTTCCGGTAGCGCTATTATAGCATCGATAACTAAAATTGTCAACTATTTAAACCAAAAATTATATATCCCTTTTCTGAAGTTCTGTATAAAAATATCTATTCTCCGTTAGTTCTGTCGAAACTGTTGACAATATTGACAATAGTACTATAAAGGATTATAAATAGTAAAGCCAGTTATGCCGGTAACTGCAGATGAATCGTACCTACAATCAAAAAATGAAAAGGAATCGATTGATATGAATCTAATTTATATTCATACGCATGATACCGGCAAATACATTCAGCCCTATGGATATCCTGTAACAACTCCTAACTTGATGCAATTCGCATCTAGGGGAACTTTATTCCGACATGCTTTTAGTGCAGCTCCCACATGCGCGCCCAGCCGAGCTTCTCTTATGACCGGCATGTGCCCTCATTCCAATGGAATGCTGGGACTCCCTCATAGGGGATTCCTATTAAATGATTATAGTAAGCATATGGCTCAATACCTCCAAAATTTTGGTTTTGAAACCATCCTGTGCGGTGAACATCATGAGGCGCCAGACGATGATATGATAGGCTATAGTCAGATATTGAGCCGGGATAAAAGCACCAAAGAGATTTCTGAGAAAGCCTGGGACTTAACAAACGCCGACCGCGTTGCAGACTTTCTTTTATCTGGCACCGAAAAACCGTTTTTCCTGTCCTTCGGCATGCATAACACACACAGAGAATATCCTGAAATTGATAAGGATATCAATCCTGATTTTGTTATGCCGCCTTTCCCCGTTTATGATACGAAAGAAACCCGAAAAGATATGGCTGCTTTCTATTCCTCTGTCAAAATAGTAGATTCCTGCGTTGGAACCGTACTTGACGCATTGAAAAAATCCGGTCATGACAAAGACACAGCCGTTATCATATCAACGGATCATGGCATAGCTTTTCCACGGATGAAATGCCATCTTTATGACACTGGAATCGGCGTAATGCTTATGATAGATTTCCCTGGAAACCCTATGAACGGTAAGGTTCTTGATGCTTTGGTTTCGCAAATTGACCTATTTCCGACGGTATGCGATTTATTGGGAATTTCTAAACCGTTCTGGCTTCAGGGGCATACTCTTATGCCATTGTTGAATGGCACTGAGAGAGAGATTCGAAATGAAATATTTGCTGAAGTCAACTTTCATGCCGCATATGAACCGAAACGATGCGTACGCACATCCCGATATAAACTTATCCGCCTTTATGACAATCACAATCATATTGTGCCGGCCAATACGGATGATTCTCCCAGTAAGGACTTTTTGCTTAGATGCGGTTATCTAACGGAAGTAAAACCTCGTGAGATGCTTTTTGATCTGAATCTGGATCCTATTGAAAGGATAAATCTGGTTATGGATAATCGGTATGCCGATATCTATTCTGAGATGTGTAATAGGCTTGATCAGTGGATGAAGCAAACGAATGACCCTATTCTAAAAGGAAAGCTTCAAAAGCCCGAACATGCTAAGGTCAATAAACTTAGTTGTATTAGTCCGGCTTCTACCAACTACGAAAAATAATGCTTACCAACGTTAACGTAAAAGCGTTACCAAAGAGCTCGCCGTCCCTATAAACTAAATAAAGCACCGAAAGTTCAGGCTTTGTTTGATAAATAAAACGAGGTGACTCCTCATTTTGCACGGTCGAATGACTGGATTCGGGTGCGCTACACCTTTCTCGCCTACGGCGTTCCGTGCGCTACGCTTTGCGCAATTCATCAATCGTGTATTTCCACCGCGATAAGCTGGTTCCCACCCAGTCGCCTCAAAGCTGACACAAAAAAGGACCCGGTCAACAACCGGATTCTTACATAAGCTGGTCGAGGTGATTGGATTCGGGTGTCCCACACCTTTCTCGCCTACGGCGCGTTCCGCGCGTTTCGCTTTGCACAATTGGTTAATCGTGTATCCCCACCGCGATAAGCTGGTTCTCACCCAGTCGCCTCAAAGCAGACACAAAAAAAGAACCCGGTCAACAACCGGATTCTCACATGAATGGTCGAGGTGACTGGATTCGAACCAGCGGCCTCTACGTCCCGAACGTAGCGCTCTACCAAGCTGAGCCACACCTCGAAAAATTTGGCTCCAAAATGGAGCCTGGTTGCGGAAGAAGGATTCGAACCCTCACATACAGAGTCAGAGTCTGTTGTGCTACCTTTACACAATTCCGCAATGTATTAACTTTGCAACAGCGATATTTATTATATCAAATCACACGGATTTGTCAATCCCTTTTCGAGCTTTTCTTTTAAAAAGCAGGTAATTTATCCTTATATTTTGTATTAGTGAATTATAATTAGCTTTTTAAATAATTTTGCCTCTAAATAAGGTCATTCTGCCTAGTCAATTTCATCCTATGAAATATATAAGATTTTTGATTCCCCGAACCGTTTGCCAATCTCAGCCAGAAAGAACTCTTCCGCCTCACTTCTAAGTTCCGGGCGATAGCAGTATTTTCCCATACCGCGCCCGACCATCTGCTCCTGGCTGTAAAGAACAGGGGAATCAGGGAAAGCTTCCACATTAATAGCGCGGTGAACAAAGCTGTAGGTCATCAGAATTATTTCAATAAAAAAGCTCTGCTTTACTTTCTCACTGAGCCTGTCAGCAAGAACATCAAGCAGCTCCAGATATTTTTCCTTCCAGTTCTCTACCAGAATCACAGGAGCAATCAGCAGTCCAACCGGGTAGCCGGCGTCACACAGCCGGTTCAGCGCATCGATTCTGCGATCCAGCGGGGACGTGCCTAGTTCGATGGTACTGATAATCTCCTGAGGATTTACGCTCATACGAATCACCGTACGTCCGCGGTGATCCAGATTCAGCAAAGGCTCAATCATACTGAATTTCGTTGGGAATGTAAGATGTCCCCTGCCTTCCCGCGCAAAGCGTTCAATTGTCCATTCCAGATTACCGGTAATGGTGTTCTCCAGCACCAGATCGCTGTTGCTTCCGATTTCAAACGTCAGCTCCCTCTCTGAGCCCTGTGAGGTACGGATAAGCTTGTCCAGCATCTGCTCACGGTTTACAAACAGACGCAGATAGGCGCACTTATTATAGTGGCATACCAAATAGCAGTACAGGCATTTCGCACTGCACCCGGAAGAAGTATACGGAACGAGGAAGTCGGAAGATTTTTCATTCGGCACGTATTTGTGCGTTTTCCGTACACCCACTACGAGGAACTGTTTCATATGCGGGAATTCACTGTTTGGCTGTTGGCGAAGCTCCTCAATATTGTTATGACTTTGGATGGCAATCCATTCCGCATCGGCAAATTTGTCTTTCAAGACTTTGCCCAGTTCGTATTTCAGGGCATCCGGTTCATAATAAACTCTTTCTGGAAACATGTTCGCACCTTCTTCCCCGTTTAGTATTGCAAAAATCATAGCAGTTATGAAGTACGCACGCAGTTTTGAATCCAGAGAGATCATGCTATACTGGATATGAAGGGGATGTACAGATTTGCCGGATAAGAAGAAGACAATGAAAGATTTGATTTTGCAGGCGTGTTCCCGTGAAGAAGACCTTCGTGGCACTGATTTTTCAGGTGAAGCTATAGAAAGTGCAGAATTTTCTGCAATCAGCTTTCACGAGTGCAGTTTAGAGAATTGCCGTATCACGGACTGTCAGGCAGAAAACATCTATTTTGAAGATACTGTTTTTGAAGGCTGCGATTTCTCAAATTCATCTTTTACAGACTGCTGTTTTCGCCGGGTGAAATTTCTCCGCTGCAAGCTGCTTGGAACAAATTTCCCCGAATCCGTATTTGACACAATCGAGTTCTCATCCTGCACCTGCAAATGGATTGCGTGCTCCTCAGGCAAGCTGAAAAATGTAACATTTTCCGGCTGTGACGTATCGGAAGGAGTTTTTCAGGAGTGCAGACTCAAATTAATAAGATTCACCGAATGCAATCTCCGCAAAAGTGATTTCCTGCATACCCCGCTGAAAGGAATTGACCTAACAAGCGACGAAATCGGGGGAATGATTGTCTCCGGCCCGGAACTTCGCGGAGCGGAAGTAACCATGATGCAGGCATGCGACCTGTCCCGCTATTTAGGTCTGATTATAAAATGAGGGTGTCCAAACGGACACCCTCATTTTTATTAAACCTAGTTCAGCGCTTCAAAATTCCGCTTTCATCAATCGAATGTACCGCGTAGCGCATTTCATCCTCGTCCTGAACAAGGGCAATACGGACATGGCCTTCGCCGGAAGGCCCGAACGCCGAACCCGGAGTGACCAGAACGCCGGTGCGTTTCAGCAGTTCCAGCGTAAAGGCTTCGCTGTTGGTGAAAGGCTCCGGAATCTTCGCCCAAACAAACATGGTGGCTTTCGGCTTGTCAATCTTCCAGCCAATAGAGTTCAGGCCGTCTACAAGCACGTCACGGCGTTTTTCATAGGCAAGGCAGGTAGTTTCCACGCAATCCTGCGGGCCGGTCAGAGCCGCCACAGCCGCCTTCTGGATAGGCAGGAACATTCCATAGTCCAGGTTGGATTTCAGCGCTTTCAGCATGGAGATCACGTCTTTATTGCCAAGCGCGAATCCGATTCTTGCCCCGGCGAGGCCGTAGGTTTTGGAAAGGGAGTTGAATTCGATTCCGACTTCCTTTGCGCCGTCGTACTGCAGGAAGCTTCCGCATTTCGCTCCGTCGAATACCAGTTCACTGTAAGCATTGTCGTGCAGTACAATAATATCGTACTTCTTTGCAAAAGCGATTAAATCCAGGTAGAACGATTCGGGCGCGATGCTCGTAACCGGATTGTTCGGGTAAGAAACAACCATGAACTTGGCTTTCTTCGCAACATCTTCCGGGATGGCCTTAAGATCGATCAAATACCCGTTTTCGCGCTTCTGCGGCATCCGGTACAATTCTGCTCCGGCGAGCGCGGGGCCGTCTGCAAAAATCGGGTAGCCGGGGTCAGGTACCAGCACCAAGTCCCCGCGGTCTACAATCGTCAGCGCAAGGTGAGAAAGCCCATCCTGTGAACCCAGCAGGGATGTCATTTCCGTCGCGGCATCAATTTCAACGCCATAGCGCCGCTTATACCACTGCTGCACCGCATTCTGCAGTTCTTCGGTGTCATTCAGGGCATAAACATAATTTTTCCTATCCTGTGCGCTCTTTACCAGCGCGTCGATAATATGCTGTGCAGGCGGGATATTCGGCGTTCCAACGCTCAGGTCGACGACTTTTTTTCCTTCCGCAATCTCTTTCCGCTTCAACTCCGCCATAACGGAGAAAATTCCGGTATTAAAACGTTCCATTCGTTTTGCAAACTTCATAGCGGCCACTCCTATTCCTGATTCTGCAGCGTTTCAAAGCGCAATTGGCAGTAAGAATTTATTTAATATTTTAGCACATAAAAGCGGGAATAGAAAGGACGGGTTTAAAATATTGCATTTTTTAAATAAATATTTGCAGGGCATGCGGTCGGTTACCGTATGCCCCAAGCTAAAACAAGCCATATTTGCGTTTTGCTTTATTTTTCTACAGCGTGCAATTCCCATGTTTTTGTATCAAGCGTCATTATGCATTGCCTGGAAGAAGTGCTTCCGTCCTCATACGTTGCGGTAATAGTAATCCCAGTGCCTTCCATCGCTTTCAGCAGAGTGTGGTTCCATGATTTCATATCACCCGCCGCATCCCATTTTTTCTCGTCTGCTTTTGAGATGCTCTTGGTGATGCGCAGAACATATTGTTTAGTATAATCGTCCTGATCGGAATAGCTGATGGTATAAGATTTGCCCGCTGGGAGAAAACCGTCGTACTCTATGTGATGATCGTCCACACCCCATCCGCATTGGCCAACTTCCATAGATTTTCCGTCGCCGTAGTTCTGGTCTGGGGTCGGAATCAAAATTTTATGCTCCGGATCTTTTTTCTGCCATTCTTTTCCGTATTTTTTATAGTCTTTTGTAAACTGCTCCACATTGTAAGGGATGGAATTCTGTATCGCAAGAAACTGTTTGACCGGCAGGCTTTTTACCTGCGCAAAGCCGCCCCGATCCGTAGAATAGGTCACTGACTTGATATGTTTGCCGACACATTTCAGGTTGAACCCCAGGTACTTCGCATAAATCAAGCTGGTATCGTCCTCTTTCAGAATTCCTGAAGTATTATAAATACTGAAATCAGTTCGAGCCTTCGAACAGTCAATTCCGCTGACGCTTATCTTTCTTGTCAGGCTTAGACCGAATTTTGCCGCTGACTGTGACGACGGATTTTTTGTAGAAGAGGCCGCATTATTTTCGGCCGCGTAGGCTTCCAGAATAAACGGGTTTTGCTGAGCCATGTTGTCTTGACTGCTTTTGGGGGTGGAAGCAGATGAATTATTTTTTACCGCAGGCTCCGGTGCCGGCGAAATAGTTTTCGGAATCACCAATGCACCGCTCATAATCAGGACTGCCAGAAGGAACGTAACCGCATATCTCATAGCAGGCCGCCTGCGGGATTTCAGTGGTTCGGTATCGCTTCTTCCTTCATGATTGTAAGCGGACGCCATCACCTTGCTTTTTACATCCGGCGTTTCCTTTTCAACCTCGGAACGAAGCAGATTTGCAAGCCTTCGCTGCGAGCTGTACTTTTTCGTCATAAGAATCCTCCTTTTCAAAAAAAGACTGAAGTTTCTTCATTGCGTTTCCATACTTCCAGCGAACGGTTGCGCCTGGTTTGCCCAAAATCTGTGCAATCTCCCTGTGGGTATACCCACCAACATCGTGAAGCATCACAATTTGCCGTTCGGTGCAGTCCAGCGCAGTCAGCAGATGATCCAAAAGCATCCGGTCAAGCTCGGGTGAAAGATCATCGCCGCCCTGCAGGGAGTCTTCCACCGTCATGATATCGGTCATATTCTTCTGTTTTCGGAATCGGTCTAAAGAAAGATTTCGCGTAATTTTCATGATCCACGCACCGGCGTCCGTACCGGACCGGTATGATGGGGCATTATCCCAAACCTTAAGAAACACGTTCTGCATCACGTCTTCCGCGTCGCTCCGGTTCTTCAGAATTGCAAGCGCAAGGCCATACACGGAGCTTTTGAATAGCTCATACAAAGTTCCAAGGGCTGATCGATCATCTTCCGCAATTTTACCAATAAGTTCGTCAGCCGCTTTCTTTTCGTCATCCAATTTCATGGCCATCCTTTCGCTGTCGGTCGAAGATGCTCGTTATTGTGAATTTTCATTTTATTTTCAAGCTTCCCCCTCTCTGTTCGTATAACGTTTCAGGAAAGCAGAATGTTTGAATAAAAGGAAAAAACCGACCCTTTTAAGAGTCGGTCATTTGGTGTTTCTGTGCAAGAACGCATAAAATTGGTTTTGAAACTGATTTTTTCCGGGAATACGTTAATTCATACCGTACCCTGCTATTTGGGAGTACCTGCTTGGCGTGCCTTTTCTCTTTAAAGAGAAGGTACAAGGATTTTCTCCGCACATTTGATTCCGTCCACCGCCGCGGAAACAATGCCGCCCGCATAGCCGGCGCCCTCGCCGCAGGGATACAGCCCTTTGTAGCGGATAGACTGCATGTCGTCGCCGCGCAGCAGACGCACCGGAGACGAAGAACGGCTCTCCACTGCGGTAAGCACCGCGTCGGGGCTTGCAAAGCCGTGCAGCCGCGCGTCCATCAGTCCGATTCCCTCGCGCATGGAATCCGCAATAAAATCCGGCAAACAGTCGTCAAGCGAACACGGCGTTACTCCAACCGGGTAAGTCGGCCTTACATCCCCAAAACCCTTGGACGGGCACCGGGCCAGAAAATCTTCCACGCGCTGTGCCGGAGCATGGTAATTCTGCCCGCCCAGCACATAAGCCTGTTCCTCTAGCCTGCGCTGGAATTCAACGCCGGCAAGCGGGCCATCCGTGCCGAAATCATCCGGGCCGACGTTTACCAGCAAAGCGGAATTTGCATTGTCCCCGTTTCGGGCGAAAACACTCATGCCGTTCGTTACAAGCCTGCCCTCTTCGCTTGCGGCGGCCACAACAGTGCCGCCCGGGCACATGCAGAACGTATAAACGCCCCGCCCGTTTTTCAGGTGTACAGCAAGCTTATAGTCTGCCGCACCCAGAGCCGGGTGCCCCGCAAACTTGCCGTACTGCGAAACGTCAACCAGCTTCTGTGGATGCTCAATGCGCGCTCCGATGGAAAACGGCTTTGATTCCATCGGCAGACCAAGAGAATCCAGCAAAGAAAAAGTATCCCGGGCGCTGTGCCCTACCGCGAGAACGACTTGACGCGTATCTATCACTTCCGGGCTTTTCCCCTGCGTACGGAATTCGACGCCGGTTACCTGTCCATCCTGAAGTCTCAGGCCGGTCATCTGCGTATCAAAGCGGATTTCTCCGCCCAGAGAAATAATTTGCTCGCGGATATTCCGCACCGTACCGGGCAGGCGGTCGGTACCAATATGCGGCTTTGAGAGGTACAGGATTTCTTCCGGCGCGCCGGCGGATGCAAACTCTTCCAAGACTTTGCGGATACGGGGGTCTTTCGTCCCGGTATTCAGCTTGCCGTCGGAGAAGGTTCCCGCTCCTCCTTCGCCGAACTGCACGTTGCACTGCGTGTTCAGCTTCCCCGTACTCCAGAACGTTTCGACCTGCTTTTGCCGCTGTTCCACGCAGGAACCGCGTTCCAGAACAACCGGTTTCTGTCCCGCCTGCGCTAAAATCAGCGCGGCAAACATCCCTGCCGGGCCGAACCCCACTACCACCGGGCGGGTCTCCAGCGGCCTGCAGACCGGCAGCTCGTAGCGGTAAGGCTGCGCCCCCGTTATCTTACGGTCGCGCGGGGCGTTGTTTTTCGGGCTCTCCGCATCAATCGTGCAGATAAAATGGACATCGTCCTTATGGCGCGCATCCACGGATTTTTTATAAAGCTTCAGCGAGCGAATCTCGCCCGGCTTTACTTTCAGCCGTTTCGCCGCCTCGCGTTTCAGGTCGTTTTCCGTTCCGTCCAGCTCCAGCCGGACGTCTGTGATTCGGTACATATTTCCCCTCATTTCAGTTTTGGAACAATTTCTCCGGTCAGGTAAAGCGCCGCTTTCCCGCCTACTTTTACGCGTTCCCCGCAGAGCTCGCAGTCAAGCAGGCCTCCGCGCGGAGAAACCTGCGCCGCCGTCATTTTTGTAAGATTCAGTCTCCTAGCCCAGTATGGAATCAGGTTGCAGTGAGCGGAACCGGTGACCGGGTCTTCGCGGATTCCGAATTTTGGGTAAAAGCAGCGCGATACAAAATTCGTTTTCCCGCCTTTTGCGGTTACAATGACTCCCTCGCCCCGGGGCAGCTTCATCATGGCATCAAAATCCGGCTGAAGATTACGCACCTGCTCCTCCGATTCCAGCAGAACGAGAAGATCACGGGAAAGGAGCGTCTCGAGCGGCTTCTCACCAAGAATATCTTCAAGATGCTCCGGGGACGGAATCGGCTGCGGAACGCGGGTGGGGAAATCCATCACAAATCTTTCGCCCTCGCAGGCTATGGCTAAAGCGCCGCTGTTGGTATGAAACTCAATTTTTTCGGTTCCCGGTTCAATAAAATGGGAAACGACGTAAGATGTGCCAAGTGTGGCGTGGCCGCATAAATCCACTTCCACTTTCGGCGTAAACCACCGCAGGTCGTAATACCCGCTGCGTTTTACAACAAAAGCGGTCTCTGAAAGGTTGTTTTCCGCCGCAATATTCTGCATCACACCATCCGGCAGCCACTCGTCCAGCACGCAGACGCCAGCCGGATTCCCACGGAAAATGACGTCTGTAAAAGCATCCACCACATAATATTTCATTGTTCCAACCCTCATTTCTTCACCGCAGCGTCAGCACCCCGCCGCTGCAACCCCCGCGGTAATGCCGCTCGCCCACGCCCATTGCAGGTTAAAGCCGCCGCAGTCGCCGTCTACGTTCAAAAGTTCACCGCAAAGGTATATCCCTTTACAGAATTTTGACTGAAACCCCGCATCCACTTCCGCCAGAGGAATGCCCCCGGCCGTGACCTGCGCGTTCTGCCACGACAGCGTGCCCTGAACCGGAAAGTTGAATTGCTTTACAGCATTGGCAATTTTTAGGATATTCTCTTTTGTCAGGGAAGCCGCTGGCCCTGACACGCCACCCAGAGCGGATTTTGTCACTTCCGCGCCGAGAGCCTTGTTCAGAATTCCTTCCGTCAGCTGAGCGGCGGGCAAATCCCCGCACAGCTTTGCCTGTTCGCGGAGCAGTGTCGCAAGATCGGCTGCCTCATACTCCGGCGCAAGGTCAAGGGAAATTTGAAGCGCTCCGGCGGCATAATCACCCACATAGCGTGACAGCTCGAAGATGCAGATACCGGAAAGGGAATTTTCGGTAAACTGCACTTCCCCATGAACCGTTTTCAGGGTTTTGTCCCCGCATTTCAGAGAAGCGACGGCCATGCTGCGGACGCCTTTTAAGGGCCGGACACGCTTTGGGTCGGTGCGGATCTGTACGAGTGCGGGGCTTAACTTCGTTACGGTATGCCGGAACGGGCGGAGAAGCTCGAACCCATCGCCGTCCGAACCGGACTGAGGACAGGCTTTCCCACCGGATGCCAATACGACCCGCCTACCGCTGACGGTGCTCTTCTCGGACACTGCCGCAAATCCGCCGGGAATGTTTTCAATCCTCACAACGGGAAAATCGCAAATTGTTTCGACTCCGGCAAGCTCCAGATTCCGGCGCAGGATGTTCAGAACCGACGAAGCCTGCAGGCTGTAGGGGTAAACGCGGCCCTCGTCCATCTCGCGGCAGAGAAGCCCGTATGACCGGAACAGTTCGATGATCTTTTGCGGCGGATACCGCTCCAGAACAGCGGAAGCTGCCGCAACATCCCCGTGGTAACGCTCCGGGCCGGCATTCAGATTTGTAAGGTTGCAGCGGCCGTTGCCGGTCATCAGCAGCTTTTTGCCGACGCGGGGGTTCTTCTCTAAAATGGCAATTTTCAGCCTGCGGCCCGTACTACCGGCCTGCTGCGCTGCGGCAAGAGCCGCTGCAAGGCCGGACGCTCCCCCACCGATTACAATAAGATCATACATTCCCACTGCTTCAGCCTCCCTGATGTTCGGATGAAACCCAGCCGCAGAGCCATCCGCAGTTTTCTCTCCACCCGCCAAAGACGGAGGAAAGTAACGTTTTGCTTCCTAATTTTTATCAAATCTGTTATAATATGTTTTATGATTCTTTATCTTTCAGAGTATAAACTTTTTCTTTTTTTGATGTAAACAGAGCGGTGTATATTCGTTAGGTGCTAGCCGTTACTCGAAAAAAATAAAAACGCAAACGCTGACGCGGCCACCAGAACGGCACAAACTGCCGCTATAATGCGCGCGGCCATCGAATGACTATCAGCTCGTTTTTTCGAATTATTTTTCATTGGAATCGCCTCCTGAATAAAATTATTATAACAAGAATTTTTGGAAAAACAACTAAACAGTAAAATCTCATAATTCTCATGATACATAAATGCAACACCGATTTGGTTACGGTTTTGATAATTCCGATTACAAAAGTTTCATCTTCTTCATGCAGGCATTTTGTTGACAACCCCTGTGTTTTGCCATAGAATAGAAAAGTTCTGAAATGCCGGAAATGAAGATTAATCCAAGTGTTTCCAGCAGAAGTTATTTCATTTTTCGAAGAATCATAAGAAAATTCGGCAGGGCAAGCCGGTCGAAAATTCAGCCACGCTTTAATCCCCGCCGCGGCACAATGAATCGCCGCAAGCGGTCGAATATGGCACCCAGGTTTATAAATAAAGGATGATTAAATAAATATGGATAACAGAAATTACAACCGTGCCCCGCGCAGGGACACCGGGCGCCCTCCTCAAAATGGGCGCTATGCCTCAACTCCGCCAAGGAATCGGGCGAACCGCCCCAATTATGATCCTGACGAGATTGACCGTTATAATTATGTAGACCGTGATATATACAGCAACAGCAGTGCTGCTGCTCGGCGAAGCGGCAGAAGAGTTCCGAAAAAAGGCGGATGTGCCAAAAAATTCTTCAGCACGCTTTGTGTACTGCTGCTCATCGGAGTAGTGGGCGGATTTCTCTACTTTCATGTCATGGCGTCGCGGCTCAACCGTTCCGGCAATGTAGACAGCAAGACGCTCGCAAAATATGTGCAGCTCCCGTCCGGCGCACCGTCGTGGGATGTAAAATCGGACGGAAACGTTATGAACATCCTTCTCCTCGGCGTGGATGAAAACAAAGACGGCTCAGATGGGCGTTCCGACAGCAACATGCTTGTCTCCATCGACAACAAAAACAAAACGCTAAAGCTGGTCTCCTTCCTCCGCGATTCCTACCTTCAAATTCCGACCATAGGAAAAGACAAGCTGAACGCCGCATATGCGAACGGCGGCGTGGCGCTTACTATGCAGACGCTTGAAAATAATTACCGTGTTAACATCGATAAATATGTTTCGGTAAACTTTGATAATTTCGCCGCTGTCATTGATAAAATGGGCGGACTGGACGTTAAAATGTCCGAAGCCGCGTGCGGGCAGGAGAACGCAAATATGGGCACTCACCTCAGACCGGGCACAAACCATCTGAACGGAAAGCTCTGCCTGTATTACGCACGTATTCGCAAAGCGGCGGATAGCTTCGGTCATGACGACTACGGACGCGCAGGCCGCCAGCGCCAGGTGATTCAGTTGATGATTCAGAAGATGAAATCCATGAATCCGCTGGAATCCAGCAAGATTATGTACGATTACCTGCCGAATATAAATACAAACCTGAGCGAATCCGAACTTTTATACCTTGCTTCCATCGGGGTAACGGTCTCCGGTTATAAAATGGAGAGCCAGCAGATGCCCGCGCCGAACACATTCGACGACCAAAAATACGTAAAGGGCATCGGGTATGTAATTGACCTCGACCTGAAAAAGAACTGCAGCATTCTGCGCTCATTTCTTTACGGTGACAGCAGTTCAGAAGCAGCTGCCAATTAAAACAGAATTACATTGTGCGGCGGGAATCCCGCCGCTTTTTGTTTTAAATCGACCCGCCGACTTACTGCTTATAAAAAAGTCCTTCCATAATACCCGCAAACAGGGGCAAAAGTTTCCCTCCAGAGGGAAACTTTTTTAAAATTTCTTTGTGTATTTCGCTGAAATTTTCTTATTGGAGACTGAAGGAGCCATTGGGCGGAGGCCAGCTAATGATCTCATCCTTGTAGTTGGGCTGTATTTCATAGCTTTCAACATGCTCAAAGATTACAGGTTTTATTTCTCCAATACTGCTTATCTGAAAAGTAATGTTGTCTGTGCCGACGGAATTGTGGGGGCCATAGTAAGGCGATATCTGCACTTTTACAAGAAAAGAACTGGGGTCTTCAAAATTTTTTTCGCTCTTTTGAGGAGTTACACTCAGGACAGTCGTTAAATACGGTGCATTCGTCGGCGGCTCTTTCAAGTATTTCTTATAGAAAAGATCCGAGGGCTCATCAATCTTTGGAAAAAGTAAATCGACAATCAGCTTTTGGTAAGTTTTATCTTCCGCCGATTCGGTTATTTCTCCGTTGTTATTCGTTAATGCCGAGACTTTATAAACAGGAAAAATCAAACAGGACAGTGCGACTGTTATTGCCAATGCAGAAAGGACAGCCTTCTTCACAGCTTTCACCTCCTATTGAATCATTCCAACGATAGTCTTTGTGAAGCGCTGAAATAATATTTGTGGAAATTGTTTCGTTTGAGCGAATGACAGATGGAACGGAATCAGCAGGTAAAAAATCTTTAATTTTTACGAATGAAATGGTATAATAATAAAATCAATAAAATTTGGAAACTGGCGAACCGCTGATTGGATGTTCGCTACTCCCGGAGGCTAAAAAAATGGAGAAAAAAACCTTTTACATCACAACGCCTATTTACTACCCGTCGGGCAAACCGCATATCGGCCACTGCTACTGCACGCTGGCCTGCGACGCAATCGCCCGCTACAAGCGAATGCAGGGCTGCGATGTAATGTTTTTAACCGGGACTGACGAACACGGCCAGAAGATTGAGCTGAACGCGGAAAAGGAAGGCATTACGCCGAAACAGTACGTTGACCGCGTCGCCAAGGAATTTCAGGACTTATGGAAGCTTCTGAATATTTCGAACGATAAATTCATCCGCACAACGGACGACTACCATGTAAGCGCCGTACAGAAAATCTTCAAGGAGCTTTACGACCGCGGAGATATCTACAAGGGCGAATACAAAGGCTGGTACTGCACCCCATGCGAATCCTTCTGGACGGAAACGCAGCTGAAAGACGGCAAATGCCCGGACTGCGGCCGCGAAGTAAAAATGGCAAACGAAGAAGCTTACTTCTTCCGCCTTTCAAAATATGCGGACAGGCTGCTGAAACTGTATGAAGACCAGCCGGACTTTATTCAGCCGGACAGCCGCAAAAACGAAATGATCAGCTTCATCAAACAGGGTCTGGAAGACCTGTGCGTTTCACGCACGAGCTTCTCGTGGGGCATCCCGGTCACGTTTGACCCGAAGCATGTTGTGTATGTCTGGGTCGACGCCCTGACGAACTATATCACCGCCCTCGGCTACGGCTCGGACGACGATTCACTCTACCGCAAATTCTGGCCCGCGGACGTTCACTTTGTCGGCAAGGAAATCGTCCGGTTCCACACCATCATCTGGCCTGCAATGCTGATGGCCCTTGACCTTCCGCTCCCGAAGCAGGTTTACGGCCACGGCTGGCTCCTGTTTGGCGACGGCAGCAAGATGAGCAAAAGCAAGGGCAACGTTGTTGACCCGCTGGTTCTGTGCAGCCGTTACGGCGTGGACGCTATCCGCTACTTCCTGCTGCGTGAGATTCCGTTCGGCTCGGACGGCCTGTTCACCAACGAGGCCCTCATCAACCGCATTAACTCCGACCTTGCGAACGACCTCGGGAACCTGCTCTCCCGTACCACAGCAATGGTAGAGAAGTATTTTGGGGGAAAGATTCCCGCCGAACGCGAAAGCGACGCCATCGACGACGACCTGATTCAAATGGCATTAAATCTCCGCGAGAGATGCGACTCCGCAGTAAACGGCTACCAGTTCTCTTCTGCTCTGACGGAAATCTGGAAGCTCGTTGCCCGTGCAAACAAATATATCGACGAAACGGCGCCGTGGGCTTTGGGCAAGGATGAAACAAAGAAAGCCCGCCTTGCGGCCGTGCTTTACAACCTCTGCGAATCCCTGCGTATTATTTCGATTCTTCTGGCGCCGTTCCTGCCGGAGACCTCGCCGAAGATTCAGGCGCAGATCGGCGCTTCTGCCGACGAGCTGACCTATGAATCCGCCGCGAAATGGGGCGTTCTCTCTTCGGACGCCGTGATTTCAAAGGGCGAAACCCTGTATCCGCGCATTGACGTAACCAAGGAAATTGAAGAACTGAACCGCCTGATTCCGAATCCGGCGGCAAAGGAAGAAGCAAAGCAGCCGGATGAAAAACCGGAAGGCATCGCCCAGATTGCAATCGACGATTTCGCGAAAGTCGACCTCCGCGCGGCTACCATCAAGGCCTGCGAACCGGTGAAAAAGTCCAAGAAACTGCTGAAACTGACCCTCGACGACGGAACCGGCGAACGGACGGTCGCTTCAGGCATTTCCCAGTGGTACAAGCCGGAAGACCTGATCGGCCACACCGTAGTTCTGGTTTCAAACCTGAAACCCGCAAAACTTTGCGGCGTGGAGAGCCAGGGCATGATTCTTGCGGCGGACGCCGGAGAAAACGATGTGAAAGTGATTTTTGTGGACGGCGTACCCGCAGGCAGCAAGATTCGGTAAACAGGCACAGCCTGTTTCGTCCCGGTGCTTCAACAGGGTACTGTTTCTCAGATTATTTTGCCGGGAGTGTTTTGGGGCACTCCCGGCTTTTGGTTTAGTCCTGATGCAGCAGACAGCAAAAAAATTTTATGGGTGGTGTTCGCCGATGGTGATCCGAAAGCTAAATAACGACGAAATAAAATCCGCGTTGGATTTAGCTTGGAATGTGTTTCTGAAATTTGAAGCGCCTGATTACAGTCAGGACGGCGTTGATGAGTTTAACAGAAGTATCCACGACCCACAATATCTGAATATGCTGCAGCTTTACGGGGCTTTCGATGGAAAGAAGATAGTTGGAATGATTGCTACCCGCAGCAGCGGAAAACATATTGCCCTGTTTTTTGTGGATGGAAAACATCAGGGGCAAGGCGTTGGACGAAAACTGTTTACACAGATCTGCGCCCAGAGCTCAAGCGAAAAAATAACGGTAAATTCTTCGCCGTTCGCCGTTCCGATCTATCACCATCTTGGCTTTACAGATACCGATACGGAGCAGATCACAAACGGTCTGCGATATACCCCTATGGAATACAATCTTGAAAAGGGACTATCATGAACTGATGCAGCCCGCAAAGTGCAGCCGCATTGGAATTCATTTGTGGAGAAGTTTATGAAATACAAAAATATCTTCGACAGTCACGCTCATTACGACGACTCCGCCTTCGACGCGGACAGGGATGAATTTCTTGCCGCTCTGCCGGACCTCGGCGTGTGCAATGTGATCAACTGCGGAGCCGACCTTGCTTCTTCGCAAAGGTCGATTGACCTCGCGGCACACTACCCGTATTTTTACGCCGCTGTTGGCATTCACCCGGAGGAAGGGAACAAGCTGCCGAGCGACTGGCTGGAACAGCTTGAACTTTTGCTTGAGCAGCCGAAAGTGGTCGCCGTGGGGGAAATCGGCCTTGACTACCACTTTGAGGAGAACCCTCCGCACGAGGTACAGAAAGACATTTTTCAAAAGCAGATTGAACTTGCCAACGCGCACCATCTGCCGATTATCGTACATGACCGCGACGCGCACGGTGACACCATGGAGCTTTTGAACCGGCTGAAACCGCGCGGTGTTGTCCACTGCTTTTCCGGCAGTG
The DNA here is from genome assembly GCA_036260805.1 of Caproicibacter sp. Classification (GTDB taxonomy): domain Bacteria; phylum Bacillota; class Clostridia; order Oscillospirales; family Acutalibacteraceae; genus Thermocaproicibacter. The sequence goes on from DATALZ010000084.1 coordinate 25,437, forward strand.
TGGAAATGGCGAAAGAAGTGCTGAAGCTCGGTATGTACATCGGTCTCGGCGGCGCGGTAACTTTTAAAAACGCGCGCGTCCCCGTTGAAGTGGCAAAAATAGTTCCGGACGACCGCCTGCTGCTGGAAACGGACTGCCCGTACATGACGCCTGTTCCCTTTCGCGGGAAGCGAAACGATTCTTCGCTGATTGCTTACACCGCCGAGCGAATTGCGGAAATCCGCGGCGTCGGCACACAGGAGCTGATTGACCAGGCCTGCGAAAACACAAGAACACTGTTTGGAACCATATGAACCTCTCCATGGCAAGCCGTGGAGTATCTTTGATACCGCCCTGCGGGCGGGGTGCAAATAAGGATCACCGCAAGCGGTAGGATATTGCACCCCGGTTCATAATAAAAAAATTGCTCCCCTGCCGATTGGAACGGCAGGGGAGTTTTTGCGCCCGGTTTGTTTTATTCGTACCGCAGCGCTTCAATCGGGTCGAGGCGGCTTGCTTTCTTCGCCGGATAATACCCGAAGAACACGCCGATGAGCATGGAGAACCCGACGCTGATCAGGATGATCGGAACGGAAATGGTCAGTTTCACCCCGATGAGCGTAACGCCCGCCCACGCCAGCAGGATGCCGAAAATAACGCCGATGATTCCGCCGATTAGGCAGATGATGACGGCTTCCACAATGAACTGCGCACGGATGTAACTGCTGCGGGCACCCAGAGCCTTGCGCGTGCCGATTTCACGGGTGCGCTCGGTAACGGATACCAGCATGATGTTCATGACCCCAATGCCGCCGACCAGAAGCGCAATGGCGGCAATGGCGGCGATGGCAATGGAGATTGTGCCCATTACGGAAGTAACTGAGGACATCATGTTTTCCATATCATACGAGGCGCAGGTATATTTAGAGTTATTCGCGTAGATTTTTGAAAAATACTTGTCGACTTTCTTGGAGAATGCCTGAGAATCGGAAACCGACTTTGTTTTGAGGGCAAAGTAAAGATAGTTCTGGTACTTCGCCTGTTCCTTTGCGACGCTAACGGGAATATACACGGAAGTACGGACGTCCTTTTTCGCGGTGGCCGCGCCCATCATGCTGGAACGCTCGTATTTGTAAACGCCCACAATGGTAAAGGTTTCGTCCCAGCCTTCCACATCCGCGGTGATTTCCCTGCCGATGGGATTCACATTTGCATGGAACATATTTGCGACAAGCTTATCGGATACCACAGCCACGCGGCGGTTTGCCTGAACATCCCTGTCCTGCAGAAAACGGCCCTGAATCATTTTTACATTGGAAACTTCCTGATACCCCGGACTGGCGCCGACCGCGCTGATATTTGCATACAGATGGCCGTCTTCAACCTTTCCGTCGCCGATATCCTCTTCGAGCGCAATTGAGGAGATTTCATCTGAAAATTTCCTCTGGAATGCGTTGATCTGGTCGGTGGATAGCAGATCGCTTTCGTCCATGTTATTCCCGCCAACCGTCACGTTCGTCGTCGTGTTCTGCGCGTCTTTCGGTGTTACATAAACCTGAATCATATTTGCGCCCATGCCAGACATCGCGTCCGATACCTTGGATGTAACCGCATTGCCGATGGAAACAATGGCTATGACGGAACCGATGCCGATAATGATACCAAGCATGGTGAGAAAAGAACGCATGCGGTTTGATTTTAAGCCGGCTACTGCCAGCAGAACGTTTTCTTTCAGGAACACTGCCGGTTCACCGCCTTTCCAGTGCGGTCGCCGACGATCTCCCCGTCTTTCAGAGTGACGATTCGCTCGGTTTCTTCGGCAAGCTCCGGGTTATGGGTGATTAAAACGATTGTTTTGCCGTCCTCTTCGTGAACCCGGTGAAACAGATCCATGACCATGCGGCCTGTGGCGGAATCCAGCGCACCGGTCGGCTCATCCGCCAGAAGAATCGGCGGGTCGTTGGCCAGCGCCCGGGCAATGGCAACCCTTTGCTTCTGCCCGCCGGAAAGCTCGTTCGGCTGGTGGTGCATACGGTCTTTCATGCCGACGAGTTCCAGCAGCTCTTTTGCGCGCTGACTGCGTCTTTTTGCGTCCATTCCCGCATAGAGCATGGGAAGCTCAACATTTTTCAGCGCGTCGTTGCGCGGGATCAGGTTAAAGGTCTGAAAAACGAACCCGATTCTCGTATTCCGCACATCGGACATCTCGTTGTCGGTCATTTTTTCCGTGGGGATACCGTCCAGAATATAGGAACCTGACGTGGGGCGGTCCAGTACGCCGATCATATTCATCAGCGTGCTTTTACCGGAACCGGACGCTCCGACAATTGAGACGAACTCGCCCTCCTGAACCGTGAGGCTGATTTTCTTTAAAATGTGAAGCTCGTTCGGCGTACCGATGAAATAGTTCTTGACGATATCCGTCATTTGAATGATGTCACGTACCACAGCTACGCCCCCTCGGATGAAGATGAGGATGCGGGCTGAATCAGCTCTCCGGCGCTGATGCCGTCCGGGCTTGTAACCAGCTTCATGCCCTCTTTGAGGCCGGAACCGGAAACTTCGACGGAGACGTCGGTCTCCATGCCTGTTGTCACCGGAATTTCCTTTGTTTTGTAAAGAGCGCCTTCCTGCTCCGCCGCGTAGATAACGTAGCTGCCGGCGGACTTTTCCACAAGGGAGTCATAGGGAACCACAAAGACGTTCTGCTTTTGCTCCAGAACAATATTCATTTTGGCTTTCATGCCGATTTTCAGCTTCGGATTCTGCCCGGTAACGCGGACTTTCACCGCAAACGTCACGTTAGACGTGCCTTCGCTCTTTTCGGTTGCAGCCGGAGCAACGCTGAGCACCTCGCCCGCCGTCTCTTCCTTGCCGGTGGCGTCTGTTGTGATGGTGACAGGGTCGCCCGCCTTTACCTGCGCGGTGTCGACTTCCTTGATTTCGGCATCCACAATCAGGTCGGACGGATTCTCGATTCGGAACAGAGATTCCTTGGGAACTTCTCCGACAGCCGCGTTGCAGACTGTTACGGTTCCGTCCCTGGGGGCTGTGATAACGGACTGCTGAAGCTGCTTGCGGAGTTTTTCCAGAGCTACGTCAACGCTCTTATCCGCACTCTTGGAGACCGCGTCGTCGTAGGCGTTTTTCGTCGTCTGCAAGTTCTGCTGCGACTGGTTCCGGGCTGCCGTAACCGCCCTTTGCGCCGAGTCGTAGGAGCTTTGAGCCTGGTCGAGCTTTGCTTTCTCCGCGTCGAGGTCTTTCTGTGCAGCTTTGCCGCTGGTGACCGCAGCTTTTACGGTATCGTAGGCCTGCTTCTCCATATCCAGCGCAGATTTAGCCGATTCCAGAGATGCTTTTGCCGACGTGAGCTCCGTACCCATATCGTTATTATATTGGTACAGTGCGTTTTCGTAGTCGGATTTTGCCTTTTCCATACCGAGGTTCGCGCTCTTATCCGTTGTCTTTGTTGTATACTCCTGCTGTTTGATATCCTCTTCCAGCGAGGTTGTGTCCAGTACCGCAAGGATATCGCCCTTTTTAACGGTATCGCCCACGGAAACGGATATTTTCTCCACCGGGGATGCAAGCGTCGTGTACACATTGCACGGGTCGCTGCTGTGGATAGTACCCGTTACGTTTATGGTGTTCTTAAGCGTCGTCTTCTGCAGCGCCGTTAAGGAGACGTTCATTTTGGTATTGCCCGCCCGAAAGCTCACAGAGCAGGCGACAACAATCAGCACAACCACCACTGCCGCAGAAAGTGTGATGATGATGCCTTTTTTGCCAAATTTGCGTTTTTTCATGAATTGGCACTCCCAATCTTATTTCTTGTGAGATGCGTTTGTGTATTACTATGTTAGTACAATCATATTCGATTTTATCCGGTTGTCAATCCAATTTTATAAAAAAATGCTGAAATATTAAAATTTCAGCACTTTTGCGGAAATCATTTGTCCCATTATTTTTATTTTATAGAAAATGCCCTGCCATAAACGGCAGGGCGGGCTACAGCATTTCCAGTTTCATTGTGGAGTTGATTTGTGTTCATCCCCCCTTTTTGTCGGTGGATGAACACATCTTATCTCGCGGTCTATAGCGTTTTTACTTTTAAACAGGAAAGATTTTAACCGTAAAAACGCATTCTGCAATTTTAAATTTTTAATCAAGTCCTGATAAAAATTAAATTGCTATAAAGCGGAATTGCTGTAGGTGAAAAAACTGCAGGCCGTCGGGAATCGCGCACGGCAAGGCGGCAAGCCTGCAGATGAGAGAGCTAACTTTCTGTATATGGCCGAATTTACAGTTAACGCAGCAGCAATGCGGCTTTACCGACGGTTCGGGAATGAATTTACCCAACCTTGCTCATCATGAGCGCAAGCACGGTAATATCGTCGTCATGGCCGTCCCTGCGGCGGGCAATGGCCTGCGAGACGATAATCTCGGCGAGCTCCTGTGGGAGTTTGCCGTCCCATTTCTCAATCTCGGCACAGACCCATTCGCTGCCCGAACTGAGCGCACCGTCGGAGAGCATGACGAGGAGGTCGCCTTCCGAGAGAACGTCGGTTGTTTTTGCAAATTTGGTGTCGTTCATGATGCCGATCGGCAGGCCGGGCATGTCCACCATAACCGCACGGCTGCCTTTGCGGACGATTGCAGCGGGTGCACCGGCCTTCAGGAACTCCGCTTCTCCGCTGTAAAGGTCAAGCGCCGCGATATCCATGGTGGAGAGGGATTCGTCGCCCGACTTAACCAGCAGAGCCGAATTGACGATTTTGAGCGCGGCGTCGAAGCCGATGCCCGCCTTAACCAGACGCTCCATAATTCCACAGGCCATGGCCCCGTCCACAGCCGCGCGGCCGCCGGTTCCCATTCCGTCGCTGATGATAGCAATCTGCCGCCCGTTGCCGTCGGAGAAGCTCTTCCAGCTGTCGCCGCAGAGTTTGCCGTTGCCGCAGATATGCTGCGCACAGCCTACTTTTACCCGGAACAGGGGCTGCTCGTTCATCTGAATGCGGCATTTTCCCCCTGCGGAACTGATGCAGGGCGTTTCGAACGTCTTCCCGCAGACGCGCGAAATTTCCTTTACCAGTTCATTGCGGTTTAATCTGACACACTCGGCGGGAGCCGCCACCGCTTCCACAGACATCCGCCCGAAACGGTCCGTGCGGCAGCTGACGTCGATGGGCTGTATTCCCGAAAGGCGGAGCACTTCTTCCACCTTCTGCGCCGCGGTAAAATCAAACCGGTCGTACATTTCCAGCTCCGAGGCCATATCCTCGAGCATTCTCCCGGCCGTGGTAAACTGGTCGGCAACAACGTCGCGCACCTGCTGGGCGCGGCTCTCCGCCGCGTCAAGAACCGCAAACTCGGTGAAGTTCCGGTTGACGGCATCCATAATAAGATTCAGGCGGCTGCAGTGCGACTGGAACTGCGAACAGAAATCTTCGCGGCTTACCTGCCCCTTGGCCCTCAGCTTGTCGGTAAGATCGTTGAACGCGCCCATGGTTTCGTTATAGCTGCGCTCCCAGCAGTATCCTTTGAGCCCGCAGGTGCTGCAGACTTCTTCAATCGCCTTATTGTAAACGCCGTTGATGTCCGGCGCGCAGGTCTGCGAAAGTTTCTGGGATACTTCTTCCACCGATTCCGACACGCTGTCGAGCGCTTTCGCCGCGTAATCCAGCTTCATAATAACGGAACGGCGAAGCCCCTCCGCACGCTCCGTATCGTCGCTGCGGGAAAACATACCGATGAGCGAACTGCCCGCTTTTGCGGGAATCAGCAGGTAGATCACCGTTGCCGCCGCGACCTCGTAAAGCCCGCTGATTACGTCTTTCTGGCTGCCGACCTGAAGGGATGCGATTCCGTTGGAGAGCACGAAAGCCGCCGCCGACGCCAGACGGCCGACCGGGCAGAACAGCCCTGCCATCAGCCCGCCCAGAGCATAGGCTCCGGAAAGATAATTCAGCCCGGATGTGGAAAGACTGAAAATCAACCCTGCGGCCGTACCCGCAACGCTGCCCCCGGCGACGCCGCCGTAGCGGGCCGCAAACAGAATGGCGATCACTGCAACAATTCTTCCGGCGGATATCCCGTTGACGGTTAGCTCGGAAAACGACAGCAGCAGGATTCCAACAGAAAACGCGCCGCAGGCGGCTTCCTGCGTACTCCACTCGCCGACGCTGCGCTCAGACCGGACGGCAGCAACGGTGCGCTGGAAAAAATACGCCGAACAGCCTGCCAGCAGGGATTCCGCGAGATACATTACCACTGTGGAAACGCCTGACCCGTTTACCGTAACTATGGCGATGCAGGTTACAAGCATCGGCAGAAAGGCCGCCGCGGGCGCAAAAATCGGATGCATGCGCAGCTTCACAAGGTCGTTCAAAGTCCAGCGGATGGCACCCGCTGCCAAAAGCGCCGCCAGGTAGTGCACCGGAACCGACGCTGCCGACGGAAGCAGATAGCCCGCCGCGCCGCCGAGAGCGGCGCTCAGCAGGACGGAGTATGGGGCGGCAGCCACTGCAGCCACAGCAAAGGGGGCATACTGCCCAAAAACGATGCCCCTTGCACAAAGCAGAGCAACAGCAAAAACGGCCAGCTGTTTTGCTATGGCTTTCGCCGGGCCGGCCGCGGCCTGCGAAAAGCGAATCCGCTGGGTTTTTACAACAATCATTGATATGACCATCCTTTCGCTGTCGGCCTATTGAAGAAATTTGTTTTCAACCGAACCACATCCATTAAATTTTATGATTTTTTAAGCTTGTCCAAAATTTTCCTTTCTTTATTATACTATTGGTATATAGGCTTTATTGTCATAACATGGCGTAATATTAAGGCGGTTCCGCTCGAAATCTAAGAGATTCAAAAGATATTGCGCTTTATCCTGTTCACAGGGCAAATTCTGTGATACAATAAATTCCATAAAAAGTATGAAGTCGGTTTTCGGAGGACTCTCCTCCGGGGCAGGCTTTTAGAAGCTGTTCTCATATGTAAGAAACGTCATAACGACCCCCGGAACGGCGTTGTGAGCTATGGAACAGCTTCTTATCATAAGGAAGGGCGATAAGATGAATTACAAATTTTCCGACCGCGTTCAAGCGCTGAAACCTTCGGCAATCAGGGAAATCTTTAAGTATGCGGCGGACCCCGCCGTTGTCTCTCTTTCCGCGGGAAACCCCGCGCCGGAAGCCTTTCCTGTAAAGGAAATTGCGGAAATCTCGGCAAAGATTTTAAAAGAACGTCCGATTGAGGCCCTCCAGTACAGCGTTACCGAGGGATACGTCCCGCTGAGGGAACACCTGACCGGCTATTTGAAAAGCAAACACAACATCGGCCGCGATTTCGACAGTATCCTGATTACCAGCGGTGCGCAGCAGGTGATGGACCTGCTGACAAAATCCCTTTTGAACGAAGGGGATACCGTTCTGTGCGAAGCGCCGAGTTTTATCGGTTCGCTCAACACCTTCCGCTCATACCGTGCCCGCCTTCGCGGCGTGCCGATGGATTCGGACGGCATGAACATGGAAGCTCTGGAACAGGCGCTGAAAGAGGAGAAAAACGTAAAATACATTTATACCATTCCGAACTTTCAGAACCCGACCGGCATCTGCATGAGCGCCGAAAAACGCCGCCGCATGTACGAGCTTGCAAAACAGTACGGCGTTCTGATTCTGGAGGACAATCCGTACGGAGACCTTCGCTTCGCCGGCGAGCATATTGAAGCGATTAAATCCCTGGACGAAGACGGAATCGTTATTTACGCAGGCACAGTCTCTAAAGTGATTTCCCCCGGCATGCGCGTCGGCTACTGCGTCGCGCCGAAGGAGATCGTACAAAAGATGGTCGTCTGCAAACAGGGCGAAGATGTACACAGCAACATCTGGAGCCAGATGGTCTGCTACGAACTGATGGCCCACTATGATTTTGACGCGCATCTGAACCGCTTAAAGGATGTCTACCGCAAAAAATCGAAGGTTGCAACGGATGCTCTCGACCGCTGCCTGATGCCAAAGATCACCTACCTGCCGATTCAGGGCGGGCTGTTCTTCTGGTGCACCCTGCCGCAGGGCGTAGACATGACGGATTTCTGCAAGCAGGCTGTTCTGCGCAAGGTCTGCGTAGTGCCCGGCAACGCGTTCTTAACGGACGAATCGCAGCCCTGCTCGTCATTCCGCATCAATTACACCACGCCGACAGACGAGAACCTCGTAAAAGGAATCGAGATTCTGGGCGCACTTGCCCGCGACGTCATTCACTGAAAAACAAGCAGGCCCGGAAAATTTCGGGCCGCAATTCTATAACCATTCTGGAGGAACAAAAATGGAACCTGCGAAAACCGAAGAACCAAAAAAAGTAATTTTCAGCGCCATACAGCCAAGCGGAACCATTACGCTCGGCAACTACCTCGGTGCGCTCAAAAACTGGATCAGCCTACAGGATGAATACGACTGTATTTACGCGCTGGCCGACCTGCACACCATTACTGTGCGCCAAGACCCAGCCGCATTCCGCCGCCACACGCTCGAAGCGTATGCGCTTCTGCTGGCCTGCGGAATCGACCCGAAGAAAAGCCCGTTCTTTATTCAGAGCCATGTACCCACCCATGCGCAGCTCGCCTGGGTTCTGGACTGCTACACCCAGTTTGGAGAACTGCAGCGCATGACGCAGTTTAAAGATAAATCTGCAAAGCACCCGGACAATATTAACGCCGGGCTGTTTACCTATCCCCCGCTGATGGCGGCCGATATTCTGCTGTATCAGGCAGACCTCGTGCCGGTCGGCGTCGACCAGAAGCAGCATCTGGAACTGACCCGCAACATTGCAGACCGCTTCAACGGAATTTACGGCCAGACCTTTAAATTACCGGACGGATACATTCCGAAGAGCGGCGCGAAAATCATGTCCCTGCAGGACCCGACCAAAAAGATGAGCAAATCCGACGAGAACGTAAACGCATCCATTGCGGTTCTGGACAAGCCGGAGGATATCATGCGCAAATTCAAGCGAGCCGTAACGGACAGCGAAGCCTGCGTCCGCTATGCCGAGGGCAAGGACGGCGTAAACAACCTGATGGGCATTTATTCGTGCGTAACCGGCAGGACAAACGAACAGATTGAAACCGAATTCGCCGGAAAAGGCTACGGTGACTTTAAAGCCGCTGTGGGCGAGGCTGTTGTGGAGCATCTGCGCCCCATTCAGGAGCGGTATGCCGACTATATTAAAAATAAGGATTATCTGGAGCAGTGCTGGGGCGAAGGCGCACAGAAAGCGTATTCCATTTCCACCCGCACGCTGCGCAAGGTCATGAAAAAAATCGGCTTCGTTCCGCCGAAACCGATCTGAAAAAATTAAAACAGCCAGTAAAAAAGCAGGCGCGCAAACGCCTGTTTTTTTGTTATTGCTTTGGTGAAAATACGACACATTTCGACATTGGAAGTTATGATTCTGCTAGCATAGAATATTGGTGATGCAAAACAATGCCTGAAATAAAGAAAAAACAAATTTTAATTTTGCTGTTCTGCCTGCTGCTTTTTTTATGCGCCGTTCCGGCCGTATCCTATGCCGCTCAGCAGCAAAACAGCATCCCAAAGCCGATGGGAGAAATCGTGGTAGCCGAGGGAACCACTGTGGAAATGCTTAAGAGCAGCTTCATAGGAAATACACCGGGGACAACTTTCAAGGTATATAAATCCGACGGCAGCATACGTGCCGACGGTTACTTGGAAACAGGCGACCTGGCCGTTGCCTTCGATTCGCATGGGGAAGTTCTGGACTGCGAAAAAGTGATTGTAAAAAGTTCGGCATCCAGTTCTTCGCCGGCTGTGTCCTCCGCCGTGCCTTCCGCTGTATCCTCGGAAGCCAGCTCTTCCGTTCCCCAAAGCTCTGAAACGCCAATTAGTTCTGCCACTTCTGTAGAATCCATAAGTTCTTCCAGTTCGGTCTCTTCCGCTGCTTCCTCTTCCGGCACGCAGAAAAGTGTTTATGTATTCACCCATTCTATTACGGTGGACGAGGTTCGGTATCCGGCGGACAACAGTACGGAAAGCGGCAAATACCGCATTGTCGTTACAAATTCTTCCGGAATCAGAAGAGGAAACGGCTATGTCTGCACCGGTGACGAGATTCACGTTTTTAATGACAGCGGAGAAGCGATTGACACGATGACCGCCGTTATACTGGGCGACCTGACACACTGCGGAAAAGTGAGTGACAGCGGATGTGCAATGCTCTACAATTATCTGACGAACCAGCGCAGTATAGATTCCGAAGCGCTTGCAGCGGCAGACATCAACCAGGACGGCGTTGTGGATACCGCCGATCTTTTGTGCATGAAAAAAGAGCTGATGAGCAATTCCTGATTGACCCGGGCGCGAAAAGGAAATATAATAAATCGAATACTGTAAACAAAGCCGGTTACCACACAGAGCTGAAACCCGCTTTCAGCGGTAATTGACTTACATAAAGGAGAACTGTCAAATTATGTTTGAACCCGCATTGATAAAAAATTTATATGATCTGACGCATACGGCGGCCCGCCCGCTGCTGGAATCCGTCAACTATCCCTGGGAAGCTCTGCCGAAGATCGGGGAATTTATCTTAAAACTGGGAGCCACGCTGTCACCGGACGAATATGAGCTCCGGGGCGAAAATATCTGGGTGGCAAAATCGGCGAACGTGTTTGGTTCGGTCTACCTGCACGGGCCCTGCATCATCGGGCCGGATACCGAAGTAAGGCATTGCGCCTTTGTACGCGGCAACGCTCTTGTGGGTGCGGGCTGCGTGGTAGGCAACTCCACCGAACTGAAAAATGTAATTCTGTTCGACAATGTTCAGGTGCCGCATTACAATTATGTGGGCGATTCGATTCTCGGATTCAAGTCGCACATGGGCGCGGGTTCCATTACATCCAACGTAAAATCGGACAAGACGCTCGTCACCATCAACACCGGCGCGGAGCGCATAAAGACCGGCCTGAAAAAAATGGGCGCTATGCTCGGTGACCATGTTGAGGTAGGGTGCAATTCCGTCCTGAACCCCGGAACCGTCATCGGAAGAAACACCAACGTTTACCCGCTTTCGATGGTACGCGGTTTTGTAGCACCGAACAGCATCTACAAACGCCTTGGGGAGATTGCCGAGAAACGGTAAGCTTCCTCATAATCCGGCGAAATGCTCTGCTTTTTAATCAACACTGGTCCGGCCTGAACGGCCGGGCCGTTTTATTTTTTGCAGTCTATCAGTTTCATTTTCGAATGACGCTGCGGCAACGAGGGAATTCTATTGCCGAAACGAATTATAATGCGTTCATTTACTTTATTCCTTATTTTTTGTATAATGGAAGGCAGACAAACGGAAAGGAGGATTTTCTTTGAACCTTTCGTCCCTTTCATCTGATTTTATTTCCGTTTTGCTTTTTGCTTTCCGAATCGCCGTACCACTCCTCTGCATCGTTGTCGCATGGCGGTGTTTTACCTCTATGCGTCTTGGCAAACGACGTGAAGAACCCGTGGTCGTTCTCGAAGATATGACGACGCATCATGTGATTCCCGTTCTGTACTGGGAAAACTCCCTCGGCAGGAGCCGCAGTTGCGACATTGTGCTGCAGGACCAGACGGCAAGCCGCGCGCATGCGGTGCTGATGCGCCGGGAAAGCGGCTGGCTGATTACAGACACCGACTCGAAAGCCGGCACGTTTGTGAACGGCAAAAAAGTGAAAGAAAGCACACCGGTTCTGCCGGGTGATGTGATTGCCATGGGCTCGACAGCCCTAATGCTGAAGCGTACCGACGACGTGGGCGTTCCGGCCCAGAAGCCGTCTTTTCGGCGTGCAGCGCCGCCGCTCGGTTTAATCTCCGGCGCTACGCTTTCGCAGATTCTTCTCGCGCTGCAGGTGGGGTTTGCATCCGGAAAACTGAATCTTGCACCGATGATTCCCCTCGGCATTTTGATTCTTGTAGAATGGATCTTCTACTTTTATTCCATCAAAATCATGAAGCATGTCAGCTTTGAGCTGGAGACGATCGCTTTTCTGCTCAGCGGCGTAGGGCTCGCGCTGCAGGCCGGTGCGGACCTAAAAAGCGCTTACACCCAGCTGGCTGCGGTTGTAATCGGGGTTATTTTCTTTCGGTTTATGATCTGGTTCCTCGGAGACATGGACCGAGTGATGCAGTGGCGTGTAAAAATCGGAATTCTGGCAATTCTTCTCTTTATTGCCAATCTGCTTCTTGCAAAGGAGCGCAACGGCGCCCGAAACTGGATTGCCATCGGCCCGTTTACGCTGCAGCCCTCCGAATTCGTTAAAATTGCTTTTATTATTGTAGGCACGTCTACGCTTGACCGCCTGCAGACTTACAAAAACTTGACCGGATTCATCGGCTTTTCCGCAATATGCATGGCCGCGCTGTTCTTTATGAAAGATTTCGGAACCGCCTGCATCTTTTTTGTGACGTTCCTGATTATTGCTTTCATGCGGTCCGGCAGTGTGCGTACCATTGCGCTTGCCTGTGCCGTAGCGGGGTTCGGAGCCTTCCTTATTTTGAAGATCAAGCCTTATGTGGCGCAGCGTTTCGATGTCTGGCGGCATGTATGGGAACATACGGGCGACGCCGGCTACCAGCAGGTGCGGGTATTGAGTTACTCCGCATCCGGCGGGCTGTTCGGAGTCGGCATTGGCAAAGGCTGCCTGAAAGACGTTTTTGCATCCACCAGTGATCTTGCTTTCGGCATGATGTGCGAGGAGATGGGGCTTGCAATCAGTGTTGTGATTGTGCTGATTCTGGCGTTTCTGGCGCTGTACGCCCGCTCAGATGCAACGCGCAGCCGTTCCACGCTGTACTCCATCGCCGCATGTGCGGCGGGGGGGATGCTGCTTTTTCAGGCGTGCCTGAATATTTTCGGCGCGACCGACGTTCTGCCCATGACCGGCGTAACCCTGCCGTTTATCAGCCTTGGTGGCTCCAGCATGATTTCCGTCTGGGGGCTGCTTGCGTTCCTGAAAGCAAGCGATGAGCGTACTTACGCCGCAAGGAGGCGGAGAAGATGAAAACAACCGGAACCCGTTCCCTGATTCTTTTCATTATGGCCGCCGCATTCTTTTTTGGGCTTGGCGTTTTCCTTTACGGCCTTGTAACGGAAGGCGGAAACTGGGCTGTGCAGCCGTTTAACGGACATATTAACGGAACCGGCGTTTCTTCCGGCGAAGGGCGAATCCTTGACCGGAACAACACCGTTCTTGCCGAAACCAAAAGCGGCAAACGAGTCTACAACAGCGACTATGACACGCGCGCCGCAATGCTGCATGTGGTGGGCGACACAAACGGATATATCTCGGCGGGAGTTCAGTACAACTACCGCTCCGAACTTTCCGGCTATAACTTTTTTACGGGCCTTACCGCGCCGACCGGCAAAACAAACGGCAGCGACATCCACCTGACACTGGACAGCAGCCTGTGCAGGCTCGCCCGTGAAAAGCTCGGCGAACGCAACGGCGCGGCCGCCGTTTACAACTACAAGACCGGAGAACTGCTCTGCATGGTCAGCACCCCGGACTACGACCCGCAGGACCCGCCGAAAGACCTGAGCACCGACACCACCGGCAAATACAGCGGCGCTTACCTGAACAAGGTGCTGTCGTCCACCTTTACGCCGGGGTCCATTTTTAAAGTAATTACTTCCGCCGCGGCGATCGAGAATATTGCAAATCTGGACAGCCGTACCTGGAACTGCAACGGCAGCATTACGGTCAACGGCAACAAGATTACCGATATGAACGCCTACGGCGTACTGAGCTTTAAAAAAGCGCTCGCAAAATCCTCAAACGTCGCCTTCGCCCAGATCGCTATGGAAATCGGCGCAGGCAAGATGACGGAGGAAGCAGACAGGATGGGCTTTAACCGCGCGTTCAGTCTGGACGGAATCCCTTCCGTAAAAAGCACATACAACGTATCGGCGGCAAAAACGAATGAACTCGGCTGGTCAGGCGTGGGGCAGTACACTGACCTTGCAAACCCATACCATATGCTTGTGCTGATGGGCGCCATCGCAAACGGCGGTACGCCGGTAATGCCCTATATGATCAAGAACATCACCACATCCATCGGAATCCCCACAAAACAGGGCTCCGCAAAGACCGGCGATGCTCTGGTTCAGGCCGACACGGCGTCCCGCCTGAAAGACTACATGCGCTACGACGTTTCGTATGAATACGGCGACAGCCTTTTCCCCGGCCTTGCGGTATGCGCAAAGACCGGTACGGCGGAAGTCGGGAACGGGAAAAACCCAAACTGCTGGATGGTCGGCTTCTCTTCCAACGACAGCACTCCGCTGGCGTTTGTGGTCATGGTTGAAAATTCATCCACCGGAAGCATTTCTTCCGCCGGACGGATCGCCTCTTCGCTGATGAACGCGGCGGCTAAAATAAAATAAGTCTGCCGCCGCGTTTCCGCTAAGACCAGCGCGCAAAACGAACGAAATTTAGTCGCTTTCGCCCTTTTATACAATCCTTCATTGTGATAAAATATAAGTAACTAATCTTTAGCTGTAATTACGGCGGAACGGGGGAAATTATGTCTGAAGTTATCCGGATATTTGTCGAGAAAAAGCCGGGTTTTGACGTGGAAGCACGCCAGGCAAAGGCAGATCTTATCGAAAATCTGGGCCTTAAAACCATAGAAGATGTCCGCCTTGTGAACCGGTACGATGTGGCCGGCCTTTCACAGGAAGAATTTGCGGCAGCCCGCGATACCATCTTTTCCGAGCCAAACGTGGACAGCGTATATGAAGAGGAGTATTCTCTGCCGGAAGGTTACACCGCTTTTGCGATGGAATATCTGCCCGGGCAGTACGACCAGCGCGCAGACTCCGCAGCGCAGTGCGTACAGCTTCTCACACAGGGCGAACGCCCACAGGTTCTAACTGCAAAGCTGGTCGCCATAAAGGGAAAGCTTGCCGACGGCGAACTGGAAAAAATCGAGAACTATATGATCAACCCGGTGGAAAGCCGCCTTGCATCTTTGAAAAAGCCTGAAACGCTCACTGTGAAAGCGGATGTTCCGCCGGATGTGGCTCGCGTGGAAGGCTTTATTTCGTGGGATGAAGCAAAGCTGAAGGAATACTATGCCGGCATGGGCTTTGCCATGAGCTTTGAGGACATCCAGTTCTGCCGTGATTATTTCCGCGGCACGGAACACCGCGACCCGACCGTGACGGAGCTTCGCGTGATCGACACCTACTGGAGCGACCACTGCCGCCACACAACTTTTCTGACCCGTCTGGAAAAGATTCAGGTGGAAAAATCCGCGGTCAGTTCCGCAATAGAAGACGCGCTGAAAGCATACTATGAAGCACGCGACGAAGTTTACGGAAAAACCGACCGCCCCGTTTCCCTGATGGATATGGCCGTGATCGGCATGAAGCTTCTGCGCAAACGCGGCCTGATCCCAGACCTCGACCTCAGCGAGGAAATCAACGCCTGCTCCATTGAAGTACCGGTCACCATCGACAGCAAAGTGGAAAAATGGCTGGTTGAGTTCAAGAACGAGACGCACAACCACCCGACCGAAATTGAACCGTTCGGCGGCGCGGCAACCTGCCTCGGCGGCGCAATCCGCGACCCGCTTTCCGGCAGGGCCTACGTTTACCAGGCGATGCGCGTAACCGGTTCCGGCGACCCGCGCGTTCCGTTCGAAAAGACGATGAAGGGCAAGCTGCCTACCCGTAAAATTACGACGGGCGCGGCGCACGGATACAGCTCCTACGGCAACCAGATCGGCCTTGCGACCGGCCAGGTCACAGAGCTTTACGACCCCGGCTATGTGGCAAAGCGCATGGAAATCGGCGCGGTAATCGGCGCGGTTCCGAAGGAAAACGTGGTACGCGAAGAACCGAAAACCGGCGACGTGATCGTGCTGCTCGGCGGTGCAACCGGGCGTGACGGCTGCGGCGGCGCAACCGGCTCTTCCAAGGCACACACAATGGAATCCATTGAAGTCTGCGGAGCCGAGGTACAGAAAGGCAACCCGCCGACCGAGCGCAAAATTCAGCGTCTGTTCCGTCACCCGGACGTAGTGCATATGATTAAGCGCTGCAACGACTTCGGTGCGGGCGGCGTAAGCGTTGCTATCGGCGAACTTGCAGACGGGCTGAAAATCGACCTCGACAAAGTCCCGAAAAAATACGAAGGACTCGACGGCACGGAGCTTGCAATTTCGGAATCTCAGGAGCGCATGGCAGTTGTGCTGGCTCCCGAAGACACTGACCGCTTCATCGCAGCCGCGAAAGAAGAAAACCTGACCGCCACTGCCGTTGCCCTCGTAACTGAGGAACCCCGTCTGAAAATGAACTGGCGCGGCGATACGATTGTGAATATTACCCGCGCGTTTCTGGACACCAACGGCGTCACCCAGCATGCGAACGCCCTGATTTCCGCTGTTGACCCGAAAGACAACTACCGCGAAAAAGTGCCGGAGTGCCTTGAAAACCTGCCGCTGGCGGAAGCGTTCCGCAAAAACCTCTCCCGTCTGGAAGTGTGCGGGCAGAGGGGCCTTTCCGAGCGGTTTGACTCCAGCATCGGCGCTTCTACCGTTCTGATGCCGTTTGCCGGCAAATATCAGCTTACTCCGGAAGAAGCAATGGTTGCGAAAATCCCGGTCATCAAAGGCGAAACGGACGACGCCACAGCCATGAGCTACGGCTTTATCCCCGGCATCTCCCGCTTCTCGCCGTTCCACGGTGCGGCCTATGCCGTTGTGGAAAGCCTTTCGAAGCTGGCCGCAGTCGGCGCAGACCCGCTGACCAGCCGCCTGACCTTTCAGGAATATTTTGAACGCATGACGGAAGACCCGAAGCGCTGGGGCAAGCCAGCCGCTGCGCTGCTCGGCGCGCTCTCCGCACAGATCGGCATGGGACTGCCCGCCATCGGCGGAAAAGACAGCATGAGCGGAACATTCGAACACCTCGACGTTCCCCCCACGCTCGTCAGCTTTGCGGTGACCATGACAAAGGCAAGCAAGACGATCTCCGCGGCATTCACAAAGCCCGGTAAAAAGGTCGTTCTTCTGCCGATACCGGAAAATTCCGATACCATGCTGCCGAACTGGCCGGCTCTGAAAAACTATTACCAGTCCGTATTGAAGATGATTGAGGCCGGACACATTGTATCCGCGTCCGTGGTAAAAGAAGGCGGCGCGGCCGCGGCCGTAGCCCGCATGTGCTTCGGCAACCACATAGGATTCCGGTTCAATAATTCCATTATGAACGATAAATTCCTGTTTGCCCCTTCCTCCGGCTCCATCATTGCGGAACTGGACGACGGAAGCCTCGACGGGCTTGCCTATATTTCGCTCGGTGAGACGACAGCCGAGCCGCAGGTAAACCTCGGAAAAGACAATCTGCCGCTGGAAACACTGATTGAGGCATGGGACAGCACACTTGAGAAAACCTTCCCGACAAAAGCAGAAAGCCGCCCCGTGAAAGACATTCCGCTCCGGAACGAGCGCAGTTCCGCTGCCCCGGCAGTCAAAGCCGCGAAGCCGCGCGTCTTCATCCCTGTTTTCCCAGGCACGAACTGCGAATATGATACCGCACGTGCGTTTGAGCGCGCCGGTGCGCAGCCGGATGTTCTTGTGGTGAAGAACCTGAGCGCAGCGGGCATTGAAGAGACCATTGAGCGCATGGCAAAATCCATCGCCCAGTCTCAGATCATCATGATCCCCGGCGGATTCTCCGGCGGCGACGAACCGGACGGTTCCGGTAAATTCATCGCGACAACCTTCCGCAACCCAAAAATTGCCGAAGAAGTCGGCAAGCTGCTTGACGAGCGCGGCGGCCTGATGCTCGGCATCTGCAATGGCTTCCAGGCGCTGATTAAGCTGGGACTCGTTCCCTACGGCAAAATCACCACGCTGGATGAAAACGCCCCGACCCTCACGTTCAACACGCTGGGCCGCCACGTTTCCCGCATGGCATACACCCGCATCGCTTCGGTCAAATCCCCGTGGCTTGCCGGAGTTGACGCCGGCGACGTGTTCGCAGTTCCGGTTTCCCACGGTGAAGGACGTTTTGCGGCAAATGATGAGGTTCTGAGCCGGCTGATTCAAAATGGCCAGATTGCCACCCAGTACTGCAGCCCGGACGGAACTCCGAGCGGCGATATCCAGTGGAACCCGAACGGCTCTGTCTGCGCGGTGGAAGGCATTACGAGCCCCGACGGACGAATCCTCGGTAAAATGGCGCACTCCGAACGGCAGGGCAAAGACCTCTACAAGAATGTTCCGGGCGAAAAAGACCAGAAGATTTTTGAATCCGGCGTAAAATATTTTAAATAAAAGCTGGCGTTAGAAATGGACTATCTGAAACGGACATGGGCCGAAATTGACCTTGACGCAATTGAAACAAACTACAAGCTGATTCATGCTCAGGTAAGGCCGGGAACCAAGGTCTGCTGCGTTATTAAAGCGGACGGCTACGGTCACGGCGCAGAACGGCTCGCTCAGCTTTACGAGTCGCTCGGTGCAGACTGGTTTGCGGTTTCGAATCTTGAAGAAGCAATGCAGCTGCGCCGGTCCGGCGCGAAGCTGCCGATTCTGATTCTCGGCTACACGCCGCCCTGCAAAGCTGCGGTGCTTGCCGAAAACAACATTGCGCAGGCAATCGTCGGCCCGGAATATGCCGAGCAGCTTTCTGATGAAGCTATTAAGGCCGGAGTCAAAGTGCGGGCGCACATTCAGGTAGACACCGGCATGAGCCGCGTGGGGTTCTTCTACCAGAGTCCGTCCCGGGACGGCGAATCCATCAACCAGATGGAGCGCGCATGTCACCTCCCCGGACTGAAACCGGAAGGGATTTTCACGCACTTTGCGGTTGCGGACGAAGGCGAAAACGGCCGCATCTACACCCGCAGGCAGTTTGTCAGCTTTACAAAGGCCTTTGAGCAACTGGAGCAGCGCGGAATCCATTTTACAATCCGCCATTGCGCAAATTCCGCGGCAATCTTCGATTTTCCGGAGATGCAGCTTGACATGGTTCGCCCCGGCATCATCCTTTACGGCCTGATGCCGTCCGGCGATATCATCCATAAAGTCCGCCTGATTCCGGCACTGTCTTTAAAGAGCACGGCGGCGCTGGTCAAGACGGTTCCCCCGCAGACCTGTGTAAGCTACGGCCGCAGGTTCACTTCGGAGCAGCCCACCACGGTCGCCACCGTTCCCATCGGCTACGCGGACGGCTACCTGCGCAGATTCTACGAAAGCGCATTCATGCTGGTTCACGGCAAAAGGGCAAAAATTATCGGTCGTGTCTGCATGGATCAGCTGATGCTCGACGTAACCGGCATCCCCGGCGTAAAAGCGGGCGACACCGTAACCGTGATCGGCAAAGACGGGGATGAATCCGTCACCGCTGACGAGCTTGCCGGACTTGCCGGAACAATCAACTACGAAATCGTCTGCGATATTGCAAAACGCGTCCCCAGAGTATTTCTGAAGGACGGAAAAGAAGTGGGCGTTCTGGACTACCTCAGGCGTACATAATCCGAATTTTTCTTACGGCGTCCCCTGCACGCGGGGGCGCCTTTTTTGCGCTTCCTTGACAAATCTGCCTTCTGCCGATATCATGGAATCAGGGAATATAGCGTTTTTACTTTTAAGCAGGAAAAATTCTAACCGCTATAGGAATCAAATTGAAGGAACCTGTTTTTATGAACCACGAAAAAATCCTTGGAATCATAGCATGGGCTTTTACCGCCGCGGCGATCTTCTTTGCCGTATACTCTTACGTCACTCATCAAGGCGGCATTGCATGCGCCATGCTGATGACAATGGCTTTGGCATCCCAGTACGCATACGGAAAAGAGATCAAACGCAAATATAAAAATGAAAAACATGAGCCATACCGACGGAACAGGAAAAAGCGCTAACGGGAATTTTTTAGTCCGGTACTGTTGAAAATATAATGAATTCAGGTGATTTTATGAGGCGCAGCCGCGCGCTTGAAATTCTAAACCATACCGGTATTCCGCCGGAAGACGGCCCAACTTCAGTCCTTTACCGAAACAGCGCCGGGAAAAAGGAATATGTGACTTTAGGCCGAAAAGGCAGCATTGTTACCGTTACAGCCGGCAGATTTCCTTTCAGGCGAACGTTCCGCTTCCGCACGGATGAAATTACAATACAGCAATAAAAGGTGCTCCTTAAACCGGAGCGCTTTTATTTTGACAAATGGAGAAATCTGAAATGATACTTAGGAAACTGAGAGAGAGCGACAAAGAAACATACATTGCCATGTCAAAGGACTTTTATCATTCCGATGCCGTACTCGGCCCGATTCCCGGCGGGAATTTTGAAAAGACCTTTCAGGTGCTGCTGTCCGGCAGCCCGTTCGCGGATGCATATATTGCCGAAAAAGACGGTGCGGCGGCCGGTTATATTCTTCTGGCCGTTACATGGTCGAACGAAGCCGGCGGAATGGCCGTATGGCTTGAGGAAATTTATGTTCGGCCGGAATTCCGCAATACCGGTCTCGGTGGGCAGATGATCCGCGAAGTTCTTGAAAAATACGGTGAAAAAACTGCCCGCTTCCGGCTGGAAATAGAAGACTCAAATACCGGAGCGAAAAGGCTCTACAAAAGAATCGGCTTTGAAGAATTGCCCTACCGGCAAATGATTTATAAAAACAAGTAGATAACTTGGCAAGCCTGCAAAATATTTTACCCCCGCTCCGCTCGGACGGACGGGGGTAGAAATTTGTGCCGTCTCACCGAATCGTGGTATCCGCGCTCTTTAAATAGTAACAGTTACTATTATTATATACAAAATCTTTTTGTTTTTTTGCCTTTAATCTATACTTTTTTAGTGTAGATTTTTCCGAAATATGGAGCTATACTTGAGGCAGAAAAAGGAGGTTCATCACTATGAACGTTGAAAACATCAAAAAGGCTGAAAATGAAAATTCTCTGTCTTCCGAAAATAGTGAAGAAGTCTACACCATTCCAAACGAGGCCGGATGCTCCGCAGAATTTCCACAGGGCTGCATCTGGAGTGAATAATAATTTTGTCATTTGGAAAAATAATAATTGAAAGAAGGATGGCTGAAACCATGAAACTTTTTGAAGAGTTCCAACTGAAAAGCATGAAACTGAAAAACCGCATTGTGCTGCCGCCGATGTGTATGTATCAGGCTACGCAGGACGGTTTTCCCACCCTCTTCCACATATGCCATTACGCAACACGCGCACTTGGCGGAGCGGGGCTGATTATTGTAGAATCCACCGGCGTTACACCGGAAGGCCGCATTACGGACCGTGACCTCGGCATCTGGAACGACTCGCAGATCGACGGTTTAAAACGGATTGTCGACTCCTGCCATAAATATGGGACGAAGGTCGCTTTACAGATTAACCATGCGGGAAGAAAAAGCACCGTAAGCAAAGGGCCGTGCCTCGCGCCAAGCCCAATCCGCTTCAACGATGATTACCGCGACCCGGTTGAGATGACGGAACAGGAGATCGGCCGGGTCACCGCCGCTTTTGGTGAAGCCGCAAAACGGGCCAATGCCGCGGGATTCGATGCGATTGAAATTCACAGCGCGCACGGATATCTTCTGCATGAATTTCTTTCTCCCATCACGAACAAACGCACTGACTCGTACGGCGGCAGCCTGGAAAACAGGGTGCGGTTCCTGCGCGGCGTACTGAGCAGCGTCCACGAAAACTGGCCCGCGGAAAAACCGGTCTGGCTCAGGGTTTCCGCCTGCGATTATGAAGACTCCGGAATAGACGGCGCCATGATGGTGCAAATTATAAACGAAATCAGGTCTCAGGTAGATTTAGTACATGTAAGCTCCGGCGGGCTGCTTCCATCCAAAATCAAGGACTACCCCGGTTACCAGGTTGCTTTGGCGGAACAGATTCGCAAAGAATGCGGCATGCCTACCATAGCGGTCGGCCTTATTACCAACGAGGAAATGGCCGAGGAGATTCTGCAAAACAACCGGGCCGACCTTGTTGCCCTCGGCCGTGAACTTCTGCGCAACCCTTACTGGCCTGTTGATACCGCTGTAAAGCACGGAATTGACGGATATGTACCGGATTCTTACCGGAGAGCTTTTACCCAAACGAAATAGCTGTGGAAAGGAAAATTACAATGTCCAAGAATTTTTTTGAAGCGGTTCAAAACCGCCGCAGTTACTATGCAATCGGGCGCACTCCTATTCTTTCCGACGATGAAATCGTTAACCTTGTGGAAGACGCGGTAAAGTATACGCCCACCGCTTTCAATTCGCAGAGCGGCAGGGCTGCCGTACTGCTCGGCAAGGATCACGAAAAGCTCTGGGAAGAAACCGCAGATATTCTGCAGAAAATCGTTCCCGATAATCAGTTTATTAAAACACAGGAAAAGCTGAATGCCTTTAAGGCCGGGTACGGAACCATTCTGTTCTTTGAAGACCAGGACGTGGTGTCTGAACTGCAGCAGAAATTTGCTTTGTACAAAGACAATTTCCCCATCTGGTCGCTGGAAGCTTCGGGGATTCTTCAATTCATTCTTTGGACATTGCTGGAGGAAAAAGGCTACGGAGCAAGTCTTCAGCATTATAACCCTCTGATTGACGACATGGTTTTGTCGAACTGGACTATGCCGCGAAGCTGGAAGCTGATTGCCCAGATGCCGTTCGGAAGCCGTGAAGCGAAGCCCGATGAGAAAACATTCCAGCCGATCAGCGGCAGAGTCAAGGTCTGCAAAGAAAGCGAGCCGCCGAAAACAGCCGAAGAAAAATTGTTCTAGCTTTTGCCATCTTTCTGCGAAAAAAGGCTATAATAGAGATTACAGCAAACACATCGTATCTCACGTTTAAACTGGAAATGCTGTAAGAATATCTCTAGGCCTTGTTTGATAAATAAAAAGCGACGGATTTTCGAGATAAAGCTGTGCCGAACAAGGAAAAAAGCGCAGGAATACTTTCCGTATTCCGAGCATTTTTGACGCTGGGCGGTGCAGTTTTAGCCGAAATAGACAAGTTTCTTGATTTTTCAAACGAGGCCTAAAGACTTTCGCGGAAAGGTGGTTTTTTTATGGCGCTTGTCGGAGCGTTCATCATGCCGCATCCCCCCATTATTATCCCGTCGGTCGGCAATGGAGAAGAAAAGAAAATTGAAAAGACGGCGCAGGCTTACCGGAAAGCCGCCGGACAGATTGCGGAGCTGAAACCCGAGACCATTGTGGTTACGACTCCGCATTCCGTTATGTATGCGGATTACCTTCATATATCGCCGGGTGAAAGAGCCCGCGGCAGCTTCCGCAGATTCGGAGCGGAAGGAGCGTCGGAAGAATTCACCTATGACACGGAATTTGTAGACGCTCTGACGGCGGAAGCTGGTTCGGCTGAAATTCCTGCCGGAACTTTCGGGGAAAAAGACCCGTCCGTTGACCACGGCACGCTGGTTCCGCTGACTTTTGTAAATGAAGTCTACAAGGGTTACAGGCTGGTGCGCTGCTCCATCTCCGGTCTCGGGCCGCAGGTACACTATGAATTCGGCCGCTGCATCGCCAGAACTGCGGAAAAGCTGAACCGCAGGATTGTATTAATTGCAAGCGGAGACCTGTCGCATAAGCTGACTGAGGACGGGCCTTACGGCTACGCCAAAGAAGGCCCGCTGTTTGACCGCCAGGTTACCGAAGCGATGAAATCGGGCGATTTTCTGCGCTTTTTGACCTTCGACGGCGAGTTCTGCGAAGCTGCTGCCGAGTGCGGGCTGCGCTCCTTTCAGATTATGGCGGGCGCGTTTGACAACACCGCTGTAAAACCGGATTCTCTCTCTTACGAAGGGCCGTTCGGCGTGGGCTATGCGGTTTGTTCATTCCTGCCCACCGGGCCGGACAAAGCCCGGAACATTGAGGAACAGTACGAAAACTGGAAAAACGAATCTATGAAAAAGCGCAGGGAAAGTGAGGACGAATACGTCCGTCTGGCGCGGATTTCTCTGGAAACGTGGGTTAAAAACGGCAAGCCTGCCTCTTTGCCGCAAGGACTTTCCGACGGCCTGATGAAAAATCGTGCGGGTGTTTTCGTCTCGCTGAAAAAGGATGGCGAACTGCGCGGCTGCATCGGAACAATTTCACCCGTAAGAAAGAACATTGCGGAAGAAATTCTGCACAACGCGGTCAGCGCCGGAGTACACGACCCGCGTTTCGAACCGGTAACGGCGGATGAACTGAACGATCTGGTATACAGCGTGGACGTATTGGGCGAGCCGGAACCCATTGAAACCATCGACGAACTTGAAGTGAAACGCTACGGAGTGATTGTAAGCAGAGGAGACCGCAGTGGACTTCTTCTGCCGAACCTCGCTGGAATTGACACGCCTCAGCAGCAGGTAGAAATTGCCCTGCGCAAAGGCGGAATCCGGCAGGATGAACCGTTCCATATGGAGCGTTTTGAGGTGGTGCGCCACAAGTGAGCGATGCTGTTTGCGATATTTGCCCCCATTTGTGTCATTTGAAAGAAGGTCAGACGGGGTGCTGCGGCGCCCGCGTCAACCGAAACGGAAAGGTGGTCTGCGACAGCTACGGCTGGCTGACGTCAATCGCGCTCGACCCGATTGAGAAAAAGCCCCTGCGGCGGTTTCATCCCGGCGCAAAGATTCTGTCCATCGGGAGCTACGGGTGCAATCTGCACTGTCCTTTCTGCCAAAACCATGAAATTTCAATGACCGGCAGACAGGAGTCAAATATGGTTCCTGTCACGCCGTCCGCTTTGGCGGAAAAAGCCGCGGAGCTGGCCAACGCAGGGAATATCGGGCTGGCCTTTACGTACAATGAGCCCCTGATTTCCTACGAATATGTGCGCGACTGCGCGAAGCTGATCCGTGAAAACGGCATGGCAAATGTTGTTGTGACAAACGGATTTATTAACGAAAAGCCCCTGCGGGAACTTCTGCCACTGATTGACGCTATGAATATCGACCTGAAAAGCTTTACTGAAGAATTTTACCGCAGGATCGGCGGCGGGCTCGATGACGTAAAACGAAGCATCCGGCTGGCTCACGAAGCGGAATGCCATGTGGAAGTCACTACGCTGGTTATCCCCGGAGAGAACGACTCGCCGCAGGAGATGGAACGCCTCTCCAGCTGGCTCGCAGGGGTAAGCCCTGAAATTCCGCTGCATATCTCCCGTTTCTTCCCCCGATATAAAATGGCGGACAAACCGCCGACTCCGGTGGAAACAGTCTATTCTCTCGCGGAGCTTGCGCGAAAAAAGCTGCGCTATGTGTATGAGGGCAACTGCTGAACGCACCGGACAAAATCCAGCAGGAAAAATCAGGAATCACACCCGCCTTGCGTGTATGATAATAACCAGACAGGAGCGATGGGAATGGATTGGATCCGAAACATGCAGCGGGCAATCGACTATATGGAAGCAAACCTTGACTCCGATTTGGACTTTGCTGAAATTGCAAAGCAAGCGTATTCCTCAAGCTTTCACTTTCAGCGTATTTTCAGCCTCTTAACAGGCATGACGCTCGGCGAATACATCCGAAGCCGCAGGCTGACGATGGCCGGTACCGAACTTTCCATGTCTGAGAGCAAAGTGCTTGATATTGCGCTGAAATACGGCTATGATTCACCGGAGAGCTTTGCAAAAGCGTTTACCCGCTTTCATGGTATTTCGCCATCCGCCGCAAAGGAGCCGGGCGCGAGACTCAAATCCTTCAGCCGCCTGTCAATTAAAGTTATTCTGGAAGGCGGAGATATTATGGATTACCGTATCGTGAACAAGCAGCCGTTTCATGTTGCAGCAAGGGTGAAAAGCTTTACCACAAAGGATGAAGTCAACAAAACGGAGATTCCACAGTTCTGGACACAGTGCCACAAAGACGGAAGCATCGCCGGGCTTTGTGAAATGGCTAAAAAGGAAGGCCCGCTCGAAACAGGAAAGGCGCTGCTCGGCATCTGCGACTCCCGGTGCTGCCCGGATGACGCAGACAGGTTCCAGTACGCCATTGGCATTGAGACCGACAAGACGTCTGTTCCCAAAGGGTACTCGCTCATTGAAATTCCGGAACTGACCTGGGCTGTTTTCAAGTGCGTCGGCGCCATGCCGCAGGCGGTACAGAAAATGTGGAGACGCATTTACAGCGAATTCTTCCCGCAATCTGACTATGAACCTCTGCAGGGAACGGATTTTGAGCTTTACCCCGAGGGAGACCTGAACAACGCCGATTATGGGAGCGAAATCTGGATTTCCGTAAAGAAAAAGGCTTGAAAATCCACAAAGGAAAACACCGTTTGAGTGATTCGCTCAAACGGTGTTTTTATGATTGCATTATTTACTTTACAGTTTCAAGCTTAGTGATAAACGCTCTCGACGTATCGCTGCCCTTGATAACTCCGGTATAGGTGACTTTGATTTTGTCTCCCTCTTTCATACTGGTAAGACCGGTTGTGTCGATTCCAAGCCTGCGGACAACGAGCTCGCTGCCGTCTGCGGTCTTAAGTACAACGTTCATCATAGCGCCGTCTTCCACTGTTCCGATAATGGTATGGACCGTTTTGTCGAACGCCTTATCTTCAGAAGCCAGCATCGGGGCGGTATCCGAAGCAGTCCATGTGTAAATCTTGCCGTCGCTCTGGCCGATCAGGACTTTCGGGCCTACCTGATAATCATCGTCCCAAATATCAAACGCGCTGTAAGTTTTGTCTTTAATGGTTTTCGCGGCCGAGGAAGATTTCACAGTATATTTTTTCCAGTCCAGATTGATTGCAGCTTTAATTTTATTAATTGACTCCTGTTTTGCGGTGCCTGCGGATGAAGATGCCTGCTGAGAGGATGAAGAAATCTGCGAAGGAACTTCGGATGATGCTGCAGCTTCGGACGAAACCGCCTGTGAGGAAGAAGGCTGAGACGAAACAGAGGATGAGGACGCCTGCTGGTTTTGTGAGCCGCTGTATCGGTAAATTAAATATCCCGCACCTGCAATAAGAACAACAAGGACAGCAGAAAGCAAGACTTTTTTCATACGGATTCCTCCTTTTACTGATGTGGCCTTTTGCTACCTACACTATATCGCATTATTTCGAAAATGACAAGGAAAAAGACAAATCTGTAAAAAGTCTGAAAAAACTGTGACAAAAAGGAATTGCAAAGCCAAATTTAACCCGGTATAATAGGAATAGAAAGGCAAAAGAAAGCAGAAATTAGAATTTGCGGGTGCGGAACAGGCCGTGCCCGTTTTTTAGCGTTAAGCATCAATTTCAGACTGCTGATAAGAAAGGCATGGTTCTACTATGAAACAAACCCGCTCCTACCCCAAAATAACTGTTACACATAAGGCGGAACTCAGTATTCTTTCGGGTCACCCTTGGATTTACAACACGGAATTGACCAACACCGAGCCGTACATGAACGGCGAGCTGGTGGATGTTCTGAACCCGCACGGAAGTTACCTCGGCACCGGATTCATCAACGATCATTCAAAAATCCGTATTCGGCTCATCTCGCGCAACGCCAACGATACGTTTGACGAAGCGTTCTATGAGCGCCGCCTGCGCTATGCGTGGGAATACCGCAAAGCCGTGATGGGGGCGGACACATCCTGCTGCCGCATTATCTTCGGCGAAGCGGACTCCTTCCCCGGCCTTACGGTCGACCGGTTCAATAATATTCTGGTTACGCAGACGCTTTCCCTCGGCATTGAAAAAATAAAGCCAATACTGTTCCCGCTGCTGTATAAGATTCTGACGGAAGACGGCGAGAAAATCGACGGAATTTACGAGCGGAACGACGTCGGCATCCGCGGACTGGAAGGCATGGAGCAGAATAAGGGCTTTTTCCCGCTCCAAGGAGTGCCAACACCGGAATCGACAAAAACGCATATTGTTGAAAACGGGATTCAATATACCGTAGATTTTGAAAATGGGCAAAAAACCGGATTTTTCCTTGACCAGAAATACAACCGCCGTGCGGTCGCGCAGCTTTGCCGGGGAAAACATGTGCTGGACTGTTTCACCGACACCGGCTCTTTTGCGCTTAACGCCGCACATGCGGGAGCTGAAAGCGTCCATGCCGTTGATATCTCCGCCGACGCAATTTCTGTGGCAGGTGAAAACGCCCGCCTGAACCATCTGGAGAACCGGATTGAATTTGAAACCGCCAATGTGTTTGACCTTCTGCCGAAATTGGCGGAAAACTCCAAACATGAGTACGACGTCGTCATCCTTGACCCGCCCGCATTTACAAAATCACGTTCGACGGTTCAAAACGCAGCGCGCGGCTACAAGGAAATCAACTACCGCGCCATGAAGCTCCTGCCAAGAGGCGGTTATCTTGCCACCTGCTCCTGCTCCCATTTTATGACGGAAGATCTGTTTTGCAATATGCTCAAATCCGCTGCCGCCGACGCTCAGGTCTCTCTGCGGCAGATTGAAGCCCGTCAGCAGGCCCCCGACCATCCGATTCTTTGGAATGTCCCGGAAACCAACTACCTCAAATTCTTCATTTTTCAGATTGTCTGACGAATATTCGACTTTTACGGATTTTATCTGCCATTTGATATCATTCTGTTGCGGAAAGACGAAACGCGGGTTATAATGGGTTTATTAAGTGAATTATGCCCCTACAGCAACTCCATTTAGTATTGCGAGATGAACACAAGCTTTATAATTAAAATGGAAATGCTGTAAGCAGCAAAATTTCCGCAAATGCAATTGACTCAGAAACAGGAAAGGGATACTCCTATGAAAAAGATTTGGGCTGCCCTGCTTCTTTTGGGGATTCTGTTTTCATTTTCCGGCTGCTCCGGCAGCAAGGCACAGCCTTCCGGCGCTTCTTCGGGGGCAGCTGCGCCTGCAGAATCAGCATTGAGCTCGGATGCCGCCGCATCATCCGCAGCATCTTCCGGCAGTTCGAAGGCTGAGGATGACAATACCGTAACGCTCACTTTCCCCGAAGGATTCACGCTTGCGCAAATCGGCGCACGGCTGGAAGCACACAACGTCTGTAAGAAAGCGGATTTTATCAAAGCCGCCCAAAGCGGCGACTTCAGCTACTTCTCAACAGTGAAAGCGATTCCTTCCAGCTCCAAACGTGCTTACAAACTGGAGGGTTACCTTTACCCGGATACTTATGAATTTTACACGAATATAAAACCGGATGACGTTTTGTATAAATTACTCCTGAATACGGAACAGACGGTCAAAGAAAAATACAGTTACTCCGGCATGACGACCGACCAGGTTATCACACTTGCTTCCATTATTGAACGGGAAGCGGACAATGCCGACGACATGAAAAAAGTTTCATCTGTTTTCCACAACCGGCTGAAAATCGGTCAGCGACTGGAAGCGGACTCCACCCGCGATTACTGCACGAGGTATTTGCTGAAACCCAACGGCCCGTTCGCAGACCAGTTTAAATATTACTACAATACTTACCGCTGCGCGGCCCTTCCGGCAGGCCCTATCTGCAACCCGGGCCCGGCGGCACTGAACGCGGCGGTTCACCCGGCAAGCACCGATTATTACTATTTCATCACGGCGAACGGAAAATACTACTACCAGAAAACACTGGAAGAGCACGAAGCAAAGCTGAAAGAACTGGGTATGAGTTCCGACCAATAAGATTACAGCCTGAACCACAAGGGAAACAATGTGGATCAGGCTGTTTTCTGTTTTTATATATGTTCCCTGTTACAGTTCCACAAATGTATTCAAACACCAATGTATAATATTACTATAGAAATAAAACAGACAAATAGCTATATTGGTTGTAGTCAAATAAAAAATATTACAGCTATTCCATTTAAAATTGCGAGATATAACATAAGAAATTTTACGATTAACCTGGAAATGCTGTAGGGAGTGAGGCGAATTTATGAATTACTCCGGTAAAAGTTTACCCATATGGAAAAAGCCTCTTTTCTGGGCTGTCTCCTTTGTTTTAGTCGCCGCGACTTTCATAGGCATCTTGTTTGATCTTCATATTTGGAATCCGACTCCGGGCGTGCGTTCTTCCCCTTCGCTGCTTGCCAACGCCTATATGGAAAATTATAAAAAAGGGAACTATGATGCTCTTCTTGCACTCAAATTAACAGATCAGTCCGAAACTGAAGAAGAATTAAAAAACAACAAACAAATGCTGCAGTCCGCCAAAATCAATGGAATAAAATGCGTTGACAAATACGAGGGTAAAAGCTTTGCCTGCTACCAATATCAAATCGATGTTTCAGACGAAGGGATTTCCACATTAAGAAAAGGGGAAAATCCCAGGTGGCTCTATATGCGCCAAAAAAGTGGAAATTGGTATGTGGAAGGTTTCATGACTTGCAGCCCATCCCCACAGGAGACTCCAGGAAAATACTTGCAGGCAAAGTGATTTTCAAACTTTCATAAAAGAAGACTGTCGGTTTCAACCAGTTTTCTGCATCCGCTCTACCATTCGAAATCGGTTGACAAAATGTTATTTCTTTTCTTTTCCTATTACGCTATAATGTAAGAAAGGGGAGATGAAGTGGATGCCGATCAACGAGCGAGAACAGGAGTTTTTAAAGCAGGTGCTTCCTTTTTGGGGTGAACTTACTGCGGAACAGCAGCGCGCCGTGAAAAACGGTTCCGCTTCACGCCATTTTTCTCCCGGAAGCGTGCTTCACAGCGGCCCGGGCGACTGCGCCGGGCTATTCGTCATCATAAAAGGGCAGGTTCGTGCGTATATTCTTTCCGACTCAGGCAGGGAAATCACGCTGTACCGCCTGTTCGACCGCGACGTATGCATCTTCTCCGCATCCTGCATGATGAAGGATATCCGGTTTGACGTGCACATGCAGGCGGTTGAGGAAACCGAAACCATCCTCATCCCGACGCCGGTTTACCGCGAACTGGACCAAAACTCTCTGGCTGTTTCCAACTATACCAGCCAAATTCTGTCGTCGCGCTTTTCGGACGTAATGTGGCTGCTGGAACAGATTCTGTTCATGAGCCTCGACAAACGCCTTGCCCTGCACCTGATTGAACTGTCTTCCATCAGCGGGAACAGGCTGAAAGTCACTCACGAAGAAATCGCGCGGGATATTGGAACCGCCCGCGAAGTGGTAACGCGTATGCTAAAATACTTCCAGACTGAGGGCATGGTAAAGCTCTCCCGCGGAGAAATTAATCTGACTGACAGAAAAAAATTGGAAAGCCTTGCAAAATAGTTAAAACTCAGAGAGAGATTTAACAGAGCGGCTTGAATGTGTGGAAAGCCGGGATTGATGAAAATGGATACAAAGAAGATATTAACCTATCTGTCTGACTTAGAGAGCAACAATAACCGGGCATGGTACCATGCCCATAAGGAACAGTTACAGGATGCAAACGCAGAGTTTCTCAAATTGATAGAAGCCCTTATATCAGAAATCGGCAAAACAGATACGTCAATTTTAAACAACAGCCCAAAAGATTTAACTTTCAAACTGGTACGCGACACAAGATTCAGCTATGATAAATCCCCCTATAACCCAACCTTCCGCGCCCATATTTCATCAGCGGGAAAGCTCCCCATTCCGGTTGGGTACTTTATTTCCATTCGGCCGGGAAACCGCTCCTTTCTAGGCGGCGGCCTGTTTGCCGATATGTTTAAGGATGCGACGGACATGATTCGCACCGCCATTGCAGAACATGGCGATGAATTTGAGCGAATCATTACAGAGCCGGACTTTGCTAAGCATTTTACCGTGATGGGAGAAACACTGAAAAATGTGCCCAAAGGGTATCCATCGGACCACACTCAGGCAAAATTTCTGAAGTATAAAAGCTGGTTTTTGGAATACTCTGTTCCGGATTTATTAATTTCAGACCCAAAACGTTTTCTTAATGAAGCTGTGGACAAATTCGTGCTTATGCAGCCGTTCAACGCGTTTTTAAACCATGCGCTCACCGGATTTCAAATGCCAGCAAGGTAATTTTTAATTAAGAAAGCCCCGAAGAATGTCACAATTCCTCGGGGCTTTTGTAATATTGTCGCATTATTTTACTAATTGTAAAGTGCTCCCGGTCATTCCCCGGCGAACAACGATCTGGCGGTCGATCTGCTCCTTCAGTTCCGAAACGTGAGAAATGATGCCGACCAGACGCCCTCCTGCCAGCTCGGACAGGGTCGCAATTGCCTGCCGGCGGGATTCATCGTCCAGAGAACCGAAGCCCTCGTCGATAAACATGGTTTCAATGCGAACGCCGCCCGATCGGTTCTGAACAACGTCTGAAAGACCAAGTGCGAGCGCGAGCGAAGCCTTGAAGGATTCCCCGCCGGAAAGGGATTTCACATCGCGCGGCTGACCGGTGTAATAGTCCATTACGTCAATATCCAGCCCAAAATGCGAACGAAGATCGCTGGCCGTTTCCCTGCGAAGGAGCGCATACCTGCCGCCGGTCATTTCGGACAGCCGGATATTTGCCTGCTCCAGAATCTTATTAAAATACGCGGCCTGAACGAACTGCTCAAAGTTCAGGCGCTGACGGCCGGGCAACGAACCGTTCGCCGTCTTGTCAAGGTCAAGCGCGCACTCATAGGCCTCATTCAGCTTTTCCCTCTCGGAAAGAGCTTTTTTGATCCGCTCCTCACAGCGGCGGTTTCCGTCCAGCCGGACGGAAATTTCATGGAACTCTTTTTCTGCTGCCGACTCATTGTTGTGAGCCTCCAAAAGGGCATCCTGCAACGCCTTTAAATCGCCGGGAGTCTTGCCCGATGTTTCCTTTTGCAGACGCGCTACTGCTTCCTGTACGCTTCTGCATTCGTCTCGATACGACGTCAATACCTGTTTCAGGGATTCCACCTGTTCCGGCGAAAGAAGCGCGGCGCTGTAGTCCTCTTCGCCGGCAAAACCCGCAGACGCCAGCTTTTCAAGGTATTCGCTGTACTTTTTTTCTTCCAGTTCGGATTGGGCGGTTAAATTTTTCTCGCTTTCTGCCAGAACCGCTTTTGCTGCCGCAAGCCCGTTCTCACAGGCATGGTGCGCCTGCTCCGCATTCTCCAAAACCTGCTTCATTGCGGCAAGGTCTTTTTGCCAGCCCGCAAGCGCCTTTTTTGCAAGCTCCGCAGATTCAAACTCCAGAGTTCCCCGCAGGGCGTCCGCTTCTGATTTTTTGGATTCCAGCGCAGTCTGCACACTGTTTTTCCGTTCATCCAGCTTTTTCGCTTCCGCTTCCGCGGCGGTAAGGGAATCCGCCGTTTCCTTCTGCTGTTCCGCAAGCTTGTTTTTTTGCCCGCACTGCTCTTTCAGAACGCTTAGCATCCTTAAAAGTTCCGCATGCTTCGCTTTGGATTTCGCAAGCGCATCCGCCGTTAAGGTTTCCAGCGGTTTTACTGTTTTATAGCCCGTTAAGTCGCCAAGGACAGCCTCTGCTGTTGACCTCAGGTTCGTAAGGTCTGCATCCAGTTTTGCCTTCGTCTTGCTTAATTCCAGACTTGCCTGATTCAGTTCTTTCTGGTACCGGTCGCGCACGGACTTGAGCTTTTTGAGTTCCGCTTCGTCGGGCGCCTGTTCGGCCGCAACCGCCTTATGGGGGTGAACCGTTGAGCCGCAG
Source organism: Caproicibacter sp. (assembly GCA_036260805.1). Lineage (GTDB taxonomy): Bacteria > Bacillota > Clostridia > Oscillospirales > Acutalibacteraceae > Thermocaproicibacter. The sequence goes on from DATALZ010000084.1 coordinate 58,964, forward strand.
ACCGGGCAAGGGGTGCCTTCGCTGAGCTTTGAGGCCATCAGCCCCGCCTGTTCCCGGAAGAACGCCAGCTCCGACTCCTCCGCTTTTTGGTTTGCTTCCCGGTACAGCCGCTCCGTTTCGGGGTATTTTTCTTTGCAGGCCTTCCAAAGGCTTGACGTATTCAAAATATCCTTAATATTTTTCTGAATCTGTTCGAGTTTGGATATGTTCTGTTCTTCCGCCTGAACCTTAGCTTCGCAGGAAACGCAACTGACTTCAACGTCTTTCAGGCCCTCAAGCTGTTTTGCCAGAGTGTCCTGTTCCGACTTCAGTTTTTCCTGTTTCCTGCCGGATTCTTCACACTGTTTCAGAATGGCGGTCAGCTCACCCTGAAGTTCTTTGGCGCGGTTCTGAATGGCCTGCACTTTTTCATACTGCGGCAGGGCGGCGGAAAGGCCGGAGATTTTCCCTTCCAGTCCGGCACGGCGGGGGTCGTTTGCACGTTCCGCTTCCAAAGCGGCCGCGGCTGCGGTAAGCTTTTCCCCTAGATTTTGAATTTGCCCCCGCGTCTCGGAAATCGCGCTCTTCAAGTGTTCCGACGCTGCTTTTTCCCTAAAATACGACTGCTGTGCCGGGAAAACAAGAGTCTGCGCCCGCTCCGCGTTCTGCAGTCGCTTCTCGCCCTTCACCATCTCCTGCGCGCGGCTTTCCAGCTCTGCGGAACGCTTTTTCGCCTGCTCCAGCTCCTCAAAAGATTTGTTAAGCTGCTCCGCCGCGGCAATCCGGGATGTCAGAGTTCCAATGAGATCCTTTACTTTTTTACGCTGTTCTGTGATCCCCTCGGAGGTTTTCTCATCCCCGGCAACGGAAAGGGAAAGCTGTTCCAGCAAACCTTTTGCCAGATTCACATTGTTTTGCTCCGAAAAGCGTTCAAGAAGCTCCGGAGTCAGAATTCTGCCGTCCGGCTGAATGGAGCCAGCGTCCTGCAGAACCGCTCGGGCATTCTCGCTCATCCGGTTCCCGAGTTCCTGCGAGCGGGCTTTTAAATTATCCTGAATCCGGCGGTAAATCCCCGTGTCAAACACCCGGCGGAAAATATCGGACCGCTCCGCGCTGTCCGCAAGCAGCAGCTTTAAAAATTCGCCCTGCGCAATCATTGAAGTCTGACGGAACTGCCTGCAGTCGATGCCCATCAGTTCTACAATTTCCTTTGTGACCGCAGTCGCACCGGAACACACGGTGCCGTCCGGTCGGGTCAATACCGCATCCGGGCTTTCCCAGGTTGTTCCGCCGCCCCTTTTGGGACGCTGATAGCGCGGGTTGCGCTCCACCCGATAGATTTTGTCCGCATGGGAAAAGGTCAGTTCCACAAAGGTCTTTTCCGTTGGGTCGGCAAAATTGCTCCGCATGGTCTCCGCCGTGCGGGTACAGCCGCTGGCCTCGCCGTACAGCGCAAAGGTAATTGCGTCGAAGATGGTGGTTTTGCCCGCACCGGTATCGCCGCAGACAAGGAAAAGCCCTTCGGGGCCCAGTTCCCACAGAAGAACTTCCGTCCTGCCCGCATAGGGGCCGAATGCATTCATGACAAGATTCAGCGGTTTCAAGACTCATCCTCCTCTGTCGCCTTACCAATCGCGTTTTCCAGTTCGGCACGTTCATTCTCCGGCAGTTCGGTGCCGTTCTGATTGCGGTAGAATTCACTGAACAGCTCTTCCGGAGTCCTGTGCGAAATATCGCCGGACGCTGCCGTTTTGGATGGTTCAGCCGAAGCCGCTGTGCGGGAATTCTCAAAATCAATGCACATCAGGTTTGGGTACACCGCCCGCAGGCGTCCCGCGGCGTCGGCAATCGTATGCTCGTCCGTCAGAATGGCGCGGATGTAGTCGTCCGTACTGCCTTGTGCGGCAATTTCCGGATTTGTCAGTTCCGCAATGGGGCCGCGAATCTCTCGCATGTCCCTTTTGGGGGTGAGGGGAATTGCCGAGATTTCGACTTTTCCCTTTTCTCCCAGTTCCACAATTGTTACGGATTTTTTCTGTCTTGTCTCGGAGAAGGAGTATTTGAGCGGCGAACCGGCGTAACGTACCTCCGGCCTTCCGATCCGCTGAGGGCCGTGCAGATGCCCCAGAGCCACATAATCGAACGCTGAGAAAACGGAGGCATCCACCTGGTCGGCGCCGCCGACGGAGACTGTCTCGGAATCGCAGCGCTCAGGCTCCGCTCCAGACGCCGTAACGAACTGGTGCGCCACAAGAATGTTCCGCTCTTCTGTGTTGAATTCGCGCGTACCGATGGCGGCTTTCACCGCGTTTTCATAGGAATCCGTCTGCTCCGGCGCAAAAAACTGCGTTGCGGCCGCGGGCTTTAAAAACGGAAGAAGATAAATATGTACCGACCCGAAACGATCAGTCAGAACAGCTTCTTCCAATTGCCCCCGAAAGGTTCCGACAATGGTCACTCCGTTCCGGCGCATGATGCGGCTGCCGAAGTCCAGCCGTTCCGGGGAATCGTGGTTCCCGCTAACCGCAAACACCGGAATTCCGCGGGCGGAAAGCTCCGTGAGAAAATCGTCCAGAATACCGACGGCTTCCCCCGGAGGAACACTGCGGTCATACAGGTCGCCGGCAATCAGAACCGCGTCCGGTTTGGTATCGGCGGCAATACACAGAATCTGCTCCAGAATGTACTTCTGGTCATCCGTAATATTAAACTCGTTGACCCGCTTGCCGATGTGCAAGTCGGAAAGATGCATGAACCTCATCGTCTGACCCTGCCTTTCTTCCCTCAGCGACCCAGAATTTCAATCCAGTAACCGTCCGGGTCAGAGATAAAGTACAGATCCATTTCATGGTTTTCGTAGCAGATGCAGCCCATCTGCTCATGGAGCGCATGCGCTGCCTTTTTATCCGGCACGCGGAAAGCAATATGGAACTCATTGTCGCCAAGATTATACGGCTCTTTGCGGTCGCGCATCCATGTCAGCTCCAGCCCATAATCCGTTTCGCCGTCGCCCAAAAAGACGATAGTAAACGATCCGTCCGGTGCATTGATGCGGCGCGTTTCTTTCAGGCCGAGTGCCTGCTGATAAAATCGGATGCTTTTCTCCAGATTGATTACATTAAAGTTTGTATGCAAAAATCTTGAATTCATAAAAAATCCCCGCTTTTCTCCGCCTTGCCCGAAAGTGTACAGACAAGGCGGCATGATACGTTCATTATAGCATAAACATACCTGAAAAGCGGGAAAATGATGTTGAATTTTACGGCGCGCAGGCTATGCCTGATTGTTCACACCGGTGATATCCTTGATGACTTCGCCGGCAAGAATCATTCCGGCAACCGGCGGTACAAACGATACGCTGCCCGGAATGGCACGCCGCACCGCGCAGATTCGTTTGGTACCCGGCGGGCACACGCAGTGCTCCCGGCATGATGCCTTCTGGCCGCCCTGCGGCGACATCGGCGGTTCTTTGGAGTACACGACTTTCAGATGGTCAATTCCCCGGGCGCGAAGCTCATGCCGCATAACGCGCGCCAGCGGACAGACGCTGGTTTTGTAAATATCGGCTACCTCAAACTTTGTGGGGTCAAGCTTATTCCCCGCCCCCATGCAGCTGATGACCGGCACATTTGCCCTGTTTGCGCGAACGACCAGTTCCAGCTTGGCGGAAACCGTATCCACTGCGTCTACAATATAAGTGTACTTTGAAAAGTCAAACTCGTCCGCATTTTCGGGAGTGTAAAAACACTGATGCCTTTCCACACGGCAGTTGGGATTAATGTCGAGAATACGCTCGGCCATTGCGTCCACCTTTTGTTTGCCGACGGTGGAATGCAGGGCGATAATCTGCCGGTTGATGTTCGTCAGGCAGATTTTGTCGTCGTCAAACAGCGCAATGGAACCGACTCCCGCCCTTGCCAGCGCTTCTGCCGTATACGAGCCTACGCCGCCGATGCCAAAGACGGCAACGGCGGCGTTCTGTAGTTTTTCAATTGCATCGCGGCCCATTACAAGCTGCGAACGCGAAAATTCGAAGGGAACAGTCTGCATTGTTTTAATTATACCAGATAGTCCGGCGTTGAAAGATAGCGCATCCCTGTGTCGGGCAAAAGTGCAACAATCAGTTTGCCGGCATTTTCAGGCCTTTCTGCAAGTAATTTTGCTGCATGAACCGCTGCTCCGGACGAAATGCCGACCATGAGGCCTTCCGAACGGGCAAGCTCCTTGCCTTCGGTGTAAGCGTCGTCATTTTCAATGGTTAGAATCTCATCCAGTAACGAAGTATCCAGCGTATCCGGCACAAATCCTGCGCCGATGCCCTGCAGCTTGTGCGGCCCGGGTTTTCCGCCGGAAAGAACCGGTGAAGAAGCAGGCTCCACGGCAACTATTTTAACACTTGGATTCTTTTCTTTCAAGTACTGTGCAACGCCGGTTATGGTTCCGCCGGTGCCGACGCCCGCAATAAAAATATCCACTTTGCCGTCGGTATCCTTCCAGATTTCTGGGCCGGTGGTTTCCTTATGAGCCTTCGGGTTTGCCGGGTTTACAAACTGGCCGGGAATAAAGGAGTTCGGCGTTGTTTTCGCCAGCTCATCCGCCTTTTCAATTGCGCCCTTCATGCCCTTTGCACCTTCAGTCAGAACGACCTCCGCGCCGTAAGCTTTGAGAAGATTCCTGCGCTCTACGCTCATTGTTTCCGGCATGGTCAGAACCACGCGGTAACCTTTTGCCGCAGCAACAGCTGCAAGGCCGATTCCGGTGTTGCCGCTGGTAGGCTCAATAATGACGGCGCCCGGTTTAAGGACTCCCTTTTTCTCCGCATCTTCAATCATGTATTTTCCGATACGGTCCTTTACGCTTCCCGCCGGATTGAAATACTCCAGTTTTGCGGCAATTGTGGCTTTCAGGTTATGATTCTTCTCATAATTAGAAAGTTCCATCAGCGGCGTTCCGCCGATCAGGTCAAGAATACTCTTTGCAATCATACAAAAACCTCCACTCTATTTCATTGAAAATTCATTCCATATAATACCGATATTTTCTATTACTATTATAGTCTAGGACAAATACGATTGTCAATACTATTTTTATATTTTATATATGTTTTCTATGCTTTAATGTGCTTGACTTATCCGCAAAATAAAATTATTATTAAACTGATAGGATTACATGAAAAAAATACTAGAACATGATTCATCAGGCGCGGTTTCAGGTGAAAAGCCTGCGAACCCATCGCAGACGGGATGAACCTTCGTTCTTTGGGAAGGAGCACAGCATGAGGATCTCATCAAAAGGCCGGTATGGTCTGGCCGCAGCCATCTCGATGGCTCAGAATTACGAAAGCGGAGCCTGCATTACGGTGATCAGCCTTTCGGAAAGGCTTGGAATTTCGAAAATATATTTGGAACAGGTGTTCTCCCTGTTAAAGAAAGCCGGGCTCGTCAACTCCATTAAGGGAGCGCAGGGCGGCTATCGGCTCGCAAATCCGCCGCAGAAAATCAACGCGATGGAGATTCTTACTGCGCTGGAACAGTCGCTCTTTGAAAAAACAGAGGAATCTGTTGCCCAAAAAGCAAGCGATATTGAGAACACCATGCAGGATTCGGTCTTTTCGTTAATTGACAAGGCTGTTGAAGATACACTTACCAAAATATCGCTTTATGATCTTGCCGTAAAAGCGGAAACTTACCGCGAAAACGCAAGCTATATGTTTTATATTTAAAACGTATAAAAAAATCCCCCGAAAAGGGGGACTTTTTTAGTAGAGGCTGCAGGCCCAGTTAGCAAGCACCGGAAACAGCGGCATGGTAACCAGAGAAAAGATGGTGGTAAGCGCCACAGCTTTGGACGCCAGTTCCACATCGCCGCCGAACTGAGCGGAAAACATAACCGCGTTTGCCCCGGACGGCGCTGCAGCCAGAATCAATACGGTTGTAAACACACACGGGTCCAAATGAAACGGATAAAGAACCGCAAAGCAAAGCGCCGGAACCAGCAGCAGCCGCAGCGCGGCAAGGCAGTATAGCTTTCCGCTTTTGAACAGCTCGCCAAGCCGGATGCGTGCGATATAGGTTCCAATTACGATCATCGCCAGCGGTGTGTTCAGATTAGAAAAATTCTGGATTGGGGACAAAATCACATCCGGCAGATGATAAGAGAAAGCGAACAGCGGCAGCCCCAAAATCATGCCGATCATTCCCGGATTGAACAGGGCCCGTTTTAATTCAAACTTCGAACCCCCGCGCATCATAGAGAGGCCATGCGTCCAGACAATCAAATTTAAAACCACGTTGAAAACAGACGCATACGTTACGCCCTTGCTCCCAAGTACGGCCTGCGCAAGCGGAAGCCCCATGAAACCGCAGTTGGAATAAATGACTGCAAACTGAAGAACCTTTTTGCGTTCCGTTGAATTTTTCCGGAAGACTGACGTTCCAACCGCAATGCTGATGAACATGGCAGCAAAGGCCGCAACGCCGGCAATCAGGATGCTGCCCATCGTAACCTGGCCGATCGTGCCCTGAAGCGAGGCTACAATTACGGCCGGCGTGACTACATAAAAAAGAATGGAGGTCATCTGACGGGCTCCATCCTCGGTAATAATATTCAGTTTGCCGCAAACATATCCGGCGGACGCCATCAGAAACAATCCTAGAACTTTTTGAAAAACTGTAAGTGCATAAATCAGCATGATTGGGATAACCCTTTCCAATGATCCGCCGCTTTGTTAACGACAGAATAATACTAAAAGTATATGGCTTTGCAAAGTCTGTGTCAATATAGAACAGTATTTTTGCCATAACGACAAGTATTGGAAACCATAAAAACCAAACGACAGGAGGCAACAGATTGGACGCAGAAATTATCTATCTGCATCACAGCTCATTTGCAGTCAGAACCGCCAAGCATTTCCTGATTTTTGATTATTACCTCGACGCGCCGCACGGATGCGGACTTTCCAAAGGCGTAATCAATCCGAGTGAAATTCAAAATGAAGATACAATCGTTTTCGCCTCGCACAGTCACCCGGACCATTTCAGCACGCGCATTTTCAGCTGGCGCAGGAAAATCCCGAAAATCCGCTATGTTCTGTCCGATGAGATTCGTTCTCACGAACAGGCATTTGCGGCTCATCCGGGGCAAACCATGGATTTGGGAGATATCGTCGTTCATTCCTTGAAATCGACCGATATCGGCGCTGCCTTTTTGATTAAAACAGACGGCCTGTGCATCTACCATGCCGGCGACCTGAACTGGTGGAAATGGGACGGTGAAACAAGAGAACAGGACGAAAAAATGGAGCGGAATTATAAAGAGCAGATTGATACGCTGAAAGGTGAGAAGATTGACCTTGCCTTTCTGCCTTTAGACCCGCGGCAGCAGAAAGACAGCCTGCTGGGATTTGATTATTTTATGCGGACAGCGGGGGCGGAGCGGGCCATTCCAATGCACTCGTTCGGCCATACGGAGTTCTTTGATCTGCTGAAAACAGACCCGGCAACCGCCGATTACAGAAGCAAAATCCTGTTTTACCGCAGCAGAGGAGACCGGCTGGAATACGCAAAAGCCTGAAGGAACCTCAGCAAACGAACAGGGCGTGCAAAAACTGCACGCCCTGTTTTTTTACTCTGGCCGCTGTACTTATGCGGAACGACACGCTATTGAAACAATTGAGAACCAGAAATATATCCGCTTTTTACCTTTTGATTACTTCTCGGAATACCACTAAAATATTTTTTCTGTCATTTATAATAATACAAAATTTAATGCTTAATTTGTATAAAAAATATCAATAATAACAAGTAACAGTCCTATAATGCTGCTTTCTACCACAAAATTTTTGGAGGTTAATATGCTGAAAACAACATTTGTGCTTTTAAAGCCGGACGCCATCGAGCGAGAATTGGTACGGGAGATTATTTCATATTTTGCAGACTGCAATATTTTTCCAAAAATATTTGACCTGCAAACTGCAACAGCCGAAAAAATCACAGCCCATTACGCAGAGCATATCGAGAGGTTTGGAATTGAATTCGAACAAAAAACAAAAGTTATGTTTGTCGGCAAAACAGTGATTCCTGTCTTGCTTTCGGGAACCGACAATATCATTCAGGATGTTCGAAAAATTGTCGGTGCTACCGAACCGATGAAAGCGGAAAAAGGAACCATTCGTGGAGACCTTGGAGCCGGAGACAGCTTTGAAAAAGCAAACTCCGAAAATCGGCTGGTGGCAAACCTGATCCATGCGTCCGACAGCGAATCCGCTGTAATGCGGGAAACTGAAATCTGGCTGCCGGGGTTCCGTTTTAGCGAAAATTCCGACTGATAAGAGGAATTATCGGATCGCGGCCGGTCGGCACTTTGGAGCATTGACACGCCTTATGCAATTGGGGGTAAAGTTATGATCGACAATCATTATCTGAAACTTCTGGCTAAACAGTACCCTAACGCTCAGGCAACCGCTTCTGAAATTATCAATCTCAAGGCTATTATGAGGCTGCCGAAAGGAACCGAATACTTTTTCAGCGACTTGCATGGCGAACACGATGCTTTTTTATTTCAGCTTCGAAGTGCCTCCGGAATTGTACGTAAAAAAATAGACGAGCTGTTTGAACAGTCAATTTCCGAGGACGAGCGCACATTGCTGGCAAAGCTGATTTATTACCCGGAAACGGAAATTCCTCTGGCGCAAAAGCGTGTGAAGGAATTTGACGACTGGTGCCGCATTGCAATCTATCGGCTTGTCCAGATTTGTAAAGACGCCGCTTCGAAATACACGCGCTCGAAAGTCCGAAAAAAATTGCCATCCAATTTTGCCTATATTATTGACGAACTGCTGCATGCCGACGGCGGGAAAAACAAAGCGCATTACCAAAGCGAAATTATCCGCACAATTGTAGAGACCCGCATGGGTACGGAATTTATTCTGGCACTCTGCAACCTCATTCGTCAGCTTTTAATCGACCGCCTACATATTATTGGGGATATCTTTGACCGCGGCCCCCATGCCGATAAAATCATGGACATCCTTGCCGACTGCCATGATGTAGATATCCAGTGGGGAAACCATGATATTTTATGGATGGGAGCGGCCTGCGGCAACCCGGCCTGCATAGCCAACATTATTCGGTCTGGAATCAGCTACAACAACTTTGACCTTCTGGAAGACGGTTACGGCATCAATCTGCGCCCGCTCGCCGTTTTTGCGGAAAACGTATACGGCAGTGACCCCTGTGAGCGCTTTCAGCCGCATCTTCTGGACAAAAATCAATATGACCCGGTGGACACTGCTCTCGCTGCAAAAATGCACAAGGCGATTGCAGTCATACAGTTTAAAGCCGAGGCGAAACTGATTCGGAAGCATCCGGAATATGAAATGAATCACCGAATTCTGCTTGATAAAATCGACTTTGAAAAAGGCCTCGTTACAGCAGATGAAAAAACTTACCCGATGCTGGACATGTTCTTCCCCACAGTTGACCCGAACGATCCTCTCAAAATGACAAAAGAAGAAGAAGAACTTCTCAAGACAATTACCTATTCGTTTCTGCACAGTGAGCGCCTGCATAAGCATATCCGCTACCTGTACTCCCATGGCAGAATGTATTTGCGTTCCAATTCGAATCTGCTGTACCACGGGTGTATTCCCATGGCGGAAAACGGCAGCTTTGATCCGGTTAAAGTCGGCGGCAAGCTTCTTTCCGGCAAAGATTATTTGAAATACCTGGACGGCGTGGCGCGAAGCGCCTACTTTGCGCCGGAGTATTCCAAAGAGCATGAAAGCGCATCCGACATGATGTGGTACTTGTGGTGCGGAGAAAAATCACCGCTGTTTGGGAAAAGCAAGATGGCGGCATTTGAACGTTATTTTATTGGAGATTCATCCGCACACGCCGAAATTATGAACCCTTACTATTCTCTTATCGAGCATCGTGAGACCTGTGAGAGGATTCTGCGGGAATTTGGCCTTGACCCCGGCTGTTCCCACATTCTGAACGGACATGTCCCCGTGCGGCTGAAACAGGGCGAAAGCCCGGTAAAAGGCGAAGGGCTTCTGTTTATGATCGACGGTGGAATCTCAAAGGCATACCAGAAACAGACAGGCATCGGCGGGTATACTTTTATCGATAACTCAAACTATCTCGCGCTTGCGGAACATAAACCGCTGAAGCCGGGCAGTCTGTTTGGTGAAGATACGCCAAAGGTAATGGTAATTCAGTCGATTACCAAACGGGTTACCGTTGCCGACACGGACACGGGGCTTGATTTGAAACGGCATATTGAAGAACTGACCGCCCTGCTGAGATCTTACCGCAGCGGGGCGATTCAGGAAACGGAATAGCAGGACGAAACCCAGCAGCTAACGCTTTAAAAAGGAGGCGGATTACGAAATGGCAGCACATATTGTGAACGAGGCACAGCGGTGCCTCAACTGTAAAGTGCCGCAGTGCAAACAGGGATGCCCGGTTCATACGCCGATTCCCGAAATGATTCAGGCGCTTCTCACCGGGCATATTGACCAGGCCGGTTTGATGTTGTTTGAAAACAATCCCCTTTCAATCATATGCTCTTTAGTCTGCAATCACGAAAAACAATGCGAAGGGCATTGCGTGCTCAGCCATAAAGGCAATCCGGTCAACATTAGCAGCATTGAGCATTATATTTCTGATAATTATCTGGATAAGATAAAATTCCACCCCGAAAGCAGAAAAAACAAGAGAGTTGCCATAATCGGTTCCGGGCCTGCCGGTATTACCATTTCAATTTTATTGACGCAGCGGGGATATGACGTTACCTTGTTTGACAGCCGCGATGAAATTGGAGGAGTTCTGCATTATGGGATTCCGGAGTTTCGGCTCCCCAAAAAAATTCTAAGCCGATATAAGAAAGAACTGTTGTCTCTCGGCGTAAAAATCCGCCCGAATACAACAATCGGCGGTGCTCTCAGTATTGACGATTTATTCCGTGACGGTTATCAGTCAATCTTTATCGGCACAGGGGTTTGGCGGCCAAGCACGCTGAAGATTCCGGGTGAAAGTTTAGGTAACGTTCACTTTGCAATCGACTACCTGTGCAATCCGGACAGTTATGACCTGGGTGAAAACGTGGCCATCATAGGCGCCGGAAATACCGCGATGGATGTTGCGAGGACGGTGCTCCGCAAGGGGGCGAAACAGGTTACTGTATACGCTCACTCAAATGAAATAACCGCCAGTTCAACAGAGTTTGAATATGCCAAGCTGGACGGAGTTATTTTTCAGTATTTAAAAATTGCGACGCGTATTTCCGACGACGGGCCCTATTTTAAGGATGCCGTTCTGGATCAAGACGGCAATATAGAGGCTGCAGAGAACAGTGAAAAATTATATTCTGCCGATTCTACCATCATTTCAATCGGTCAGGGGCCAAAAAATAAAATTGTGTCTACTACATGGGGCATCGATGTGAATGAACAGGGCCTTTTGGTTACGGATCAATTCGGGATGACCACGAGAACAGGAATTTTCGCATGCGGAGACGTCGTTCACGGCGCGAAAACAGTGGTTGAAGCAGTAAAATACGCCAAATTAGTCGCAGATGCTATGGATGCTTACATGGAACGTCTTTAATCTGCGTCTTTTTCTTCTCTGCCCTGTTCTAAGTGCAAAGGGACACAAGAAACGGGCGGGAGCGTAGCTCCCGCCCGTTTCTGCCGAATATCTAAGCAGCACCCGGTTTTACCGGATGCTGCTCTTTTATAGGATAAACCGGATCACAATAATCCGTGGTTTACTGCAAGGGTTATTCTGCCTGCGCCTCTGCAAGCTGGAACCTTGCGAGCGTATCGTTCAGAGACGCTGCCAGTTTGTTCAGTTCCTCGCTGGTTGCGGCACTTTCTTCCGCCGTAGCGGAGTTTGTCTGAACCACCGCGGAAATCTGTTCTACATTGCCGTCTACCATACGTACCGATTCCGCCTGTTCGCCTGCGGAGGAAGAAATAGACTGAAGCAGGTCGCTCATCTTCTTGACCGTTTCAATTACATTCTTCAAATAATCTGCAGTCTCTTCCGCAATCTTCTGGCCATCCTGAACCGCGTCCGCCGAATCCTGAATCAACGCCGACGTGCTCTTTACGGCTTCCGCGCTGCGGTTTGCGAGATTGCGTACCTCGTCTGCAACAACGGAGAATCCTTTTCCGGCTTCACCGGCCCTTGCAGCCTCAACCGCTGCATTCAGGGCAAGAATATTGGTCTGGAAGGCAATGTCCTGAATTGTTTTGATGATCTTTTCAATTTTACTGGAAGACTCTCTGATTTTATCCATGGCGGAAGCCATACGGTTAATCCGTGCCGTACCGCCGGAAACATCTTCCACAGCCTGGTTGGAAAGCTCGTTGGCCTGGGACGCGCTCTGTGCGCTCCTGTCCGCCTGTTCCGCAATTTTCCGCACGGAAGTGGAGAGTTCCTGAATCGTTCCGCTCTGCTCGGAAGCGCCCTGCGCCAAAGCCTGAGAAGCGCCCGCCATCTGCTGCGAACCGCCGGCAACCTGTTCCGCCGTACTGTGAATTTCCGTGAACGTATCGTTCATAGACGCTGTAATCGTGTCCAGGGCGTCTTTTATTGCGGCAAAATCGCCTTTGTATTCCAGTTCGCTGTGCGCGGTAAAATCTCCTTGTGCCATGGAGCCGAGCACCGTGGAAATATCGCCGATATATGCGTTCAAAGACTCAATCGTTCCACGGAACGTGTTGGAAAGTCTTTGAATTTCATCACGGGTATGTACCTTTGGAACCTCGCTGTGCAGGTCACCTTCTGCAAGAGTTTCAATTCGTTTTACCAGACCGACAATCGGCTTTACAACCGGATTGGCAATCAGGATGGAGAACACAATGGAAACAATAATAAAGAGAAGCGCCGTGCCGACAATCCAGTAGATGGATTGGTAGAAACTGCTCATCATTTCACTTACATCGGCAACAACAGCCATAGACCAGTCTGTACCGGAAATCGGGGCATAGAATACGTACTTCTGCGCTCCATCGGCCTGGATATATTTACTGTCGGCACGATGGATGACCATGTTCTGAACGACGGATCCCATATCCTTATATGACGAGTCCTTTTTTGCAAGCTGAATATAATTGACTTCATCCATAGCTTTATTGGCATCTTTGTGTGCAATAATCTTACCGTTTTCATCCACAATAAAGCCATAGCCGTTGTCTCCGATGGATACGCCGCTGATTACCTGATTAAACGTGCCAAGCGGCATAAATCCGTAAACAATACCGTCATAGTTTGTGCCGTTGTTAATTTTGGAAGAAACACAGAGGACCATGGAGCCGTCCTGAAGTTTCATTGTGGAGGAAAGCGAAGTTGCACCGAAGACCGCCTTGGTAAAATAGTCTTCCTTGCTGATATCTTTCCCGTCCAGAGTCTTGCCGTTTGAATCGGCAATGCCGCCGCTGGTGAAGCCTGCGCTGCTTAAAAGGGAACTCAGCGTAGACAGCCATGTTGATTTCTGCGCAGGATCCGTAATACTTGGATTGGCTGCAATTGCCTGCATGCTCGTCTTGTAGGTTTGAATTGAATTTTTTACAGAATCGTCATAGGCCAGTGCAATCCTTGTAACCTGCTTTTCCAGGTTATCTTTCTGGCTGCGGTAAAACAATACGCACATAATCATGGAAATTGCAACGCTGACCGCAACGGTAAGGCAGAGCATGCTTCCGAGAAGGCGTCTCCGAATTGTTCTTCCTTTTTTCTCCTTGATTGTTCCTTGTTTTTTGCGAAGTTTTGGGAGATGAAAGTTCAGCTTAAAATGAATGCGTGGAATTTTTATGGTAGGTTTTTTCAATTTCATAATTCGACTCTGCTCCTAACATATAAAAATGATGACAGTCCTGCCGCTCTTAACCTTTTCAATACGAAACAGTTTGATCTGTTCTACGGCGGGATTGCATATAATAAGCCGGCGGAGGTCCTCTTATCCCCTGCCGGCGGACAGCCATCAAAAACAGCAGTCAATTCGAATGTTCAATTTTCAAACTGCAGAGTGTTATATATTACCTTGTTTTCTGAACCAGAATTCCCGCTATTTTGCTGCATGGAGCCTGCTGCATCACGGCGCCGATATCGTAAGCCGCCATGGGCATTCCATAAACGACGCAGGATTCCCGATCCTGGCCGACGGTATATGCACCGGCATTTCGCATATGAAGCAATCCTTCCGCGCCGTCACGGCCCATACCGGTCAGGATAACACCAATTGCATCCGAGCCTGCGCACGCCGCCGCGGAATCGAACAGCACCCCGACAGACGGACAGTGACCATTTACTTTGTCCCCCTGAGCGCAGTGCACGTAATAACCCCGTGAATCTTTTTTCAGGTACATATGAAGCCCCCCGGCCGCTACCAGAGCGGTTCCGGGTTCTACGCGGTCTCCGTCCTTCGCTTCGGATACCCTTAACTTGGAAATCCGATTCAAACGTTCCGCATACATTTTTGTAAAATCTGCCGGCATGTGCTGAACAATGACAATCCCAGGCATATCCCCGGGAAGCTGTTCCAGGATCTGCGCCGTTGCTTCGGTGCCTCCCGTCGATGCGCCAATCGCAATCACATGGTAGTGCGAGTTGGAACTTTGGGAAGGAACTACTGCCGGACGTATTGTTTCCGTTATCTTTGGCTCTACAGCGCGTTTCACCAACGAGGGCTGCGCTGCCAGTTTTACTTTTACGCAGATTTCATTGCAGAACGATGCAAGCCCACCCTTGGAACGAAGCTCCGGCAGCTTGATGAACTCGGCGTTATACTGGCGGATTGTTTCATCCGTTGCCGGTTTTCCCGGGCCAATTGCAATAAAAGGGATGGAGCAGAAAGAGCGCAGCCGACCCATTTGCGCGGCAAGCGTTTCCCCGCTCCCCGGGATTTCATTGAGAATGATTACGTCGGGCGACAGGCTTTTGATCAGTTCTTCGGAACTTTCGCCTTTTTTCGGCGGTTCAAGAACACGTATGCCGGAATCACCGTGCATTGCCTGCTGCAGCGCTGTCTGAAAGGGCATGGAATCGTCCAATATCAAGACACGAACGGTATTTATCTGCATTGAGGTTCCTTGTTATCCTTTCTGATAAATTGAAGGCTCTATGTACTTAAAATCCGCGGCATCCCTCTGAATCGTCTCGGAATGCCCAATAAACAAATATCCGCCGGGCTTGAGGACATTGTAGAATTTTCGCACCAGCTCGTTTTTCGTTTCCTGCCGGAAGTAGATCATTACATTCCTGCAGAAGATGAGGTCAAACTGGTTCTGAAAATGAAAGTCTTCCATCAGATTCAGTCGCTTAAAAATGACTTCTCGTTTGACTTCGTCACTCAGCAGATACGTTTCCCCTGATTTGCTGAAATAAAGATTTTCCCACGAAGCGGGAAG
Organism: Caproicibacter sp.; assembly: GCA_036260805.1. Lineage (GTDB taxonomy): Bacteria > Bacillota > Clostridia > Oscillospirales > Acutalibacteraceae > Thermocaproicibacter. Next base: position 74,358 of record DATALZ010000084.1, read on the forward strand.
GTTCTTCAGGGATTCCGCCGAATAAACTCCTGCCTGAGCGCTTTCCAGCACATGCATGGAAATGTCGGTTGCAAGCATCCGGTAATCCCAGCCGGAATTGCGCCCAAAGTAGTCTTTCATGGTCATTACAGCCGTGTAAGCTTCTTCGCCCGTGGAACAACCCGCGCTCCAGATGCGCAGATTGTGCGTTTTGTTCGTCTTCTCCTGCTGCGGCAGAATCACATTTTTCAAATAGTCAAAATGGCTGGGTTCGCGCATGAAATAGGTGTGGTTGGTAGTGAGTTTGTTCAGCATTGTGTTCAATTCGTTACTGTCACGCCGAATCAGATTAAAATACTCGGTGAAGTTCTCCATTTTCTTTTCACAGAGCACCGAATACATCCTCGCTTCAATCAGAAGCCGCTTCTTGCTGAGGTCAATTCCGAAATTCGACTGAATAAACGCTACCAATTCATGAAATTCCTGATCTGTCAGTTGTATCATAATAACTCCATCCAAACCGGTCATCGCTGAAAAAATCAGGATATACCATTTTTATTATATCAATTGTCGTTGTAAAGATTCTGAACGTTGAGGATCAGGCTGATGCTGCCGTCGCCAAGAATCGCGCAGCCGTCAATGCCGGATTTCCGCACACGGAACTGGTTCAGATAGGTTGGAAGAGTCTTAACCACAACCTGCTGCTCCCCAAGAAGAGCGTCTGCAAAAATGCAGTAGGCATTGTCGTGTGTTCCAACCAAGATCACAATTCCGTTTGCAATATCGGTTACTTCCGTATCGATCTTATAGGATTTATGCAGGCGGACAAGCGGATAATACTTGTCGCGGACCATAATGATTTCGTGCATGTCAGTATCATACATGATGCTGTCGTCCGATGCTTTGAACGATTGGCGAATGTTTTTAATCGGGATGGTAAACATGGTATCACCGACCGAAATCTTCATTCCGTTGATAATCGCCAGCGTAAGCGGAATCTTAAAGGTTGTCTTCGTGCCTTGGCCCGGTGTGCTGTCGATGGAGACTTCACCGCCGATTTTTTCAACATTTTCCTTTACAACATCCATGCCGACGCCGCGCCCGGAGAACTCGGTAACGACTTCATTGGTGGAAAATCCCGGCATCAAAAGAAACTGGTAAATCTCCTGGTCGGTATATTCCCCAGCGGGCTTTGTAAGCATTCCCTTCTTCTGTGCCTTGTTCAGCACCGCGTCACGATTGATGCCTGCGCCGTCGTCGGTAACGCTGATTAAAATATCGCCGCCGGTGTTCTGCGCCGAAAGGGTAATGGTTCCGACTTCCGGTTTGCCCGCTTTGATTCTTTCCGCTTTTGATTCAATTCCGTGATCCATTGAATTGCGCACAAGGTGCATAATAGGATCGGAGATACTGTCGACAATCGTCTTGTCGACTTCGGTTTCTTCGCCGATCAGTACAAGCTGAGCGTCCTTTTCCAGCTTTTTGCTCATATCGCGGACAATACGGTTCATCTTCTGGAAAACGGTGGAAATTGGAACCATTCGGATGGACATGACAATTTCCTGCAGCTCATCGGTCAGCTTGCGAAGCTGGCGGGATGCTTTGGTAAAGTTATTGTCGAGTCCCGCTTCCTGCAGCGTGGGATTGGAAGTGACCATGGATTCGGTAATGACGATTTCGCCCATTAAATCCATCAGGTTGTCCAGTTTGGAAAGGTTTACGTTGATGAGGCTCTGCTTTACTGGAGCACGAACCTGCATTGCAGCGTTCTGCTGGGGATTTTTCACGCCCGCATCCGTTTTTTTATCGTCCGTGGCTGCCGCAGTCGGCAGAGGAGTAATTTCGCTGTAATTCTTCGTATATGTGAAATGCTCTATGACAGGCAGTGCCTTATTCAAATCTTCCTTGGAAGCAAAGAAGAGGAAAAATCCGTCGCGGATAACCACGTTCGCAGTAGCAGGATTGGTTTCAATATCATTCGGCGAATATTCCAAGCTGTTTACAACATCCTGAATATCATTCACAAGCATAAAGGCACGCAGGTTGGCCATCTGCGCTTCTTCATCAAAATAGACCCGCACGGCAAAGGGGAATCCTTTTTCTGTTTCCTGTTTCAGAACGCTGTCGTCGGCAATATGTTCCGCACTCTGCTGGGCTGCCTCAGGAGCCGCCTGGTCCTCGGCTGCTTTTTCCGGAGCGGGAGCAGAAGCCGCGGCAGGAGCCGAAGCTGGTTCTGACCCGGAATTTCCGGAAATCTTTTTGAGAAAATCATTAATTTCCTGCTCAAAAGTGCCGATATCTGTAGTAAGCGGCTGTCCTCCGCGGACCTTTTCGGTTTCCGCCTTCAAAAAGTCGCTTGAACGGAACATCAGATCAATCAGGTCTTCGATAAAATCTTTTGCTACGCCTTTTTCCCGCACGAAGGAGAATAAGTCTTCCATCTTATGGGCAATAACCGTCAGACTGTTGAACTGCATCATTGCGGATGAACCCTTGATTGTATGCATGATCCGGAAAATTTCATTGATGCTGTCCTGGTCGAAATTTTTGTTCTTTTCACATGCAAGCAGAATATCATCCAAATGTTCCAGCAAATCATCGGTTTCAAATAAGAAAACGTCAAGCATGGATTCCATACCGTTGTCCATAATTTTCACTCCCAATTTTATGTCGTTTCTTAGTAAAATCTGCACATATCTATAGTATCAACTATTTCTATATCGGCCGATAAAGGTGATTCTTTAGCAAAAATAACCGAAATCAGTCAATTTTTTAATGAAAGAAGTGTTTTTCATGCCGGATAATCTGCGCATAACAACACCTGTAGGCAACACTGAAGGAATCAACAAGCCGAATCCGGCTGGAGAATTACAGCATCTGAATCCCATTAATCCAAACCGTGTCCCAAAAACGAACACCGAAGAAACCGGCGGGCAGGCGGAAGACCTTCTGCTGAACCGCAACTCGGTATACAGCCAGTTCATCGAGCAGCTCCTCCAGACACCCAGCCTGACGCAGACTCTGCAGAAACTTTTAAGCGGAATGTTGGCCCAGCAGGGCCTTGCATCGCTGCAAATGCAGGCGGATTCGCCGCTGCGGCAACTGCTCTCAAGCCTTGCAACGGAAAAGGACGGAGTTCTGGAAAATCTGGCCTTTCAGCAAAATGACAGCACCCAATTTACCGGGCCGCTGTTCAAGCTGCTCGGTCAGCTCTCACAGCAGAACAGCGACTCGCAGCTTGACCTTCGCGTTGCGGATTTTCTGAAGGCCTTCAGCGGATATTTTTCTGCAGAAGAAACGACCCAGGCCATTCTAGGGAACCTTGATGATATAAAATACTCCATTCCACTGCCGTTCGCGAAAAAGCTGCTGCCGCTCATCGACAAGCTCTCCACCGGTAATGAACCCGGAAACAGCGGTAAAAACGCAGACCGTGTAAATTCCAATCTGGCAGTCATTAAAAAAGAGATCATCCCCATGCTGGGCGAATACGTGTCGAAAACGAATGATTACGGAAAATCCCGGAATACAATCTCCATGCTGATGCAAAACACAGCAATATTAAACGAAAGCACCAAAGAGAACCTTGCGGAAAAATTCAACCAGCTGATCCGCTACTGCAAATATAACCTGAAGCTGCCGGACGTTACCGTCGGACTTCTGCAGCAGATGTTTGCAAAGGAAGTTTATTCGCGTCAGCAGGGTAAGCAGAACGGATTTATGAATGCTCTGACCTCGCTTCTTTCCCATGCTGCGGATAAAAGCTCACCCGATGGGATCGACAAGGCTGTCCTGCAGGATATTTGTAAATCTTTGGTGCTCGACAACAGCGTTCACATGCCTTTCCAACATATTTTTCTCCCCGCCGAAATCAATGGAAGGTTCCTTTTCACACAGCTTTGGATTGAAAAGAACGACCCCGATGATGAGCATAAATCAGCTGCGGTCAACAGCCAAAACCCAAAATCGGTATATCTGACTTTTGACATTCAGGATCTCGGGTATTTTGAAGCGTCCGTCCGGATTCTCGGCAAGCAGGTGACAATGAAGCTCGCATGCCCGCCGACGCTGAACCGGCTGCACGGTGAAATTCGTACCGGCATTACGCACATTCTGGAGAATAACGGGCTATCGGCTGAAAACATAAAGCTTTCCGCCTGCACGAGTCCGCAGGTTCCGCAGATCATTATGGATAAAATTCAGGAAAGGAAGCATGCAGTCAATGTCTCAGTTTGAAAAGCTGCAAAAAGCGGCTGCCTTGAAATACTCCGAAAACACCCCGGAAAGCGCACCGGTTGTTGTGGCTTCCGGAACGGGCTATACCGCCCAGCAGATTATCAATATTGCCGAGAAAAGCGGCGTGCCTGTTTTCCGTGACAATTCGCTTGCCTCACTGCTTTCCCAGATGCAGTCCGGCACAGAAATTCCTCCGGAACTTTACAACGCCATCGTCGATATTTATGTTTATTTTCTCGGCTTTAAAGTCGATGAAAAAGGAAAAGTTCTGCGCCCGTCGGCGCCTGAACCGTCCGGAACCGGCATGGGCCCGAATGGGAATGATAATCTCCAATAAATTTATGAATTATCCCTAATTATTTAACTTCTGCGTCCGATATATTAATTAGAATTTTTATATTCGTTTCGGTGAAAATTGCCTGAACACCGGAACAGATTAATATGATTTTGCCACAAAATCATAAAGACCAACAAAATCTGCGGCAGAAAAGGTGAAGTTCATGAAAAAAAACAAAAAAAGCCTGAAGGAAGGATACTCGGCAGCTGATATTGCAATGGAAAAATATCTTACATTTTACATTGACGAACAGCTTTATTCCGTACCTACATCTCAGGTTGTTGAAATCATCCGCATGCAGCCCATCACGTTTATGCCGAATGTCAGCAATTACGTAAAAGGTGTAATTAACCTGAGGGGAAAAGTTGTGCCTGTAATCGACATGCGCCTTCGCTTTAAAAAGGAAGAAAAAGACTACGACACCAGAACCAGCATTGTCATCGTTGAAAGCGGTGAGACGACGGTCGGCCTGATTGTTGATTCCGTAAAGGATGTCCGTGATGTTGCGGCCACACAGATCAACAATGCACCGAAGTCCAAAAAGGTGGTCGGAAACGGCTTTGTAAATGGCATTGCCACACTGGACAATGAATCCGCAATGCTGCTCGACGTTGCCAAAGTGCTTACACACCACAGTGCCGAAAATAAAAAAACTGAAGCAGTTCCAGAAAACGAAACGCCGCAAAAACAGTCTATTGCACAATAATTTTCTTCGGCAGGATATTATCAATAGGAGGCTTTTGAATGCTGCCGATTTCAGAGCAATACCTTAATTCACCCTGTGAAATCCGATCCATGGAAAACGCGCCAATCCTTATGGGATACATAAGCGCGTTCGTCGACGACGGCATACAGATTTCAAGCAAAGAAGACGCTTTACCGCTCATTCACTGCAACTCCACGGTAAAAATCAGCATCCTGAACAGCACACTTGGATTTAAGGTTTTGATTGGCAGGGTGTACCTTTCCACCGCGTCCTTTATCCGAATTGTCGACGCGCAGAATGCGATGGATTATGAAAAGCGAAACTTCTTTCGGGTAAAAGTAAATATCAACTCCAAAGCATTTCCGGTTACGCCGACAGAAAACGGCAGCATTTCACAGGAACCAATTAAAATTCATCTCCGTGACATCAGTCTCAGCGGCCTGTTTTTTGTAAGCGATTCCAATTTGGCTGTAGAAGACAAGCTGATCGTCAGCTTGAATTTGTATAACACAGCCGTGTCTCTTCTTTGCAAAATCATACGCAAAATACCGGTAGAAATGGGGACCGCAGACGGGTATGGCTGTGAATTTCTGGATAATACGGGAAAACAGTTTGACCTGCTCTGCAAATATCTGTTTGACTGCCAGCGGGAACAGATTGCCATTATGAAACAAATCCACCCTTAAACTTATAAAAAAAATGAATGGATGTGTTTACCCGATATCGGTCACATCTAATAAATAAACGAGGTGAAGAATTTGCAAAACTCAGCTATTGAATCCGAAAAAGAGACTTCGGTAAACAGCATGGAAGAAGCAAAATATCTTACTTTCTGGACGGACGGAGAACTTTTTGGGATTCCGATTTCCGATGTTGTGCAGATTATCAGCATGCAGCAAATAACTCCTCTTCCGGATTTTCCGGATTATGCTAAAGGAGTTATTAATCTCCGCGGGATTATTATTCCGGTTGTCGATATGCGGCTCCGGCTCAAAAAGCCCGAAGCTGAATACAATGAAAGCACCTGTATCATCGTAACCAACATTCAGGATACATACATCGGCTTTATTGTAGATACAGTGGATGAAGTGGCAGATATCAGTGAAGACGATATCAGCCCGGCGCCGAAAGTTTCAAGAGACAGTACAAACAGATACCTGACCGGCATTGGACAGGTCGGCGAGAAGGTTGTGCTGCTGCTTGATATCTCTAGGATTCTCTCGGAAAGCGAATTTGAGCAGGTTGCTCAAACCGCCGAAGAAGTAGATGAATCTTCCGTAAAATAAGAGTTGGTAAGGTTCGGGAAAGCCTGCCATCACCGAAAAGGAGTAAATCATCATGCATCTCAACCGAAATAACTCAATTCGCGGTAAAATTCTTTTTTACGTTATATTAGGTATTGTGCTATTCTTAATACCTGCCATAACATTCTTAATTCTTGCATTAACTAACAGTGACCCTAAGTCTCTTGGGCAAGCCATACAGTCGTTCTACCCTTATTTCTTTGTCTATTATATTCTTTTGATTGCTGTGGCTGTTGCAAACGCTTTCCGTTTTTCTAAAAAGAATTTCGCCGTTCTAAAAGATATTTCCGAAGGCCTTGAAAAAATGGAGCACGGCAGCTTAGATGTCCATATCGACTACGCTTCCAATGATGACATCGGTAAAACTGTTAAATCGCTGAATACGTTTTCTGATGAACTGCAAGCTGCCGTACGGGCATTGATTACTTATCTCAGCAAACTTTCCGACGGGGATATGACCGTTAAAACCGAGTACACCTGGAAAGGTGACTGGGCCGAAATTGGAACAACTATAAAGACAATGACCGAACGTTTGAACAGCACATTTCTGGAGGTAAGCAATGCTGCCGATCAGACAGCGAACGGTTCCGATCAGGTTGCAAGCGGCTCGCAGGCGTTGGCACAGGGTGCTACTGAACAGGCCAGTTCCATTGAACAGCTTTCTGCAACCGTTACCGAAATCTCAGAGCATGTAAAAAGCAACGCCTCAAACGCAACCAACGCCGACCGCGCATCCGCACTGGCTGAAGAAAAAATCAACGAAGCAAACAGCAGCATGCAGCAGATGGTTCAGGCCATGGCGCAGATCAGCGATACTTCCAACAAAATCAGCAATATTATTAAGACAATTGACGATATCGCGTTCCAGACAAATATTCTTGCCCTGAACGCAGCTGTTGAAGCAGCTCGTGCAGGCTCAGCAGGCAAAGGCTTTGCTGTTGTGGCAGATGAAGTCCGCAACCTGGCTAGCAAGAGTGCAGACGCAGCAAAAGATACAACCGCTCTGATTGAGGATTCCATTAAGGCTGTGGATGATGGCAAAAAGATTGCTGAGGTCGCTGAAAAGACCCTGCTTGAAGTAAAATCCGCTTCTTCGGAGTCCAATAAGCTTGTCAATGAAATTGCTAACGCATCCAACCAGCAAGCCGCCTCAATCGGTCAGATTACACAGGGTGTTCAGCAGATTTCCGCTGTTGTCCAGACAAACTCGGCAACCGCAGAACAGAGTGCGGCGGCAAGTGAAGAACTCGCAGCGCAGGCAAAGGCTCTCAAACATACTCTGTCAAGCATCAAGCTGAATGCGCAGACCGCGGCTCCGGTAAGAACTGCAGTTAAGAAATCTTCCGCTGCTCCTGTTGTTCACAAGCAGCCAGCTGCAAGACCGGAAGTGAAAGCTCCTCAAGCAGAAGCAGCTCCGGTAAAAGCAGCATCCGTGTCGCAGACTTTAAACGACAAATACATCTGATTAAAATAGTTGATAAGCTGACCGCCCGAATATATTCGGGCGGTTTTTTTTGCTGCCTGCATATTTATTCTGTCGTCCCGCTAAATATTTTGCCGAAAAAGCCGATATAAGATATGAAAATATTGTAATAAAAAAGCCACATAATAGATCGGGGGATTGTTCATGGGCAACACATCAGCGTCATCAATTGCATCGTTTTATACCAGCAATGGTGTAACCCGCTTAAACGGTTCGGAGTTTGCATCCGGACTTGATACACAAAGCCTGATTAAGGCTCTTACGGCGAAAACTCAGTCAAAAATTGACAGGCAGAAGCAGCTTGAACAGAAATCAGAATGGAAGCAGAGCATGTACCGCGACGTGGAAGCTCTTATGCAGTCATTCTCTGATTCTTATTTCTCGTTTGCCACAGACAGCAGTACGAACATTATGTCATCCGCGTTTTTCGATAATAGTGCCCTCACCAGTTCCAACAGCGGTGTTGTCACGGCCACAGGCGGAGCTCAGGACGCCGGGAATGTAGTTATCAACAGTATCTCTCAGCTGGCTACGGTGGCTTCCATGTCTTCAGGCTACCAGGTATCCAACGAAAGTATCACTTCTACTGATGCGTTGCGTAACGACTGGGTTCAGTCGGCAGTCGGTGGAAAATCCTTTACGATTAATTACGGCAATAAGGATTATACCTTTACCTTAAGTAATTCCATCGTAATTGATTCATCGAAAACAACAACGCAAAACCTTCAGACAATTGCAGATGGCATTAACGCCCAGATTGCGGCGACCGACGGCTTGAATGGTAAAATGTACTTTTCGGTTGACAGCGGTACAAAGCTTAAACTAAACATGGACACGGCAACTGAGACTGCCACCATAAAAGCCAGCGGCAGCACGAGCGATGACAAAGCTGCCAGTACTGCTTTCTTAAGTGCGCTGGGTTTTGCAAATAATTCTGCTACCAGCGGTGGCGCTGTTACCGGAAATGCTGTCACAATCGACAGTACAAATACGCTGAACAACGTTTTGTTTAACCAAACAATAAAGACCGGCTCTTATTTGAATATTAAAGTAGGCAGCAATACATACAATCTTTCTTTGAGCGGTTTTGATTTATCCTCAGCGACTACAGATGAAACTACTGCAACAAAAATTAAAGACGAATTAAACAAACAAATAGATGCGATTTCAGATTTGAAAGGTAAAGGTGTATCTTTTTCTGTCTCAGGCAAAGAACTGTCAATTACAGGCGGTACTATCGCAGGTGCTTCCGATAATCTTTTGACAGGGCTTGGGATCACACAAAGTGGTAGTACATATACATTCAACACAAACGGAGTCAGCAAAAAAAATCTTACCACATCCACGTTGAAAGATGCACTTGACGGTGCGTCCCTTACCTTTAAACTTGACGGCGCCACCAAAATCATTACGTTTAATGATAGTGAATTATCCCAGTTTTATAACAGTGCTGATACAACAAATGCGGATAGAGCCCACAGAATTGCCACCTATCTGCAGGGTAAATTAGACACTGCTTATGGCTTGGGAAAAATCACCGTTGGCACCGATAATAATAATACCGGAGATAAACTTGTATTTTCTACCTCTGACTCAACATCTATTCTTGAACTGAATTCATCGTCTGCCTCAGGCGTTCTTGGAAAAGACGGTGCGCTCCGCATTGGTGCAGGCGAGACAAACCGTGCGGAAACTTCCAAAACACTGAAAGACCTGGCAAACGAGTTTACAAATTCATTACAACCGAGTTACACTAAAGACGGAACAAATTATTACAAATTAACAATTAACGGTAAAACTTTTACCTTTGACGATAACACCGAATTGAATACGGTAATGAATACCATTAATGATGATACCGATGCCGGCGTTAATATATCCTATTCCCAAACGACAAATCAATTCCGAATTACATCAGATGATACAGGAGCGCAGGGAAAGATTTCGGTTTATGATAACGGTGGAAATCTTGCAGAAAATTTATTTGGAATAAACTATTCCAGTTCTTACGCTGCAAAGTCTGGAAATATTACACAAACTTCCGATGGAAAAATTACCACAGGGAATGTTGCTTCAACCTACAATATCTCCATAAATGGTTCAACGAATGCCAATATTACGGTACCGCAGAATTCCAGTTATAACTCCATGCAGGATTTTGCAAATGCGATTCAGACATCTATAAATAATAATGCTGATTTGGCAGGTAAAGTCTCTGTCGGCGTCACAAGCGATGGCAAACAATTGACTTTCAATTCTACCTCTCCGAGTGGGTCTTCCGTAACAATAAAAGAGACTTCAGACAGTGCCGGAGATGTTCTTGCACTTACCACAACCGGACAATCTTCATTAGACATTAGCAAAACATTAGCGGCATTAGACGCATCCAGTGACATAATTACTACGAGTGACGGTGGTACTAATTATTCTGTAACCATCGGAGGCGTATCCAAAACTTACAGCAGTAATACTACTTTTGCGCAGGTATTGACTGATTTTTCAAATGTTGGTTACAACGGAATCTCTGCCGGTAAAGACCTTTCCATGGACGTTACCTTAAGCGGGAGCAGCTCTAAAACTACGATTAACCGCAGCACAAACTCATTTACTCTGGATGGAGTTACAATGACAATAAGCAGTGAATTTAATAAGAATAATGCAGATCCAACGGCCACAATAAAATTCACTCCATCTAATAATGTGGACGACCTGTATAAAAAGATTTCAGACTTCGTTGATGCCTACAATAAAATTATAGACAAGGCAAATACATACACATCACAGGAACCTTACGGCTTGAATTCTGAAGCCGGAACAAATACAAAATATGACCCGCTGACAGACGACCAGAAAAAGGAAATGACCAAAGACGAAATAACTGAGTGGAATGATAAGGCGAAACAGGGATTACTGCAAAATGACAACGCATTGAATCTGCTTCTTAGGGATCTGGGTTCCGCAATGGAAGATACCGTCAGTTCCGTCGGCATGACACTGAGCGATATTGGCATTTCAACTGGCGCATATGATTATACTTCCGGTGGTAAGCTGACCATCAATGAAACAACGCTGAAAAGCAAATTAAAGAGTGACCCGGAGAAGGTATCTGAACTTTTCACGAATGCTGACGGTATTTCGTCCAGAGTAAAAAGTGTAATTACCAATAATATCGGCACATATGGTAACAGCGGCATACTTGTTAATATAGCCGGCAGCAACACACTTATCGGCGCGGATAACAGTCAACTTGCTCTGGAAATTACTAATTACAAAACAACGATTAAAAATCTTCAAACTCAGATGCAGACGGAACAGGATCGCTGGCAGACAAAATTCACAAACATGGAAACTGCGGTATATAAACTTTCCAGTCAGATGAATTATTTAAACAGCATGTCTTCCGGCAGTTAATGAACTTCTCCGCGGCAAGCGGCGGAGCATTGCACCCTGTTCATAATAAAAATCACGGGCAGAATTTCTTCTGTCCGTGATGCAGTTTATTGTATGAGATGACCTGAGGTATCCGTTTGAATAATTTTTTAAACGGCTCCACAGCGAAAGGATGTCATTTTATGTATGGCAATAACAATCTGATTGAAAAATATCAAGAGCAGGCAATCAGCACGATGTCCCGAGGTGAACTGATTATCAAGCTTTATGATGAAGTCATAAAAAACCTGAAATATGCTTCCACTCTATTTAAACAGAATAATATTCCCGCTGCTAAAAAATGCACAAATAAATGCAGGGATATTTTAAATTATCTTATCGTAATTCTGGATATGAAGTACGATCTTTCTAACACTTTAAACAGATTATATTCCTACATGATTGGCCAGATTATTCAGACGAATGCAACCGGTGATACAACTCACATTGAAGGCATTATCCCTAAACTGGAAGAACTCCGCGAAGCATGGGTGGATGCTGAAAAAAATCTTCGTTCTCAAGGCGGAATGGCTGCAAAACCGGTGGAAACCTAAAGGTGCTTAAATGATATCAAATGAAATGTTACTAAAATATCTCGACCAAAAGCTTATTCTGCTAACCCGAATTTCAGACATTACCAAACAGATTGAGGTTCAAAGCAGACAGGATGATATACAACTGGGTGATTTGCCGGATCAACGGCAAGTTTATATTGACCGTCTCAAAAAATGCGAACAGATTATCAATGAATCCCTTATGCCGCTGAACGGTGAAGAAAAAGAACGTCGAAAAAAAATCCTTGCGGGTAATTTTCCGAAGGACGAGTGTTCAGAAGAAGAAGCCAAATTGCTGGACTATGCCGTTCAATGCCAAAACGTACTTCACAGGACTTTGGCGATGGATATAGAAGCACGAAGGCTTTTACAGAAAGAATGCGACCGGCTGCAGAACCTTCTGCATACCGCCCGCAAAACAAAAAGAATATATCCCAGCAAAAGCTGAACAAAAATGATTAAAATGATTTTGTTCCCTGTGCAAACGACTTAACCACCATTTCTCCGCTTTCCGTATAAAAATAAACTGTTCTTCCATAATTCAGGCCCGTATCTTCGGCAATGATACGGACCTGTAATTTATTTAGGGTTTCTTTTACCGCAGCAATATTTCTTGCTCCGATATTTCCGAAACCACAGTCGTCCGCCACATTGAACATCTTTGCACCGCCCGCAATTTTGGCAGTGATCCTTGCCCGAAGGCAACCCAGCCTTTCCATAGCCTGTATCATTTTTGGAAGGCAGGTATCAGCATAACGGTGAACCTGCTCATTTGGGTTTTCTGTCGGAAAATACGGGAGCATGATATGCCCCAGACCGCCAACTTTTCGGAAAGAATCGTACAGACAGATTCCAACGCAGGAGCCGAGCGCATAGGTAACAAACGATGCAGGACACTCCGACACTTTCATATCGGAGATTCCTATTGTAATCAAATCACTCATAACGATATCCCCAAACTATTCATCAATTTATTCAAAGATTCAAGATTGGGGATGAGCATCATATTGGCCGTTATTTTATCGTTTGAATTTGTGAAGTCGTCCTCAATAAAAATGATTTTGTCAGAAACGGAGCCCATCTCAGCTGCTGGAACAGTCAAAAGAGAACCAACCATATCAGCTGTGACGGCCGGAACGGAAATTTTGATTTCAAGATTGGAGAGGGCGGCTATTGCAGCCGTGTAGGAGCCGATCATAATATTGCCAATTTCAGACAATGCAGAATTTTCCATCTCGGACAGATGCAGGCAATCTGATTTATCCTCACCGAGAAGGCCCTGCAGAAGGGACTGTGCAAAATTCTGGCCGACCACAAACATCATAATACCCCTGATATCGCCGTAAAGCTCTACCAGAATTGCAACCACAGGTGTTTCCGGGCCGCCAAGGGCTTTGTCTGCGTCTGCAATATCAAGTACCCTTACCACCGGCGTTACCATATCGATTTTCCGGTTCATCATCTGCGCAAGTGAAGTAGCAGCATTTCCTGCCCCAATATTGCCGATTTCCTTTAAAACATCCATGTGCATATCATTCAGTTGACTTAAATCTTTTATTGACATTTCGCACCTCAATAGTTAATCCCGTTATTCAGCGGCAAACAGGTTACATGCTCAGTCTGTCGGACGGGAGAACCGGCCCGGCTGTAATCTGGCCTTTTTCAATATAGAATTTCGAGTTACTGTAATCATTCGCCAACGGCATTGCGTAGCTTCCAATCATAATCTTGGTACCGGTATAGATTATTTTTATCCCTACGATACTGTAATCAGCTGTTGAATCCTGCGGCGTTTGCCTGATCTTTTCGATTTTTCCCTGATAATCTTTTATGCCGCTCTCAGCCTGCTGCTGCTGCTGAGTCAGCGCTTGGATAAGCAGATTCATCTTTTCCGATTTGTTCCCCGCCAGAATTGCCCGGTTCACCGTGTCGATCTGCGTTTTCAGCGTGTCTATTTTCTGCTGCGATTCTATAATCTTCTGATTGAGTTCGCTGATTTCTTGCGCATTTGCGGCAGCACCCGCCAAAATTCTTGTCAGCTCAGTGGAATCCAAACAAATATCCGTTTTCACATAGCTTTCAGTCCCGATATAATTGGCATAGATCTGTTTGCCCGCGCTGCATTTGCCGCCCATAATCCTTGCATTTGGGCCACGCAAAATAATCGAGTGGCCGGCGTTCACTTCGCTGTTCATTATTACGTCCGCAAACACGTCGCCCTGGCAGCTGAGCACCGCATTCTGGAAATACTTTGCACGAATATTTTCTTCTGCTGTAATTTTTCCGCCGTGCATCCCGTTTACTCCATTTGTAATGGAAATGCTTCCGCCTGCCGAAAGCGTAGCTCCTTCCACCATTCCGCGGATGGTAATATCCCCGCCCGCCTTTACGATAAACCCTTCCATCACGTCACCCTGGACGATAACTGAGCCAAGGAAATCAACATTACCGCTAGAACTGTCCACATTGCCGCGAACAATAAAGGTTTCATTGACGTTCAGAATCATATTTTTGTATTCAATGCAGCCGTCAATTGCAGCGGAAAGTTCCAGCCCGTTTTCCGATATAACCGTATTTTTGCCGGAAGGGAACTTTGGCATCCGACCTTTTTTATGCGGAATCGGCTTGTTGAAAAGGTCCATGCCGTCCTTACCCTTCTGCGGTGGGATAATGCGGCACAGGACATCGCCTTGCTTAACGTTCTGTACAAGCCCCAGGTCGCGAAAGTCCACGGTTCCGTCTTCGCGTTCTACCGGCATGCCATTCCTGTCCGTTTGAAACAGGTACTCCATATCAGCATCTTCTTCATCAATTGGGGCAAGTCCACGCGCGCATGGCAATTCGAGAAAATATTTTTTCTTCTCACAGAAATCCCGAATGGAATCTTCACAGATCCCAAAAACAATCCCTTTGCTCTTTATAAAATCAATAACTTCCTGGTACGTTAAAATCTGGTCGGGCTGCTTGACTTCAACAGTCAAATAAGCCGTCAGGCGGTCATTGGAAACTCGGACGTCCATTTCGGGCTTTTCGTTTTCCGTACCGCCGGGTGCGGAGATTCCCTGTTGATTACCCTGTAAAGGATCCATAATCAAATCTCCCCCTTAAATTACCGCCTCATTGCGGATCTTAGCGCAGATTGTTGACCGTCTGCATCACTTCGTCGGACATTACTACCATTTTGGCATTCATGTCATAGGCTCGCTGCTGAATAATCATATTGGAAAGTTCTGTGCCAAGATCGGTCGTAGAGCCTTCCAGATAGCCCTGCTTTACTACAGCATTCTGGGCAGCCGTCGCCTGACCGGAACGGTCTGTCGGAAGATAGCCGTTATTGCCGGCTTTTACCAGCCCGTCCAGATTACGAAATGTAAAGACACCTACATTCTGTGCTTCATTTTGATTGGTTACAATAATCGGCTGCCGATTCTGGTCGAGAACTCTTTCCCCCATGGTATTGACCAGATAGAACCTTCCGTCTGTTCCACGCGATAATTCAAATTTTCCGTCGCGCGTATACTGAACTGTTCCGTCGGAAGCCATTACGGCAAAAAAGTTTCTTCCGTCCGGCAAAGCATAATCCTGAGCCCGGCCTGTTTGGTCAACCGAGCCTTTTTCATAAACCGTATCCGTTTTGCTCAGTTTTGTTCCATGGCCTACTTTCAGATTGGAATTCCCCTGCTCATCTTTTACGTTGGTGTAAAGAAGATCTGCAAAAGACCCTTTGTCCGACTTATATCCGTTAGTGGAAATATTAGAAACATTGTTTGCAGTTACATCGAGACCCTTCTGCTGCCAGATCATCCCTGAAGCTGAAGTATAAAAACCTGTTGTCAACTCATTCACCCCTTCTGAATTGATAGAGAACTATCGGCTAAAAGATTGTTTAGCCATAGATAATCTGCATGTTACACTTTTCCGATATCCGTTGCCTTATCCAGAACCTGGTCATACATTTTCAGTGCCTGCGAGCAGGACTGAAGATTTCTCTGGGAAGAAATCGCGCTTGTAAGCTGCTGGGCCATATCCGCATTGGAACCTTCCACATACTTCCACAGAACCTGAGGAGTCTGTTCCACAGCTGCATTTGCGCCGCTGTACATACCCTCGCCTACGACCGTCAGCGCCTGGTTGTTGTTAAAACGATAAACCCCGATGCTTCCTGCGGCTGTTCCATTTATAGAGAGATTGCCGGCACCATCGCATTGGAAGTTGTCGGTTCCCAGATAAATTGGCTGACCGTTCTTACCGAGAACACGGCCTACCCCATTCAGCACAAGATATCCGCCGTTATCTAAGTCAAAACTGCCGTTGCGCGTATAAACGACGCCGTCGTTGGACTGAACAGCAAAAAAGCCGTCGCCGCGGACTGCGAAATCGAGCGCCCGGTCTGTCTGCTGCATCGTTCCCTGCGAGAAGTCAGTCACCGTTTTATCAGCCGTCGTCATCAAAGTAACATTTCCGATTGGAGTACGCTGGGAATCGATGCGGTCAATCACCATGCTTCCAAATGTTTTGGCCGAAGCCTTCTGCGCTTTGAAACCGTTTGTGCTGGTATTTGCAAGGTTGTTGCTAAGTGTATTTAACACTCTGCTCTGTGTCAGCATGCCCGACGTAAGTTGGTAAAACCCTCTTACCATCTGCTTGTATCCCCCTTTATACGGCCTTGTAAGCCCCGGAATTGATTACTGCTTCAGATACTCGCCCACGCTTTTTTTCAGCTTTTTTAGGGCGCTGGAATGAATTTGTGATACTCTGGAATCGCTGATGCCTAAAATACCGGAAATTTCTTTTATTTTCAGCTGTTCTTTGTAGTACAGCGAAATTACAAGTTTTTCTTTTTCATCGAGCCGGTCGATGTTTTCCGCGAGAACGGTCTGCAGCTCTTTTTCCGCCATAGACTGTTCGGGACCCGTAATGGAGTCGGAAAAATGCAGCTTTAAGTCTTCCGCACCTTTTTCATAGACGATCTCTTCAAAAGAAACCATATTCATGGAGCAGGTCTCAGCCAGCATTTTTTCATATTCATCCAGATCAACTTTCAGATACTGCGCCAGTTCCAAATCTGTGGGCGACCTGCCGAGTTTCTGGTTCAAAGTTTCATCGGCGTCATTGATGGCCTTGGCCATCTTTTTCAGCCTGCGCGGAAAGCAGTCCTGCTTGCGGATATAGTCGATCATTGACCCCCGGATACGGATGGAAGCATAGGTTTCAAACTTAACGTTTTTAGACATGTCAAACTTTTGGACAGCATCCATAAGAGCAATCAACCCTTCGCTGACAATGTCCTCCATATAGCTGAAGTACTGGTACCTTCCCACGACTTTCAGCGCAATGCACCTTACCAGATAACTGTACTGTTGGATGAGCTCGTCCCGCACTTCAATTTCCTTTACCTGACTATAGCGCAGCCAGAGCTCCTGCAAAGGAATTTTTTCAGTTTCACATTTTTTCATTCCCCAGCTGCAGCCCCTTTCCAGAATTTTGCGTCATACAGGCGTCAGTCAAGTGCAACATTTGCAACCGCCTGTATCTGCACATTATTTTCGAGTTCATTAAAAGACAAAACAACTGCTTTTGGGTAAAACTGCTGCAGAAGCTTGCTGAAATACAGCCTGACAATGGGAGACGTTAAAATAATCGGTGTGGTAACAATGTCTTTGACGTTAGAAATACACTCCGTAAGTTTCGAAATAATCTTCTGCGTCGTTTGAGGGTCAAGAGCAAGGTAAGTGCCGTGATCATTTTTGCTGATGGAATTCACAATTGTCTTTTCAATCTCGCCATCAAGCGTAATTACGCGTATCTGGCCGCCTTCCGACCACTGGCGCGTAATGGTGCGCCGCAGTGACTGCCTTACATACTCGGTAAGCATATCGGGGTCATGGACATTGCCGGCGTAATTCGAAATAGTCTCCAGAATCGTATCCATGTCGCGGATGGGGATGCCCTCTTTTAAGAGGCTGCAGAGAATCTTCTGCAGATTTGCCTGGGTAATCACGTTTGGAACAACATCTGTGACCAGCGGTTCGTTATATTTCTTCATATTCTCAAGAATCTGGTTAACGTCCTGACGCGACAGCAGCTCGAACGCATGTTTGCGGACTGTTTCGGAAAGGTGCGTCATCACCACGGACAGCGGGTCGATGACGGTGTATCCATAAATCTCCGCCATATCCTTTTTATCCGGAGTAATCCACTTGCTTGGGATGCCATAAGCAGGCTCGATGGTTTCGATTCCGTCAATTTCTCCCGTGAGGTTGCCTGGGTCGAGAGCCAGATAGTAATCCATCAGGATTTCACCCTGCGCAACTTCTTCGCCTTTGATTTTGATTCGATACTGGTTCGGGTTCAGCATGCCGTTGTCGCGCAGGCGGACGGCCGGAACAACCATGCCCATATCCGTTGCGAACTGCTTGCGGAACATCACCAGACGCTCAATAAAGCTGCTCCCGCTTCGCTCATCCACCAATGGAATCAGGCTGTACCCGAATTCCATTTCAATTGCGTCCAGAGGAAGAAGCTTGTAGATGTTGTCGATATTTTTAAAGTACTCCGCTTCGTTCTGCTGCGGCGCCGCGTGACCGACACCGGTTTCCGTCTGAAGTTTATGCTCTGAGGCCTGTTTCTGTTTTTTTATGAGCGTGGCCCCGAGACCTATGAACAGGGCCGCAAAAATCAACAGCGATCCGACAGGCATGCCCGGAATCAGGCACATACCAAGCAGCGTAACGCCCGCCAGAACAATAACAATCGGCTGAGAAATAAACTGACGGGTCACGTCTTTGCCAAGTGTGGAATCCGACGCGGCGCGGGTAACGATCATGCCGGTTGCCGTAGAAATCAAAAGCGCCGGAAGCTGAGATACAAGGCCGTCGCCGACCGATGCAATGGTATAGATGGAGAGAACATCATTAAAACTTTTGCCGCCCTGCACCATACCGATGATGACGCCGCCGATGAAATTAATAAAGGTAATTACAATGGACATGATAGCGTCGCCCTTGACGAACTTGCTGGCGCCATCCATGGAGCCGTAGAATTCAGCTTCGCGCTGAACGTCGTCGCGGCGCTTGCGCGCCTGCTCTTCGTTGATTAGGCCGGAGTTCAGGTCTGCATCAATTGCCATCTGCTTGCCGGGCATAGCGTCCAGTTTAAATCTCGCGGCAACCTCTGACACACGCTCGGAACCTTTGGTAATAACAAGGAAGTTCACCAAAACAATGATGAGGAAGATGATAAAGCCTACAACAATATTTCCGCCCAGAACAAATGTACCGAATGTCTTGATAACCTCGCCGGCGTAACCGGAATTCGTCAGAACCTGCCGGGTCGAGGAAATGTTCAGCGCTAATCGGAACAGGGTACAAATTAACAATATGGACGGGAAAACCGAAAAATCCAGCGCCGTCTTGATATACATCGTCAGCATGAGAATCATCAGCGACAATGTAATATTCAAAATGAACATCGCGTCCAATATCTGAGTTGGCAGAGGAATGATGATGAGAGCGATAATAATAATTACAAAGAGTGAGACAACGTTGTTGAGGAACTTCAATTACCGCTTCATCTCCTTTTTCATCTGGAATACCCATGCCATAATTTCCGCAAGTGCGGTGTAAAACTCGGGTGGAATCGCCTTGTTAACTTCAACCGAAGCATACAGCGCCCGTGCCAGAGGCCTGTTCTCTTTCATTGGGATGTGGTACTGTTCGGCGATTTCTATAATCTTAAACGCCACATAATCCTGCCCCTTTGCCACGACGACTGGAGCTTCGTCCTTTTCCGGGTCATACCGCAGCGCCACGGCGAAATGCGTTGGGTTTCTTACAATAACATCAGCGGTAGGCACCTGCTGCATCATGCGCCTTTTCGACATACTTCGCTGTAACTGGCGGATTCTGCCCTTAATTTCCGGGTTGCCTTCCAACTGCTTGAACTCTTCTTTTACTTCCTGCTTTGTCATCTTGATGTTGCGCTCATATTCCCACCACTGGTAGAAATAGTCCACAGCCGCAATTCCGATGAAGACGATTGACATTTGAATAACAAGGTCCATTACATCGTTGAGGATATTAACGGACGACTGCATTATTCCGCTGTCGGACATGTCTGCACACTGAGAAAAGACATCGACGATTTTTAAATAAATCAAATAACCGATTATAGCAATTTTAATGGAAGCTTTCAGAACTTCGACAATAGAGCGAAGGGAAAACAATCGCTTAACGCCCTGCAGCGGACTGATATTGGAAAACTTGAACTTGAGTTTTTCGTGAGAAAACTTAAACTTGGTCTGCACACCCGCCGCAAGAATCGCAACAGCCACGGACGTAAGCATTACCGGCCCGGCCAGCAGTAAAATCGCAATCCAGCTTCCCCGGTTAATGTCTTCCATAAAAGTCTGGCTGAGGGTATCCGTTGTTTTGACATACGTAAAATACTGTACGATGGTATTGCTTAAGTACTGGTAGATAAAAGGCATCGCCATACGCAGAATCAGGAAAATAGCCAGAATGGAAAACGCGCTGACAACATCGTTGCTCTGAAATAAATTACCTTTTTTTCGTTCGTCCTCGCGTTTTTTGGGCGTGGCTTTTTCGGTTTTTTCATCTGCAGCCATTGGATCCCCCCTCTGCGCGTGGGCTTAAAATTTTTGCTATTTCAGCAGAGAGTAAACACCGCTGATATTTTCAAACATCAGACTGATTATTTTCTCAATAAAATCAGCAAAAGATGGAACAAGCACCATAATAACAATAAACCCAATGATTAGTTTCAGCTGGATTTCAATGGTAAAGATATCAATCTGCGGAACGGCTTTCATCATAATTCCGATTCCCATTTGGCTGATCATTTCCACTGCTATTATCGGCAGGCTGAGTTTCGCCGCATAAATCAGCATAAGCCCGAAGCTTGCCACAATATTCTGATAGATGTTGGATGAAATCAGCTTGTCCCCGTAAGGAACGGCTGCTCCCAGCCTGACAAATACCTCAATCAGTGTCAGGTGGGAATTGGTAAGGAAAAAAATCAACATAAACATCGCGTTAATAAGCGACGCGGAAAGCGGCATGGAAACGTTACTTTGGGGGTCGTATATTTTGGACATTGATAAACCGATCTGCATATCCATCTGTTCGCCCGCCATGATGATTATCGATTGAATCATCTGAATGATGAAACCGACAAGGAAGCCGATCAGCAATTCTTTGACTGCGCAGACTATAAAAACAATCGGGGAATTAATCTGCAGCGTCTGGGGCGGAACATAGGGGTAGGTAAAGAAAGAAAGCATCAGGGAAAGTGCTACTCTGACGATTGTAGGGATGTTTTTTCTCCCGAGAATGGGGTTGAACAGAACGCATCCCGACATTCGAACAAAAATCAGCAGCAGAAGGGTAAAATTATAATCAAACTCCACTCATCCACCACGCCTTTAGGTAAGCTTTACAATCTGATCGAAGATATAGACCGTAAAGTCTTTCATATTCTCCAGCATCCATGAGCCCATAATGACCAAAATAATTGCGATTGCAACTAATTTCGGCACAAACACAACGGTTTGTTCGTGAACCTGTGTAGCCGCCTGCAAAACGGCTATTACCAATCCAACCGCCATACTGACCAATAGGATTGGCGCGGAAACTTTTAATATCATAAGCATGGCGGCCTGAATAATCTGCATTATCTGTGAGATGGACATATGTAATTCCTTTCAAATCAGAGAGCCGTCACAAATGAAACGAAACTGCCAGGGTTTTGAAAAGCAGATCCCAGCCGTCTACGATAATAAACAGCAGGAGCTTGAACGGTAGCGACACCATGTTCGGCGGCAGCATAACCATGCCCATAGACATAAGCGTGCTGGATACGATCATATCAATGATCAGGAACGGGATGTAAATCAGGAAACCGATGATAAACGCCCGCTTCAGCTCGCTTGTCATATATGCGGGAATTATCACGGTAATGGATAAGTCTTTCACCGGAGTAGTGCTCTTTACTTTGGCCAGATTGATAAACAGGTCAAGATCATCTTTTTTGGTATTTTTCAGCATGAATTCCTTTAGCGGTACGCTTGCCTTCTGCAAAAACTGCTGCTGCGTGATCTTCTGCTGTTTATACGGCTCATACGCATCCGTATTGATCTTGGAAACCACCGGAGACATGATGAACAGGGAAAGAAACAAGGCGATTCCGACGAGTACCTGATTCGGCGGAGTATTCTGCAGTCCTAAGGCATTGCGCAAGAAAGACAGCACTATCACGATTCTGGTAAAACAGCTGGTCATGATCAGGATGGTCGGCAGCAGTGCGAGTATGGTCATCATTTCGATGATTTCCAGCGTACTGACGCCCTTTCCGTTTACGTCCACGTTCACGGACGCTGCGGAAGCTTTCATTGGAACCAGAAGGGTAAAGATTAAAAAGACAGCTACTGAAAGCATAACCTTCCGAATCATTTTATACTTTTTTGAGGATTGTGCTTTACGATCCGCCGTTTTTATGTTTTCTGTCATATCCAGTCAAATCCCATCTTCCCTTAAGGGCGGAATTCAGTGCCTCCATAAAATTCTGCTGCGTTGCTTGTTTGGGCTGCTTCAAAAGCGTCCCGTCCAGTTCCTTCAAAATCTCCACTCGTTCGCTGGAGAACGAAATAAGATAGATGGTACCGCAGATTTCGGCAATCACCAAACCTTTGTCCTGTGCAAGGCTGACCCGTTCTAATATTTTTATATTGTTGGAATTTGAAATTCCGCCGGCTTTTTTGGCGATGTATTTGCTTAACAGATAACAGAGCCAGAGCAGAACAGCCACCGCCACCAGCGATAAAATCAACTGCAGAGCTGCGGAAGCGGTATCATAGGATAAACGGTACCCGTAAAGCTTCATAAGCAAGACCATCCTTCCGCATCCCGTTTCAGAAAATATTTTTTTCCCAAACGGATTAACCTAAAATGTTCTTCACGGTTTTCATGATTCTGTCGGCCTTGAAGGGTTTTACGATAAAGTCCTTCGCACCCTGTTTCAGCGCGTCAACAACCATAGCTTCCTGACCCATTGCAGAGCACATAATAATGTTGGCGTCCGGGTTCATCTGCTTAATCTGCTTGAGAGCTTCCAACCCGTCCATAACTGGCATTGTGATGTCCATAATGATAAGGTCCGGCTTTTCTGTTGGGTAATTGGTTACGGCTACCTGGCCATTGTTTGCTTCCACAATGTTGGTATAGCCATTCTTTGAAAGCGTGTCCTTGATCATCATTCTCATGAAAGCCGCGTCATCCACCAACATGATTTTTTTGTCCATTGTTGTTCCTCCTAAAATACTGAAATTAGGTTTTTCTCGGTTTATCAGAGTAATTTCATGATTTCGCTGTTGATTACTTCCGTAATGCGAACGCCGTAGTTATCGTCTACCACAACGACGTTGCCTTTCGCAATCGCTTTACCGTTAACATAAACGTCTACCTGCGAACCAGCCTGTCTATTTAATTCTACAATTGTACCCGCCGAAAAATCAAGGATTTCCTTAATTTTCTTTGTTGTACGACCTATTTCGACTGTAATTTGCAAAGGGACCGACATAATCATGTTCAGATTATTGGATTCGCTCTGCGTCAGTTTTGCATCTTCCGTATCAAAACTCGGGTAAACAGCGTTGGCAATATTCATTGCAGCAGGCTGAGGAGCTTGGCTGTAATACGGCTGTGCCGGCATTGGAGCCTGCATCGGCTGCGCATATGCGGCAGGCTGCTGTACAGGGGCCATCGGCACTGCCGGAACCGGTGCGGGAGCCGGAACCGGAGCAGGTACCGCGGCAGCTGGCTGCTGCGGATACACCGGCGCTGCAGGAGCAGGAGTGGCTGGAGCCGATACTGGAGCCTGAACCGGCGCCTGAGGGGCAGGAGTCGCTGCCGGTGCGGGAGCGGGGACTGGTGCGGCGGGCTGCGGCTGTTCAGCCGGAGTTTCTGATCCCTCGGATGGGCTCAGGCCGAAGTTGGAAACCAGTTCTTTTGCCAGGTCCACCCTCATCAGGTTGATGAACTGGCTGTTGACCATGTCGCCGATCATCAGGCTGAAATAAACTGCTACAACATCGTCGCTGTCTTCAAAATACTGTGATTTAAACTTCTCGGCGTCGTTAATCGGGAAGGAATTCGGCGGAGAAATATTAATAGAACGATTCAGAAACTGAGAAAGCGCTGTTGCGGAAGCGCCCATCATCTGGTTCATGACTTCACAGATAGCGCCGATATTCATTTCGTCCAGAACAAATTCCCTGTCTGAAAAATCCGTCTGCAGCAGCAGCCCAACGATTACTTTGACGTCGGATTCCTTCAGAATCAGGATGTTCCGGCCATCGAGACCTTTTACATAATTGATTTCAACACCAATTGCCGGCTCATAGGTTTTAATGTCAAAATCTTTCGTTTTCATCAGTTTGACTTCCGGCGTGGTAATATTAACCGGCTGACCCAGCAGCTGAGATACGGACGTTGCTGATGATCCTAAACTGATATTTAGAATCTCCCCAATTGCGTCAATCTCCATGTTCGTCAGGAGGCCCGCATCATTTGATCCCAATGAAATCACCTTTTTCCAATTATTTATTGAAGGACTTTATCAATTCTTACAGCGTAGTTTTTCTTCTTTGTCCCAATCGTGCCCGTAAACCAATGCAGCTTTTCTACATTTACCGTAATGGAACCGTCTGACACATGTGTATCCAAGGGAATGATGTCGCCCGACCGAAGCTCCAGAAGTTCTTTCAGTGTTACCTCAGTTTCACCAAGTACGGCCGCAACTGTCAGCGGGGTGTCCTTCAGCTGGAGCAGAATATTATCTTTACGGCGTTTTTCCACTTTCGGGTCGTCTCTCTTATTCACTTTGACGTACTTAGAGTCAAAGCCTTTGAAGATCTCCTCAAGGGAACTTGCCGGAAGGCAGATATTCAGATTGCCTTTCAAATCGTTGAGCATTATTTCCACAACTACAATTGCCACCGATTCGTCAGGCTGGATAAATTGAATCATTTGTGCGTTGGTTTCAATGGAATCCATGCTAAAGCCTACGTCAAAGTAGTTATTCCAAGAATCTTTCAAAAGGCCTGTAACTTGCTTGAACAGATATTCCAAAAGGGAAATCTCAATTTCGGTATAGTCCCTGTTGATTAAATACCCGGAACCGTTTCCGCCAAGCAGTTTATCGAGTATGCTGAAGGAAATAGGGCGCGACATCTCAAGCAGAATCTGCTTATCTTCAATGTTGTACTCACTGCTGTGGAGCCCCATAACAGATACCAGCACAGAATCATTCAGCGCGTTGCCGAACTCTTTGTACTCTTCTTCCTCTACCTGCAAAACTTCCGCCTGGCAGGATATTCTCAGCTGCCCTGACAGGTACAAAGAAAGCAGCCGGGCGAAACTTTCAAAAATGTTCTGCAAAAACCGGATTTGCTCTCTCGTGAATTTTTTCGGTGACAGGAAGTCGTACTCTTTTATTTTCTGTGCGGTAGTCTGCTCTTCGATTTCCTTGATATCTGTGTTTCCGCTTTGCAGATTACCAAGAAGCTCGTCAATTTGCTGCTGTGACAAAACTTCTGCCATAAATACCACCATTCTTCGCACAAAATGAAGTGAAGAGCTTAATCTATAAAAAGCGCGCGGCCCCGTGCGGCGGGCGTACGCAGACCAATCATTTTGATGAGGAAGCGCTGCTTCCGCTATTGATGTCGCTGTAAATCTGTCCCAGAATATCCTGGGTTTCTCCTGTTCTGGAGATATATATTTCAACCCTGCGGTTTTTCGCGCGGGTAGCTTCCGTGCCGTCATCCTTTACAATCGGCCGATATTCCCCATAGCCCTCACTGACCATTTTATCACCGCTGATGATTTTTTTGCTCTGAACGTACAGGAGTACGTTCTTTGCACGGTCATCCGAAAGGCCTCTGTCGAATTCCTGCCGATCAACGGTATCGGTAGACGAAACTTTTGCCGTATGCCCGTAAAATCGGATTTCCCCAATCTGGTTTGGGATCCCGGACATCGCATCGCATAAAAAATCAAGTATTTTTTTGCCCTGGGGCTGGAGTACGGCACTGTCGCCGCTAAAGAAGATACTATTTCGGAAGGATAAAAAAGTATATCCATTTCCTTTATATAAACCAACCTGACTTTGCAGGCTGTTTTTATCAACATAATTTTTAAAATAGGGATACAGGTCGTCAAATTTGGTAACTTTCGTGACCGTCTTGCTTGCGTTATTCGATAACTGTTGAGATGATGCCGGACTGGATACGGAACTTGACGCCGTCAATGCATTTGCGTTGGTTTTTGCATTGACGGACGCTGTTCCGGCAACCGCAGCCGGAGTTCCGTTTCTGGTCTGGAGAGCGCCAACAAGCCTTTTCCACTTTGATTCGCTCATCGTAGTCATAGAAAAAAGCAATACGAAAAAAGTAAGCATCAGCGTCACCATGTCGGCGTATGTATCCAGCCAGTTTGCGCATTGTGACGAATTGTCTCTTTTCTTTCGCATGCTTTCACCCGATTCCCGATGTTTTTTTCGTACGCTTAGTCCGTTGTTTCTTCTCTTTTGCTCTGGCTCAGGAAAGCATTGAGACGTTCTTCGATATGCTTTGGGTTTTCGCCAGCCTGAATGGCGATTACCCCCTGCACAACAATCTCTTTGCAAAGCATTTCTTCATTATGGCGCATATGGAGTTTGTTCCCGATTGGAACCAGCAGCATATTCGCCATCATGGAGCCATAAAACGTAGTGACAAGGGCGGTTGACATACCCTGTGCCAATGCGGTTGTTCCCTTGTCGGAGCTCATGTCCAGATTTGCCAGCATGTTGATAAGACCGATCAGCGTACCGATCATGCCAAAGGCAGGAGCAAAGGTGGATGATTTTTCATAGAACCCCCACCCTGCCGCATGGCGGTCTTCCAGGTTGTTCAATTCGCTGTCGAGCATTTCCTTAACTTTTTCCGGGCTGATTGCGTCTACAATCAGGAGGATGCTTGACTTTAGAAACGGATCTTCCAGCTGATTCGCTTTTTCTTCCAGGGAAAGCAGGCCTCGTCTGCGTGCTTCCTTTGCCAAATCAACAATTATTGCAATGTATTTTTGAGGATCATATTTATTTTTCTGAAGTGTAATCTTCAGTTGAGCAGGTATCTTTTTAAAAAATGAAACGGGAAACGCGATCAAGGTTGAACAGATTGTTCCGCCAAACGTGATTGCCATGCTTGGGTAATCGATGAAACCTTTTATTGCGGAAAGATCTGTAAAACTTGTCGTGATACCAAAGTAGATAAGGAAAAGGCCTGCGATAAAACCGATCAGCCCCGTGAAATCCATCAGTACACTTCCATTTGGATATTATTCTTTCGGCTGTGCTTTCGGCGAGATCAAATTCTTGAATATATGCCTCTGGTAGGCAATCACCTTGCGCATAATTTCAGCTCTGGTCTCACGAACGAGGTAATACTTGCCGGATGTAAGTGTAACTTTTGTTTCCGGGATATTTTCAATGATTTCGATCAGACTGCAGTTCAGTGAAAACGGCGTTCCGTTCAGCAGTGTCAGTTCAATCATAATTTACCTCCTCTCTCCCATTCCCTGCCCTGAATCAGAGCAGGGTTTCAGTATTGAATTACTTCATATTTACAAGAGTCTGGTACATTTCGTCCGATACGGAGATGATTTTCGTGTTGGCCTGGTAGCCTCTTTCGTACATGATCATGTTGGAAAATTCCGAGGCAAGGTCTACATTGGATGCTTCCAGCGCGCCGGTAATCAGTTTGCCCGCTCCGGTTGGGGACGGAACGGAATATTGGGTTGTACCGGTATTTCCGGAAGCTGGCGCTGCATAGAAGCCGTTGCCCATCTGCTGCAAACCGGATGCATTTGTAAAACTGGCCAAACCGATTTTTCCGATTGTAATCGTTTTGCCTGCCTGAGTTGCCGTAATGGTACCATCCGAAGCGATCGAAGTGTTGGACAGCGATCCCAGACTCGGGTCATAATGAATTGCCACCGGAGGTGGAACTGTTGAACCGTCGGGAGCATTGTATGTACCATTTGTCGCAGCGGAAGGGGATAAAGTAACTGTGGCCTGACCGGCTACCGTGTTTTGCTGGCCGCAGACGTAATTCCCGGTTCCGTCGGTCAAGTAGCCCTTGCTGTCGAAGGACAGTGCACCGATGCGCGTATATTTATAATTAGTAAAACTATCTTTTAAATAAGTACCAGATGTGTCTCTCGCACTGTTGCCTATAATCAGGTAACCTTCGCCGTCAATATAAACATCGCTGTTTATGCCAGTGGCGTTTTCACCGCCTTTTGTGGTGTTAAGAACCACGCCGGTCGCTGCCGCGCCATAGCCGATCTCAGATGGGTTCATACCGGCGCCGCTGGCGGTGCCGCCAGAGCCGGCCGTTACCTCTTGGTACATGGTGTCGCGGAAAGCTGTGCTGCCGCTCTTAAAAGAGGGGGTATCAACGTTGGAAATGTTATTGCCGATTACATCCATTGCCAGCTGATGTGCTCTCAGACCTGCAATTGCGGATGTCATACATCTCATCATAGGACTTCAAACTTCCTTTCCAATACTGGAACCGACGGGCTTCTCTGTCAGTCAAAGCCCGATAACCTCCTTGAAAGGTCCGGTTATAAAATTACGGCTCCGTCAATATTTGTGAAAATGTTCTCTTTCATTTCCCCGCCGTTCATGGTCGTAATAACGGTTCTGCTCGGAACATTGACAATAAAGGCAGTTCCTTCGTTGAGGATTAACGCTTCCTTTACACCCTTGCTCTGGGCCTTTTCCACTGCATCGTTCATTTTCGCCATCAGTTGAGGGGAAACTTCAATTTGCCTGGTATCCATGCGCTGAATCGCATGTTTGGAAAACGTTAGCTGAGAGTTGCTTTCCTCAATGCTTTTGCGCAGAAGCTGTGCAAATGTGCTTTCCGTTGAACCGGTTTTCTGCGCTGTCTGGCTTGAATTGTGTGGTATTTGTGCGGCATACGCCGGGTCAATGAAAGCGGAATAGTTCTTTTTGAATTGAATATCTTCCATATGGATCACCGCTTTCCGGTTGCTGTTGTAAACTTTACTGGTTAAGTTGCTTTGTCGGTTGTGTTAGTTGGTGTATTATTTGAGAAACCAAGAACCTCCGTAATATCATTAACGCTATAATAGGTGTCTTCTTTTCCCTTGAGAATAACATAGCTCCCTTTGCTGTTATAGCAGGCTTTCTCTACGGTACCGGCGACCAGTTTTTTATTTCCGTCGCTATCCGGCACTGCCAAAACGACCTGTTCACCGACAAGAGCACCTGCATATTGCTTGTTGTTTTCGGATGTCATGGTATTCAATGCACTGATTGCAGAAAAAAGGGCCATTTGCGTAACGTATTGGGTATTATCTGTAGGATTGCTGTCCATGCTCTGGTTCTGCATCTGAGCAGACATTATTTTCAGAAAGCCCTCCATATCCAGAGACTGTGATTTTTTTGTAGTGTCGGCGCTACCTGCTCCTGTGAGCCCGCTCAGCGGATCACTTCCGTTAGCAGCCCAAATGCCTGATGTATCTGCCATTTTTGCACCTCCTGTTTTCAGTTTGGTTATGCGCTTGCCCCTGTCTGGCGGAGAAGGGAAAGAAAATCATCTGTGCTGATATTCGCGGTATTTCCAATCTGGTACCATTCGGCAAGGTTCTTCTGCTTTTCCGCTTGCTGCTGCTGTTGTTGCTGCTGCTGAGCGTTCTGCTGCGCGGAATTTCCGTCCTGCCCATAATACTGAGAATTTTGCTGCGGCTTCGTAATTTGAATGTTCTGGCCGGTTGTGGATTGAAGAATAGTCTTGATTTCGTCGGAGCTGGATGCGAGAAGGCTTTGTGTCCTTGGATTTGCAGCTGCAATTTCCACTGTGAGAATACCGT
This sequence comes from Caproicibacter sp., assembly GCA_036260805.1. GTDB lineage: Bacteria > Bacillota > Clostridia > Oscillospirales > Acutalibacteraceae > Thermocaproicibacter. Next base: position 104,346 of record DATALZ010000084.1, read on the forward strand.
TTTCTGTAGAAAGCTTAACGGAAACTTTGCCGAGGGACTGTGGATAAAGGTCAATTTTCAATTCCTGCTTTCCGTTTTTAAGCCCTTCCGTTACGGCATTGGCGACCTGATGGGTTACAGGAGTTTTTACCTGTTTGGATACATCGGATACCTTAACCACCACTTTGCCGTTGGAATACAAATCGGTGAGCTGTTTCGCGCCTGCGCCGGAATTATCCGAAGTCTGTTCCGATTTTTTGTCCTGTGCGTCGGAAACTTTGAGGCTTTCTTCCGTCTGAACCGCGCTGCCTTTTGCTGTTTCGGCGGTATTGGATGAAGTTTGGATGCTCTGCACTGTCTGCTGTTGCGCTGCATTCTGAGTCTTTTCAGAAGATGGATTCAGCTGCATCGCTGTTTGAAGCTGTGCGGCGTTCTGCTTGTTCAGATCTGTTCCATCCGCAGACTTCGTCTGTACAGGAACTTCATTTACAGCGTTCGGCTGCGCCTGAACTTTCTCCGGCATGACGCTCTTCACTGCGGCGGTCTGAGCCTGTGCTGTTTGAGCCAGTGCTGTTTGAGCCGGCTGCTGAACCGGAACCGCTTGCTGAGCCTGAGCTGCTTGGACTGCCTGCAGGATTTGCTGCGGTGTGATATTCTGCTGTACCGGACTTGTCTGAGCGGAAACATCCGTTACTGCCGGCAGAATTTCATTTGCCAAACTTGCATTCTGCGCTGCACTGTTTTGAATAACTGGTGTGTAATAAGCAGACGCGGCATCGGGCTGAACCAGAGACGCGGCGTCTTTAGCCGGGTCTTTCTCATCTTTCGCCTTGCCGGCATCGCCCTTTGTTTTGCCGCCGGCAGTGTCTGTCTTTCCATTATCGTTTGTCTGGTTCTGCTGTGTGACCGACTGCAGCATGGACTGAAAACTGTCTGCTTTCTGCGATTTTGATGCGTTTGAGCTCTGACCGGACTGGGCTGCGTTTTGAACCATTTGATTGGAACTTATCTGCTGTACCATGTTTTCACCTCTTTTCATAAATATTTCTATCTAAGTGAAAAGCGCTTTTACAATTCTATGCATGAAAGTAAAAACGCGATAGATAGCGAAAGCACGGAACGTCAGCCTGCCTGAACATTCGCACGGCCGACGAATTCCTCAATAAAGGTCTCCTGGGCTTTTCTTTCCTGGGAAAGGTAAGCCTCAAGCTGCTTGTCTTTCAACCGCTCCAGCCCGGAAATATCGCTGTTCATCTGAACAATTTCCTTCTGTTTGGCTTCGACGGCTTCCACAGCCTTTTGCTTTTCAGCCTGTAAATCAAGGATACGCCGATTCAAATCACTGAGATAACTTTTATATACAGCAATGTCGTGCGGTGCCATGACATCCTGCATCTTAACAATCAATGAATGATTGGTGTTGTCAAATTCGCAGTTTCGCTCTTCAATCTGCTGTTCTATCTTATTCCGTTCCATCTGAAGCCGGGAAAGTTCATTTTTCAGGAGATCCAGTATCTGCTGTTTGTAACCCAGTACCTTTTCCAGAGAAAAAACAAATTTCTTCATCTCGTCAGATCTCTTTCATTAATTTTTGAGTTTCCTCTACAGTAAATTTTTCGTCGACTTTCTGCATCAGGAACGAATTGATTTTATCAATCTTTCCGACCGCTTCATCGAGCCTTCGGTTCATTCCCGGTTTATAAGCTCCGATTGAAATCAGGTCGTAATTCTGGTAATAGGTGGAAAGCAAATCTCTTATTTTTGCAGCCAGAGCCTGATGCTCGGCCGGAGTAATGTCCGACATCAATCTGGATATGCTGGCGTTAATATCAATCGCCGGGTAATGGTTCTGCGTCGCCAGCTGTCTGGAAAGAACAATGTGGCCATCCAGAATTCCTCGTACGGTGTCGGAAATAGGTTCGTTGGTATCGTCGCCCTCAACAAGAACGGTATAGATTCCCGTGATGGAACCCGTTTGGAAGTTTCCGCTGCGTTCCAACAGCTTCGGCAGTTCCGCATATATGGAAGGAGTGTATCCCCTCGCGATAGGCGGTTCGCCTGTAGAAAGCCCTATTTCACGCTCGGCCATGGCGAAACGGGTAAGGGAATCCATCATCAGCAGAACGTCTTTGCCCTGGTCGCGGTAATATTCGGCAACCGCGGTCGCAACTTCGGGGCATTTTGCACGAAACATCGCCGGCTGGTCGGAAGTTGCGACCACCAGCACCGTTCTTGCCAGCCCTTCTTTTCCAAGATCCTTCTCGATGAATTCCTTGACTTCTCTGCCTCTTTCGCCGACGAGGGCAATTACGTTCACGTCAGACTGAACATTTTTCGCGATCATGCCCATCAGAGTGCTTTTTCCAACGCCGCTTCCGGCAAAGATGCCCATTCTCTGCCCCTTGCCGATGGTAAGCATTCCGTCGATCGCCTTAATGCCGTAGCTTAACGGTTCGGTGATGCGGGGGCGTTCCAAAGGATTTGTATAGCCTGCGTCGATGTCGTAATACTGTGTGGGATGAAATGGTCCCAGACCGTCCATTGGGCGCCCCATGGCGTCTATGGTTCTTCCAACGAGGAAATCGCCGACCGGTACGCGGAGCTTATGTTCTGTATTCTCTACGATGCTGCCGAGGCCCACGCCTTTTACATCGCCGTAAGCCATCAGCAAAACGTTGCCGTCTTTAAACCCAACGACCTCGGCGGTAACGCAGTCGCTGCTGTCTTTGGCGCCGATTGTGCAAATTTCCCCAATTTTCGCTTCCAGACCGGCAGCTTCAATCATCATTCCGGTGATGTTCTTTACTTTTCCTTTGTAGCAAAGCGGATCGATTCTTGACACGATCTCGCAGGCCGCCTGTAAATCCACCATAATGATTTCTCTCCGTAAAGCTAATTATTGGGCTGATTTTTCATTGCGTTTTCAATCGACGACTTGATCTTTTTTAACTGGCTGTCAATTCCGGCATCGATTACCTGGTCTGGGGTTTCGATCACACAGCCCCCGTCGTCCAGGCTTGGGGCAACGATTACCTTGACGCTGTCTGAAATATCTTTCAGGTCTTCCACAATGTTATTGTCGGCTTTTAAAAGGACGTTTGCCGTTTTATCGGATACATAAATGCGGATCCATTCCTGGTTGCGGTACTCTTCCATTGCGGAAAGGATGATGGAACGCATGGCTCTTTCGTCAATTTCAAGTTCCTTTTTCAGGATGGACTTTGCCATCGCGGTAGCCAAATTCTGGAGATCCGATTCAAAATCCTGCAGGATTTTTGTCTTGGATTTTTCTACGGCCTCTATCATCAAGCTGAGCTCCTGAACATTTTTGCGGTTATCCGCGGCCGCTTTTTTCTTGCCTTCTTCAAAACCAGTCTGATAACCGGCGGACTTTCCTTCATTTCTGCCCTGATCCGAACCTTGGGCAAAACCTTCGCTGTAGCCCCGCCTTTTTGCTTCCGCAGTTTCTTCGGCGATTTTTACTCGTGCTTCCTGAACCTGCCTGCTGCTGTATTCCTGCGCCGAATCCACAATCTGTTTCGCCTTGGCAAAAGCTTTTTCAAGAACCTGCTTCGCCTGTGCTTCTGGGGGCGGAGGCGGGGGTGCTTTCGGCTTGGCCAGCTCCGCAGACTGGCCTTTTTTTCCTTGCGTATTTTTAACTTCATCTTTAGCTGCGTCTTCAGAGTGATTTTTAACAGCGGTTTTTGTTTCTTCTTGGGGGGATTTTATTTCGGCATTAAGGGGTAAATCTCGCTTTTTGATTACATAGTTTGATATAATCGGCGGATACTGATTTGCCTTAATGACCTTACTCAATAATCTCATCCTTCCCGCCCTTTGAGATTACCAGTTCGCCTTCGCTTTCAAGACGCCGGATTACGCCGACAATTCTCTGCTGGGCTTCTTCAACATCCTTAAGACGAACATTATGCGTATACTCGAGGTCGGATTTGACGGTATCTGCGGAACGGTTGGACATATTCTTGAAGATGATATCCGCAACTTCCTTGTTGGCACCCTTGAGGGCGTACACAAGGTCTTTGGAATCCACCTCGCGAAGGAAACGCTGTATGGACATATCGTCCAGAATTGTAATATCTTCGAAAACGAACATCTTCTTGCGGATTTCTTCGGAAAGCTCGGAATCCTTGCGATTCAATTCGTCGAAAATATTCTTCTCGGCCGTGCGGTCCATGTTGTTCATGACGTCTGCCGCATAGTCCACACCGCCGAATTGTGTAAAGTCAACGTCAAACAGATTGGAGAACTTATTTGCCAGATTGTTTTCCACAATTTTAATGACATCCGGCGAGGTGCGGTCCATCATGGCAATTCGCTGCACAACGTCCACCTGCTTGTCCGGCGGAAGCTCTGCAATCACCGTAGCCGCCTGGTCTGCCCTTGCATAGGAGAGAATCAGAGCAATGGTCTGGGGATGCTCGTTCTGAATCGTAGTGAGAAGGTTTTTATAATCAGCCTTGCGCAGAAACTCAAATGCCTTATTGCGCAGGGATTTGGTAACACGCTCCAGCAAAGATGTAGCTTCCTGCGCACCGTAGGCTTTTTCCAGAACATCGCGGGCATATTCCACGCCGCCGTCTGTTATAACCTTTTCGGTCAGACAAATCTGGTAGAAATCGTTAAGAATTTCATCCATATCCTCTGATGAGATGTGGGAAGTCCGGGCGACTTCGTAGGTGATTTGTTCCAGCTCATCTTCACGCAGGTATTTGTAGATTTTCGAAGCCGTATCGGTTCCAAGGGCAATAATCACGGCCGCAGCTTTCTGAGCACCCGTTATTTTCTGATCAGCCATGTTTATTGTCATCTCCCCTCAGCCAGCTGCGGATTAGCTGAGCGGCAATTTCAGGATTCTTGGATGAGAAGTCCTGAAGATCGCTCTTCACACGCTGTTCCTTGCCGGTATTTGCATTGCGGAGCTCTTCAATGGATTCTGTAGGCATAGGTTCTCCGTCATCTTCCTCCAGATTGTCATCTTCGCCCTCGTCTTCGCTGCCGTCCTCATTTTCGTCCTCATCTTCGTCATCTTCCTCAGTTTCTTCATCCTGCGGAATCGGCATTTGCGGAACAGGAACAGGAGCAGCTTGCTGCAGATTGGCAATCAGCTTTTCTCTTCTCTCTCTGTTTCTCTTGGAAGCGATCAGGGCAATCAGAAGGATAAGCAGCAGCAGGAATGCTCCGCCTGCAATGAGAATGACCGGATTGTTCATCAACAACTGCGGAATATTCAGGTTTGCAGATGTCTGTGTCGCCTGCGAGTTTTCCGAAGAACTCGTGTTTGCAACAGCCATGACCGCAACCTTGCTCGCATCGACGGCCGCCGCCTTGGCGACAAGATTGGTGAGCTGCTGCTGCGTTGCACTTGTCATGGAATTCGTATTAATCATAACGGCAACCGAAAGATCGTCAAGAGCCGCCGCGTCGCTTTGTATCTGCTCTTCCACCTGGTTTACAAGATAATTGTAGGTCTTGCTGTCCTTTGTGGTGATTACATTGCCGTTTACCGAAACGCCGGGGTAAGTTGTCGTCGTATCGGAATTACTCTGTGTTCCGGCTACTCCGCCGGCTGCACGGGACGCCGGCTGCGTTACTTCATGCGTCTCTGCAGACTGGCTTACCATCCCTTTGCCGTCGCTTGTGGACGGAGTATATGTAACGATATCCTGTATTTTTTTATCAAGGTCCATTTTGCTCTTTACGCTGACGCTGATATTATTGGCACCGTAAGCCTGAGCAAGCAGATTTTGGATTTTGCCCTGTACGTTGTCTTCGTATTGCTTTTCAATCTTCAGTTTGAATTCGGAAAGCGTAATCTGAGTGGAACCGGATGACTGGTTTGCGGCAGAAGAAGACGATAGCTCCTCTCCCGATGAGCTATCCACGATAGAAACATTCTCCGCTTTCAGGTTGGGCACACTTTTGGTAACAAGCTGTTTAATTCCGCCTACCTGTTTCGCGTCCAGGGACCTGCCCTCTTTGAGCTTTACGGCAACGGAAGCAGTCGCCGTTTCCTTGTTGTCATCCCACGCATAGGTGCTGCTGCTTGGAACACTGATGGTCACATAAGCGGTATCCACCGGGTCCAGTGTTTTAATGACGGCGCCCAGGCGTTCCTGAAGCTGATACTGCTCAATAATTTTCCGCTCTTCATCCGTTGTCATCACGCCGACATTAGTGGTGAAAAAGTTATAGTTCGGGGCTGATTTTGGGTATCCTTCGTTAGACAGCTGCATCCGTACCGAATTTTCTTTGTTCTTATCGACGTATATCGTACCGCTTTCATTTTTAAAAGGAACGTCCAGGGTTTTAAGTTCCGTTGTTACTTCTTTGGTTTCATCGGTGTCCAAGCCGGAATAAAGCACTGTATACTGGGTACGGTTCATCAAAAGGCTCATAACAACCGCGAGCAGTACCACTGCACCCAAACAGGAAAATATAATAATTTTGGTTCTTTTGGTCAGTTTTCCCCAGAAATTTTTGATCGGATCAATTATCCTTTTCAACTGTTCATTCATTGAGCCGTATGAACCGCCCTTCAAGTGAGTTTATTATACGTTGATATTGATGATTTCCTTGTAGGCATCCAGCAGTTTATTGCGAAGTTCAACGACCATGTCAACCGAAAGGCTTGCCTTTTGTGAGGCGATGACAACGTCATGAAGATTGTCTGATTGGCCTGTCGTCATTTTGTAAATTTCATTGTTGAGGTTAGCGTTTGTCTGTTCTGCATTGGATACCGCATCCTGAAACAGCGATTTAAACGGGATTTCAGGGGAGCTGTCCTGCACACTTGAGCTTTTGTTCAGTTGATCGAGAGAATTGATTTGCTGAATCGGCTGAATTGTGTTCATTCAAGTCACTTTCCAATCTCCAAAGCCTTGGCGGCCATATTTTTCACGGCATCAAAAGCCGTAAGATTTGCGCTGTAAGCACGCGTAACTGCCATCATATCGGTTGTTTCCTTAATCAGGTCGACATTCGGCTTCTGCACATATCCCTGTGCATTTGCGTCCGGGTTTGTGGGGTCATACTCCTGAGAAAACGGGGTCTGGTCTTCCTGAATATCCGTAACCTTTACGCCTTTTAAAGTGCTCGAAGAATCGGAGGAAAGCCGGCTGTCGAGCATGGAGCGGAAAGACGAATTATCGTCCGCACACTGGTAAACGGCCATTTTTCTGCGGTACGGACCACCGTTATCGGTATGGGTTGTCTCCGCGTTGGAAATATTCTCCGAAATGAGATCCATCCGGAGTCTGCTTGCCGTCAGTCCTGAACCGCTGATGTCCAGTGAATTTAAAAAAGCCATGAAGCAACCTCCTCAAATTATTTCGATGTTCCGGTTATCGCTGTTTTCAAACGGGAAAAGTTATCGTTCATTTCTTGCAGAGCATAGGAATAATTAAGCGATGTGCGGGCCATTTCAATATTCTGCTGCTCCAGGTCCACTCCGTTTCCGTCGGCACGGTAAGTTTCATCCTGCGCCTCGGTAATGTCCGGGGTAACCTGATCAATATTTTCAATCTCGCCGGTCTGTGATCCGGCCGCGTTTTGCAGCTGTGCCAGCAGCTGATCTTCAAAGGAGACGCTCTTGGTTTTATAGCCGGGAGTTTCAAAGTTAGCTATGTTGTCTGAAATTGCCTTCTGCCGGGTCCATAAACCGTCCAGACTCTTATTCAGGAGCGATGATGAAATACTGTCGAGCCAATTCATAGTTATTCTCCTTTTTATTTTACATAAATACCTTATATTTTACAAAATAACAAATTTTTCGACAAAATCAGCAAAATAAAATCAAGTCCGTTCAAAAATAATTAGTTAGATTACTTATATACCTATAATACACGTCTATTATCATACATACGCAGTAAAAAGTCAATAATCTTACCGCATTAACATCTTGAATTGCTCACCAAAAAAGTTGCCTTTTTCATGCAAAATATATACAAATCAAAAGCTGTTTGCCAGTATTTTATAGTAATTTATTATTGGTATCACCAATTTTGCTATTTTATGGAGATTTAGTCACAAGCTAAATATATACCACTGGAATCTTATGAAAAATCTATTTTCACATATTAGCAGACAAAATTAATAAAAGTGCGCTAAATTTTTATTTGCCTGTGCCGATAAATCAGTAGAGGTGAGAATGAATGATGATAAAAGGCACGGGATTTGACGTGAACTTTTTTAATATTACTCCTGCAAAAGGCAAGGATTCTGTACAGGGAAAGACGACAGATACAAAGACGGCTCGCACATTTTCTGAAGCTCTCCGTGGAAAGACGGATACAATTGAGATTTCCGAACGCATGGAAGATAACAGTTCTCTTTTAAACGATGTGAAAAAGAAAATCATGGGTGACATTAACCGGGATACGGATACAGACAGCCTGGAAAGGCTGAAAAGGCAGATTACAGACGGAAAGTATACTGTGAATACCGATGAGCTGGCGCAAATCCTTTCGAGATAATCAATTCAGCAGAACGGAGGAGTTTCCATGATTGATGCTGCATGGTCGGACAGACTAATTCAATTTTTCACAGAAATGCTTGAATTTTATAAAAGATTTCTTGGACTTGAATCTGAAAAATACACAAAAGTGGTTTCCGGTCAGCTGAACGAGCTCGACAGTTTTATGAAGCAGGAACAGGCTTTTCTGCTGAAGTCCAGGGGGATGGAGCAGGAGCGGCTCGAAATTTTGGAAAAGGCCGGAGCGCCTAAGACCACATTCCGTGAGATGATTCCACTGCTGGAACCTGCCAGACAGGAAAGCATGAAAAAGTTATATGAAGAGATAACCACTACCATTTCCAAGCTGCAGAATATGAATAAAAAGTGCAGCCAAATGACCCGGCTGAAACTTGGGCAGATATCCAGAATTCTTTCCAATCTTGAAGATCACCCGGAGTTAAAGCAGATTTACGGAAACAAACTGCAAAACGCGGCAAAACCGGAAGGAACGTTTTCCAGAAAAATATAAGCGGGGTGCTGAAATGAGTTCAACATTTGACGGATTATTCATAGCAAGAAGCGGCGTTCGCGCTGCAAGAGCCAACTTGAATATAACCGGCCAGAATATTACAAATGCCAATACAGACGGATATACAAGGCAGAGAGTCGATCAATCTGCCATACCCCCATGCGAAGTCGGAGGCGTCTGGGCATCTTCCGGGGCTACCTGCGGAAATGGTGTTGCGGCCACCGGCACAAGCCAGCTGCGCGACGCTTTTTTAGACAGCGAATACCGTACCCAAAAAGCAAATAGCGGCGAGACTACCGCTGAGATAAAAGCATTGTATGACATGGAAGATATCTTTACTACAACAACAACAGCTTCTTCCTCTTCAAAATCCGCCGTCATTGATGTTTTAAGCAACGAATACAGTAATTTTATCTCTCAGCTTCAGGCGCTGACTTCCGGAAAAAGCACCGCGTCAGAAAGTACTATTCGTGAAGAGGCAAAACTTCTGGCAACAAAATTGAATATAACCGCCAAGTCACTGGATAAAATCCGTTCGCAGCAATACTCGAATCTGAATGACTATGGAATTAATAAGGCAAACGATCTGATTAAAAGTATTGCATCTTACAACGATCAGATTGAGAAGGCGGAAATTGCCGGTTCCACTGCTCTGGAACTGAAAGACCAGCGCAATCTGGCGTTGGATCAGCTATCCCAATACGTTGGGATCAAAGTTACGGAAACTCCAAAAGATATCGGAGCAGGCAGAACCGTTGACGAAATGTCGGTATGTCTAGCAGATGAAGATGGGAACCCGCTTAAAGTAGATGGACAAACTTACACTTTGGTCGACGGAAAATCCTACGCGAAATTCACCGCCACTCAGGATGCAAAAAACGAAGACGGCTCCTCAAATACCGGTTCGTTCCAGATTACCCACATCCGGCTTTCCGGGCTTACTGATGATGGAGCAACCTTTACGGCCAATTCCGGAACTGTTACGAATCCTTCACCTGCTACGGATTCAACATATTATTTCCAGATTGGAGATAATGCGCCGCAGTCAATTCAAATTCAGACACCTACAGGCACAAGTTTAGCGGCTTTAAAAGGCCTTGTAGATACTGCAATCAGCCATAACTCGGCACTGGCGGGGAAAATTTCAACAAACGTCGTTGGCGACCATCTGGCTTTCACCACTTCCGGCGGCAATACATTATCCATTACCAGTGCACCAACCAGTTTATCCCCCGACAATGTCCTCAATATGGACGGAATGAAAAATGATGACTTAAAGAGCGGCAGTTTTTCAGGCTATCTCAAACTCTTAAATGAGAGCGGCGAATACGATACATTATCCGGAAACGCAACCACAACCATGCGCGGAATCGGTTATTATTCGCAGCTGCTTGACAGCATCGCACAGAATTTGGCAAGCGCTGTAAACGCTGTGAACGGCACCAATGATGCAAGTGATAATAAGCCGCTGTTTACAAAGGATGGGACCAACGCCAGCGGCGTCACCGCTGAAAACATCCAGCTTTCATCGAAATGGGTCGACGGCTATCTGACCATGAGCAAGATTCCACCCCATGCTGGAGACAGCACCGCCACTTCTTATTCCAATATTACGGCTATGATAACAGCCCTGACCAATACTACGCAAAATCTGAAAAGCACTCACATGGTTCTTGGTGTCGATAAAGGCATTACAATTTTTAACGGTACGCTGGAAAAAGCATTCGCCAGCGTCAGCACGATGCTGGGGCAAGACGTAAGCAGTGTGCAGTCTACGAATAACACAAACAGTAGCCTGTTAAATAATATTGATTCCAGCCGACAGGAAATCTCCTCGGTCAGTATTGATGACGAGGCAATCGATATGGTTCAGTTTAATCAGGCATTATCCGCTTCTTCCAGGTTTATGACGGCGGTGGATGAATGCTTACAGACAATTATTAACAGTATGGGCGTTGCAGGCAGGGGGTAATATAAATGAGAATTACAACGCAGATGATGATGTCAAGGTATAAACGGGATGTAAGCGATGCATTCGCTTCCATGAACACGGCCATGCAGCATGCCTATGATTATCGTGCATTCGACAAGCCTTCCGATGATCCTCTCGCTGCAGCTCAGACTTTTGAAGTTCACTGGCAAATGAGTGAAAATGCCGACTACACCAATAATATTCAGAATATGGACGGTTTTACCAAGACAGCCGATACTATCCTTATAAATGTTAACAGTATACTGTCTGATACAGGCAACAATAATGCTCTTAAGACTATTATACAGAATATTAATGGAGGTATGAACGAAGGGAACCGGGCAGATGCTGCAGCTTCGCTCACTACGATTCGGGATTCCATCATCTCAAAAATGAATGCTAAATACGGCGACAGCTATATTTTCGGCGGGTCGAACTCCGGCTCCGCTCCGTTCCAGATGATTAATAACGAGCTGTATTACCGCGGGATCAATGTAGATACCGGGGTAAATATAAACGGAGCTTCTGCAACCGTTGGTTATACCGACGTAAATAATCATGCCAACAGTCTTCAAATAAACTTCGGCAAGGATATTGGTGCCAAGCTGAATAACTATAAGATTGAAATTGCGTCGCCCGCAGGCGCATTAGGCGCTCAGGTAAGTGGCGGTACGATTAAAATCAGTATTCCCAGCTCTACCACAAAAGCCGATCTACAGAAATTTTTAAATGGATCGACAAATGGTGCAAATGGACAAACTTTTCTGAAAGATCTTCAGGATGGTGGTGTTACAGGACTTACTTCCACTTCGGGAATTACAATTAGCGGACTTCCGGATAACGGAACGGATCTCGTAACGCCTCTTGGTGCACCCACTGCTTCTTCGATTTCGAATGTTGTCGATCTGGCGTCCCTTGCCAACGAGAATGTTTATGTTGATATAGGCCTTGGTATTACTTCGACCAACGGTAAAATCGACGACCAGAGCGCTTTTGACAGTGCAATGCCCGGAATTAAATATCTGGGATATGGCACCAAGACCATCACAAATGATGATGGGACAAAAACTGTCCCCTGCAACATATGTTCTGTGCTGACAAAAATTGCGGACTGCCTGAATAAAAGCAAAGGTGAAAGCAACACCGCCGTTATAAAAGACGTAAGCCAATATATTGACAGTTTAAATCAGTCGCAGACCAGCCTGCAGTCCAAACAAGCCGAATTGGGCGAAAAAATGAGTTTTTTGAGCGATGCTGCAAGTTATACGTCCGACATGAAAATCAGTCTCAGCGATAAAGATAACAACGTGGAATATCTTGATTACACTGATGCAGTTGAAAACTTCTACACACAGATGTACTGCTATAATGCATCTCTTAAAGTTGGAGGACAAATTTTACAGCAAAGCCTGATGGATTACCTGAAATAGTTTTTTGAAACTGGAGGTCCCTATGCTTCTGATCATTGAGGACAAGGATAATCCAACAGGCCAGATTGCGGCTGAAATGGAAAGTGAAGACGCCGCGGAACTTGCCTACATTCCCGTTATAGCGGTGCAGTTAGGCTATGATGCTCAGCAGGTTAAGATAAAATGCGCTATAGACCGTATGAGCTTTGAATACCGAAAAATTCAGAGCGGGGAACCTGTAACGGCACAACAGTCGGAAAAACTGGTTCCGGTTTATTTAAAGGCGCTTTGCCATATCGGAAAACGCCCAGCCTATCTATCACCTTCCGCTTACAAGAGCTTTGTCGATGAAACTGCCGAAACTTCCGTTAGGCTCTATACAAGCGGCTAAAGCTGTTCAAAGTTATATTTTCAGTTTAAGGCGAAAGTAAGTGAAATAAATGGATTCAAATTCTGCTGCCGTGCAAAATCTGCAAAATCAGGAAAAAATAGTCATCCATTTTGAGGATGGAATTTACGGTTTCGAAAATATAAAGGATTATATTCTTCTGCAGGAAGATGAACAAAAAGTGATTTGGTCATTGCAGGCTGCGGAAAGTTCCTATCCGTCGCTAATTGTCATTGATCCTTTTCTTGTTTTAAACGGATATAACCCTGAATTAACACCGGAAAATCTCAAAGCTTTGGGGAATCCCGAAGCAGAGGACTTATGTTTTCTGGCGGTAGCGGTGATTCGAAAGAATCTTGCCGAATCTGTCGTAAACTTGAAAAGCCCGATTGTTATTAATGTAAAAAATAAAAAAGGCATACAGGCTATTCTGGAAGAACACGATTACCCGGTTCGTTACAAACCTTTCCGCAAAATGCAAAAGGAGGGAACGTGACATGCTCGTCATTTCACGCAAAGCCTCCGAGTCGTTCCTGATTGGCGGCGATATTGAAATTGTTGTGACGGAAATCGGCACCGACCGGGTCAAAATCGGGATTAAGGCGCCCAAAGGGGTTCCCATCCTGCGCAAGGAACTGTTGGAAACCCGTAACCTGAACCAGGAAGCGAGCAATGCTTCCGGTAAAGATGCAATTGATGAACTGAAAAAGCTTTTTGAAAAAAAGTGAATGTTTCCCTCCTGAAAATCAGGAGGGATTTTTTTGTCTTGAAATTAAATAATTATTTACTTTAGGATTATTATATAGCACTAAAAAATAAATAAATAGTTACTAAATATTCTCAGATTGTGACCGATATATGTATTAGAATCAAGAACAGTAAATGCTTATTAACTTATCTACTTTCTGGGCGCCCTTAAAGCAGAAAATTAAAAGTACTCTGTTTTTGATCATCCGGAAGAGAACGGATTCTCTTCTTAGCAATGCGCGAAACAGCGCAATATAAAAAATTATGGAGATGAATTTATTATGCGTATTCAACACAACATTAGTGCTCTTAACGCTGCAAACCGACTGAAGTCAAACGACAATGCTATCAGTAAAAACATTGCAAAGCTGTCTTCCGGCTACCGCATCAACAGCGCAGCTGATGACGCAGCAGGACTTGCAGTTTCCGAAAAAATGCGTGCCCAGATCAATGGGCTCAACCAGGCACAGGACAATGCTCAGAACGGCATTGCACTTGTTCAGACAGCTGAAGGCGGCCTGAACGAAACAGAATCCATCCTCCAGAGAATGAACACCTTGGCCGTTGAATCCTCGAACGGTACTTACAAGAGCGACACAGACCGTGCCAACCTGAATAAAGAAATTGAAGCCCTGAAGTCAGAAGTTGACCGTATTTCCACATCCACAAACTTCAACCAGATCAACCTGTTGGACGGCTCTCTGGGCGCAGGCGCAACAAATGGCATGTCGGCAACGGTACAGCTTGCTTCCGCAGTAACTGCCGCAGATACTATTCAGGCTGCATCAACCAATGAGTTTCAAATTACCACGAATGGCAACCTCGGTAACACTGGCGATGTTGTTTCTTATACTATAAGCTACACAGATTCTACTGGCGTTGCGAAATCTGTAACAGCGCTCTATACAGTTGTTGCCGGTGGTACCGACGATCAGGCATCTGTTGCAAGTGCTATTGTCACGAGCCTGAATGCCGACGCCGATTTCAGCGCAGCATTCACTCTTGCAACTACAGCAACCCCCGGCCAAGTTCAGTTTACTGCAAGGACAGCCGGTGTAAAAGGCGCTGCTGTTACCAATGTTCAGCAAACAGTAACAGGAACAAACGCCAGCGATGGTACTTTGGGCATAGAGACTCTTTCTAAGGGAGTAGACGCTTACGATAAGGTAACAGTTACTTCACTACAGGCATATAACGGTTCCAACGCTGACTCCTCAATCTTTACCGTTAACGGCGTGAAGTTTGCTTTTATTACATCTGCCGCACTGGCTACGGGGCTTGGAACGGATGTCAACTATGTAGTGGGCTCAGGTGCCGGCGGCGCTATTCAGGCGGCTGATTCAACCGCGATGTCCAAGCTGATTAACTCAAAAACCGGTTTAAGCACCACAGATGCAGCCGGCGTTATCAGCTTCCAGGCTTCAACCTCTACCAGCAGTGTTGTCGGTTCGCTGACCCTTCAGATTGGCTCTGATAACAAGGCTGACCAGCGCGTATCCCTTTCCGTGAAGGACATGAGCGCAAAGGGCCTCGGCATTGACAAGGTTTCCATTGCAACACAGGCTGACGCCGAAGCAGCAATTGATACCATTAAGACTGCTATCAATACAGTTTCCGCTACACGCGCCGACCTCGGTGCTCTGCAGAACCGTTTGGAGCACACATCCAACAACCTGAGCACAATGAGCGAAAACCTTACTTCCGCAGAAAGCAACATCCGCGACGTGGATATGTCCGACGAGTACGTACAGTATTCGAAGAACCAGATCCTTGCGCAGGCTGCTACTTCCATGTTGGCTCAGGCAAACTCCCAGCCGCAGAACGTTCTTACACTCCTCAAAGGCTGATTATTTCTTCCAGATTATTTTACAAGCCTCCTGCGAAAGCAGGGGGCCTTCTTTTTGTGTATTAGTAAATGCTTATTTATAAGAATTTTTTTAAAATATTATCTTACGGTATAAAGTTTTAAAAACTCCCTCCGATATATATATTAGTTCCAAAAAAAGTAATTATTCTACAAACTTCGATTTTGCAGGGCCCGTAAAATCAAGCAGCGAGTAATACTTTTCCGGAATAAATCGACAGAAAGAGAACGGATTCTCTTTTCCCGAATGCAGAATACTGCACGGGCAAAAATCAAGGAGGAAAATTTTTATGCGTATTCAACACAATATCAGCGCCCTTAACGCTGCTAACAGACTGAAGTCAAACGATAATTCCATCAGCAAAAACATTGCAAAGCTGTCTTCCGGTTACCGCATCAACAGCGCCGCCGATGATGCTGCAGGGCTTGCAGTTTCCGAAAAAATGCGCGCGCAGATCAACGGTCTGAACCAGGCACAGGACAATGCCCAGAACGGTATTTCTCTTGTTCAGACAGCTGAAGGCGGCCTGAACGAAACAGAGTCCATTCTCCAGAGAATGAACACACTGGCTGTTGAATCCTCGAACGGTACTTACAAGAGCGACACGGACCGTGCCAACCTGAACAAGGAAATTACAGCCCTGAAGTCCGAAGTTGACCGTATTTCCACATCCACAAACTTCAACCAGATCAATCTTCTCGACGGTTCTCTGGGCGCAGGCGCATCAAATGGCATGGCTGCAACGGTACAGCTTGCTTCTGCTGTAACTGCTGCTGACACGATTCAGGCTTCTACAACCAACAAGTTTCAAATCACCACGAACGGTAACATCGCCCACACTGGCGACGTTGTTTCTTATACTGTAAGCTACACTGATTCCAATGGCGTAGCAAAATCTGTAACTGCGTCCTATTCAGTTGTTGCCGGTGGTACCGACGATCAGGCATCTGTTGCAAGCGCAATTGTTGCGAGCCTGAATGCCGATGCCGATTTCAGCGCGGCCTTCACCCTTGCGACCACATCAACCAAAGGTGAAATCCAGTTTACCGCCAGAGCAGCCGGCACAAAGGGCGCAGCCGTTGCCAATGTTAAGCAAACAGTAACAGGAACGAACGCCAGCGATGGTACTTTGGGTATATCCACCCTTACTAAGGGAGTAGATGCCTACGATAAGGTAACAGTTACTTCACTTCAGGCATACAACGGCTCCAACGCTGACTCTGCCGTCTTTACCGTGAACGGTGTGAAGTTTGCTTTTGTTACATCTGCCTCACTGGCTACAAGTCTTGGCACAGATGTCAACTATGTAGTCGGCACAGGTGTCGGCGGAGCTATCCAGGCAAGTGATTCAACCGCGATGTCCCATATGATTAACGCAAAAACCGGTTTAGCAACTACAGATGCAGCCGGCGTTATCAGCTTCCAGGCTTCAACATCCACCAGCAGTGTTGTCGGTTCTCTTACCCTTCAGATTGGTTCCGATAACAAGGATGACCAGCGTGTATCCCTTTCCGTGAAGGATATGAGTTCGAAGGGTCTCGGCATCGACAAGGTTTCCATTGGAACACAGGACGACGCGAGAGCTGCTATTAATACCATTAAGACTGCTATCAACACAGTTTCTGCTACACGCGCTGACCTCGGTGCTCTGCAGAACCGTTTGGAGCACACTTCCAACAACCTGAGCACAATGAGCGAGAACCTCACTTCCGCAGAAAGCAACATCCGCGACGTGGATATGTCCGACGAGTACGTACAGTATTCGAAGAATCAGATCCTTGCACAGGCTGCTACTTCCATGCTGGCTCAGGCAAATTCTCAGCCGCAGAGTGTTCTTACACTCCTCAAAGGCTGATTCGCTTTCCCAGTTTTTACAAGCCTCCGGCTTTCGCCGGGGGCTTTCTTTTTACCTTTCCGCTTTTTGGTAGCAGAAAAGGCTTCCCTTTTACAGGAAGCCTTTTGATGAAAATATTCGAAACGCCGGCTTTTTATTGGGGAAAACGTGACGCCAGCTCCGCCATGGTGGGTTCCGTATGTGTCAATTTCCGAAAACGGAGAACGTCTTTGTCGTCGGGCATTAGTTTTGCGAGCTGCATGGTCACCTGACCAGCCTGCTCTAAGTTGCCCTCAAGGATTAAGCTCTCTATTTTCTGCTTCACCTGTTTCGCAAGCGATGCAAATTCCTTTGCCTTCGCTTCCTGCAGGTTCTGTTCTCTCTCGAAACGCTCTAATATGAGGCTGATGGGTTTATCCATGATCGGATATTCTTTCAGAGCGGCGCGCAGATTCGCCAGATACCCGGCGTCATCAGCTTTCCGACGGGCATTCAGTGCCTCGCCAATATAATAGCCGAAACGGCAGGCGCGCGGCAAAGCGGCTATATTTGACGCTGTGTACATTTCTGGCCGATAAACAGAGCGAACATACTGTGCTGAATTCTCAGCATAGCTTTCAAACAGCTTTAAATAAGCTTCCGTATCCTCCCCGGCATCTTTTGATAATATGGCACGTTCCAACAGACAGACAGACCAGTAAAGGCCTTTTGTGTTTTCAAATGAATATGAATCAAAATAGTTCGTGACCACATCCGCAAAATCGGTATGCTGTTTTTGCATATTTACCGCAATCGACGGAAGGTCATCCGTATCCGTCTGTAACAGATATTGCATAATATTCAGCTTTTCGCGCATCGCATAATACAGAATGTCGGAATAATGAAAATTCCGCTCTTTCGGATTCCGGGCAAACCATTCCAAAACGGATACCGCCGTTTTTCGGTCTGCATCCAGTTCCGAAGCCCGCAAACTGTTGAGGACGATATAATCATCGTTTTCCGCCGTCTGGACCATAGCATGGCAAACATCTGAGACATGCTCAGGATGTTTTTGCAAATATGTTTCTGCGAAAGAGACAAAATTCTGTTTTTTCAGCGGGTCATGCAGGGCAATCACAGACTGATAATAATGAAAAATAAATGACGGATCATTTTTTGCATCAGCAATGGCAAAGCAAAGCTGTAAACCAGCCGGATTCACTGCCGGAGCAAGCTTGAAGTCCAAGGAGTTCAAGTACTTCCCTGCTTCATCTGCCTTGCTTTGTGCCAAACTGCTCCAGCCCATGGAGAGAATAACATCCTGTCTGGCCTCCGGCGTAATGGAATCAAAGATGCCATACAATAATTCATTCTGATCCAGCTGACCGGCCTCATATTTCTGATATAGCCGCAAATATTCCTCACCATATCGCAGCGCATCCTCATCCCGCTTCAGCATTTGCGCGGCCATCTGCGCAATGCGAAAATAGTCCAGATGAAAAATTCCCCTGTGTGGTTCTTCCTGCAAAAGCTGTTCAAAAGTTACAAGTAATTCCTGATATTCATGGAGTTTATAATAACTCCTAAGCATATTAGTCACGATCAACATCCAAAGCATCAGGTTTTTTTGCTTTTTTGCCACTTTTAAACCGTTTAAACAAGTTTCAATCGCCTTGTTATAATTATCTGCTCCAAAATATTGCGCACAAAGCTGTGCAATTGCTTTTAAGTCTTCCGGGTTTTCTCTTACTTCCTCCAGCAATAATTCCAAATTTCGTTTTAATTTTTGCTGGCGTTCCTCTTCACTGTGATAAATATAGCCATAGTGATTTACATAAGCACATAATTGTTTTGTAGGCTCCGTACGGGCAATATCTTCGTGAACCTTGTTTTTAAAATGAATTCCCTCATGCATTCTGAAAATACGGCAGGCATGAAAATCATTATATTTTTTTCCCTCAAAATCTGCATAGTTCCGCTGCAAATATGCCGCCGTCCAATACCGGTCGCATTCACCGCTGTTGAAAAAGTCGATAATTTCCGTGACGTCGTCGAACCATTCGTCGCCGTCGATAAACATAAACCATTCACCGCGGGCCACGCTTAAACCTGTGTTTCTGGCAGCAGAGAAGTCCCCGCACCATTCAAAGTTAAGAATATGGTCGGTATGTTTTTTTACGATCTCCAGCGTTTTGTCCGTACTACCCGTATCGGTGATAATCAGCTCGCTCGGTACGGCTTCCAGCAGCGGTTTGAGGGAAGAAAGGCATTTATCCAGCGTCTTTTCTTCATTTTTTACAATCATTCCAATGGTAAGACGAATGTCATGCCCATGGAACGGGCCTTTGCCTTTCGGCACGCTTACTGTATGTAAATTCGCTTTCATATTAGGAATCCCCTTTATTTCGACAGAATAATACAAGTCATTATATATATCGGCTTGTGATCGGGATTTCTTAGCTGACCTGCATTTCCAAAAAATGATTCTTCATTTTACGATGGATCACCGCTTACACAGATGGAAAAATGTGTTATAATATAAATAGCGTTTTTACCTTTAAACAGAAAAGATTTCCACCGTAAAAACGCATTAGAAGAGTTTGAAACATACTTTTTCAAACAGAAAGGCATAGTCGTATGATTCGTATCAGCGTCTGCATGATTGTAAAAAATGAAGAATCGGTTCTTGCCCGCTGTCTGGACAGCCTGGCAGGCATCGCTGACGAAATCATCATTGTGGACACCGGCTCTACGGATAACACAAAGGAAATCGCCGCGCGGTATACATCCCGCATCTATGATTTCGCCTGGACGGGTAATTTTTCCGACGCGCGAAACTTTGCTTTTTCCAAAGCAACAATGGATTATATTTACTCAGCGGATGCAGACGAGGTCATCGACGAAGAAAACCGGCGCAAGTTTCTGCTCTTAAAACAAAGCCTGTCTCCGGATGCGGATATTGTACAGATGAGCTATGCCAACCAGATGCAGTACAACACTGCCTACAATTTTGATGCAGAACTCCGCCCAAAGCTTTTTCGCAGACTGCGGACTTTTCATTGGATTGACCCTGTCCATGAAACCGTCGATCTTAACGTCCACGTGATTAACAGCGATATTACGATTCTGCATATGCCGGAAAATCTGCATTCTTCCCGCGATTTTTCCGTACTTGAAGCTGCTGCGGCAAAAGGGCCGCTCAGTGAACGGCTTTCCCGCATGTACGCAAAGGAGCTTTTTATCAGCGGTGCCGACCGCGATTTTCTGGCTGCTTTCCCCTATTTTGAATCAATCCTTCACGACGAAAACCGAAGTATGGATGAGGTTCGTATCGCGCAGTGTGTCGCGGTACGCGGAGCAAGGCTGAAAGGGGATGCGGTTATGATGTTCAAAACGGCTTTAAAAAACGTGATTTCAAGCCCGTGTGCGGAGGTCTGCTGCGAACTGGGCGCTTATTTTGAAGCATCCGGTGATTATGAAGAAGCGGCAACGTGGTTTTATACCGCCGCTTTCGGTGCGCAGAGCGAACTGAACATTCATACCTCCGGAGATGTCCCTTTGCAGCGTCTTGCAGAATGCTACAAAAGACTCGGTTTTTCGGATGAGGCGTTAAAATACCGCACTCAGGCTGAAAACTGGGTACTGCCGCAGCCCGAAAAATCATAAATTTGCAATCTGTTCATAAAATGTTTACCATTAAGCATAATAGGTATGATATCTTTCTCATAAAGTATGCATATGCTAACTGAAACAAAAGAAGTGTTGCGCCATCGGTCAGGTATCGAAATGCGCAATTTCACAACTCAATTCAGAAAGGAATGAGATTATGCAAAGTTTTAAAATTATTGGTGTAAAAGGTATGGAAATTCTGGATTCCCGCGGAAACCCTACGGTTGAAGCGACCGTGAAACTTGAAAACGGAGTAACGGGAACAGCTGCCGTTCCAAGCGGCGCATCCACCGGAACATTTGAAGCCCTTGAGCTCCGTGACGGAGACAAAACCCGCTTCGGCGGAAAAGGCGTTACCAAGGCGGTAGACAATATTGACCAGTGTATCAGCGAAGTAATTATCGGTCTGGATGCAACCGACACCGCCGCAGTGGACAGCACAATTTTAGCGATTGACGGTACCGGGGACAAATCCAAATTAGGTGCGAACGCAATTCTGGCCGTTTCTCTTGCAGCCGCAAAAGCGGGTGCAAACGCGCTAGGAATCCCGCTGTACCGTTTCATCGGCGGAGTCAGCGCAGACACGCTTCCTGTACCGATGATGAATATTCTAAACGGCGGCGCACATGCGGCCAACAACATCGATATTCAGGAATTTATGATTATGCCGGTCGGCGCGCCAAGTTTTTCGGAAGGCCTGCGCTGGTGCACCGAGGTATTCCATAAGCTTGCCGAAATTTTAAAGGCAAAAGGGCTTTCTACCGCTGTCGGTGATGAAGGTGGGTATGCGCCTAACCTGAATACCGACACGGAAGCGATTGAATTAATTCTGGAAGCCGTGAGTGCTGCTGGATATAAGCCGGGGAAAGATTTTGTTCTTGCCATAGACGCCGCTTCCAGCGAATGGGTCGGAGCAGACGGCTACACCCTGCCAAAACACAAGACGCATTACACAACCGACCAGATGATTTCTTACTGGGAAGATCTTGTAACAAAATACCCGATTCACTCCCTGGAAGACCCGCTTGGCGAGGAAGATTGGCAGGGCTGGGCAAAAATCACGGAACAGCTGGGCAAGAAAGTGCAGCTCGTGGGTGACGACCTCTTTGTCACCAATACCGGTCGGCTGGAACGAGGCATCACGATGGGATGCGGCAACTCCATTTTGATTAAGCTGAACCAGATCGGTTCCCTGAGCGAGACCATCAACGCCATACGAATGGCGAAACGTGCCAACTATACGGCGGTAATCTCCCACCGCTCCGGAGAAACCGAAGACACAACCATCGCAGACCTTGCTGTAGCGCTTAACGCTGGACAGATCAAGACCGGCGCCCCAAGCCGCAGCGAACGCGTTGCCAAATACAACCGTTTGCTTCATATTGAGCGAGAACTGAAAGCCGGCGCAAGATATCCCGGAATCAAATGCTTTAACCAGTAACAAATATCCCCCGGTAAAAAACCGGGGGATATCTTTATGCATTTGCTGATTCGTTTCTTAGCTGTATCCAGCCGATCTCTTTCTTCAGCATGTCTGCCTGAGCGGAAAGCTCTTCGCTTGCTGCCGCACTTTCTTCTGCTGTTGCCGAGTTTGTTTGAATAACGGATGAAACCTGCTCAACCCCCTGCGTAATCTGTGCAATTGATGTGGATTGCGCGTCGGATGCATTCCTAATGCTCTGAATCGTTTTATTAATAGCGTTTACTTTCTCTGTTATACCGGAAAGTGATTTCGCCGTAGAGTCAGAAAGTGCCGTTCCTTCCTTGACCTTTTCCACAGAATTACTAATCAAAACCGTTGTCTGCTTGGCTGCGTCTGCCGACTTGCTTGCCAGATTGCGAACCTCATCCGCAACAACAGCAAATCCTTTTCCGGCTTCCCCTGCTCTGGCTGCCTCAACGGCTGCGTTCAAAGCAAGGATGTTCGTCTGGAAAGCAATATTGTCGATTACCTTGATGATTTTACCGATCTCATTCGATGCCGTTTCTATTTCATTCATTGCAGACTGCAGCTGCTGCATACTTGTGTTGCTCTCTGTTACATCCTGAGTTGTTGAACTGATCTCCGAAGTGATTCCCTCAATTTGTTCAACGTTCTTCTTTACATTTTCCGATACATCCATAATTGCGGCGGAAAGCTGCTCCACAGAACTCGCCTGTTCCGTAGCTCCCTGCGCCAGCTCCTGCGCACCGTCCGATACCTGTTTTGAGCCGCTGTCAACCTGCTGAGCAGAAATCGAAATATCCTTGAAAATTTTATTCAGATTATTAAGGATTGTATTGAGCGAATCCGAAACCGGCCTGAAATCGCCCTGATAATCTCTTATTGTACCACAAGTGCACACACCATTCGCGATGTCTGTCAATATTTTTGAAGCCTGCTTGACAACGCCCTCTATTCTTGAAAAAGCAAAATTCAGCGAATCTGCAACTGAACCGATTTCATTCGTCGATGTATAGTCTATTTTCGCTGTCAGAATCCCCTGTGAGTATTGTTTTGAAGCGTCTTCCAGCTTTTTCAGCGGCTGACTGATGGAACGGGAAATTCTGGCTCCCATGATGACGGAATATACAATTCCGGCAATTGAAATGATGAGCAAAACAATAAAGGCCGTTAAAGTTGTACTCTCATTGGTCGAATTTGTGCTCGCAGCGACACTAAGACGATAGGTCATAAAATCTTGGTAGGTGTCCCGAATCTGATTATGTACCTGATGTGAATCATTCAGCAGAGTTGCGGCGGCAGCCAATTTGCCTGACTTAAGATCCTGCTCAATTTCCTGCATATTAGGCTCAAACTGGCTGTCGAACTGGCTCCTTGCCGTTTTTAACTTCGTCTTCCACTCCGTGGTGTTAACAGTCGGCAATAATTTTTCGTCGAATTCTTTAAACTCCTGAAGGTATTTATCAACCGCGCTTAAATCCGAATTCATGGCTTCGCTGCTTGTTTGGTTGATGACAGCGTCCCGAGAGGCTGCCTGAATGGCGCCCAAGCTTACCAGAATATTTGTCATATAGGGCATTGAAACCATTTGGCGTTTATACATGTCGCTCATTTTGTATTCGGTCTGCGCAAGACTATAAATGCCGAATCCTGAAATAAACGCCATGATTACGGATACAGTTAAAAAACCAGTCATTAACCGCTTGGAAATTTTTCTTTCTTTTAGCTTCTTCATATTAGTTCCTTTCAAGATTTTGTTGTATGTTGTAAAAGTAAATTGCATTTTAGTTCTATTTGGTTATTATAGTCACGTATTGTTGAATTTGCGCATTAATTTTAGTATACCGTTACCAAATATTATGTCAATTGGTAGTTGCTACAATTTTTATTAACAACATGCGTTTACTTATTTACTATTAAGTAATTACTTATGCTATTGCTTACCAAACAAAAAAGAGCAAAAAAATACAGGCCCTGTAACCACAGAGCCTGTTTAAACCACTCAGTTTTCAGTTCTTTCTGAGCTGAATCCAATTCAATTCATTTTTCAGCTGGTTTGCCTGAGCAGAAAGTTCCTCGCTCGCTGCCGCGCTTTCTTCCGCCGTAGCCGAATTCGTCTGAATTACTGCGGATACCTGGTCAACGCCCTGTGTAATCTGCGCGATTGAAGTCGACTGAGCACCGGAAGCTTCTTCAATTTGTTGAATCGACTGGTTAATAGATTTGACTTTTTCTGCAATGCTTGAAAGTGCGCTTGCGGTACCTTCGGCAAGTGCAAGCCCCTCTTTTACTTTATCCGTCGAATTACCAATGAGGATCGATGTCTGCTTTGCCGCATCCGCCGATTTACTCGCCAGGTTGCGAACTTCCTCTGCCACAACCGCGAAGCCCTTTCCTGCTTCGCCGGCCCTTGCCGCTTCTACCGATGCATTTAACGCAAGAATATTTGTCTGGAAAGCAATATTATCGATTACATTGATAATTTTACCGATTTCTTCCGAAGAAACGGAGATTTCATTCATTGAAGAAAGCATTTGACGCATTCTTCCATCGCTTTCATCTACTTCGGTGGCAGCCAAATTCATATTTGCAGCCATGCCCGAAATATCTTTTGTATTCGCATGAACCTTTTCCGATACTTCCGAAATCGAAGCGGAAAGCTGCTCTACTGAGCTTGCCTGTTCCGTTGCCCCCTGCGCCAGCTCCTGCGCACCGTCGGAAACCTGTTTGGAACCGCTTTCCACCTGATCGGCTGAATTCAATATAGAAGTAAAAATGTCATTCAGATTGTTCAGAATCGTATTCAAAGCCTGAGAAATGGGTTTAAAGTCTCCGCCGTATTCCCGAACTCCCTCATAATCGCATTTACCTTTCGCAATGCCCAGTAGAATTTCCGTTACATCGGAAACTACCGACTGAAGAGAATTGAATGCAGAATTCAGCGACGAAGCCAAAACGCCAATTTCATTCTTGGATTGATAGGTGGTATGTACATCCAGAATCCCCTGTGAAAACTTTACAGAACAGTCGGCAAGCTCCTGAATTGGTTTGCTGATCGAATGTGAAATTTTTCTTCCAAGCAAGATGGAAAGTACCACGCCGACAACCGCCAAAACAATTAAAACAATAAAAAGTGCCAATGATTCTGAACTGTCTTTATTATAGGAATTCTGAGCAACCTCGGTTCGGTAATTCATAAAATCCGTGTAAACGTTGAAAATCTGATTTTCCGTAGTATGTGTCGTCTGCAGCAGCTGATTTGCCTGCGTCACGTTTCCGGCTTTAGCGTAATCAAGAATCTGTTTCATCTGTGGCTCAAAGTTTGTTTCATAATTTTTTCTGGCATCGGAGATTTTCTTACGCCATTCGGCGGTTGTGAGTGTGGCCTGAAGTTTCGTATCATAATCTTTATAAAGCTGATTGTATTTTGCCGCTGCATCCGAATCAGTCTGGAAAAGCTTCGCATCTTTGTAATTCAGAACTGCGTCGCGACTGGCAGACTGAACGGACGACATACTGGTTAAAACATTAGTTACAGTCGGCATTGAGTTCATTCTCATCTGCATTCCGCTTTCGGTGTTCATAGCAGACCAAATGCCATAAATGCCAATACCTGCTAAAATTAAAGCAATAGCAGATACCAGCAGAAAACCACCGGTAAGCTTTTTGGAAATTTTCATGTCTTTCAGCTTTTTCATAATAATTACCTTCTTTAATAATATATCTATTCAAAATTGATACTTTCTGAATAAATATGACGTTATACTACATTCATTCGTTTTAAGTCCGTAAAAATTTATGGTTTGTATCTACTTTTTAACTAATTTTTCCTAGTAATTTCTCTTACTCTCTGTTAATATTAAACAGTATAATCGATTCGGTAATTTTTGTCAATACGTTTTTAAATGTTTTTAACAAATTTAATTATTACTACACTACATTTTTGTACAATTTATATATATTTGTATAAGATTTCTCCAGCAGCAACGAAGTATTCAATTGCACAATAAAAAAAGTGCCCCGCATATAAACGGGGACACTTCTCAATTATTGGTTTCAGAATCAGCTGGCCTTTCTTACTTTGCTGATTTTGCCGGGTTCATTTTTAAGTTTGAATTTGTCCAGTTCTTTTTTCAAAAGCTCTGCCTGGCTGGAAAGCTCTTCGCTTGCGGCGGCGCTTTCTTCCGCTGTTGCGGAGTTCGTCTGGATGACGGAGGAAATCTGTTCCATTCCCTGCGTTACCTGAGCAATTGCCGCTGCCTGAGCGGTCGAAGCTTTATTGATCTTCTTGACGGTTTCATCAAGCTGCTCAATTTTTTCAGTAACACCATTTAATGTCTGGGCCGTACCGTCAGCAAGCTTCTTTCCGTCTTTGACTTTATTAATTGCTTTTTCAATTAAGTCTGCTGTCTGGTTGGCAGCTTCAGCAGATTTGCCCGCGAGGCTGCGTACTTCATCTGCGACGACCGCAAAGCCTTTACCCGCTTCTCCTGCACGCGAAGCTTCAACGGCTGCATTCAGAGCGAGAATATTCGTCTGGAATGCAATATCATCAATTACCTTAATAATTTTACTGATTTCATCGGATGACGCACTGATTTCATCCATTGCCGCGAGCATCATCTGCATCTGATTGTTGCTGTCTTTCACATGGCTGGCTGTCGCATCCAGATATTCCGTTACCTTCGTTACATGTTCAGAGCTTTCGCTTACTTTCTGTGAGATTTCCTGAATCGAAGCGGAAAGCTCTTCTGCAGAACTTGCCTGCTCCGTTGTTCCCTGGGCGAGTTCCTGAGAACCATCTGAAATCTGCTTGGAACCGGCGCTTACCTGCTCGGCCGAAGCCTGAAAAACGTGGAATGTATCGTTTGTCTGGCCGACAATTTTTCGAAAGGCATCCGAAATCGCCGCAAAATCATTTTTGTAATCTTCCAGCTCAATCGTTGCGTAATCACCCGCTGCCATTTTTGCAAGAGTGCCGGAGATTTCATCCACGATAACCTTCAGCCTTGTAAAAGCGTAATTTAGATTAGTTGCAAGGTGCCCAATTTCGTCATTCGACTGGTATTCGGCTTTTACATTCAGTTTACCTGTAGAAAACTCTTCACAGACGTCCGACAAATTCTGAATCGGTTTTACCATCAATTTTATGATTCTGCAAGTGCTGAAAATCGTAAAGACAATATTGAAAACTAACAGCAGACCTAAAACCGTAAATAAAGGAATCTTAGTATTCGGCTGATTGCTTCCAGCCAAAATAAAGATTCCTACAAGACAGGCAATCACTCCGAGAATGGATATAACAAGATGTGAGCCGATAATTCTCCCGCTGATTGAACTAAGTCCCACTTTCTTTTTCATTTGGGATCCTTCCTTCGTATTTCTCTAAGTTCTATATATAATATTTAGCAATTATTTGGTATTATTTTGTTGCATTTAATGCGTGATGGCTGAATTCACTGAATTTCTCTAACTACCGACATTATATATTAATATAATTGATATGTCAATATGGCATATTGTATATCTTAATATTATATTTACTTTCCGCATGCAGTTTACATAATAAACTTATCAGGAGGCGAAAATTATTGAACAGAATCAAATATCTGCGTTTACTGAATGGTATGAAGCAAGTGGATTTGGCAAAGGAGATCAGAGTCAGTCAGTCTTCTCTTTCGGGGTATGAAAGCGGCAATTTTGAACCAGACAGCAACACCTTGCTGAAGCTTGCAGACTTATTTCATGTTTCGCTGGATTATCTCTTGGGAAGGGAAGATTCATACTCTGCGGAAGATCATATGCTCAAGAAAATCCCAGTTTATAAACATATGAAAAACAATTACCAGGAAACGATGCCTGTTCTGGCTTACTACCTGGAAATAAGCCCCTGCTCACCATCCGTGGAATATTTCGGCTACTACATTAGTGTGGATTGTATGGAACCTCGTATTTGTATCGGCGATCTCGTCATAGCACGAAAGCAAAAGGAAATACCGAACGGAAGCATCGTTGTGGTGCAGATAGGCGAAAAAGAAGCAGTCGTCAAAAAGTTTTGGAAGCTCAATGGTGGTGAAATTGTGCTGCTTTCCTTCAATGCAAAATATCACCCGAACTTTTTTACCGCCGAACAGGTCGCATCGCTGCCGATCCACGTTCTCGGGATGGTTGTGGAATCAAGGAGTAAATTCGAGTAACTTGATATACATAATTCTCCATTTGCATCCGCCGCATTTATTGAATGAAAAAAATAAAGGAGCTCAAGCAATTAAGCATGAGCTCCGAGTCCCGGATGCTGTATTTTTACTGATCCGCCTTTTTCTTCTGGAAGTGATAAGCCGCGTGAACAATTGCTTTTTCCGGCACAAAACGTTCCAGAAAGTGCGCTGCTTTCATGGTGGTTCCCGGAATGATAACGGTTTTACGGGCAAACATTTTATCCAGAGCATATCCGGCAACCGCCTGTGCGGAGAGTCCCTTTAACCCAAACTTCACATCGGCAACATTGTTGAATTCGGTATCAACAGGTCCCGGGCAAAGCGCGCCTATGTAAACATGACTGCCGCTTTTTCGTAGTTCTTCGTCCAGCGCTTCCGTAAGCCGCAGCACATACGCCTTGGAAGCATAGTAACTCGAAAGCAGGGGTCCAGGCTGAAAGGCAGCGGATGACGCAACATTCAGAATATACCCGGAATCTTTTTTTAAAAAGTCCCGGTAAAACAGTTTCGTTAAAATATGCAGCGCACGGATATTGACATTGATCATCTGGAGTTCACGATCAAGATCAGTCTCTGCGAATGGGCCGAAGAGTCCGAATCCGGCACAGTTAATTAAGATATCGACGGATTCACCCTTGGTTTTCTCGTAAAGTTCAAAGCACGATTTTTCATCGGATAAATCTGCCGTTATAAGCTTCACATTCGTTTTCAGTTCTTTCTGCAGCTCTTCCAGACGGGACGTTCTGCGAGCCGTAAGAATCAGATCGTAGCCCTTTCCGCTGAGGATTCTTGCCATCTCGCGCCCGATGCCGGAGCTTGCGCCTGTTATCAAAGCCTTCATTTTGTTTCCTGCCCTTATATGAAATTTTTTGAACCGATTTCCGTATACAGAAGCCGGCCGCCGACCCGTTCCGATTTCATAAGGCTGAATTTCTCTACATTCATCTTCATGACGGGAACAGTAAACGCGCTGCGGTCGCATCCTTCCGTCAGTACCGCCTGACGAACCAGCGTCAGGTGCGGGCGGTAAGTGCGGGATTCCGCCGGAAATCCGCGCTCCTGCAATTCCGCAGACAGGGAGTCGTATAAACTGCAAAGCGGCTGCGTCCGTTCTACTCCCGCCCAGTAAAGGTCGCCGCCGTTTTGCCGGAAACATCCCATTCCGCCGATATGCAGCGGAAAAGACTCGGCTGATGTCGCCTCCATAGCCGCCCGTACCAAAGGGAGCTTTTCATTCGGGATTTCACCCAAAAAGACAAGGGTCAGATGCAGATTTTCCCGAAGTGTAAAACGGCCTTGCGCACAGCATGGCCGCAGATTCTCCATTACCGCACAAAGCCGGTCTTTTATCTCCGATGGGAATATTACAGCAAAAAACAGACGCATATCCGTCACTCCGCAAATCTCAGAATTTCGTCCAGATCTTTCCGCTGCTTCCGGCGCAGCGTCGTATCAGCCGCATAACCAATGGCAATCAGCACAATAATATGTTGCTTTATATTTAGAAGCTGTTTCAGCTTTTTACGGTCAACCGCGCCAAGGATACAGGTGGAAAGCCCCTGTGCAGTCGCGGCAAGGCAAAATTGCATCGTAGCAAGGCCAAGGTCAAACTTCGCATATTTTTGGTCTGCGACCATGCCCACAGGGTTGCGCAGCATTGCTTTTTTCTCAACCACAGCCACAAAAGCCGGGCATTTCTGAGCAAATTTATTCATCCCGGAGAGCTGACATTTTGCCACAGCGTCGCGTAAAGCGCCGCCGTTGACCGCGACGAATTCCCACGGCTGGCTGTCGCAGGCCGAAGGTGCAATCCGTGCAGCTTCCGCACAGCGAATAAGTTTTTCTTTTTCGACCGGCTGCTCTGAAAAATTTCTGCAGCTCTCCCGCGATGCGATCAATTCGAAATAGTCCGTCATTTACCGACATCCTTCTTTCAATGCATTCAGCCGCAATTCAGTTTCTACGGAAACCTACGGCCTAAAAACGTTAAGTATATATTTATTATATCATGTAAAAAAGTTTTAATTATGAATTTATTTTTATGCGCAGTTTATTATTTTTAAATAATTTTGGTTTGTATTCATCTCCCCGCAGAAGGCGGGGGGATGAATACATCTTATCTTGTGGTCTGAAATGGAATTGCCGTAATTGAAACTCTATTCTATTTTATTGCAGAGAAAAACCGTATAGCCTACCAGCAGCGTTGTGATCAGCACAAAACCGATGATGACAAGCCACAAAGAACCCGGCACCAAAACAGCCTCAAAAATAAATTCAAAAAGATAGCATGTCATGTCCAAAAGTAAAGCGGTAACAGCCAGCTTTCTTCCGAAGGAAAAGGTACGATTGATTACAAAATAAGACACGACAAGCAGAACACCGATCATAAGGCCAACGGTAATAAAAACAGGTGACGCGAGCAGCGAAATATTCGAGGACGGATGAATAAATTCCTGAATGGAACCGACAGCCATCAGGAGCCCCCAAAAGAATAAGAAATTATATTTTTTGTATTTCATAAAACCACTCTCTTCCCGCACCGCGGCAAGCAGCAGGATGCTGCACTCCATTTTAATATATTTCTTTTCCCATCATATTATTTATGGTAATTTATGTCAAGCAATATAAAAGGACGCTGCCGCAAAACTTCATTCTGCAGCAGCGCCCTTTACTGAAAAAAGCTGACAACTCCGACAAACCGAATGCCAATTCAGGAGGAACTGATAAGCGGCGACGATTTCATCGTAAATTGCGGCACGGGGTGCACCGTGCCCTAACGTATAAACAGCAGACTATTTCAGTCCGCCGTACCTGTAATTCGTTTCATCCGTTTCCGGAACATAACGGTCCGGCCGGCAGATCTTATCACTGCCTTTTTCAGGGCGGTGCTGCATGGCTCTGTCTCTGCGGTCAGGCCACTGGTTGACGCGTTCTTCCTGCAAATAATTAACTTTGTTGCCTAAAAAATTCATAGCAATCCGCCTCCTTAAACGGAAATTTTTTCGAGGTTGAAATTCTCAGAACGGAAGTTTTCCGTATGAACCGTAAGTGCCGGCCCGGTCATCGACGCCGGATTGAGAATATCTTTTAATTTTTCTTCGCTCAGATATCCCTTCTGTGCTGCCAGCTTCATGACCGGAACACCGCTTTTCAGCGATTCTTTGGCCAGCTGAGCAGATTTCACATAACCAATATACGGGCAAAGTGCCGTTACGGTGCCAACGCTTTCTTCCAAATGTCTGCGGCAGATCTCACGGTTCGCGGTTATGCCGGTAACACAGTTGTCGACGAAAGTACTGACCGCGCCTTCCAGGCATTCGACGGATTCAAAAAGTTTGTAGAACAATACGGGTTCGAACGCATTCAGTTCCATCTGGCCGGCTTCCGCCGCCATTGTGATTGCCTGGTCGTTCCCGATAATGTTGAAGGCGGCCTGCGAAACGACTTCGGGGATAACCGGATTCACCTTGCCCGGCATAATGGACGAGCCGTTCTGCATCGCCGGAAGAGCAATCTCCATAATTCCTGTGCGCGGCCCGCTGGAAAGCAGCCGCAGATCATTCGCAATCTTCGAAAGGCTGACCGCGCAGGTTTTCAGCGCTCCGGAAACCGCCACGAATCCGTCAAGGTTCTGGGTTCCGTCGATCATGTCGTCGGCCTGCCTGAGCCTTATTCCGCTCACCTTTTGCAGGTTGGCCGTAATGTTGTAAAGATATGCGGGCGATGCGTTCAAAGAAGTGCCTACTGCGGTCCCGCCGAGGTTAATCGTCCGCATTTCGTCCTGCACACGGTTAAGCCTGCCGATATCCCTGCGGACGGCGCCGGCATACGCGGAAAACTCCTGGCCTAGCCGAATGGGAACCGCGTCCTGCAGTTGTGTGCGCCCCATTTTCAGAACATCGTCAAATTCGTCCGCCTTGTCATCCAAAGCTTCCGCAAGGCGTTCCAGCTGGTGAATAGCCCCCGGCATCATTTTTAAAACTGTAAGCTTTCCCGCTGTTGGGAAAACATCATTTGTGGATTGCGACATATTCACGTGGTCGTTTGGGTGAACGATGGAATAATCGCCCTTCTCACCTCCGAGCAGTTCAATCGCACGGTTCGCAATGACTTCGTTTGCATTCATATTTGCTGAAGTGCCCGCGCCGCCCTGAATCGGGTCTACGATGAACTGGCTGTGGAGTTTTCCCGCAATGATTTCATCGCACGCCTTTATAACAGCATTTGCGGCGGATGCTTCCAGATATCCGGCATTGCGGTTCGTAATGGCCGCTGCCTTCTTAATTTGTGCCAGAGAGATGATAAACGCAGGATTCATTTGCCTGCCTGTTATATGAAAATTATTCTTTGCCCTCAGGGACTGAACTCCGTAGTAAGCTCCTGCAGGTACGTTCATACTTCCGATTGAATCGGATTCCATTCTTGTCTTCATAATTATGACCATCCTTTCACTGTGGTACTGAAAACACAAAAACCGGGATGAATCCTAATGGAATATCTTCACTTAACACCCTCAAACATGTGTCTCATTTTCTTTCGCTCGTTTTCATACGGGAGATAGTAGCACTTTCGGGCAAACGCGTAAAGAGCTTTCGGTGGTTTCCGTTTAACATTTACATTTGGGACGGTTTGCCTTAATCTTTCAAAGCTGATTTGCCCGCCGCTTTCAAAATAAAAGTTGTCGGAGACTATTATGCAAATACAGACCAAGGGTGGCTTTGCTGTTTTAAGTACCGTTTGCAGAAAAAAATAAAGCAGGAATTCATCCTGCTTTATTTAATGAAGTTGTCTTCCGGTAGATTCAGCGTTCATGCCATGCTGTATTTACACAATTAACGATACTTTGAAGCACTCAAAAGGCAAATTAAATAGTTTCAAATTGAATAAAACAGCATTTTTTGTGTTTAATTTATTCATTATTTTACATCTTACACTTGAAAAACAAAATTGCTGCGGTTATAATAAATAATATAAAATAATAAATGCAAAGGGGCATACCAGTTTGATTAACTGGTTTGCCCCTTTTTCATTTTTTGTTTCACCAATACAAAACGAAACAATGTAATTTTATCTGAGGTGATGTTTGAATGGATAAAATCGATGCAACTCTGATTTCTGCTCTGCAAGAAAACGCACGTATTCCGATTAAAACACTAACAAAAAAGGTATTCCTGTCTTCGCCTGCGATCTCTGCCAGAATTGAAAAACTGGAGAAACAGGGGCTGATCAGCGGATACCACGCAATGATCAATCAATACCAGCTTGGCTACCACATCAAGGCGTTTATCAACCTGGAGATGTCGCCGAATCAAAAGCCGGAATTTTATCCGTTCATCCGGTCCTGCCCAAACGTGGTGGAATGCAACTGCGTAACCGGCAAATATTCCATGCTGATTAAAGTTGTATACCACAGCACTGTTGAACTGGATGAGTTTATCGGGCAGCTGCAGAAATTCGGTCCCACGGAAACGCAGATTGTCTTCTCCACACCCGTTGAGGCGCGCGGCGTAAATATCTTCGACAGCCTGAAGCCACAGAATACATAACGCTTTACGGTTTATGCCGAAATACTCCCCAAAGGAACCAGATACCCAAAACCGCACAGATAAAAAAGCCTACGGCCCCTGCGGTC
Organism: Caproicibacter sp.; assembly: GCA_036260805.1. Classification (GTDB taxonomy): domain Bacteria; phylum Bacillota; class Clostridia; order Oscillospirales; family Acutalibacteraceae; genus Thermocaproicibacter. The sequence goes on from DATALZ010000084.1 coordinate 138,484, forward strand.
GGGATGCCGAGAAAACACTTCGGCAGACTGGAAACACTTAAAATGGAAGACGCAATCAGAAGGCCGCCTTCAATGAGCCCAACGGCAATCCGTTCCGCCATTTTGTCAAGGGCGCGCAGCGGCTGCTCCGAACCGGTTATTTCAATATTGGTCTTTGTCTGCCCGCGGATGCCCATTTTCAGCAGTTCGGACACCTGCGAAGGGATATGCGGCATCCGGCGCCCAGACTGGAACAGTGCCATCCACGCCTTCTGCACTTCCTGAGCAGGGTCGAAATAATCGAGCATTCTGCCCGAGAGATGATTCACCATGACCTGCATGACATTGATGTCCGGGCTTAGAGTACCCAGCACGCCTTCAATTGTGACCAGACCGCGCCCAAGCATCGAAACGCCCTTCGGCATGGAAATCCCGTTCCGATTTGCCACTGCGACCACATCGTTGCGGATATCCAGCAGATTCATACTGCCGACGTCGAGCGTTTCATACCGGTTCAGCAGTCCGTCCACATCCGCATAAAGCTGGGAACGGTCCACACGAGCTGAAGGCTCGCAGAACACCAAAAGCAGATTGCAAAGCTCGTTGACGTCTCCGCGCACCGCAGCATTCAGCGCACTGCGAAAAAGCTGCTGGTCACGCTGCGTCAGTCGGCCCATCATGCCCATATCAAGCCAGACAATCTGTCCGCCGTGCACCCTCAGGTTCCCCGGGTGCGGGTCAGCATGGAAAAAGCCGTCGTCCACAATCTGTTTTACATAGTTTTCCGCCAGTTTTACGCCGATTTCGCTTGGGTCATAGCCCTGTTCTTCCAGTGCCTTTACATTGTCGATTGCAATACCGTCAAGATACTCCATCACAAGAACAGACTGCCCGGAGTAGGCACGTAAAACATGTGGACTGGCAACATAAACGATGCCGGAATTCAGCTTGCCGAACTGCTCCGCCTGTTTTGCTTCATTCAGAAAATCCATTTCCTGCTGTGCAACAGTCCACATTTCGCTGATAACCTGGTTAAAGTCTACGGCGTTACCCGTGCCGCCCACAATTTTCAGCAAACCCGAAACGCGGTGAAGCAGAGCAACGTCGCGTTCCATAATGTCATGAATACCGGGGCGGCGGATTTTAACGACAACTTTTTCGCCGCTCTTCAACTCCGCATAATGCACCTGAGCAATGGACGCCGATCCAATCGGCCTATGGTCAAACCTTGAAAATACTTCTTCAATCGGCTTGCCCAGTTCCTTTTCCACTTCATTAGACGCGTCCTCGAAGCTCATCGGCCTTACATCGGCCCGAAGCCGGCTGAGCTCTTCACAGTATTCCATGGGGAGCATGTCCAGCCGCATAGACATAATCTGGCCGAACTTAATAAAGGTAGGCCCCAGGTCTTCAAAAATGGAGCGCAGCTTTTCAGGCGTTATCCCCTTGACGACCTGGTGCTTCCTTAATACGGCGAAAATTTCTTTCAATCGTTCTCTGGTGCCGGCAGATTTAGATGCCGGCATCTTCCTGCGTCCCTTCCGCCTGCTTTGCCTCAACTTCCGCTATTTTAGTTTTTACCGCCTGCAGATCCTGCGGGCTCATTTTATCAATTGCTTTTTTCACGCTATCCACGTCTGCGGAAACCGTTACATTGACCGTAACGTGCTGCTTGACTTTTTCGCTGACATTGTGCTTAAGTTCCTCATTGAGGACTTTGCCCTGTTCAATGGTCAGCTCACCCTTTTTAACAAGCTCGTCAATTACCTGTTTTGACTTTTCTGCTGTGACTGCTGCTGCGCCTAAACCTGCAAGAAAAATTTTTTTTGCTTCTTCACCCAACATGGAACATCAGCCTCCCTGTATTTATTTCTGCCATTATTATACATGATTCAAAATTAAATCAAACAGGAATTTGTAAATTTTCTTCTATTCCCTAAGCTGTGTGAAGTTTCTCCTGATCTGCATGTTTTGGTTTTCCCTGAAGCAGACTGACAATTTTGCGATCCACAAAATGGATAACGGAACCCAGAGCGACCGAAAGAGCAATAACCAGCGCAGAGTAAAGGACGTTGTTCTCCACATGGATGAAATCTGAGTGAAGGCCTTCCAGAAACAGATTCTGAATCAGGTAAACCTCAATGCAGATACTCCCCAGATACTTCAGGAGCCAGTTGCCGAACCGAATTTTCATAAAGATCAGCAGACAGGCCGCAACAAACAGAATCACGGCGGGCAGCTGGCAGGAAAGACAAATCCATTTTTCCGGAATTCCGGAGCCTCCCGAAAACTCCGCATAATACGAGTAGCGATTCAACACATAGATGGTTCGGTTAAACATGAGGGCAAAACCACCTATGGAAACCGGAAGAAGCACCCAATACCACTTTTTCGCAAAGGCCACAACTTTTTTCTCGTATTCGGCAACCAGCATACCGAAAAAAGCAAGAAAGAATGTGTTGAACCACCATTCGCCCTGCAGCCACCAAGACCCATGTCCTGCAAACAGGCTGACCGTTATGTACACGCAGGAAAACAGCGCCATCCCCGCAAGAGCCACAGGGATTTTTTTGATTTTCCGGAACAGCAGGTAAAACGCCAAGTAGAAGATTCCAACCGCAACAATATACCACGATTGAGAATTGATTAACTGTATCCCGAATAAATTCAATATGATCTCAACCGGCGATAGCTTGTCCGGAACGGCAAAACAAACTAAAAAAATAATATTGATCAGGTAAAAAGGAACAAGGATGGATATAAACCGCTTTTTCAGAAAGCCATCCAGATAATTCGGTTTTGTCTGCAGGCTTTTCATAACGCCGTATCCCGAAAAGAAAAAGAAGAAACCTACGCAGAGCACCCCAACGTTTGTCATAATCCACATTTCCTCTGGATCCTTTATCCCCTGAGAAATGTGGTGAATAATGATGGCTATCACCAGAAAGCCCTGAAATGCCTTCGCGGTAGACAATGAAAGGAAGTCATCGTTGAATTTTTTCTTACCGGCTGATGTTGCGCCGAACAACAAAATAGCAGTCAGGAAGATATAGAATACAAACATAGGTTTCAGCTCCTTTTCTGTTCCAATGCTGGCAATTTATGGATATCTTATATTATACAATATTTTTCCTCAAAGAATATATATAAAATGATAGAAAAAGCCGTTCCATTTTTGGAACGGCTTAAACTTTATGTATTAATTTTACCAAATCGATGTTTCACAGTTCCCCGGCAGCGGTTTCCCTTATGCTTTTTTATATTTCAGTCTTGTCGCAATTCCCCCGCGGATATGCCGCTGCGCCTTATTGTAATCCAGCACAACTTTCACCTTACGGTACAGCTGCGGATCAATGTATTTCAGTCTTTGTGCAACATCTTTATGTACAGTGCTCTTGCTAACCCCGAACTTCTTGGCCGCGCCGCGCACGGTTGTTTTGTTCTCTATAATGTACTCGCCAAGCTCCACGGCACGCTCTTCTACGATGCCTTTCACTGTTCTGCCGCCTCCCCAAACTCATTGCGATATTCAATCTTATGCAACAGGGAATATAAAAATGACGGTTTGAAAAAAGTATCCTCTGCATTCTTCCTAGGTAAACGATGATTAAGTCGTCAGACAGCAATTCGAAGCCGCGAAAATGCTGGACTGAACGGCTTCTGAATTGCTTTAATCAGCGGTTACCTAGAGCAAATTCAGCCAATACTGTTTGGACGAGAATCCCCAAAAGCCGAAAAAGCATCAAAAAAGCGGGGCAGATATCAAATCCGCCCTGCACCGAATGGGAATAACTGCGTAATATAATTTTATTACACTAAATTATCAAGCTGAGAATGCCGATATATAAAACAAATAGTAATGAATGGGGTATTTTTTTGGTAAGAAGTGGAAAATTAGCGGAACAAATATTAAAAATGATAGAAACTCTAAATCAGGCTGCCTGTCAATTACACGGAATTATTGCAAATGAAAAGGCTGATTGCAATGAATTTATTCAACTAATGATAGAAATGTTGTCAAAAATGGTTTCTCCTTTACAACATTTGTCATCCGAAGAACCCGCATTAATGGCTCAGCTTATGTGTAAAAATGTGGCGAGTTCATTAATTAATATAATGGCATTGAAAGAAACGGATTCGAAAAAAGCGTGTAAGAAAATTGAATTTGAATTATTACCTCTAATCAACGAATTGTATGTTGATTTATATTTCTGGGGCTTTTGTTATCCTGACAAGAAAAAGATGTGGGATTATTACCATAATGATATGTTCCAACTATGCCCACTTCCATATGTGGAAAATGCAGAAAAAAATGAGACCTATCCATATGAGGTCTCCATTGTTGTTATTGCTTACAATAAATTAGATTATACAAAAAAATGCCTAGAATATTTAAAAAAATACTTTCCAGATCATATCAGCCATGAACTGATATTAGTTAATAATGGATCTAACGACGGCACAAAAGAATATTTTGAATCTATACATCCAGATAAACAAATTGACATTCGATATAACACAAAGTGCTTTGCGGCAGTCAGCCGAATCATTGAAGGCCGATACATTCTTTTTGTATCCAATGATATTTTAATAACGCCTCATGCAGTTGAAAATATGCTGGCTTGTATTCGGTCGGACGAGTCAATTGGATGTGTTGTTCCATCCTGCCCAAATATAGCAAACCTTCAGACAATTCCTTCTAAGTATTCAAATTTGGAAGAACTGATTGTTTTTGCAGAACGAAACAATAAAAGTGACCCCTGTCGATGGGAGCAGAGAACACGACTGAATTCACCTGTGTTGCTCGCACGAAGCAATACAAAAGGAGTTTATGCTTTTTTTGGATATTTATATCCTTTTTTCCCGGAGAGATTTCTTGCTTTTACCGATGACTTAATGTCGTTATTATTACGCCGGAATGGATTAAAGTGTATTCTGGCAAAAGACGCTTATGTTCATCATTTCGGAAGTATAACAATCCATGATGAGAAAAAGCAACAGATCTACATAGATGGCCGCCGTGAATTTGAAAGGACCTTCGGCATAGATCCCTGGGGTACCGGCTTTTGCTTTGATCCGACGCTGATGGATGCACTTTCCCCTGAAAACATCGAACCGGTAAATGTTCTGGGCGTAAACTGCGGAATAGGAAGCAATCCTCTCAAAATCAAGGAGATTCTACTGGAAAAAAGGCGAAATCAACAGGTTCAGGTGTATAATATATCAGATAAAGTACGATACAGAAAGGATCTTGAGGGTGTTTCTGACTTGTTCCAGCCGATAGAGAATTGGAACCAAATAGAAAATGTATTTCCGGGTACCCCCTTTTCCTATGTCATTTTGGAAGACGTGGATCAGCGAAAAGATGCATTTAAAATAATAGGCAAGTTGTTTGCGCACCTATCAGTTGGAGGAAAGATGGCAGTGAAAAGTGATAATATGGTCTTTCAAAACAGCTTGAAGGGATTATATAAAAAAAATCAGGCTATCAAATCATGGGTTATCGTTGAAAAAGACTGTTAGTTTGAAATTGTTGAATTTATTGAGGAGATATTGTATGAAAACAGTGATTCTGGCAGGTGGCTTTGGCACCCGCATTTCAGAAGAGAGTTACCTGCGCCCAAAGCCTATGATTGAAATTGGTGGGCAGCCCATTTTATGGCATATTATGAAGCTTTATTCTCATTATGGATACAATGATTTTATTATATGCCTTGGTTACAAAGGATATGTAATTAAAGAATACTTTGCTGATTACTTCCTACATACGTCTGATGTAACTTTTGATTTGGCCAACAATAAAATGTTTGTACATAGTAACCACTCAGAGCCGTGGAAAGTTACGCTGATCGATACTGGTTTGAACACCATGACGGGGGGACGTGTTAAGCGGATTCAGCCTTATGTAGGCAACGAACCTTTTATGCTGACTTACGGCGACGGTGTTTCAAATGTGAATATTGATGAGTTAGTAAAATTTCATCGCAACCACGGAAAAATGGCCACATTAACAGCAATCCAACCTGAAGGGCGTTTTGGCATTATGGATCTTAATGAGAATCAGATTCGTGCTTTTCGTGAAAAGAGTAAGGATGATACTGGCTGGGTAAATGCTGGCTTTATGATTTTGCAACCTGAGTTTTTCAATTATATAAATGACGACGGAACGATCTTGGAAAAAGAACCGTTGGAAAGTATATCAAAAAAAGGCCAGATCATGGCCTACAAGCATTCGGGTTTTTGGCAATGTATGGACACACAGCGAGATAAGAAAAAACTAGAGGATATGTGGAACGAAGGAAAAGCACCGTGGAAAGTGTGGGCAGACTAATGTTTGATCTTTCTTTTTTTAGTGGAAAGAGAGTATTTGTGACTGGCCATACTGGTTTCAAAGGCTCTTGGCTATGCAAAATATTAATTAATGCAGGGGCTAAGGTAACAGGTTACTCTACAGCTCCGCCAACGGAACCAAACCTTTACACAATTTGCAATATGGAAACCAACGTAAATTCCGTTATTGCTGATGTACGGAACTATCAAAAACTAAGTAATGTTTTTAATAAAGTACAGCCGGAAATTGTATTTCATCTTGCTGCGCAGCCTCTTGTACGTCAAAGTTATAAAAACCCAGTTTCTACTTACGAAACAAATGTCATGGGCACAGTTAATCTATTAGAGTGTATACGACACAGCTCATGCGTTAGATCTTTTATAAACGTAACAACAGATAAAGTATATCAAAATAAAGAATGGGTTTGGGGTTATCGCGAAAACGAACCATTAAACGGTTTCGATCCCTATTCAAACAGTAAATCCTGTTCAGAATTAGTAACGCAAAGTTATAAATCATCTTTTTTTTTAGATCGTCCGGTGGCAATTTCAACGGTTAGGGCTGGAAATGTGATTGGTGGAGGAGATTTTTCAAAAGATCGTATAATTCCGGACTGTGTACGTGCAGGAATAAATAAAGATTCTATAATCATTCGCAATCCAAACTCTGTTCGACCCTATCAACATGTATTAGAACCGCTGTTTGCGTATTTAATGATTTCACAGTCACAGTACTTGGATAAGAAATATGCGAATAATTACAATATTGGTCCGGACGAATGTGATTGCATTACTACGGGTGAATTAGCCAGCCTTTTTTGCAAAAAATGGGGAAACGGGTTAAATTGGCAAAGTAAAGCGTCCGATGGTCCTCATGAAGCTGATATTCTAAAATTGGATTGTTCTAGGTTAAAGTCAACATTCGGATGGAAATCCCGCTGGAATATTGAAAAGGCTGTTGAAAAAACCGTTGAATGGTCAAAAGCATATCTTAACCATAGCGATATTTCCAGATGCATGGATCAGCAAATAATGGAATATTTGAAAGTCTGGGGAAAATAGGATGAATAAAATGTCAGAACAACAAGCGAGAAAGCAAATTTTAGATATGGTACAACAATACTGTGATACCTATCATAATCAGGAAGATACATTTAAGGATGGTCAAAAAATCCCTTATGCTGCAAGAGTCTACGATCATCAGGAAATGGTAAACCTGATTGATAGTGCTCTTGAATTTTGGCTGACTTCCGGCAAATATACAGAAATATTTGAAAAATCGTTGGCAGATTATCTTCACGTTAAATATTGTGCGTTTGTAAACTCCGGTTCATCTGCAAACTTACTGGCATTCATGGCATTAACTTCCCCGCTCCTTGGAAGCAGAGCTATTCAACGCGGGGATGAAGTAATTACAGTTGCCTGCGGTTTTCCCACCACAGTTGCACCGATTGTTCAATATGGTGCTATTCCTGTTTTTGTTGATGTAACCATTCCTCAATATAATATTGATGCAACCAAGCTTGAACTCGCCTTGTCCAACAAGACAAAAGCAGTAATGATCGCCCATACATTGGGTAACCCTTTTAATATAAAAAGTGTTAAAGAATTCTGCAATCTGCATAATTTATGGCTGGTTGAGGACAATTGTGATGCCCTTGGTGCAAAATATAATTTGAATGGTCAACAACAATTCACTGGGACTTTTGGTGATATTGGCACCTCAAGTTTCTATCCGCCGCATCATATTACAACCGGTGAAGGTGGAGCAGTTTATACCAGCAATCCTTTGTTGAATAAAATTGTTCGTTCTTTGCGAGACTGGGGACGAGATTGTATCTGTCCGTCAGGGCATGATAATCTCTGTGGTCATCGTTTCGATAGACAATATGGTGACCTGCCGATTGGCTACGATCACAAATATGTTTATTCCCATTTTGGCTATAATTTAAAAGCTACCGATATGCAGGCGGCTATCGGCTGTGCACAGCTAAATAAACTTTCTTCTTTTGTGGATAAGCGGAATCGTAATTTCAGTCGGCTCTATTCAGCCCTTTCTGGTTTTTCCGATCGGTTGGTTCTACCGGCAGCAACTGAAAATTCCACGCCAAGCTGGTTTGGTTTTGTTATCACGTGCAAAGAAGGCGTTGATCGAAACAAAGTAGTACTGTTTCTTGAAGAAAAAGGTATTCAAACAAGAATGCTATTTGCCGGAAATTTAACAAAGCATCCATGCTTTGATGAAATGCGCAGTACGAAAACAGGATATCGAATTGTTGATAACTTAGTAAATACCGATTTTATCATGAACCACACCTTTTGGGTTGGAGTTTATCCAGGCCTTTCTGATCAGCAGATTGATTATATGGCAGAAAGTATCAAGGAAGCCGTTCAGAAATCGCTTTAATTTTTGTACCAATTATATTCGAGGGATCAGTATGATACAGCAATTTGCTTTTAACAAATCCATAGTATTAGGATTAAGTGTTATTACACCTTTTTTCGTGCAGGATGAACGCGGTTACTTTTTAAAAAATTATGAAAAAGAAATATTTTTTCAGCATGGGATTGACTACAATATTTTTGAAAGTTTTGAATCCTACTCTGCACAAGGCATAGTCCGCGGCCTACATTTTCAAACAGATTGTCCACAAGCTAAAATCGTTCGCGCTGTCTCCGGGAAAATTTTTGATGTTGCAGTCGATTTAAGACCTAATTCCACAACTTTCGGCAAGTGGGAAGGTTTCTATCTTTCCGATGAAAATAAAAAATCTCTGCTGATTCCACGTGGTTTCGCTCATGGTTTTTTAGTACTTTCCCCGTCAGCGCTCGTTACTTATCAGTGTGCAGGGCAATACTCAAAATCAACTGACAGTGGAATATATTGGAACGATAAAGATTTGGCGATCGCATGGCCCGTTGCTGATCTTTCCAAAGTAACAGTATCTGAAAGAGATGCAAAGCTGCAAACTTTCTCCGAGTACGTTCAAAAGTTTCACAGTGGGAGTCGATTATGAAAAAAGCGATTATTACAGGAGCAAGCGGTTTTATTGGGCAAGCGCTCACTCAGGAATTAGCTCGCAATAAAATAAAAGTTTATGCAATTATAAGAAATCGTCAGTCAGACATAACGAAAATCGAAAAGCTGTCAAATGTCACCATCGTATATTGTGATCTTCAACATATATCGGATATTGAAGAAATAATATTGGATCGGGATATCGATGTCTTTTTTCATTTAGCTTGGGAAGGATCTTCTGGTACAGCCCGTACGGATTCTGTATTACAGCTCAAGAACGTACAGTGGGCAATAGACTGTGTCAATCTTGCAAAACTGATGAACTGTAAAAAAATTGTCTGCACAGGCAGCATCTGCGAAAAAGAAAGTATTGCTTCCATTAATATTCAAGGCGATTATTTGCCCTTCTCTTATATCTATGGGAGTGCAAAACTGACCGCGCACTGCATGTGCAGTGCAGTCGCGGGAAATATCGGCATTCCTCTTTTATGGCCTATTATAACAAATGCATACGGAATAGGAGAATATTCTCCTCGCTTTATAAACAGTACCATACGTAAAATGCTAAATAAGGAGCCGTTATCATTTACAAAGGCTACGCAAAATTATGACTTTGTATATATCTCTGATATTGCAAGAGCTTTATTCTTAATTGGGGCAAAAGGGAAACCATTTCATGAATATTTAATTGGAAGTTCACACCCGCGTCCACTCAAAGATTATATAAACATTATGGGAAGCATCATTAATCCAAATCAAAAATTAAAGTTTGGGGATATCGTTTTCCTAGGAAAAAGTCTTCCGATGGAAGCTTACGATTGTTCTCAGATTAAAAAAGATACAGGTTTTGAAGCGTCCATTCCTTTCGCTGAAGGAATAAAAATGACAGCAGAATGGATGAAGAAATGTTATTAAAAAAAATGCCCGGAATACTTTCCGTATTCCGAGCATTTTTTTGTGCTGGGAAACGCAATTTTAGCTGGAATAGGCAGATTCCTTGATTTTTCAAACGAGGCCAATCCCTTTTCCCTTGGAATCCATGTGGGAGAACATCCCCCACATGGATTTTTTATACAGCCGTACAGCTTAATCTGCACAGATAAGAAAGTTTTAATTTTCCTTTTTATGCATTTAATAATCATTGAAGCATAACAAACAGAAATTCCAGACGTTTCTCTTCCTGCATTGTAAATAAGCATTTATACGCTAAAATGTAATATGTAATTTGGCAAGAATTATAGTGGAGGAATACACACTTGGACGAAATTGATAAAAAGGCGGTTCAGGCTGCAACAGACCCAAGACTTCTCAATGAATTTTTGCAGCAAAACGAATCGTTGATTCTAAGATATACGTCTTCTGTGGTTCGGCGCTACATAACGAAGAGCGACGATGAGTTTATGGCAGCTCTTGTCGCTTTTTCCAATGCCGTAAAAAGCTACTCTCCCGAAAAAGGGAGTTTTTTGGCATTTTCAAAATTAGTTATTCGCCGCCGTTTGATTGATTATATAAGGTCACAGCAAAAGACGGATTCCGAAGTCCCTGTCAGTCCGTCCGTCATGGACTCGGAAGAAGAAGAAGACGATGAGGAACCCAAGGATATTGCGGCACACAAAGCGGTCTACAATCATATTGAGGAACAGCCCGACGATTCACTCAAACTGGAGATTGAAGCCGCCGGCCAGCTTTTCTCCGATTATGAGTTTTCATTCTGGGATCTTACTTCATGTTCGCCGAAAGCGGAAAAAACAAAGACAGCCTGTGCAAAAGCAATAATTTATATTCTTAAAAATCCGATTATTCTCAATGAGATGAGGCAGACAAAATTGCTGCCTCTAAAGCTGATTGAGAAGAATGCTGAGATACCCCGAAAAATTCTGGAAAGGCATCGAAAATATATAATAGCAGCGGCAGAGATTTTAACTGGCGATTTTCCCTTCCTTGCGGACTATTTGCAGTACATAAAAAAGGAGCTGAAGGTTTGAAAACATGTTTTTCAAACAAGAAGTTTTGTCCTTTCCTATAAAAAATGCATCCAAAATCTGGCTGCGCCAAACGTATCAGAACTTCCGGCCAACAGTAAAAAGGTGGTCCAATTAATGAAAGCATGTATTGTCGAAATCAGAGGAAGCCATGCTGCCGCATTGGTTGACAACGGACGTGTTATAAAAATCAGAAATCGAAATTATTCGGTCGGTCAAGTAATCGCATTGAAGCAAAAGCTCCTGAATATCCCAGCAAAAGCGCTCGGCCTTACCGCTGCTGCCGCTGCGGTAATCATGTTCTTTGGCATCGGCGCTTGGGCATACTTTACCCCTTATACCTACGTGAGCCTTGATGTAAACCCGTCCATTGAATATTCTGTAAACCGTTTTGACCGCGTGCTGAGTGCAAAAGCCGTAGACAACGATGGTACGGAAATTCTGAACGGCCTCAGCCTGAACAATCAGACGATTGAACAGGCCGTTGAGGAAACGGTAGATAAAATTGAATCGAAAGGCTACTTTCAGCCAGACGATCCCGGCGATATTGTAATTTCCACCTCGAGTGACGACACTCAGGCTGCCGCCCAGCTTGCGGACGAGTTAAAAACGACCGCAGAGGACGCCGTAAAATCATCCGGCTCCGAAGTTGAAGTGGAAGCAATCAGTGTGGGCCGCAGCCGGGTTTTGGAAGCCCAGAAGTTGGGAACCACACCGGGTAAGCTGAACCTTGTCCAGAAGCTGCAGGCAAGTGCACCGGACTCCAGCACCATCGACGTGCAGGAGTGGCTGAAAAAGCCGGTAAAAGAAATTATGAAGGCAATAAAGGCAAATCGGAAGCAGCCCGGCGTATCCACCGGCCAGGGCGGAAACACAGCCGGTAATACAAATGAAGATACCGCAGGGCAGACCGGCGACGTGTCATGGTCTCAGGAAGCAGAAACAACACAAACATCCCCAGCGGAGGAGTTGTCTCCACGGATTGGAACAGCCGGATCCAGCAGCAGCAAAGCACCAGAAAAGTCTACAGAAAAGCCAAAGACTTCAGCCAGCCGACCATCAGCGTCTAAGCCGCCCAAGGCGTCTGAAAACAATTCCAAAGCATCCAGCAGCGCAAGTACTTCCGGCCCGAGTCCAAACTACGAAAGCTCATCAGCAAGCGTTTCCGCACCACCCGAAGCAAATCATCAGCAAGACCAAACTCAAAATCAGAATAATAATTCAAACAAACATGATACCTCTGAATCGAGCCCTTCCAATTCCAAAGCAAACGGCTCCGATAACAGCAAGCCAGAATCGAAGCCGGGAAAGAACAAATAAATTCTTAAATTAATCGCCCGGTGCACCGGAATATGGCCCTTCCTTCACGAATGATATAAGTAGATGGACTGATGAAAGCCATTCGTTTGAAAAATACATTTCCAAACGGCTGATTGCGAAGGGATGGTATGAAATGGATTATCTTGTGATGCTGGAAGTTGAACTGAAAGATAATCAAAAGCTGCGGCTTGGCAGTGGGCATCATATCTTATGGGATATTCGGGATCTCATATTTGCATCAAGCGGGCTTACGATTTTAAACCAGCAGGATTACGGACTGGCAAGAGCATTGATTCCATTGCTGCAAAAGGGCATTCTGGAACTTTCGCAGGATTCTTCCTCATATTCTCACTATGACGTTCTCTATGGCCTAGGCACAGTGAGCGACGCTCTTGTTTTTTACCGCAATTTACTTTCAGACTGCATCGCGCACCCGTATGCGGAACTTTACGGATGCATTTCAGCATAAACGGGCAGGGCCTTGATTCCGTTTATGAATATGGTGAAGCAGAAAAGGGCGGTCCCATTCGGGCCGCTCTTTTCTGCTGTTTTAAGCAAATATCATTCTTGAAAAAAGTGTATAATATCGGTAAATGTTAGTTTACACTTAAAAGGTTTTCCTTATCGGATCCAATAACCGCAGTAAATCGGATTCCGACAGAAAAATCTAAAAAGTCCCAATCTATTTTAAAATTTTATTTTTCAGAAGTAAAACTTGCAAAACATTTCAAAATTGATTATGATATGGATTATAATTAGAGTTGAAATGAAGTCAGAATAACAGACAGGTGATTTTTTGTACCTTGCATGTATCTTTGATCTGGATGGAACACTTGCAGACACACTGCAGTCGATTGCTTATTTTTCAAATGAAGCGCTGAAAAAATGCGGCTACCCTGTAATTTCCCCGGACGTCTACAAAACGATTGTAGGCGACGGCGCCGATATGCAGGTTCATCGCATGCTGGACCGCACGGTGGGAAAAGGCGCGTATACCGAAGAGAATTTTAAAAAAGTACGCACGATTTACGGCGGACTGTATGCTTCCGACCCAACATATCTGCTGAAAAATTACGAAGGAATGCCGCAGACCGTTCAAAAGCTGAAAACCGCCGGCATTCGGACCGCTGTGCTTTCCAATAAGCCGCATGAATGGGTCACCGCGATAATCCGTTACCTTTTTCCAAACGGCAGCTTTGACGCATGCTATGGGCAAAGGCCGCAGGTTCCGCGCAAGCCTTCGCCGGACGGAGCGCTTCTCATTGCAGAGGAACTGGGTGTTTCGCCGCGCGACTGCCTTTATATCGGCGACACGAATACGGACATGAAAACCGGTGCTGCCGCAGGGATGGATACTGCCGGAGTGTTATGGGGATTCCGCACACGCCGGGAGCTCGAAGAAAACCACGCCAAATATATTCTGGAAAAGCCGGAGCAAATTTACCAAATCGCAGCCGGCAGCAGTGCGAGGTGACAAATGAACAGGTTGTTCCATATCATTCGTGACGACCGCCGGCTTGGCCTTCGAATCATTAAAACCGGTATCGCCGTAACTGTCTGCATCGTTATATCAAATCTGTTAAAGCTCGACCAGCCGTTTCTTGCCGTGATTGCGACCGTGCTATCAATGGGCAAGTCCATTGATATGTCGGTTCGTTCCGGTAAGAATAAGATGATCGGCGTTTTAATCGGCGCCGCGCTTGGCTGCGGCTTTGCCGTGCTTGCACTTACGATGCATTCCCCCGCCAATGCCGGGCTCTGCGGCGTCGGCATCATAGCGGTATTGTACCTTTGCCAGCTGTTCAGCCTGAACGGTGCGGCAGCGCTCACAAGTTTTGCATTTGCCGCTGTCATGTTTGGCAGCATTTCCATAAAGCCGTGGGTTTATGCCATTACCTGCGCGGAAAACGCCATCATCGGAATCGCGATTTCCGTCTTAATCAACCTTATCATTATGCCGCCGAATTATGCGGAAGAAGTCAAAAGAGCATATGCACTTCTACGGGAAAAGATCAGCTCTTCCGTAGAGGACGTTTCCGAAAAGCACCCGATTGACGTAAAAGAAATTGAAACAGTAATTGAACGTCTTGCCCGAAATGTCCGTCTTTATGTTTCGGAAGCCAGGTTCCTGCGGGGAGACGACGACGAAGTCTTCTCCATCTCCTGCAAGGTATCTGCCTACAAGATGATTTTGGACGAGTTAAAGGCCATTGACGCTATGGAGCTAGCGAATAAAGAGAACATATCGGATGAATTGCAGACGGTTTACCGGTACCATATGAACCGCATGACGCAGCTTCTGGAAGGTGTATCGGAAAAGAGCACTGCCAGTGCCGCTCCGAAGAAAAAATAATGCATGCATGGATCCTTGCGACCCAGCACATTATAATTCAGCACAAAAAACAGGCTTCCCCGAAAAGGGAAAGCCTGTTCCTATAAATATTACGCGGGTTTTATAATGAAGCCGTATTAGAACGCAACGTCTTCGCCATAGAAGGCGCAGGTAAGAACTTTTTCCATTGCTTCGGCGTCGGTCGGTCTCGGGTTGGAACCAGTGCAGGGGTCGAGAACAGCATTTGCTGCAATCGCCTTTACGTTAGCCTTGAAATCTTCTTCGCTGACGCCGTTCTCACGGTAGGTGGGAGCGATACCCAGTTTTACATTCAGAGCGCGTACAGCGTCTACAAGTGCATTTGTCAGCTGCTTGTCTGTATTTCCCG
This sequence comes from Caproicibacter sp., assembly GCA_036260805.1. Taxonomy (GTDB): domain Bacteria; phylum Bacillota; class Clostridia; order Oscillospirales; family Acutalibacteraceae; genus Thermocaproicibacter. The sequence goes on from DATALZ010000084.1 coordinate 153,834, forward strand.
GCAGGCCAACGTATTTCGCAATATCGGCATAACGGTCCATGCAGACCCGGGAGTTATACTGAATTACGAAAGGCAGAAGAATCGCGTTGCAGCATCCGTGCGGGATGTGGAACACAGCGCCTGTTTTATGCGCAATGCTGTGAGCGATGCCCAGCAGTGCGTTGGAGAAAGCCATACCGGCCAGGCACTGTGCGTTGTGCATCGTTTCACGGGCTTTGGCATCACCGTTGAAAGAATCAACAAGACTGTCGAAAATATCGGAAATTGCTTTCAGTGCAAGCGGGTCGGAAAAATCAGAACGGTTGCCAGCTACATAAGCTTCAATTGCATGTGTCAGAGCATCCATACCGGTATGAGCCGTCAGGGTTTTCGGCATTGTAAGAGCGATATCGGAGTCCAGAACAGCAATATCCGGTGTAATTTCAAAGTCTGCAAGAGGATATTTAATGTTGGTGGAGTAATCTGTAATAACGGAGAATGCCGTTACTTCGGATGCCGTGCCGCTGGTTGACGGAATGCCTACAAAGATTGCCTTTTTGCGCAGTTTCGGCATGGTAAACGGATTTTTAATATCTTCAAAGGTCTTTTCCGGGTATTCATAGAAAACCCACATAGCCTTTGCAGCATCCATCGGGGAACCGCCGCCGATTGCAACGATTACATCAGGCTCAAATTCGCGCATTGCCTTTGCGCCGTCATATACGCGTTCAATAGAAGGATCCGGCTCTACGCCTTCATAAATTTTTGTTTCAAGACCGGCTTCTTTCAAAACATCCTCGAGCTTCTGCAGGAATCCGGTTTTCCTCATGGAATGGCCGCCGGTAACAATGAACGCCTTTTTGTACCCTTTCAGATTTTTCAGTTCATTGATGGAACCGGAACCAAAATAGATGTCTCTTGGTAATGTAAAACGTGCCATTTAAAGATCCTCCTTAATGATAGTTAAAAAATAAACGATTGCTTGATAAAATATTATCATTCAAAAACTGTTTCTGCATTCCCTGAAAGAAACATCCCAACAAGAATTTTGTTCCACGTCGTTTATGCTTATAAAAAGCAAAAGTGCCCACTTTCAGTTGGGAAACTTGTACTGCAAAAAGGGGAATGAGAAATTTGCTCAATGCTGTTGCGCTCTCGGAAGTTGATTTTTTTGCAATATCAATTTTGGGGCTGATGCTGTGGAATACCTGCAGGCAGTCAAAAGGCTTTTTATTTGAGCAAAAGCTTTTTGTTTTGCTTTTGAGCTCCAATGCCGTCCTTCTGGCGCTTGATGCCGCAGGCTGGCTGTTAAACGGCCATACCGGGGAATTGGCAAAAACGGCCGTCCAGATTCTGAACATGCTTTATTACGCCTTAAGCGCGCTGCCCTGTGTATTGTGGGCGGTTTATGCTTACTACCAGATATTTCGCAGCAAAAGCAGGGCGGTAAAACTGCTCATCCCCCTGTCGATTCCGTTTCTAATCACCGCCGTGTTGTCCGCGACAAGCATTTTCAACCAGTGGTTCTTCTACCTCGACGCACAAAATGTCTACCACAGAGGAAAGTTCTTCTGGCTATACGCTTTCATCTGCACTTCCTATCTGTTTTTTACCCAGGTTTTCATTCTGCTGAACCGCCGGCATGTGTCTGCGCGGTTTATCGTACCGATTACTCTTTTCCCGATTCCACCGCTTGTGGGTGCAATTATTCAATCATTTGTTTACGGCGTAACTCTCGTCTGGCCTTGCATGGCCTTTTCCGCGATGGTTGTATTTTTAAACATTCAGAACAACCAGCTGTACCGAGATCACCTGACCGGCCTGTACAACCGCCGCCACCTGGATTCTTTTCTGGAAGAACGCATCAATTCCAAAAACCATGAAACCATTCCGGCCGGCATCATGGTGGATTTGAATTGTTTTAAAAGCATCAACGACAGCTTTGGGCATTCGGTCGGTGACCGCGCCCTGGTCGACGCCGGGAAAATTCTTCGCATGAGTGTCCGCAATACCGATTTTGCCTGCCGCTACGGCGGAGATGAATTCATCGTGATCCTTGAAATCAAACGCCGCGAAGAACTTGACAGCGTAGTCAAACGAATCGGCCGAAACGTGGAGCGTTACAATACAGAAAGCCGTCCGCCGTTCAAGATGAGCTTCAGCATGGGTTACGATATTTTTGACCTGGAGTCAGGAATGTCTGTCAAACAGTTTCTGTGCCACATCGACGAACTGATGTACCAGCAGAAAAAGAAGAGCAGAAGATAAGGACTCAGTCCGGCCCTCGGCGTTCCAGCGTGCGGGAAGCCGGATTTTCCATTACCTTGCCCTTTTCGTCAAAACGGGAGCCGTGGCAGGGGCAGTCCCATGTTTTTTCTTCGGGATTCCACTGCAGCGGGCAGTGCATATGCGGGCAAACAGGATTTATCCCGTGTATGGCGCCGTCCTCATCCCGGTAAGCACCGATCTTTGCACCCTGAAATTCCACAAGACTGCCCTCGCCGTTCTTCAGTTCGGAAAGATGTCGGTTCGGCGGTTCCAAATAACCTTTGATAAAGTTGCCCGCAATATCTCCGATTTCCCGGAACATCGTGGGTGCCTGCATGGTAAAATCGGAGCGCACCGGCGAAAAAATGGTATGGTCTTCCCCGCCCGACACAATCAGGCTGCTGATAATGGAAGCCGCGGCCATGCTGCTCGTCATGCCCCATTTATTGAATCCGGTCGCCAGATAAACGTTGTTCCCCTGCTGGCGGTATCGCCCGATATAGGGAATCCCATCGTTCGTCATGCAGTCCTGGGCCGACCAGCGGAACCGTACGGTGCTTTCCGGGTAAAGTTTTCTTGCTTCCTCTTCCATTCTGAGGTAATGGGCCACATCGGTTTCATGACCCGTTTTGTGGTCAAACATGCTGAAAAGCAAAAGTTCGCCGTCTTCCCACGGCTGGCTTCGGAAAGAACATCCGCCCTGCTCGCAGTCCAGATACATCCCGTTCATTTTCTGCGCATTTTCCAGCGCCACCACATACGACCGGCTCTGAACAATGCGGGTGTAATACATTCCTTTAAAATTTGCAAACGGGTAATGGGTACACATGATTACGTTTTTGCCGTAAACCCTGCCTTCCCTTGTAATAACGGTATTGTCTTCCAGAGCAATGACGAGGCTGTCTTCGTAAATCTGCACGCCTTTTTCCTTCAGAATTTCAGCCAGTCGATAAGCAAACTTCAGCGGATGGAACCGCGCCTGGTTCGGAAATTTCAGCGCCGCCTTCACCTGCAGCGGGATTTCACAATCGTGCACAATCTGCGCATTGATGGACAAATGCTTTGCGGCGTCGGCTTCCGCCTCCAGCTTGTGCACGCCGCTGTCCGTCAGTGCATACAGATATGCGTCGCAGGGAGTAAAATCGCAGTTGATCTTCTCCGTTTCCGCAATCTTCTGCAGCCGGCCAATTGCCTCTTCGTTATATCGAGCATACTCTTCGGCGCGTTCCCTGCCGATCCCGTCAACCAGTTTGCGGTAAATCAACCCGTGCTGAGAGGATATTTTTGCCGTAGTATGGCCGGTCGCACCGCCGCATATTTTTCTGGACTCAAGCAATACAATATCTTTTATACCGTTCTGCAGAAGCTCATAGGCACACAGCAGGCCGCACAGCCCTCCGCCTACAACAACGGCCTGTGCTGCATAATTCCCGGTGAATTTCGGAAATTCCGGCCTGTGTTCCGTCTGCCAGAGCGAAACAAATTTTTTCTCGTCCAATTATTTCACACCCTTTTCCGCTATTGTTTCCTCCTTTAAATAAAAAATGCAAGCGCGCAAAAAGAGGATGCCGGGAATAAATTTCCGGCATCCTCTTTCGCTCTCACTTACAGCAATTCCAGTTGAATGATAGAGTTAGCCTGTGTTCATCGCCCCGTCTACGGCAGGGCGATGAACACATTTTATCTCGCAATACTAAATGGAATTGCTGTAGGTTTCGTTACTCAAAAGGTTTTCCTTTTTCGGTAAAAAAATTTTTGTGGCCGTTCCGTGCCCCTGTTGGCTTTCCACGCGGATTTCTCCCCCATGGCGCTCCACAATCCATTTCACAATGGAAAGGCCGAGGCCAGACGACCCTTTTTGCCCTCTGGTACGGGATTCGTCTGCTTTATAGAACCGGTCAAAAATATGCGGCAGGTCTTTTTCCGAGATTCCAATTCCGGTATCTGTAACCGTCAGCTCTGTGCGGTCTCCCGACGACTGCCTGCACGAGATGGTTATGGTTCCACCGGCCGGAGTATATTTTGAGCTGTTTTCCACAACCGCGCGTACTGCCTGCTTTATCAGGGCATGGTCTGCATTCAGAAAGACGTCCGGCTCAATCTCTTCTGCAATTTGATGGTCTTCGTCGATCATCCTTGTTTCCGCGGCAATTTCACGCATCATATCACTCGCGCAGAACTCTTCAAAATTTACCTGCTGCGTCTGCTTGTCTGCCCGCGCGAGGAACAAAAGCCGCTCCACAAGCTGCTGCATGCTGTCGGCTTCTTCTACAATTTTCGAGATGGATTCATCCAGGACTTCCTTATCCTCGCTGCCCCAGCGGCGAAGCAGATTCGCATAACCGGAAATAACCGAAAGCGGCGTTCTCAGCTCGTGCGATGCATCGGAGACGAACCGGTTCTGCTGTTCATATGATTTCTGGATTCTGTCCAGCATTTCGTTGAACGTTTCGGCAAGCTCATTCAATTCGTCGTGCGAATTCACGTTATCAATCCGTCGGCTCAGGTCGCTTGCGGAGATCGAACGTGCCGTGCGGGTCATATCGTAAACCGGGCGCATCATTTTCCGCATCAGAAGCGCCCCGAAAAAAGCCGCAAGCAGAAGCATTAGTACAAGGAAAACCAGAAATCCCGAAACGGTAAGGTTCCCGGCAATCCCGAGTTCCTCTTTGTCCACAATCCGCACAAAAAGCGGCACACCTTGCAAATCCAGCCGGCGCATGGTTTCATTGTACCGTTTCCCGCTTTCGGGCTTTGTTCCGTAAGTAAGCGGAGAGTCTCCGCGTTTTCCGCCAATTTCGATATAAATATTGTTCGCCTGTGCGAAAGAATCAAGGTCGAACTGCCCTGCATCGTCATGTGAAAGGCGGTCAGTGAGAAAACTGGAGAGCCTGTCCAGTCTCTGAATGTGGGATGCCCGCTCCGCCAGCGCCCAGGTCATTACGCCGATGGACACCGCGAGAATGACACCAAACAGAGTGGTATAAATGGCGGACGTTTTGAAGGCTATGGAAAACTTAACCGTCCGTCCGCCGCTTTGCCGCTTAAAAAACGGCAGTCTAATTTTCTTCATTTTGTTTGATGATATACCCTACGCCGCGAATCGTTTTTATCAGATCAATATGGAACGGGTAGTCAATTTTGTTGCGGAGATAGCGGATATAAACATCCACCAGATTTGTTTCTCCGCTGAAATCGTAGCCCCATACCTTTTCCATCAGCCTGTCGCGGGAGCAGACGGTATCGTGATTCTTCATTAAATAATACAGCAGGTCAAATTCCCGCTTGGTAAGCTGAATCGGCTCTCCGCTGTATGAAGCTTCGTGCGTCGCGCTGTTTACTGTAAGGTTTCCCCTGGTTAGAACACCGGAGTCCTCAGTCTGCGGTGTACCGCGCTTTTTGAGGGCAACACGCATTCTTGCCAGCAGTTCCTCAATTGAGAAAGGTTTGGTCAGGTAATCGTCCGCCCCGCCGTCCAGGCCCGTCACTTTGTCGGAAATCGCGTCTTTGGCTGTCAGCATGATAACCGGCGTTTCCGAAACGGTACGGAACTTTTTCAAAACGTCAAGACCGTCGAGCGATGGAAGCATAACGTCCAACAGAATCAGGTCGAAGTTTTCCTTCAGCGCGCGCTGAAGGCCCTGCGCTCCGTCATATTCCTTCTCAACGGAGTAACCTTCATGACGCAGCTCCAGTTCCAAAAATCGGACGCTGTTTTTGTCATCGTCAACGATCAGAACTTTTTCACCGGCCATTATGCTTTCCACCTTTCAGAACACCCGGATCAACAACTGTCAGAACCTTTTAGAATTGAATTATGCGAAATGTTTCTCCTTATTGACCGCGTTTTCAGACGCAATATTCAGAGCATTCTGCTCCAGCCTCTGCACATAAAGCTTGGCGAAAAGCTGGTAATCGTTTTCACCGAATGACAGGTCGCCCAAACCAAGGCTTTCCGTAATGTCATTCACAGAAGTATCGGAATCTGAATTATTGACCGTACCGGATTCGTTGCCGGAGCTCCAGCCGACCGCGGAAATATCTTCCCCTGCATAGCCCAGAACTTTTTTTACATAGTTCTGTGTTTCCGCATAAGGCGGCACGCCGCCGTATTTTCTTACGCTGCCGCTGCCGGCATTATAAGCCGCGACGGCGAGTTTTGCGTCCCCGTTAAACGAGCTGAGAAGCTCGCTGAGATATTTTGCCCCGCCCATGATATTCTGCTCGGGGTCAAACGAATTATTAACGCCCAGGGATGCCGCAGTAGACGGCATCAGCTGCATAATGCCCTGCGCCCCACAGCTGGAAACGGCGTCCGCCTGAAAGCCGGATTCTGCCTTTGCCACCGCTTTCAGAAGTTTGACCGGCACATTATATTTGGAAGAAGCCTCGCTGAAAATCTCATCCAGGCTCTTCGCTTCTTTTGTATTTTCTGTTTTTTCCATCGTATTTTTTAAAACCTGAGAAAAACCGGATGATGCTTTCTTGGCAGCTGTTACCGTCTTTGCCGAAGGCTGTACCGTACTTGCCGCGTTAACCCTTGAAACCACCCTTATCATCCCTTCATTACGTCTAACCTGTCAAAAATTGTTTTACATCCAATACTGCTTATAATATTTCATTATTTATGATAGCGCATTCCGGGTAAAAAATCAATGATATCCATTTCCCATTCCGGTCAAATTTTTTGTTCTTCCCTCATAGGTATGTAACAGATTTTACAGCAATTCCATTCCAGACTGCGAGATAAGATGTGTTCATCCCCCGCCTTCAGAACACAAGCCGACTCCACAATTAAACTGGAATGCTGTAGAGGGGAGGAAGACTTATGTCCTTTGGGCTTGCCCTTGCAGGCGGCGGTATCCGCGGAGCCGCACACGTCGGCGTGCTCCTCGCGCTGGAGGAACAAGGCCTCAGGCCAAGTTCCATAGCCGGAACCAGCGCAGGAGGCATCGTCGCCGGGCTTTATGCAGCGGGAATCTCCGCGCAGAAACTGCGGGAGATTATAAAGGAAATATCGGTAAAGGGCGGTTCTTTCGCCGACCCCGACATCAGCGGAATCCTTTCACTGGTGCCGAAGCTGCTTCTTCGAAGGGATTCCGCGTGTACCGGCCTGCTGAAAGGCGACCTGATGGAAAAATACTTTCACGAAGTAACCAGTGGCTGTATGATGCGCGAAATTCCCATGCGCATTGTAATTCCTGCCGTTGACCTTTACACCGGCCTAACCGTTTCCTTCACAAATTCCCTTTTTGGCTTAAGGCCGGTTTCCCGGGTAAAGTGGGTCACCCAGATCCGGCTCTGCGAAGCAATGCGCGCCACTTCCGCCCTGCCCGCTATCTTCCGCCCGAAAGTGCTCGACGGCATGTGCCTTGTAGACGGCGGCGTGACGGACGTTCTGCCGGTCGACCTGCTGATTGCCGCAGGCGAGCCGAATGTTCTTGCGGTGGATGTTTCGGAATATTACAAAATGCCGGAACGCATCAATCTGCTTGAGGTTGCCTCTCATTCGCTCTCCATCATGGAAACACGCCTGAGGCAATGTGTGACCCGGGGCGAAAAATTCCTGCTGAACCCCGATCTGCCCGAAACAGACGGCGTGCTGAATCTTCCCCAGATGATGGATTGTATGGAAGCCGGTTATTTTTCCGCAAAAAGAGCCATGCCCCAGATTTTGAGGATTTTCTCCTAGCCAAAGCAACCTAAGTGTTTCAGATATTCTGCCTTATTTTGATCACGTTATTTGTATAATAAATCAGTTTTTCCGGCGTGCGGTGATTCACTAAATACTCAAACAGCAGTCTGATGGATAAATACCCCTGCCGGATGGGTTCCTGGCAAATCGTGGCGGAAATTACGTTTTCCATTACGAGGCGTTTCGTGGAAGGCACATCGTCAAAAGAAAGCACCGTTGCTTTCCCAGAAAGATTCCTTTCGCAGACCGCATGGCAAACACCATCCACGCCGCCGCTGGTTATGTAAATCCCATTGATTTTCGGAAACGCGCTTAGCGCTTCCATTGTGCGCCGGTAAGCGACCTCCGAGTCGTCGCTTGTTTCAATAATTTCAGCCATATGGTAACGAGCGCCGCGCTCCGAAAGTTCCTTCAGAAACGACTGGATTCTCTGGTTATGGCCCTGCATACTGAGCGAGCCGGTCACAATCAGCAGCTCCATTTCATCCCGGCGGATCAGGTTCAGGAGACCTGCCGCAGTCCGTCCGCTTTCCGGGTAATTGCAGCCAACATAAAACAGCCGTCTTGTACCGCTCAGGTCGGAGTTTACCGTCGACACCGGAATACCGGAAGCAATGATTTCATTGACCGTATTCCGTATTTCCGGCACATCCATCGTGGCTGCGCAGATTGCGGAGACATTCTTCTTTTTCAGTTCGTTCAGAGCACGGATATGGATCTGCGGGTCAAAACCTTTTATCAGTGAAATCTCAAGTGAGATACCAAAATCGGAAAATTCCCGTTCCGCCTGATGCAAGCCGCGGATTACCCCGTCGAAAAAAGGGCTCTCAATTCCGGGCAGAAGGCATCCGATTTTCATCGGTTTTTTCAACGCAGCCAAAACTTTGCCCGCCCGGTTCGGCTTATAGTCAAGTTCTGCAATCAACTGCCTTATTTTCCGTTCCAGCTCCGGTTTGACTCCTCCGCGGTTGTTCACTACACGGTCAACCGTTCCTCGCGACACACCGGCGGCGCTGGCAATGTCCTTGATTGTTACTGCCATTTTTAACCCACCCTACAATGAAACGCCGCAAACGGCGAAGTATTGCACTCCGGCTCATATGAAACTCACAGCACAGAACCGGTCACTTTCATGATTTAAATTATAAGAGTGATATTGTATGATGTCAACATTATTGTATTTGAAATAATATGTATTTTTGTTAATAATTACTCATTATTAAACTAATTAACACAAATGTATTTACATTATAACAGCTGCATCAAAAAATAGATACCCACCGACAAGTCGGTGTTACTTCCGAGGCGCCAAAGGCGCAGCATGTTCCCTGAAGCTCTGCAAAAAAAATCCCCGGCCGCATTCGACAGCCGGGGATTCTATAATAGTGAATTTATTTTTTCTGAATATACTGCTGAGCAGAGTATGCCGCATTCGCCCCATCGGAAACCGCCGTGACGATCTGGTACAAGTCCTTTTTGCGAAGATCTCCCGCCACAAAGACTCCGGGAATTGGGGTAACTCCGTTTTCCGGCGCCGCGATAAACCCTTCGGAAAGAGGGAGCGACGCCGGCAGATGCTCGGTATTCGGTTCCACCCCGATTGCAACAAAAACGCCGTCCACAGGGATTGCTTCCTCACCGCCGTCCGGCTTTGTGACAACTACGCGCTCTACCTTCTGGGCTCCTTCGATACGCTCGGCGGATACTCCGGTGCGGATTTCAACATTCTGCAGCGACTTCACTTTCTGCACAAGCGAATATTCTGCTTTCAGTTCTTTCCTTACCAGCAGATATACCTTTTTGCACAGACCGGCAAGCTCAATCGCGTCACCCGCCGCCGTGTTTCCGCCGCCGACAACCGCGGTCGTCTTATTCCGAAAGAAATTCCCGTCACAAGACGCACACCAAGAAACTCCGCGCCCTGTAAACTCTTCTTCGCCGGGAATATTCAGCTTTCTGCGGTGTGAACCCTGCGCCAATATCACCGTTTTCGCCTGATATTCGCCCTGCGGGGTTCGAACCGTTTTCACCTCGCCGTCAAGCTGGAACTCCTCGGCATTCTCCTGTTTCAGCTCAGCCCCGGCCGATTTTGCATGCTCCATCAGTTTCTGGGCAAGGTCTGGCCCATAAACACTCGGAAATCCGGGGTAGTTCTCCACCACTGCGGTCGATGCAACCTGTCCGCCCGTAAACTCCCCAAGAACTGTTGTCGAAAGGCCGGCGCGCGCGGCATAGACCGCTGCGGTCAGCCCTGCTGGACCTCCGCCGATAATCAGAACATCCACCATCATCATCGCCATTCCTCTCTGCTGCGGCAATTCCGCCTAAGGACACGATCATCCCCCGCCTTCTGCGGGAGATGATCACAAACACCAAATTCCATCTTTCACAAACAAAACAGTTTTACCGGGACTCAGCCTTTCAGCGCATCCGCAATCACACTGTCCAGCTCCTGCGGAGTAACGCTCGGTTCAAAGCGCCTGATTTCCGAGCCGTCTGCCGAAACAAGGAATTTTGTAAAATTCCACTTGATTCCGTTGCCGCTCAGGTTCTCTGAGTAATGTTCCTTAACCACATTCTGAATCACCTTTCCGGCTTCCTTCTCCAGTTCAAAGCCCTGGAACGGAGCCGCCTCTTTCAGGTAGCGGTAGAGTGGTTCAGAAATCAGGCGCTATGAACCTAGCGTTACCCCGCAGGAGCTGGACAGTGTGATTGCGGATGCGCTGAAAGGCTAAGTTCCTGCAAGACTGTTTTGTTTGTGAAAGATGGAATTTGATGTTTGTGATCATCTCCCGCAGAAGGCGGGTGATGATCGTGTCCTTAGGCGGAATTGCCGCAGCAGAGAGGAATGGCGATGATGATGGTGGATGTTCTGATTATCGGCGGAGGTCCGGCAGGGCTGACCGCAGCGGTCTATGCTGCGCGTGCCGGCCTTTCGACAACAGTTCTTGGGGAGTTTACGGGCGGGCAGGTTGCATCGACCGCAGTGGTGGAGAACTACCCCGGATTTCCGAGTGTTTATGGGCCAGACCTTGCCCAGAAACTGATGGAGCATGCAAAATCGGCGGGGGCTGAGCTAAAACAGGAGAATGCCGAGGAGTTCCAGCTTGACGGCGAGGTGAAAACGGTTCGAGCCCCACAGGGCGAATATCAGGCGAAAACGGTCATACTGGCGCAGGGCTCGCACCGCAGAAAGCTGAATATTCCCGGCGAAGAAGAGTTTACAGGGCGCGGAGTTTCTTGGTGTGCGTCTTGTGACGGGAATTTCTTTCGGAATAAGACGGCCGCATTCGCCCCATCGGAAACCGCCGTGACGATCTGGTACAAGTCCTT
>DATALZ010000090.1:0-28933 GCA_036260805.1 Caproicibacter sp.
GACCGCCGAAATGGTAAAATACACAAAATCAATTTTACAGGCTGATGTGCGCGGCACGGTTCGGCAGACTGAAAACTACATTCCGACCGAAGAAATGATTCTTCCGGAATGGCTGAAAGTAGGATGAAAATGAAAGTCAAAAATCAGTATATCGGCAAAAATTTTGCCTTGTATAACGGTGACTGCATTGAAGTAATGAAAGGGATTCCAGACAATTCAATTCACGGCATGGGATTTTCCCCGCCGTTTGCATCGCTCTATACATACTCAAATTCGGAACGGGATATGGGTAATGCCCGTACAAACGGTGAGTTCATGGAAAATTTCAAGTTCGCCGTGAATGAGCTTTACCGGGCTCTGATGCCGGGTCGGCTGATGTGGGTTCACTGCATGGACATTCCAGCTATGAAAGAGCGCGACGGGTTCATAGGATTACACGACTTTCCCGGCGAGTTAATCCGACTTTTCGAATCTGTAGGGTTTATCTATCATTCCCGTGTTGCTATTTGGAAGGATCCACTTACAGAAGCCACAAGGACAAAAGCCCTCGGACTGATGCACAAACAGGTTGTAAAAGATTCGTCCATGTGCCGCGTAGGCTTGCCAGATTATCTAATTGTGATGCGAAAACCCGGCAACAATCCAGAACCAGTAGAGCACCCGGATGGCTTTGAATATTTCATCGGTGAAGATGAACCGCAAGCGCCCAAACGGCCGGCAAAACTCAAATCACAAGATGCAATAAGCGATAAGCATTCGCACATCCAATTACAGGATCCTGTTTACTCACATCAAGTATGGCGGCGTTACGCTTCACCTGTCTGGATGGATATTAACCAATCTCGGACGTTAAACCGCGAACCGGCACGGGAACAGAACGACGAAAAACATATTTGCCCGCTGCAGCTTGACGTTATTGATCGGGCCCTTGAATTATGGACTAACCCAGGCGATACATTTCTTTCCCCGTTTGCCGGAATCGGCTCGGAAGTCCATGAAGCCGTTAAAATGGGCCGGAATGGAATCGGAATTGAGCTGAAAGACAGTTACTACAATCAAGCCGTCCTGAACTGCAAACAAGCAGAGCTGGAATGTAATTCGCAGCTGCATTTTTAGAAGGTGGTGAAATGCTCGAAAGCGGATATGTCCGAATATTCAGATCGTTCCTTAATTGGGAATGGTACGATGATGCAAACACAATGCGGGTATTTCTGCACTTAATTCTTACGGCAAATTGGGAACCAAAAGAATGGCACGGCAAAGAAATACAGCGAGGGCAACGGGTTGCCTCTTATGCTTCTCTTTCTTCTGAATTAAAAATTTCAGTTAAGTCCGTAAGAACTGCAATAAATCATCTAAAACGGACAGGCGAAGTGGCAATCCTCACAACCCACGAATACAGCATCATTACTATAAAAAATTACGAAATGTATCAAGACGTGGCAAACCAAACGGCAAACGAGGGGCAAACCTCGGGCAAAGCAGGGGCAAACGAGGGGCAACAATTGAAGAAAGATAATAAAGATAATAAAGATAAGAATGATAAGAATGATAAAGAGATAGCAGAAATCCCCTATTCCAAAATTCAAAATCTTTATTCATCCATCTGCAAAAGTTACCCAAAGCTTACGAAATTATCTGATTCACGAAAAAAAGCAATTCACGCCCGTTTTGCTGCCGGGTATAAGCTGGACGATTTCAAACGGCTATTTGAAATGGCAGAAGCAAGCCCGTTCCTCAAAGGTCAAAACAACCGAAACTGGGGCGCAACATTCGACTGGCTGATAAAAGATGCGAATATGGCAAAGGTGCTTGATGGCAACTACATAGACAAGCAGCAAGAGAAAGCACCCGAGCATACTCCAACATTCGATATCGACGAGTACGAGCAAGAAAGTGTCTATGACACGAAAGGAGAAACATGAGTGAGATTCAAAAGGCAATAGAAACATTATCAGACTTTGGCAAGCAAGTTACGGTAAAAGCTGATGGAGCATATGAAAAAACCGATTTTATCGAAGCTAAGAAATTAGCGATTACCACCCTTAAAGAACAGGCAGAGAGGGAGAAAGGCTGCAAATACTGCAATGGCCTTGCTCATGGTGGAAACGCAGACGGGGAAACGCTCCGTGAACTTGAAACAAGAGCAAGAATCACGCACGGCAATTTCTGCCCCAACTGTGGCCGTGATTTAAGAAAGCCGGTACAGAAATGAGCGAATTAAAGCCAGCAAATTTTAGCTACCCACATATCAAAGCGGATTTAGCACTCTGTGAGAATCAACTTGATGCGCTCTGCAACGCAAGACCTGTCGAAGAAGCATCAATGCACATACCAGCCGTTGAAACGGACTTTGATATGCAGTTCCAAGCCGCATTTGATGAACTCAAAGCATACCGAAATACCAAACTTACGCCTGAGCAGATTGAAAGCCACGCGGCTCCAGAAAACAAGTCCAATGTATCGGAAATTAGTGTTGCAAAAGCAATAAAAAGGATGGAAGACCTTATTGGAATATTGGATATTCGCATAGGCTGGGGAGACGGCCCAGCAGATATATTAAGCGAAAAACGCGATTATGAACTTGCTATTGCTGCATTACGAAACTATGTGCCAAAGTCGGGAAACAATCCGCTGACGCTGGAACAGCTTCGGCAGATGGACGGGGACACAGAAGACCGTGAGTGGGTCTGGATTGAACTCATTGTGCCTCTTAAATCCACCGATTCAGCTTATTTTCAAGTTCAGCATGATTATACACATGGGCGCGGATTCTGTTGCGGTTATCCAGGAACCACTTGGGAGTTTGACTATTCCGATTATGGTAAAACATGGCTCGCCTACGTTAGAAAGCCGGTGAGTAAATGAGTACCGTATACATACCACATTTCAGCCCCAAGCAGAAGAAAAGGGCAAGCAAGTATAACAACACCAAAACTGCAATAGATGGCATTACATTTGATTCTAAAGCCGAAGCGTTAAGATATTCACAATTAAAATTAATGCTGATGGCAGGGCAGATTAAAAGTTTCAATCGGCAACCGTCTTTTATTCTTTCAGACGGAATTCGCTACCGGCCGGATTTCATCGTATGGGACGGAAAAACCATTTGGGTGGAAGATGTAAAAGGATTCTCTACCAGTACGTTTAAAGTCAAAGCATCGGAATTCCGCGAGAAATACCCTTATCTGGAACTGAGGATTATCAAGTGAAATTCACTGAAACCTGTTATCACTGCCGACGTGAATATCCAACGTGCGAAATCCGTACTTGCCCGGTAAAGCAAAAGCCTGTATGCCGGTACTGCTGCATGAAGTGTGGAAAGCATACGGTTGACGGCGGCGGAATCGGATGCAAGTTGATTAAAAATTAAGCGTCATAGGTAAGCTTTTAAAGCGGCCGCGCCTTTCTGACGAGAAAGGTCTATGACGATGAAGCATTATTTAAACGTCTGCGAAGTTAACGGGGCAGAGATAGCACCGACAGACGTTATTACATTCGGCTCTCCCTGCCAAGATATGAGCATTGCCGGGAAACGCGAGGGCATAAAGCACAGTGACCACGGTGATGAAGAAACAACGCGAAGCGGATTGTTTTATGAAGCAACCAGAATTATTAAGGAAATGAGGGATGCAACTCATGGAGAATATCCAAAATACGCAGTCTGGGAAAACGTTCCGGGAGCGTTTTCAAGCAATAAAGGGTGGGATTTTCTCGCCGTCCTCGAAGCACTCTGCTCCGTGTGCGATAGTACCATATCAATTCCTCGACCTTACGACAAAAGAAAGCCAGACAAGCTTGTTTGGAGCGGAGCAGGCGAAATCATGGGAGATAATTTCTCCGTCTGCTGGCGGACACTCGACGCTCAATACTGGGGAGTGCCCCAACGTCGTAAGAGAATCTACCTTGTCACAGATTTTAATACTCGATGCGCCAGAGAAATATTATTTAAGCCCGACGGCCTGC
This sequence comes from Caproicibacter sp., assembly GCA_036260805.1. Lineage (GTDB taxonomy): Bacteria > Bacillota > Clostridia > Oscillospirales > Acutalibacteraceae > Thermocaproicibacter. The sequence continues at coordinate 3,967 of DATALZ010000090.1, forward strand.
GAGGGGATATGCCGCAGAGCAATGACGCGTGGAAAACAACTTCCGCTGATGCTATGGAATGCGTTAACGGAAGTGTTGGAAATCACGGGAATATCGCCTGTTGCCTAGATGCCTCATATTACAAGGGCGTTGGAGAACGCAACGGTATTGAACGTCAGATTGTTGCTTATGATGCTCGGAACCACAATGCACAAGAAATATCCGGCACAATACAGGCAAAACCTAACGGGGGGCAATCTCTGAATTTTATCAATCCGGTTTGCTATCAGAACACGGGTAGAGGTTGGTGGAATCAGTCAGAAGTCGCTGAAACGCTGAGGACACCGAGCGGTGGGGACGCAACGAAGGCCAATTTAGTCTCACTTTGCTATGATGCCCGTGGAAACGGTGATGGTGAAACGGTGAGCACAATCACCGGAGATCATGAAAACCGAATTACGGATTATACGGCGCTTGCGGTACAGGAAACCTATCAAGACAAAACAGGTACGCTGATGGCAAATTCTCACCCCGGAAGCTATACGGACCAGGACGCTTACAACGATATGCTGGTTACTGGAAAATCTCACAGACCGCCCCGCAAATACATAATTCGCCGTCTGATGCCTGTTGAATGTGCCAGACTTCAAGGATTTCCAGATGGGTGGGGACAACTTGCACAGTTTAATCCGGCTGATTCCGAATTTTGGGAAAACGTCCGAAAAACTTATGCGAAGATAAACGGCAAAAAGTATAAGCCCGTAAAAAATCTGAAAAAGTGGTACGACAAACTCCACAACGACGGTGCGGAATACAAAATGTGGGGGAACGGAATTGCCTTACCGTGTGCCGAATATGTGCTGCATGGAATAGCGGAACACGGAGCGAAAACGCTTGGCAGTTTGTTTGACGGAAGCGGTGGCTTTCCTCTTGCCGGAGCAATGAACGGGATAATTCCTTTATGGTCAAGCGAAATTGAACCTTATCCGATAGCAGTTACAAAAAGCAGATTTAAGGAGTAGCTATGAAAAGTAAACAACGTCATTCCGGCGGTTCATACCGTCGCATGAAAACAATGATATCGTATCACGCAAAGGCCGGGAAAGACCGGCGGAAAGCGAGGAAAAGAAATGCTGAAATCTTATTGCGATATTTGTGGTAAAGAAATCGTTGAGTCAAGCAATGTCTGCATTTGCCTGCAAGATGCAAATCACCCGCTACAGCTTGAAAAGGAAATTTCCTGTTGCGGCAGATGCTTCCGAAAGTTTAAAAAATTCTTTGCAATCGAAAAAAGAAAGGCAAAACATCATGCCGAATGAAATGACCCCACTCGAAGCGGCAGAAACACTCGAAGATATCGCCGCCGTGTCCGACCTGAAAGCGGTAGACGGTGCCAGAAGTGGGCTTGTGAATCTTTCCAAAAACGATGCAAGCAGTCTACGAGTAATCGCCTCAATGCTTCGCCAAATTGCCGCTGGAGAGCTTAGACCGGTGATACACGCACACTGGAAGGGACAAAGTTCGAATGTTGGCTATAGATGTGTTGTTCATTTTGCTTGCTCCAATTGTGGCTATGAAATAGCGGATGATGAAACAGTAAATAAGCTTTGCCCCAACTGCGGCGCTCTGATGGATGGAAAGGAAGATAGCCATGCTGATTGAAAAAGAAGCATTATTGAGTAAATTCGACCCGGATGGAAGAGACCTTAACCCGATTGAGGTTCGTGCGCTTATTGTGCAGGCACCGGCCGTTGACGCTGTTCCGGTGGTGAGGTGCGTAAACTGCAAAAATCACGGCAATTGTGATATTGAAGATATCATGCGCGAAATATGCCGGAAAAGCTATTCGGATTTATTTTGCCCGGATGGCGAGAGAAAGGACGGTGCTTCTGATGCCTGACATTATCCAGCAAATCCGTGAAGCACTCGCAGCAGGCGAAAATGCGGACATTTTACATACTCTGTTGCCGGAACTTTTAAAGTCGGCAGACGATGGAAAAATCGTTGAACTGCCGTGCAAAGTGGGGGATACGGTTTATCACATTGACACCGGGAACCACATATGGGAATTTATTATCGTAGAAATACACGGGGCAACCGCAGAAGTTGAAAGTAAGGATAGTCTAAAGGCAAAAGCATCGTTTGATGTACTTGATATGCCAAAACCAAGATTGTTTTTTACCCGTGAAGCCGCCGAAAAGGCACTTGGGGAGCGTGATAATTCATGACCCGAAAACGCTATGTAAAGCTGTTAATGTCTACCGGGTATAGCAGGAATCAAGCAAATTTTCTCGCAAAGTTTGCAGCGCAGAGCGGCTCCTATCAAAGAGCGTGGGATAAAGACTTTAGACATAAAATCATGTATGCGGTCAAAAGCCTTTTCAACAGTCTTACCCCACTCATAAGCAAATGGTGGAATCAGTTAAAACCGCTTTTGAACAGCGTGGAACTTCCGGGAACGGAGCGTGACGGTGGATGAAATTTTCTGAGTGTCTAAAATTAGCGAGGAAAGATGCAGGATTAACGCAAGGACAGCTTGCGATTAAATCCGGTCTAAATAATTATCAGATATCATGCTATGAGACAGGGCGGCATGAACCGTCACTATTAACCCTATGCTGTTTGGCTGATGCGCTCCGTGTGAGCACAGATCGCTTGCTAGAAAGGAGCGATAAACGGTGAATTACATACTTGACGATAACATCGTTAAGGCTTGCGCCGGAATCGTCGGAGCGTCGCCGGATACGGAACCGTACAGATCAGCAATCCTGCAGGCGGAGCAGACAATCGGTGCGGACTTTGCACAAGGGGCGCAGGGGTCGCGGGAACGGCTAATAAAATCCGTTAAGCTTAACTTGGTGAACCGAAAGGAAAATCCATTTGAGGATTTGCGACGGCGGTATGATCTGCCGATAGGGAAAAACGGTTTTGCGGATGAAAAAAAGAAATTTTGCTATCAGTTGGCAAAGAATCTCGGAATGATATGAAAAAATGCCCGGGAATTATTCCTCGGGCATATCTTTTTCTATTAAGTCTGTAATGTACTCATTCAGGCTCTTATAGCCTTTACTTTTTGCATACAGGGCTATCTTGTCTCGTTTTCCTTTTGGCCGTAATCTAAGACAAAATTTATCGTAATTTTCCCGCTCAAACTTCGCCGTGGCCTTTTTTTGCGCATCTGAAACCACACTTTCACCCCCTGTTTATTTTAGCAACATGTTATAACGATAGCTATATACAAAATATACAATGATAGCGTTATATATTTGTAGAAAATGAATGTTGATATAACGATATCGTTATAGTATAATTATTATAGAAATTAAGAGAGGGGGTAATAAAATGCAGAGAAAAAAGAAAAGCAACAAAGAGATTGACCGCCAGACAAGCATCATCAATCTAATCGTTGCTTTGGTAAATCTTCTAATAACCTTGATTCTCTTGTATGAGAAATTCAAAAGTTAATAGGCGGGAGCTTAAAAACTCCCTGCCAATATAATAAATAAAAAATTGTGAGGTGTCAATATGGATTATGTAATTTATGGGTTGATTGTTTTGGCACTCGGTTTGACGATATGGAGTATCGTAAGAACAATAAAAAATAGGCATTAAGAGAGGGGCGGTCAAGTATGGCAAACATTACGACGATGACGGCTTATGAATTGGATTTTTACAAGGCAGGAATTTTAGATGCGCACGATGGAACGAGCATTATTCCTTGCAAAAGCAAAAGATATATGGGATTAATTGAGAAACACAAAAGCAAGATTCTTGATCCTCGAGGCGATGACGGAAAAGCATATTCTGCAGGCATAAAGTTTGAAACTGATAGGCAACTGAAATTAGCCGGTATTATTTAGCAACGAGCACCGCGCCGGGCAACGTTCCCGGCAGAAAGGATAATTTGCAAAGTGGGGGGCAGCCGAATGTATGAACGATTGCAACGGCTTATTGATGTAGCACGTCATCACCCGAACAGTTTCAAAGTCTACCTTTTTACACAGGAAGAAATCGGATGTGCATTATTTGACGGCAAGATCACAGAGGAACAAAGCAGTAAACTATATGATCGGCTGAATGGTATCGAATAGGGGAGAGAGGATGGCAGATTGGGAGCAAAGTGCAACATGCCTGTTAAATCCTCACAGAAAAAGGCGCTGGAGATTATCCAACGCCTTTTCTCATATGGAATCATCAAGTAATCAGAATATTGCTGCAGAAAATTGAGGGAGTTATCCAAACTGTTTTGAGCTAAAATTAAATAGGAAAATGAGAAATTAATAGCGGCGGTGGTGAAAATGGATGATGAACTGATAAGGCAATATCAGGCAGACGTTACCATGCTGTATAAAAAGCGCATGGAACTCCGCCAAAAGCTTTCTAACCGCCGCCACGATTACGAGATCGAGCAGAAACGGTTAAGGCAACTTGACGAAATGTACCGAGATACCGTGTACGCTCTGCATTTATTAGTCCGCAGCAAACTCGGCTACAACAATTTCTGCGATTACGTCGGATAACTGTGTATAGCACAGCCTCCTTTCTATTGCGCTCCGTTTACGGCGGCGGGGCGCATATATGCGGCAGATGGTACATGAGCCGGATGCCGTAAATACGTTTTAGTCATAATTTTGGCAGCCGAGAACAGAACGGCAAATAATTCCGGGGGTACACTCCAATGCAGCATTAAACAGTAATCTAAAAAAGAATCGCATTGATAATTATTCGGCGGAGCCAAAATGGAACCGTCGAGTATATGTCAGTTCGTAGGCAATAGCCGAGACGTAACGGGGCAGAACCGGATACTGACACCACTTCATGCCGATGTAATCGGAATGAGAACTGGCAGCCGGAAAATAGCGGCAGGCTATCGGTGACGGAAATGGTAGACGCTTAAAGGTAATAGCATTATTGATGTGTCTGTAAAAGGCCCGAACGGTGAACGCAAGCGGCGAAAATCCGCATAGAAATCCACACCTGAAATAGTATGCTCATGCAAGGTGGTTTCTCGAATCCTTGCCCGATAGCCTAAATTGATTATTACAGACTGGAGATACATTCATGCCGAACACTCAATCCGACAGTTTCAAACTTTACGGGCAAACGGTATATTGGCATAAAGCTTTCAAAATTGCCAGGAAAGTTTTATGGGGAATGGCAATTCTGCTGATTGCAGCGGCTACCATTATCCATTAATCGGGGCGATAAAATGAAAGAGATTATTACAAATACAAAAATAGGTGAAGCAATAGAAACTATTGGAATTCTTGCTTTCACATTTGCAATGGTTTATTTCACAAAAAACTGTCAAATGCTTTGGCTGTTGCTCTTACTTGCAACAGTATTATAAAGCAGAGAAAAAAAGATTGGAAGTGAGTAGCGGTGAACGGTAAATTAACAGCAAAACAAGAAAGATTTATAGATGAATATCTTGTAGACCTGAACGCGACGCAAGCCGCTATCCGTGCCGGTTACAGCGAAAAGACAGCATATGCGATAGGAAACGAAAACTTGAAAAAACCTGACATCCAAAATGTTATAAATGAAAAGCTGAAATCAAAGCAGGACGCGACAATAGCAGATCAGGAAGAAGTCCTGCGGACGCTTACAAAGATTCTCCGCCGCGAAGAAAAGGAAAATACCGTCGTCGTCTTGAAAAAGCACAAATCGTCTTATGACAAAAACGGCAAAAAGAAAATCGTTGATGAAGAATCTCCGGAAGTCGTGGAAATTCCTGCAAAACTATCCGACGTAAACAAAGCAGCGGAACTTCTCGGAAAGCGTTACGGGTTATTCACTGAAAATGTAAAACTCGACGGAGAAGTCGGGGTGAACATTATTGACGACATTCCCGAATCAGATAAAACTAACTGATATAATTGCCCCTTCGTTTTATTCCGTTCATCATGATATCAAGGCAGGAAAACACACATTCTATAAGCTGGACGGTGGGCGCGGCTCGACAAAATCATCATTTTCCAGTACCGAGATCATTCAAGGGATGATGCGTGACGCGCAGAACGGCAAACTTACAAATGCAGTAGCGTTCCGCCGATACGGAATTAACTTGCATGATAGCGTCTATGAGCAATTACTCTGGGCGATAGATAAATTAGGCGTATCGCACCTCTGGAAAGAAACAACGTCACCATTAAGGCTCACATACAGGCCAACAGGGCAACAGATTCTTTTCCGCGGCGCTGATAAAGTCAAGAAATCAAAGTCAATCAAGGTAGCAAAAGGCTATATCAAATATTTGTGGTTTGAGGAACTGGACGAATTCGAAGGCCCCGAAAAGATTCGCAGTATTCAGCAATCCGTAATTCGCGGCGGCGAACAGTTCATTGTTTTCTACACCTACAACCCGCCGAAATCACAACGGAATTGGGTGAATGACCCGGTTGAATTTTCAATGCCTGGGATGCTGAATCATCACAGCACATATTTAACCGTTCCGAAGGATTGGCTCGGCGAAGAATTCATAGTTGAAGCTGAACATCTGAAAGAAGTTAAGCCGGAATCCTATAAGCATGAGTATCTTGGAGAAGTCACAGGAACCGGAGCGGAAGTATTCAAGAACCTTGTCAACCGCAAGATCACCGATGATGAAATAAAGCACTTTGACCGTGTTAGGCGTGGCCTTGACTGGGGATATGCTGCAGACCCGTTTCATTATACGGTATGTCATTACGATAAGACCAGGAAAAGGCTTTATATATTCTTTGAAATTCATGCTGTAGGAATGAGTAACCGGCGCTCTGCAGCGGCCGTGAAAGCTGAAAACAAATTTAATAGGGAAGTAATTGCAGACAGCGCAGAACCGAAAAGCATAGCAGACTACAAAGAATACGGTGTAAGAATCAGAGGGGCAAAGAAAGGCCCCGACAGTGTTGAATATGGGGTTAAATGGTTATCTGAGGAATTGGAAGAAATCATAATAGACCCCGAAAGATGCCCGAATACATGGCGCGAATTTTACGGCTATGAGCTGGAGCGGGACGCAAACGGCAATTTCAAAGACGGTTATCCAGACAAAGACAACCACAGCATTGATGCTGTTCGCTATGCGCTCGAGGATGATATGACGCGCTCCGGTTGGGGAATCGGGAATATAAGAATTTGAGGGTGAAAAAATGCTGCAGATGACAGTTGAACAGCTAAAAGGATATAATGCAGGCAATATCAGCGAATTATTAGGCTTAGTACAGCCTATCCTTGACCATAGGCTTGACCTTTATCAGCGTTACGCCCGCAAATTTAATGAGAATGAGACAATGCACGGTTCTCTGGACGAAAATAAGCAGGGAAAAGCCATTGTACCGTTTGAATTTTACATTGTTAACATGGTACAAGGATACCTGGGCGGCAAAGCCCCAATGTATAGCATTTCTACTCCGACCGATTACGCACTAAAACAGGCCGGGAAGTCCGCAACCGACAACGAAAAACAGCAGTACATACAGGAATACGCCGAAGCACTGGAATACATACGAAATTATAACGATGATGCGGCAACATTTATTGAGTTGATTCACGATTACCTGACTATGGCGGCGGCTTATCTTTATATCTACGAAAACAAAAACAATGAAGTCGTTTACACCCGCTTTGATGCGAAACAAACAGTAGGTATTTACGATTATTCCACGCCTGCGAATTTGATCGGCCTTGTACGGCATTGGAAAGAGAAGGACGTAAACAACGCAGATATCGACGTTGTGGAAGTCATTACGGATGAAGCCCGAACAGTTTATCGCAACAATGTGCAGGATGGGGAACCGGAAGAGTTGAAATGGGGCGACGTTCCGGGGGTGGCATTTGACAACCCGGACGGAATCGCGGTATTTGAACCGGCACTTTCCCCAATTGCCACATACGAGCAGATCACCAACAATATACGCAACATGACGCAGTATAACGATGATGCAAAATTAATGATGACTGGATATACTGCGGAAAACCCGGTGACAATTGCAGACCCGAACGACAGCAGCAAGGTTATTCTAAACCCGGCGAGGGCAGCGGAAGAAGCCGCATACCGCAAAGCACAGACAATATTTGTCGGGCCGGATGGGAATGTCCAGTGGTTATTGAAAGAAGTAAGTTACGACGGTCTGGAGAGCGTTCTTTCAAATCAGCACGACCTAATAACGATGTTAACCGGCGTTCCCAACATGACGGATGACGCTTTCAGCAATGCTGATAATGCATCAGCACTCGGATATAAACTATATGCGCTCGACCAATACAGCGCAACAGCAGACCGTGTATTTCGTAAGGGCCTTTTGAGGTTGTGGGAAGTCGTTACAAACCGGTTGAATCTGAAAGGCGCTCAATTCGATTTCCGCAACATTGTGATTACGCTCCAGCGCAACATTCCGACAGACAAAGATAAGAGCCTGAATCGCGCATTGACAGCCTACAACGGCCAGCTTATCAGCCAACAGACTGCACTTGCAGAGTCGCAACTTGATGTAGACCCACAGGAAGAAATGGAGCGCCAACGCAACGAGCAGGATGCTGATTATCAGGAATCCTTGAAGCGGGCGAAAGAGAATCCGCAGAACAATTTGGAAAACCATGCCAATGATGGCACAGGCAATGGGGCAGAGCCGAACGAGGATGGGAAAGAGGGAAAGAACGATGATGACTAATCCGCTTTTGGAACTTATTGGTGCAATTACATGCGCATTCGTTGCGGCTGTTTTGATAAGATGTGCCATTGGCGGTGTAAAAGAATTGATACTAAGACAAATACTAAAATCAAAGCAAAAGCACCGCTTTGACAAGTCACCGATTGCAAAATGCTACTGTATAGATTGCGAAAAGCATTGTAAAGACGGGCTATGTTGCGCTCACAACGGCTGGAATACCGCAGACGAATGGTTTTGCTGGGATGCTACTCCGAGAAAGCATGAATAATCATGAACGACGTTGATTATATCCTCAACTATTGGCACTATGCCGACACCGAGGAAGATACCCTATTAAGCTACATAAGCGATAAACAATCGGATTTATCTGACGATTTACAAGATATCTTAGATCACTTCCGCAGTATCCAATTAAGCGGCAATATCAGCCGGAATGAAGTCGAACGTCTACACCGAAAAATCAATACATGGCAAAAGGCCGGTTACGATGTTGGCGAATTCAACTTAATCATGCGAGACCTCGACAGCAGAACGCGAATCAGCGGCAATGAAGCTTTGCTTGCTTTCCTTATGGCGGCGTTCATCGGATTCTATCAGCCGATTATGGCACAAGATAAAAAAATCCTGCTAAATATCTCACAGAATGCCTACAAGCGCGAATTCCAGAACGCACAGCAGATCACAGGCAAGGGCAAAGAGAACCCGCCAACAGCGCAGGACGTTGACAAATGGCTTGATAACACGATTCCAACCGGCGGAAGGTATCAAGATGATTTATATGCTGATGCCAGATACCGCGCAGGGCAGTTTCAGAAGATGGTGAACGCCGAGAAACAGCAGATGAACGCGCCGACACCGCTCGGCCCAAAAAAGGCACTCGACATTGACAATCTCCAGTACAAAAAGGCACTGAAAGCACAAAGAGATTGGATGTTACGCCGGAGCCAGCACGGAGCAAACAAAGACAATCACGCAGGACAGCTTGATATCTATATGTCCTACATTGTCAGTGAGACCGTCGTGAGAGCTTTTGAGGATGCAGGCGTTGAGAAATATCAATTTATCGCAACCATAGACGATAGGACAACGGATGCCTGCAGATCATTGCATTTGAAAATCTTCCCAATGAAAGACATTATGATAGGAATTAACTGCCCGCCAATATATCCGCCGTATCATCCATGCCGGAGTATTATTTGGGCAGTAGAATAGGAGAAAATCATGTTTCATTTTTAACTTGTGGTAAAGGAGATTCTTTTGAGAGAACAAATTCGACAAATTCTTTACATGCCTTATATATCTCAATAACATTTTCATACATTACATACAAATAACTATCCTCTCCGTTTGTATCAATACCAAAAGTTTCCCTATACAAATCCAATTTCTTATTATCAGATACACACCCACCACGGTGGACAATATCATTCCTAATTTTATTTACTATTTTCATTTTGTTCCATCTATTATCACTCGTAATATCTCCAATTTGAACTACTTTTACTAAGTAATTTATTGACCGAGTAATTCCTTTATCTGCAAAATCTGAGAGACCAACTTTTAACCCAAATTCTATTTGACACATATTGCAATAAGAGTCTAAGCATGCTTCAACAATAGAATAAAGAGTAACGATAAATGAACGATACGCATAAGGCTCCATACGGTGAACAGCTTCAACTTCTACCATTGCGTTTTGAAATACAATACAATTTTCAATGTTTTCATTTGCTTGGTTAAGCCGTTCTTTAGCCAACTGCTCAATATTTCGTTTTGTATAGTTAATTAAATCGCGAATGGCATAAAAGTCAAAACTCCAACTATATAGGGTAAGTTGTGCGATCGATAATTTACCACTTGGCAATGTTGGAAAATGATCTTCATACATTGTAATCCCTCATTTCTGATAAGAATTATAGCATATAAAATCGAATTGCTCAAAGTATGCGAATAGTCAGGAAAAAGGGATTAATCAAATATAAAAGGAAGAGGGAATACGAAAATGTGGGTAAATCCATTCTGGGCCGGTGTTGTTACGACAATTGTCTGTGAGGTAATCGGATTGATTATCGCGGTTGGGATTACATACCACAAGGACGGCAAGAAATGAAACTGATAATTAACAGCAATGCTTATGAAGTGAAAAAGAATGCTGTTGAGTCAATCATTCAAATGGCGAAAGGCTATGCAAAAACCGGCGCGGTTTATGCCGTTAAAAAGGCCGGAACCGTTATTCTTCTGAATGAGGAATCAGACGGCAAGGAATACGAGATGCAGGGATTTGAAGTGCTGCGGAAAGAAAAGGTTGATACACATGGATGAAAACCTGATTGAATATCAATGCAAGACACCACATTGCGGAAAATTCCTTTTAAAAGCGCAACCGGGGGCGAAAATGGAGATCAAATGTCCCCGATGTAAACAAATAAATAAGTTCAATTTAAACGATTCCGAACGTCTCGAACGTCAGTAATCCACAAAGGGTTATTGGCGTTCTTTTCGTTATATGGACTGTTGGGCGAGTACCGGCAGGACAAAAATTTATCATGACTTGCGGGCGAGTACCGCGAGGATGAACAGGGAGAGATTTTATTATGGAAAAATTCTTGAAACCGAATATTCAACTGTTTGCTGAATCGCCAACACCCCCAGCAGAACCGCCAACACCGGCAGACGCGCCCAAAGACCCGCCAGTGCCGCCGAAAGCAGATCCGCTGAATTTTGATGAGCTTATCAAGACGAACGGGGATTTTAGATCATGGCTTGACAAGCACACGAACAGCGCTGTTTCAACGGCAATCCAGAACGCTCAAACCAAATGGGCGAAGCTGCACGACGATAAATTGACCGAAGCCGAAAAGCTGAAAAACATGACGGCAGACGAAAAGGCGGCATATTTCCAGAAGAAATACGAGGATGCAGAAGCCGCACAGTCCCGCAAGGACAACGCAAGAGCACTGGAAAAGCAAACTGCGAAGATGTTCGGGGAGAGCAAAATCCCGAATGAACTTCTTTCGCTGATTGACTTTGACAATGCCACGGCGGAACAGGTGAATGATCGCGTGAAACTGCTTTCCGGGTATGAAATCTATCCCAAAGGCATGTTTGAAACCAAAGTGACAGAAGCCCTCAATGCAAAGCTCCAACAGAAACCGCCTGAATCGCATCACGGCGGGCAGACGGTGACAAAGGCAGACTTTGACAAGATGGGTTACAAGGAACAACTCGAATTCAAAGAGAAGAATCCGGAGCTGTTCAAAACATTTATGAAATAGGAGTGGTATAAATGGCAGATTACCTCGGCTATCCATTTGACCCGGAGATTTTCAATCACAACTGGGCGAATGAAAACGACCCGACCAAAACCGCCCTGCTTGACAGTGGCGCAGTAGTTTCCGATGCGAATATCGCAAGCATGATCGCAGGCGGCAGCGATACCTACACAATCCCGTTCTATTCGACGATCAGCGGCGACCCGGTGAACTATGACGGCGCGACGGATATCACATCTTCCGAAGCAGCCGCAAAATCTCAGAGCGGCATCGTGTACGGCCGTGCAAAAGGCTTTACAGCCAGAGATTTCATCAAGGACTTTAATTCCGGCGCAGACCCGATGCGGCAGATTACCTCTCAGATTGCGAAATACTGGAGCAAATACCGCCAGGGGAACCTTATCGGTATTCTCAAAGCAATTTTCGGCCTTACCGATACCGGCTGGAAGAATCACATTCTTAACCTTGCCACAACTTCCGCATCGGTGGCAGATGTAAACAGAATCGGTGAGACTTCCATAAACGACGCTGCGGTACAGGCTGTAGGCGACAATGCAAACATCTTTACCCTTGCGGTTATGCATTCGGCTGTTGCTCAGAGACTTGCAAATCTGCAGTTGCTCCAGTACCGCAAGTATACCGACCCGCAGGGAATCGAGCGCCAACTCAACATTGCGGATATTAACGGACTTACCGTTATTGTCGATGACAGCGTACCTGTTGGTGCAAGTGCTACGGCGACTAGCGCAAATGAATATACGACCTATATTCTCGGCGCGGGTTCCATTTTAACTGCATCTGCTCCGGTGGACGTTCCGTCCGAAGTGTTCCGTGACCCGAAAACCAACGGCGGGCAGGATACGCTTTACACCCGCATCCGCGAAACCATTCACCCGAACGGATTCAAGTTCACGAAACCTTCTTCCGGGTACACTTCAAGCCCGACAGATGCACAGCTCGGGAACAAATCCAACTGGGGCCTTGTTGCAAACCACAAGAACATTGCCATTGCAGAGATCATTACCAACGGATGATAAAGGGGCGATATTATGGCCTATTCAAGAGAAACCGAACTCGAAAAAATCTACGGGCAACTGCCTGCAGTAACCGACTCTCAGAAGTCAATTATAGGTGACTTATACGATGATTGGTATAATATCGCTCTTGAAAAGTCTAACCGCATAGCAGGGCAGGAAACACCCGCCTTGCTTGCGATTATCCGTGATATCACAATTGCCGCATATAACAAGCGCGGCGACGAGGGAATGACGGAAAGCGAAGTCGGCGGACAGACCTATTATTATCAAGACCTCGAAGATCAGCTTCAAAAGAGTATCATCGGGGCAAATCTGAGGTTTTTCAAGCTATGAGGAATTTATCGACGGTTTACGTCTGCACTTATCGTTCCGAAGTCCAGCACGGCGAAACAGTCGGCGGATATACGAATCTCCGCCAGATCGACCTTAACGTCCAGACCGATTACAGTCAATTGGACATTGAAGAATTCGGACAGACAGTAAACGAAATCATCAAGCTGCGTTCCGATAATATCCCGGATATTGCAAAAGGCGACTATCTTTATTTCAAAGAACCGGCCATAAAAGGCACGTTCACGGTTGGAGATACAACCTACAACGATTACGGGCAAGGCGAATACCAGGTTATCGGCGTAAATCCAGCACTCAAAAATGTGCAGGCCGTCCGTAACCCAACGCTGATTGAAGCACGGCTTGTATCACAGGGGAGTTGAGAATATGGCAAAGTACAGGAAAAAACCGGTTGAAATCGAAGCGATGCAGTTCACCAATGAAAACAAGGACCGCGTTTACCATTGGGCGAGTGAGCAGCAGATGAACATTTATCCAGCATTTGACGGCGTAAAGCCGGTTCTTCGGATTCCGACGCTTGAAGGAGAAATGACCGCTTCAATTGGTGACTTTATCATCCGCGGCGTAAACGGCGAGTTTTATCCTTGCAAGCCGGATATATTCGAAAAGACCTATGAACTCGTCTAAGGGCTTTTTATCCGTCGAAATCAAAGGCCTTGACCATCTGGACAAAACTCTCGCCAACATCATTCAGAATCTTCCCAAAGCCGCAGAATCCGGCGTTAAAACTGCATTGAATAATACGGCGGCGGCAGCAATTAAACTCGCTCCGGGGCCTGTACGCGGCGCAATCAAAGTCGAAATCCTTGATTCAAAGGACAATGTAATTCAAGGGCGCGTCTATAACGACACAAGTGAGGTCCCGTGGAGTTCGTACAGTGAGTTCGGGACCGGCGTTAAAGTCGACAATGAGGGCGTGGACGAAGCAATTCGGCTGAAAAAGGCAAAGAAAATCCCGTGGTACATACACGTTTCAATGGTTCCACCGTCATTCGCCCGGTATGGATATCCGTTGGTTACAGGATTCAACGGAGAGAAGTATTGGGAAGTCGATGGAATGTATCCGAAACCGTATATGCATCCGGCAGCATTCCAAAACCGCGATAAGAACGTCCAGAGTGTGGCAGATGCAATAAGTCAGATGATTCGGGAGGCTTCAAATGGTGCGGAATGAACTCAACCTAAAATATTTTACTCAGCTTTTCGTGGATAAGGTGGCGGAAGTACCTGAGATCGGTACCAATGGCGCACTTCTCTCGAATCCTGATACTACGGCACATTTCCCGGCTTGTGTAATTCAGCCGCCCATCTCTAAGCCATCGAAATCAGCGATAGACGGCGCAGCCTATGATCTGTCAATCACGGTTGAAGTATGGGCCGGAAGTCTGTATACAGCACTCGGGATATTCGATGAAATCATCGTAAAGCTGAGAGATTATAACTTGATGCTTACGACAAATACCCCGCAGCAGTACGACGCAATCACGAAGAAATGGCGTTACGGCGGATATTTTGAAGTCCGCTGGAATGCAATAGACAATTCATTTGAAAAAAATCATTAGGAGTTGATTTTATGGCAGAAGTCAATGCAACCCTTACCCCGCCTAAAACCAGTGTAGGCACGGAATTATGGTATTCCACAAAGAAAGTGCCGTCTGTAGCGGCGGATCTGATTCAGATTATGCTTGTGCAGGAAATCCCGGAACTTGAAGATGCTCCGGACCCGGTAACTTATTCCTGCCTTGAAAGTTCGCACGAAGGAACCGCGCAGGGCATTTCAAAGGCAAAATCAATTGAAGTCCCTATTCTCTATTCCGAAAAGCAGCATGACCCTCTGAAAGTTCTGTCCGACGCACAGACGGAAGTTTACTTCTGGGTAAAACTGCCGGAGACAACCGCGGCGACTACAGGAAAACCGCTTACATTCGCGTTTTCTGGCACAATCCATATCGGAAATGACAAAATCTCCAACAACGGCATCCTGCAGGAGAAAATGACGATTTACCGTGACCCGACAATTACTGAGCAGAAAGGACTTCCCTCGGTCACCTGATTAACACAGTCCCCGGCTTAAAAACCGGGGAAAATCTTATGAATTTGGGAGGAAATCATGATTAAAGGTGCAACAAGAGAACTGGATTTGAAATTTAAAACGCGCCTCATGGAACATTTTGAGGAACGTTTTGCAATTAAGGACATACAGGAGTTTTGGAAAAAGGCGGCACAGGGGCCCTCTCTGAAAGTGCTTGAGATTGCACTCGTGGAGTTTTCCGATGGCGCAATCAAGGACGTAAACGCGGCTGCAGACTTCATCGACGATTACATTGCACAGGATGGGAAGACAGTTGAAACGGACGGGAAGCCAGTTGAAATCTTCTATACAGTTGAAACCCTCTATGCCGAGATAATTCAGGAGATCAACGACAAGGGTTTTTTCAAAACACGGATGACCCCAGAAGAACTGAAAACGTTTCTGGAGTCTCCGTCTCTGGATATGCAGCAAATCATCAACGATGCGGTGAAGGAAGCCGGGAAAACCTGGGTAGCCGGAACTGGCGAGAAAAAATCGCAGAATATCGCCCTATTGCCTACCACTACGGAATAAGCCCTCTGGAATTTCCAGAGTTAACGCTTAAGCAAATTGGAGAATTTGTAACTGAGAAAAAGAAAAAAGAAGAAGATCATTTTAAAGAAAAAGCAATTCTTCTTTATAAAACTGCAACAGTTATCATGGACTTTTTCAGTGAAAAGCCCAGACGCTATACGCTTCACGATTTATACCCGGATTTGTTTGATAAGCACAATAAATCAATTCCGAATCTTAACCCGGAGCAAAAGCAAAAGGCAATCGTTGAAGCGTGGAAATCATTTTTAAGTTAATACAGAACGTCTTGAACGTCATTTTGGTGCTCAAGACGTTTTTTCTTTTAAAGGGAGTGGTTAAAACGGGTGTTACGGTTGAGGAATTACAGATCCTCGTTAAAGCAAATATAACGGATGCACTGGCCGGAATGACCCAACTCCGCGACCAATTGAAAAAGACCCTGTCTGCGGAACTTCCAAACATCCAATCTCAGCTTGCACCTGTAAAGCAGATTTTAGATCAGTACGGAAATGCGTTCGTGTCTGATTCAGGAAAGACGCAGGACGCAGTAAAGAAAACGGGGCAGGCAACACAGCAGGCAGCGGAAACGGCAAAAAAAGCCCTGCAATCTCTTGAAGCAGAGCATCAGAAAATCAACGATCTAGTTCAAAAGCAATACGATGCAGAAAAAAAGGCAAAAGAACTTGAATCGTCACAGGCAAGGGCGGCTTTGCCTGCTTCTGCAAAAAGTGTTCCTTCCGCATTGGCATCAGATATCTTAGGCGGCACTCAGAAACAGACCGTCGCAGATGATACGCCGATTGTGAACGAGTCGAAACTATCCGGCTGGCAAAATTTCATGTCACGGTATTATACCGCATTAGATACCGTAAAGGCAAAGCTAAATCAGGCCGGTCTATATGGGAATGAGAACAGCATTTTCGGTGGGAATTCTTCTGTATGGAGTAAGGTACAGCAGGGAATCAACAAGGTTAAAACTTCCATGAACTCCGCTACAGAAGCAACTAAGAAATATGGTAACCAAGTAAGCGAGACGACAAGCAAATCCGGTTCCATGTTTGGCTCATTAGGGCAGATTATCCAGCGATTCCTTATAAGCGCGGTAGTCTATCAGGGAGTTAGAAAGCTCGTTGATGCAATTAAGAGCGGGATCCAGTCCGCCATAGACGCTCCTGAAACAGAAAACCTATTTCGAGTAGCTTTCGGTAAAATGTCCAATGAAGCGGCGGTATTTGCGCAGAAATTAAAGGACAACCTCGGTATAGATGAATATGCCGCAAAACAGATGTTAGGCACTTTTCAAGAACTCGAAACCTCTATGGGAATCGGGGACAAGACTTCCACAAAAATGTCTGAGTCTCTTACCATGTTGGCTAATGATATCGCGTCACTCTACAACGTCGACGCGGACCAGGCAGCGGAAAACCTTGAATCAGCGCTTACCGGCCAATGGAGAGCTGTAAGGAAATACGGTTATACCCTGTCCGAAGCAACAATTCAGCAGACGGCATATAAATACGGCCTTGCTGCGACCGGTCAGGAGCTTACAGATCAGCAGAAAGTCATAGCACGATATTTGACCCTTATTGACCAGTCAAAGAATGCACAGGGTGATATGGGGCGTACTCTTGGTAGCGTTCAAAACCAACTGAGAGTTTTAAAACAGAACATGACGGCGGCAGGCCGTTCCATTGGTACCGCATTTATCCCATTCATTCAAGCTGCGGTCCCGTGGCTAAATGCTTTTGCAATTGTAATTCAGCGTGTTGGCTTGGCTTTATCCAGAGCTACATACAGTATGTTCGGCATGAATTATGATGCTGAAATGAAAAAGCAGCAGGCGGTCATTACAGGCATTAACGGTGTAGGCAAAGCAAGCACCAAAGCGGCCAACGATGCGGCGGATGCCAATAAGAAACTGCAGAACTCAGTATTAGGCTTTGACCGGCTGAATAGACTGGATGACCCTAATAAGAGCAAAAAGAAGAAAAGCAGCGGAGACGGTTCCGGCAGTGACGGTCTTGATTTTAACGTCCCAACGCTTGGCGTACCGAATATTGCAAACCCAGCCGAGAAGATGGCGGACAGAATAATGGCCGCTTTTGCACGAATTAGACAAGCTGTCCAGCCTACAATAGATGCTTTTAAGCTGTTTTTTGCTTCTCTGGAACCTGTTAAGCAATTCACTGCGACGGCATTTGAAGATTTCTTTAACGATTATCTCGTGCCGCTTGAAAAATGGCGGTATAGCGAAGAAATTCCCGGAATGCTGAACATCTTTTCCACATTGAATTTTAGTATTAACTGGAGAGCGATAAATGCGGGACTGGATGGAATCTGGAAAGCACTTGAAAAGCTGAATGAGCACGTTGGCGAAGGGCTTTTGTGGTTCTTCGATAACGTTCTAAGACCTGTGAGCGCATGGGCGCTGAATAACATAGTCCCAACTGTTTTAGACATTATTTCAACAGCAATTAGCGTTCTGGATGATGTAATACAGGCAGCAAAGCCGGTGTTTGTATGGCTCTATAATAATTTTCTTGAACCGCTCGGGCAATGGACCGGCGCAGTGTTTTCCAACGCATTAAAAGTAATTGCAGACGCACTCCATATCATCGACGATCTTTTAAAAGGAGACTTCCCGAAAGCTGCATCAGACGCTAAGAAAGCCCTGAGCGATTTATGGGAAACATACGGTTCAATTTTAGGCTTAGGCGGCAGCGCAGTACAGATTAAAAAGCTCGGAGATAACGTCAGCGATTCCACGAAACGCGCTATTGAAGCTTTTCAGGCTCTTTCTACAAATGCGGATAAGAGTCTTAAGGAGCTTGAATGGAGCGGCGAAACCGTAACCAAAGCAATGGCAGACGGTATCAATAAAAACGTTCAGGACATGGCCGATAACACCATTGCAGGATTCAAGCGCCAGCGTGATGAAAGTATTAAAAACATTGAGGACTTGGCAACATTAAGCGGCGGATTGTCAAAGCAGGAAACCAATGAAATCGTCAATAATATCAATTCGGGTTATGACAAAAAAATTAAGGCGGAGCAGGAAAACGAAGCGAAAATTAAAACTATTTTAGACAAGGCCGCCAAAGAAAAACGCTCCTTAACAAAGTCTGAATCCGAGCAAATCAATACTATTCACAGCCAGATGTATGATACCGGCATAAAGGCTCTGTCAAAAAATCAGGTTGAAGAACAGGCAATACTTGAAAATATGCGTGTAAATCATACCGCGCTGAGCGCACAAGAAGCGGCCGACATTGTCAAGAATTCCAAGACCACAACCGACAAGGTCATTGCCGATGCAAATACTAAGTATAATGATACGGTTGCGGCAATCATCCGTGAACGTGACGACACGCATTCCATTTCATCCGACCAGGCCGATAAACTTATTAAAAACGCGGCAAAAGAACGCGATGAGACAGTTAAATCCGCCCAGGATAAGCACCAAAAAGTTGTTGCAGAAGCAAAGAAACAGTCCGGAGAATGTGTAAACCAAGTTGATTGGCAAAACGGACAGGTAAAATCAAAGTGGGATGTATTTACAAGTACGTTCTTAAAATCCGTATCAGATAATTGGAACAAATTCAAGAACTTTTTCATAGTAGAGATTCCTAAGTGGTGGAACACCAATGTTGCACCGTGGTTTACTGCCGCAAAGTGGCAAGGCCTTTTTAATCAGGTTAAAATGGCAGCACAAAACAAATGGAACGAAATTGTAACGTGGTGGAATAATTCTGCTATCGTAAAATGGTGGAACTATTATGTTGCTCCGTGGTTCACAGCGAAAAAATGGGAGAGCATGATGGACGGGGTAAAAATAGGATTTAGAAATGTATTTCGTGATGCTGCAAATTTTGCAATTGATCTGTTAAATGGTGTTATGGATGCAATTAATTATGTCATAGACGGAATGGATAAAATTCAGGTTAACACTCCATCTTGGACACCTGTAATTGGTGAAAAGCACTTCGGAATCAATATAAAGCCTATGGAAAAAATACCGCACCTTGCCACGGGCGCGGTTTTAACGAGATCATCCCTCGTAAACGTTGCTGAGTACCCAGGAGCACAAACAAACCCGGAGATTGTTACACCACAAAAGACAATGTATGATACAGTGGTCGCGGCAAACGGAGAACTCGTATCGGCTGTCGCAAGCTTAGTTTACCAGGTGATTGATGCAATACGGGAAAACGGTGGGAGCGGTGATATTACAATGGATGGGGAAAGCCTCACCAAAGGTGTGATATCACATATTAACAATATTACACGCAGAACAGGCAAATGCCCTATCGTACAATAACCAAAGGCTCAGCCAATAACTGATCCTTACAATTTTTGAACAATATTCATATTGAAAAAATAGCCTTACAATGGTATAATTTGGTGGCAAAAGGGGGAAATATTATGAAATGCACGAATTGTGGAAAAGAATTTGAAGGTAATTTTTGCCCGAATTGTGGGGCGTCAGCTAATGCTGCGCAACCTGTACAGCCTGCACAGCCAGTATATCAGCAACCAGCTTATTATCAAAACCAATATGCTAAGCCCAAAAAGAAAAAAGGCTGGCTTATTGCCCTAATCATCATCGTAGTATTGCTTATTTTAATAATCGTTGGAGTCAATTCCTGCGGAAGTTCACAGCCACAGGCTGTCAGTTCCTCACCAACTGCTATGGCAGGAGCAAAATCAGATAGCAGTGAAAGTACGTCTAAGAAACTATTCAAAGTTGGCGAAGTTGTAAAATATAACAATATGGAATTATCTGTAACAAAAGTTCAAAAGACAAAAGGCGGAGAATATGATAGCCCGAAAGCTGGATGTGAATATGTCGTTGTAACGGTGAAATACAAGAACGACGGGAAAGAAAATATTTCATATAACCCACTTGATTTTAAAATGAAAAATAGTAAAGGACAAATCACATCTGAAAGCTATATGTCCGGTAACGATTCGGAGCTTCATAGCGGCGACTTGGCACCAAATGGCGACGTTGAAGGAACAATTGCTTTTGAAGAGCCTAAGGGCGATAATGGGTTAGTTCTCCAATACACAGGAAACATATTTGAGAGCGAATCGGAAGTAGATTTTAAATTAAGCTAATTGAAATAATTCTCAATTTATGGTATAATATTATCAATTAAATATCGAACGTCGGAACGTCTTGAACGTCAGAACGTCATCCTTTTTGGGTGGCGTTCTTTTTTGTTTTCGGGGGTGAATTGGTTGGAAAGCTCTTTAATGATTCCGATGTCAAAAATATGGAAGATAGACGGTGATCCGCTCCCCCAACCGTCAGAATTCAGTGTGGACAGCGAGGACGTACATTCGTCTGATAGCGGAAGAGATCAGACCGGAACAATGAATCTGAAAGTTGTTGCTTTTGGTAAGCGGAGCGTGGAAATTAAATACGACTTACTGCCACAAAATCAGATGAGCGCAATCATGAAACATTTCCATAAGCCATATTACCAACTTACATATCCAGACCCGGAGTATGGCACAAGGACAATGACTTGCTATGTGCCTGCGAGAAAGTCAGAACTTTATCACGCTGTTTATTATAACGGAGCATGGAAGAACACAGATTTTAGTTGTATTGAACGGTAGGCGATATGATGCGCGTTTCAAACACATTCAGAGAGATATTAAAACTTGGGCCTGAGTTCCATGTGGGCGCCGATGTTGTGCTAAAAAATGGGACAACGCTTAATTTGAAAGAATCCGATTTTATGGTTGGAACTTTCAATTTAATCGACTCCACATCCTCAGACAAAAAGTTAGAGGTTGGTTCTGTTGCCGCGCAACAGTTTAAAGTAAGCTTAAATAACTTCTATAACAAATTCACGGATTCCCAATTCGAGGGAGCCGTAATAAAGCCATATATTGATCTTGTTACTAAGATGGATTGGCATGGGCCGGCAACAGAAAGATGCAACCGAGGGCAATTTACAATAAGCGGGCCAAAGAGTGTAGGCGGAACGATTCAACTATCGGCACTAGACAATATGTCAAAGTTCGACCAGCCATACTCAAAAAGTACACTTGTATACCCAAAAACACTCGGTGAAATTGTAGCTGATGCGTGTTCCTGCTGCGGAGTGACTTTGGCGACTACAGCATTTACAAATTCAACCTATGTTGTAACCAGCCGCCCGACAGATGGAGCATTAACATTCCGCGACGTGATTTCATATGCCGGACAGCTTTCGGGGAATTTCTGCAGATGCAATGTGGATGGGGCACTCGAGTTAAGATGGTATGACTTTACAAAGTTCAGCCTTTCAGATACGGACGAAAATAGGCCGTGGGATATTATTGGCATAGAATCATCCGACATTAAAAAGGCGGATACAGTCGTAACCGGAGTCAAAATAACCGGCAATGATGAAGCAAAAACGATCTACAAATCAGGCACAGACGGATTTGTTATATCTATTAGTAACCCTTTCGTACAAGATGGAGTGCAATCTCTTGCGGACACATTAGGCAGTAAATTGGTTGGTATGACGTTACGCCCATTCACAGCCCAAGCATGTGACAACCCGGCCATTGAAGCCGGAGATGTGTGCTATATTACGGACCCGGACGGGAACAAATACAAATCTATCGTTAGCAACTTGGCCTACACAATAGGGGAAAGTGAATCATATTCCGGCGACGCTGAATCAGCCGATGATAACAGTGCTACATATTACAGCCCCGCCGCAAAAGCGCAAGAAACTGCAAATGTGGCACAGCAAACCGCCGACAATGCATCTAAAGAGGTCGAACTTGCTAAAGTATCTATCGGCAATCTGGAAATCCGCGTCACTGCTACTGAAAAGGGACTTGAAAGCAAGGTCAGCACAGCCGATCTCGGTACTGATATCCAGCAACACGCATCGGATATTCTTCTCGCATTCAACAGCGCAAGTGGAAGTAAATCGGTGAAGATTACCGGCGACGGTTTCGACTTTTACAATGGCAGCACCTACATAGGTCACAGGGGCGTATCAAGCGGCAGCATTGATGATACGCTTGCAGATGGTAAATCAATGCAGTGGAATTCAGAGCGTGGCGATTATTCAATGTCATGGCATCCATATGATGATGGTTTAGAGGGTGGTTTCCATTGTGGAAATATATATCCAGCCTATGTGAATATGAAGGGCGGAAACATTATGAATGTAGGTGTTCTTAAAGCCGACAGCATTTTTAATGCATCCGGGCAACTAAGAGTAGGAGACCATGTGTTTATGCCAACAAGATTTCTGGACAAAGACGGAAACGCTTTCATTGGCCTGCTTGAATCAGTAGGAACTTAAAGAGGTGATTAACGGTTGGTTGAATATGATTTTGACGTGAATGTATGGGAAAAGAATTCAATCATAATTTTTGCCATACAGGGCGAAAGCGATTCAAGGCTTATACGATTTCATCTAAAGCAAAACGTCCAGGTACAGAACGCCCGCGGTGAAATGGAACTGCAGCCTAAACCGGTTGATATTTCCGAGTATACCAGTTTACCACGTATCGGGATTATCAAATCTGATGGTACAAAATCGTTTAATGACGGCGAAATTGTGGATGCCACAAACGGAGTGATTTCGTTCCTTCTTGCCTACCAAGCAACAACCGCCATTAACGATAATGCTTGTCAGGTGTTTCTGGCAAAGCCTAGCGGAGCCACACTAAAAGTCGATGGAATCACGATAACGGTTATGCCGTCCAATTTTGAAGGGGCAATTCAGAGTACAGATGATTTTTCAGCACTCATTAAAGCTCTCAACAAGGCCGACACGGCGGCAGCAACAGCGCAACAGGCGGCGGCAGACGCACAGCAGGCCGATGCAAAGGCAAACGATGCAGTAGTAGCAGCAAATCAGGCAAAAGCAATATCGGATGAATCAGCTCAGGATGCTAAAGATGCTGCAGCCCAAGCAAGGCAGGCGGCACAAGATGCATTAAATTCACACAGCATGATATCTCCGGTTACTCATTATTCGGAACCCATAGAAAAGATTATCAATGATCTGTTTGCTACAATGTCAGCACTCGGCGGTGGAGCGCCTACGGCGGCGGAATATGCGGCGCTTGGCCTTACTGCGGAACAGTATGCGGCAAAGGGCCTTAATGCGGCTCAATATGCAATGGCAGGAAAAACAATGTTAGGAGGCTAAATCATGAGTACATCGAAGACAACAACAAAGCTCGGATTACCGTTGCCACAGCCGGGGGATAAACCGGATTGGTATGACCTCGGAGCATTATGCCAACTGTTGGAAAACCTGTTTGGTGCGGTGAATGGTTTCGCAACCCTTGACAAAGACGGAAATGCGGTGCAAATGCCCGCGGGAGCTGTACCAAATACCCGGAAAATCTTAGGAAACCCGCTGAGCGGCGACATTACCCTTGCACAGTTTATCGCGGCGGGATTATGCCCGGCACCAGAGATTGGAAATTGGACACTGACTATACACGGTAGCAATATAGCCGGAAGCCCGGTCTTTACGGTAGCTTATGCCAACTATTGCAAGTTGGGAAAATATGTTTACATCGAAGCTGGAATAACGTTATCGTCTAAAGGCGGTATGACCGGGTGGCTACAAATTGGTGGCTTGCCATTTGCAAGCGCTTACGAGAATCGACTTGGAATACACAGAGTATCCGGCATCAGCGGCATATCCGGCCCAATAGTCCCCGTAATACTGGGAAATACGATCACACCCATATCCGAGTCATCTGTGGGATCAGCGTGGGATGTAACGGCAGACAAAATAACAGATACATTTTCGTTTGCCCTGTCCGGAATGTACCGGGCTGTATAAAGAAAGGACATGAGTAAATGCAGATTTATCCAAATACATTAATCGCAAACAGCGTATCTATTCAGTCTGACGAGTACGGTATGCGGGCTTATGTCAACAGCGCCCGCGGACGCGCCCAACTGGAATCGGAATGTACCGCAGACGTTGTAAAAGCTGTTGAGACTGTTTGGGGCAGTACACCGACTGTTATGGAACCGACATTACCAGCCTTGACGTTAGATCAGACAAAGCAGAATAAACTTGC
>DATALZ010000079.1:0-22438 GCA_036260805.1 Caproicibacter sp.
CAGGAAATACCGTGTTTTTGTGACGTAATTTGATATTAAATTTAGTATTGGAATATAAAATGTGTTCATCCCCCCGCCGTAGGCGGGGGGATGAACACAAGCTAACTCTATAATTAAACTGGAAATGCTGTAAAGCAGAAAATTATAGAAAAGCCATAACTTTTAGTTCTTATGCGAATTTGCAACACTCTTGCCGTTATTTGAATTGCCGCCGACTTTACCGGTGCTTGACGTGTCCGCGGATTTTTGGGAACCTTTGTTTTCCTTAATCTTTGCGGCGGATGAGCTGCCTGCGTTTTTGGCAGCCTGATTTGCTTCGCTGTTCACCGGCTGGCTGCTGGTCTGCGGTGCTGCGGATGTTTCTCCGCTTTCATTGGAACTTGGCTGGGAGCTCTCACTCACTGACGAGGAGCTGCTCTTCTTTTTGCTTTGATTCGGCAATGTGGATTTTTTGAGTTCTACATATTTTTTCATTATTTCCGTCACTTTTGCGTCTTTATATTGGTCTACCGTGATGGAAGGATCAAGCGCCTGAAGCTTTTGAATCAGGTTAAGTTTTCCGGGTGTAATTCCAAGCTTGCGGGCTTCATCGCGCCTTTCAAGAGCAACGTTTTCTTTTTGAACCGCTGCGGTTTTGCCTTCTGCCTTTACCGCAGAGTCGGCACCCTGTTCGGCGGCGTCTTCAAGTTCGGCGGCAGTAGAATCGTTGTCCGTTTCAGAGGTCACTGCAATGACGGTTGACCCGTCGTTTGCAACAAAGCCTTTTTGTGCTGCTGATTTCACCAGAGTATTAACAGCGTCCTTAACATCCGAACCTGATACATTCTGCCCATCCAGAATCGTTTTCCCGTCGTTGTTGTAAGCCATGGCCGAGACAACTTTCCCAAAAGGATTCACTCCCAATTCGACGCTGGGGTTGATATCAAGGCTTAAGTAAGAAGTCGGAGTTTCATAAAATGCATACGCTCCAATCGATGCTGTGCATAAAAGAGCGACAGCGCAGGCGGCGGCAATTACGCGTTTTGCAAAAAGGCTTTTTGCTTTGGTCTGCTTTGCAGCGGACGGCATAGATGTCAAATTTTCCATAAGATATTCCTCCGTCTTTTTTTTGATGTTTTCAGTAGCGTGAATTTTACTCATTGCTGCCTTAAAAATAGTTTCCATCTTCAAAACCTCTCAGTTTGTTCTTTAAAATTGCTTTTGCCCTGCGTAAACGGGTATGAACGGTGTTTTCATTTTTCCCCAGAATTTTTGCAACTTCTGAAATGGGGTAGTCCTCATAATAGTAAAGATAAATTACATCCCGGTATTTCTGAGGCAAAGCCATAACCTCGCGAATCAGCCCCTCTTCTGTTTTATCTTCCGTTGGGATTTCCAAGTCTTCGATGGAACAGACATTTCTGCGGAAAAAGCTTTTGTTAAAGTCTTTGCATTGGTTAATCGTTACTCTGCAGAGCCAGGCCTTTTCGTGTTCTTCATTTTCAAATGATTTTTTGTACTGCAGCAGTTTAAAAAAAACATCCTGAAATATATCTTCCACATCTGCTTCATTCTTCAGATAAATAAAGCAGATTCTGCGGACCATATCGGAATATTTATCGAGAGCTCTTGTTACAGCATCGTTGGTACCTGACGATGTGTTGTCCATTCTCTTTCATCCCCTCGCTTACAATACGATTATCGTAGACAAAACCTTTCAAAAAATTAAAAAAATCCGGCAGATTTTTTGTCCGCCGGATTTCTACAATAAAGCCATAAACTGTTTCATGGATTCCGTTATATATTTGTTCTTATGGTAAATGATTTTAAACTTTCTTTTAAACTCAATTCCTTTCACACGCTTTTCACAAAGCAAACCGGATTTTACTTCATTAGCTACTGTACGTTTTGAGATCACGGAAATGCCCAGGCCTGCCGCGACAGCGTTTTTTATGGTATCCGCATTATTGCATGTCCATGCAGCTTTCCAGGTGAAATTGTGTTCCGCCATTCGATCTTCAAATGTTTTGCGGGTACCGCTTCCTTTTTCGCGAATAATGAAATCTTCCTGTTCCAGTTCTTTCGGTTCAATCACCGTGCATGCGGCAAAACGATGCTTCGGAGAACAGATCAGGAGTAATTCATCGTCTTGAAACGGACGGCTCAACACATCCGCAGAGGTCGTTTCTCCTTCTACCAGACCCAGGTCAATCTTATCCTGAAGAATCAGGCCTTCTATTTTTGCGGTATTGTCTTCAATTACCTCTACGCTTGTCAGCGGATTGCTTTTCTTAAAATCCGACACAAGCTCAGGCAATACACAAGTTCCCACTGTTACGCTGGCACCTATGCGGATTGTTCCGTTCCGGTGCAGTGTTTTCATATCGTTTTCTACATCTGCATTCATACGAATCATGTGGCGGGCATAGCCTGCAAGTTTTTGCCCTGCCTGCGTAAGATACAGTTTCCTCGATAACCGTTCAAAAAGCCGGACTCCATAGTGGCTTTCCAGTTCAGCAATTGCCTGGCTGACGGCAGACTGCGACATAAAAAGCTTTTCAGCGGCCGACGTCATATTCATCGTGTCGCATACGGTTACGAATATTTTATAATGTCTTAGTGTCATTTTCTCTCCTACTATAAGCAAATTATAATTAAGTTAATTAGATAATAATATTTTACTTATTACTTGTCAAGCGGTATGATTAACAGCAAAAGGAGAGAATAAAATGAAAACACTCATCAGTAAGCTGCCCGGTATTGCACTTGCGGCGATTATTGCAATCCCGGCATGGTTTATAGGAAAACTGGTTCCCGTCGTCGGCAGCCCGGTATTAGGAATTCTGTTTGGTATGATTCTGGCGTTCTGGAAAAGACCACAGTTTTTCAACGACGGTGTCAGTTACACTTCCAAAAAGCTTCTGCAATATTCCATCATTTTGCTTGGATTTGACATGAACCTTTATAACGTGTTTCGGGTAGGAAAACAAACTCTTATATTAATGGCCTTCACTTTAACAGCGGCATTTTTGACTGCGTATTTCGCCGGAAAACTATTAAAATTAGACGGCAACACCAAAACATTAATCGGAGTCGGTTCTTCCATCTGCGGCGGTTCGGCAATAGCGGCAACGGCGCCTGTAATTCACGCGAGCGATGAAGAAGTAGCCCACTCAATTTCAACGATATTCCTTTTTAATGTAATTGCAGCTTTCCTGTTTCCATTTTTGGGGCATATCTTCGGTATGAGCGACCAGAGTTTTGGCCTTTGGGCGGGAACGGCTGTGAATGATACTTCTTCCGTTGTGGCTGCGGGCTATACATTCAGCAATGCGGCGGGAAATCTCGCCGTCATTGTAAAGCTGACAAGAACGCTCATGATTGTTCCGGTTACGCTTGTTCTGGCTGTCTATACCAGCAAAAAAGAAGCCGGCAACAAAAAAGGGAGCTACAATATCCTGAAAATTTTTCCATGGTTCGTACTGGGATTTGTGATTGCATCGGTTATTAATACATTCAATGCTCTGCCTGCCGGTATGGGCGGCTTTTTATCACAAGCGGGCAAATTTGTTATTGTTATGGCCATGGCGGCAATCGGATTAAACACGAATCTTGTCAAGCTCGTTAAAAGCGGAGGAAAGCCAATCCTGCTTGGTTTTATTTGCTGGGCGGTTCTTGCCGTCACTTCCATTGGCGTTCAGCGCCTGATCCTTCATGTCTGAAACGGTGTTACGGTATTTTTTCATAATCCGGGTCTGCCTATTATTTCAGCCCAAAGTAAGTCTGAATAAATAAAAAAGCAGAAAGCCCTATTGCCCCGGCGGCAATGATAAACTTAAGGAGTCTTGCCGGCACATGGCGTACAATGTGAGGGCCGATAAAGCCGCCTACAAAAAAACCGGCCGCTAGCGGCAATACCGCCAGCCAGTAGATATGTGCCCGAAAGGCGAATAAGACTGCGGCAACAAAATTTGATGCGCCCAAAGATACGTTTTTCAAAGCATTGTATTCGGGAAATTCCAAATGGCTTGTGGCGGAAAGTATTGCAAGCATCACAACACCGCCGGCGGCCCCGAAATACCCCGTATAGGCTCCAACAAGGAAAACAGCCGCACAGACGGCGACCGCGGATATTCGTTTCAATAGTGCGCTTTTCTCAGGTTCTGCCAGGCGTCGTTTGCGTGAGCGGAAATGCGGGAGTTCAGGCCACAAAATCAGCAGCGCTGCGCTGAAGATAAAGAACGGAACGATATGTTCAAAAGATGTCGCCGGAGCAGCCAGCAGAAGCAGGCTGCCGCAGAGACTTCCCCCAACTGTAAGAGGCAGCAGCTTAAAAAGCTCGCGGGCATGTCCGCGCAGTTCACGCCTTGAGGCTGCGCCGGAACCCAGCGCTGTAAATATCAGTGCGGCCGTATTTGTTACATTTGCATTAACGGGGGAAATCCCCACTAACAGTAATGCCGGGTACGACACGAGCGAGGCAAGCCCCGCAACCGAACTGGCAATTCCGGCTAAAATCCCTGCTGGAAGAAGAATCAGTATATAGTTCCATATCATAGCTGCGTTTTACCTTTCTATTTCGGTCACCAGTAATCAGCTGTTTACACTAATAAGCTGAAATCCGGCAAAAAATTAAGGCCATATCAATTTTACGATATGGCCTTAATTATACGTTGGTTCTTGATCGTTTTAGTGCTTTTACTGCCATAAACAGCTATATCAGGAAGCATGAGCTTTATTCACACCTTCTGCCATTACAAACATCAGGATTACAAAAAGCATTAAGTATAGAGGATAGAATTGGATACTGATATTTTGCGCGATCAGGCCGAACACCGGTGGCATCAAAGTTGATCCAACATAAGCGCATGCCATCTGCAGTCCCATAATTGACTGAGAATTTTCGGCGCCGAAATTATCAGGAGTTTCATGAATTAGGCTCGGATAAATAGGTGCACACCCCAATCCTATCAGAATTAATCCGATCAGAGTTATAACGTTTCCTGTCGGAATGATTAACAGGATTACGCCAAGTACTGCTATGGATTGCCCAATTCGCACCATATTTTTGTCGCCTAATTTGTCAGTCACAAAACCGCAGATGAACCGACCGGCGGTTATTCCCAAGTAAAACAAAGATGCCCATTTTGCTGCGGTTTCCATGTTGATTCCTTTATGAAGTACTAAATAGCTGCTCGCCCAAAGTCCGGTAGTGGATTCCAATGCGCAATAACAGAAAAACGTAGTCAAAATTGCCTTTGCTCCGGGAAGTTTCAGGGTTTTCTTCAAAGGGAGACTTTTTTGCTCCTGCGTCTTTGCCCCATTTGGTTCATTTTGGGCTTTCCATAATGGCAGTGACAGAGCAAGACAAACGACAAGGACGATTTGTATGATCCCGATTGTCTGATAGCCGGAATTCCATTTCAGGCCATATGTAAGGCACAGTCCCATAATATAAGGCCCTGCTGTTGCGCCGATTCCCCAAAAACAATGCAGCCAGCTCATGTGCCGCGATTTGTAGTGCAGCGCCACAAAGTTATTCAAAGCTGCATCCACACTTCCGGCTCCAAGTCCATATGGTATTCCCCACAGGCATAATTGCCAGAATGTATGGGAAAACGAAAATCCAAATAGTGCAGCCGCTGTCATGGCAACACTAATCATGGTTACCATTCCGGTGCCTAACTTGTGAATCAATTTGTAACTTAGCAGACTGGATACGATGGTTCCCCCTGCAATGATCATGCTGATGATTCCTGCATAAGACACTGGTACATTTAGTCCCTGATACATAGACGGCCAGGCAGAACCGAGCAGTGAATCCGGTAAGCCCAGACTGATGAATGCAATGTAGATGACCGCTAATAGAATAGATGTCATGTTTCTTTCTCCCCTGAATATTTGGCTTTTATATAAGAATACCGTCTGTTCAGCGTTGATTCAATATTATTGTGGACGTATAATATACGAAAGCCGACTGAGGGGAGAAAAACTTATGGCATTACATGAATGTACACTCAATCTGGACCGCACTCATCGGGAACTGCGGCCGCACGGAACCATAGATTTCCCTTGTGCGGGATATTCCGGAAAATATACCGGCCGTGCCGATGATGAGATTCCATGGCATTATCATGGAGAAATTGAGGTTGTTTATATATACAGGGGAAATTTAGAGGTTCAGATTCCGGGTAAGACCTTCCATCTGAAAGAAGGAGAAAGCGTTTTTATCAATTCCAACATTCTGCATCGTGCGATTGCGGAACCCTATTGTGAACTTCATTCTTTGGTTTTTTCCACGTTACTGGTTACAGGAACCCAAAATTCTGTTTTTGCTCAAAAGTATATAGAACCTCTGATTCATTCTTCCATTTTGGATGGTTGCCTGTTCCGTGCTGATGACGGCTGGCAGCAAAAGATTATCAGCAGTTTTGTTGATGCTTTTGAAGCAATAACTACAGATGCATTTGGATATGAATTCCTGGTCCGAGAACATTTATCCCATCTTTGCGTTTTACTCTATCAGCAATATGAACCAGAAATCAACCAAATTTATCCCGAGGCGAATAACGACGAAATCCGTATTCGCAGGATGCTGGATTTCATCCACAGCCACTATGCCGAGAACTTGGAACTTTCTCAAATTGCACAGTTGGCAGACATTGGCGAACGGGAGTGCCTGCGCTGCTTTCAACGCTCTATACAGGTTTCTCCGATACAATATCTCATCAAATATCGGCTTATGCAAGGTGCTTCCATGCTTTCAGATAATTCTAATCGGAGTATTTCAGAAATTTCGATTCAGTGTGGTTTTGACAGTCCAAGCAATTTTTCAAAAATGTTTCGGCGATTTTTTAAATGTACGCCTAAGGAGTATAGGAGAAACGCAAACATACAGACGTGAATTTATAGCAAATTGATTTTTCATTAAGACTTGACTAAAAATATTTTCTATCTAAAGTAAAAACTCATTTCTAGTCAGCATGATGTTTCTTCCTGCCGGACTGAACTTGAAGCATAAGCAGGTCTTCTTCCGCAAAAAAGGAATGCGGTGCACCGCTCGGAATAACTGCCGTGTCACCGGGACCAATCCTTTTTTCATTTCCGTTCATCGTCAGTTTGCCGCGTCCACCAAGCACCGTCCATATCTGGTCAAGGTGTTCGCGGGATTGCGGGCCGAATCCTTTCTTTGCAAATACCCGCACTTTCCGTACGAGATAGCCGGACTCGCTGGAGCGGGAATAATCCAGCACGGTTACGGTACCCCAGCTCCTTTCCTCACAACCCGGGCGGGGGTTCAAAGTATTAACGACTTGTTTCAGCCGTGGGCTGGAACCTTTATCCGTAATCAGAATTCCGTCATAGCTTGCCACAATCATCAGTTCCTGCGCGCCGAGCGCAACCACGGGAATCTGAGTTTCATTAATAACCTGCACATCCTTGCAGGAAGGGTCAACAATACAGTCACCATGGGAGTTAAGCCCCAGAATTTCAGAGATGGAGCCCCAGGTTCCAAGGTCTTTCCACATTCCCCTAAAAGGAACCACAGCGAGGTTTTGGGATTTTTCCAGAATTTCATAGTCAAAGCTGATTGCGGGCAGCTTCGGGTATTCCTTATAAAGGGTATCGTAGTCCGACGGAAAACCCAGTGAACGAAGTTTTTCCATGACCGTGCCGATTCTCAGACAGAAAACGCCGCAGTTCCAGAGCGCCCCCTTGTCAACCAGTTTTTTTGCTTCTGATTCATCCGGTTTCTCGCGGAAAGAGTCAATGCGTATGTATCCGCTTTCCACGCCGGCCGGCAGAATATATCCGTATTTCCCGGAAGTGGAAACAGGTTTTACACCCATTAAAACGATCTCTGCGCCGCTTCGCAACAGGGCTTGCGGAAGAAGCTTCAGTGTCTCGAAAAAAGACTGTTCTGTGTAAGGGTCAGCCGGCAGGATGCACACAATTTCATCATCGGCGGCCTGCATCCTGCTTTTTAAGTAAGCGCAGGAAAGGGCAACGGCCGGAAATGTATCACGCGCTTCCGGCTCGACAGCAATTTTTACGCCGCCGAGCTGGCTGCGAATCAGTTCAGTCTGTTCAAGGCCCGCACAGATGATGCAGTCTCGGTCCAGCCTCGAGTTCTGCAGCTGCCCCCATACACGCTGAATCATCGAACATGGTTTTCCGGTCATGCCATCGCTTAAAAGCCTGATATACTGTTTGGACCGCTTTGCACTGGAAAGCGGCCACAGCCGTTTTCCGGATCCGCCGGAAAGTAATATAGTATACATATTCCGCCACCTTTTTATCGCTTCATTCTACGGCATTTCCAGTTTCATTGTGGAGTCGGCTTGTGTTCATCCCCCGCCAAAGGCGGGGGATGAACATCCTGTTTCAGAGCAGATGCCGTGGGCCTTTTCTTTCGCTGCTTTTTAGCTTATCAATAAAAGGAATTCTATTTTTTACGGGCGTGGAATTCTCTTCCGGAGAAAGCGGCTTGCTTTCGTTTACAGGATCACCTTCAATACGGCTGCGTATCGCTTCTGCGTCCTTCTGGAAGCGCCTTTTGTTTCTTACGACGCGGATGAAAAGTATCACGCAGAAAATAAGCAGAATGAGGATGATGAGGATTGCCCATATTGGCAGACCGGTTGCATTTTCAATCAGATATTTCACGCGTTCCCAGGTAAGCGGAACTTTTTCTGAAGATTCTCCGGAGTTTAAATTGTAGGATGTTACATTGTTTTGAGCGTCAATTACGCACAGCTGGCCGGTAAGCTGATTGCCGAGCGTTTTATCGCTTAAGAATTTTGCGAGAGAATTCTGCATGCTTCGGTCATAGGTAATAAAGTAAATTTTTTTATAAAAATTCCACGGTGAGCGGATTACCTGAATCAGAATTTTGTTTTTGAGCGTTTCCGAAGACAAAGTTAAATTCTTGGAAATCCGGAACGAAGTTCCGCTTAAAGGTACAACTCCCAAGGCGGAAGAAACTTCTGGCGGCAGTTTTATGGTGTCATAAGAACCGATCACAATCATATTGTTATTCCGGTTCTGCGCAGGCAGGCTGTCGGGGGAGTCGGTTACCGAGAAGTTGAATACGCTGTTGCAGTTCTGCCCGGTCTTGGCCGACAGCAGGCTCATCAGGGTAAGCTGCTCCGTATCGGAAATTGACGGAGCTGCCATGACGATATCATTCGAATGATCGGAAGCGATTGTGCTGAACGAAGGAAAATTCAGCAGGGTAGGCGTAACGCCCGTGCTGCCGGGTTCAAAATAGACCTGCGAGCTTTTGTCGATTACCGTCCATGCGGTGTCATACCAGTCTTTCGAGCAATCAATTTTGCCGAGATAGTTATAAACGTCAATTTTAACGGTAATCGATTCCTGTTTCAGAGCATCATCCGGAATTCGAACCTTCACCTCGCCGTTGTCGGTGTTGGAGCTGTTCAGTCTGGCACTTCCGTACGGAACGTCGTTTATGTAAACGGTCAGCAGGGAGTTGTCTGTGTTTAGCGCCTTTGAATGGCGGAATTTCACGTTAATATACGAAGCCGATCCGCTTTTCACTCCGCCGGGCTGAATGAATTTCAGCGTTGTGCTTTGGTGGAAAGCTCCGGCAAGGTTAATATCGCCGTAACCAAAATCCTGAAAGGTATAAAAGCCCGAGTCATTTTTTTTCATGTTCTGGGAAGCATCCGGTATATCCGACTGCACAATCAGGCTGTCTTCACCGATCTGGTTCAGGTAAGCCGAATTGGAAAAGAAATTGGCCGCTCTTTTCAGCCCGGGTTCGCTCCACCCGGTAATCAGCGCGTTGTTTCCCTTAACGGACAGAAACCCTTCTTTTTCGGTCAGCGGTCCGGGCAGAAGCAGGGAACTGTTTCCCGACCAATTCTGCAAAAGACCTAAATAAATCTTGTTTTTAATGGAAGTGTCCCTTGCCGCGGAACTGGATACCCGGAACTTCAAAATATCCTTATCTCTGCCTGCCGCGCCAATGGCCGTAGATACTTTCAGCATGTTGCTGACGGCGGAAGCGTCAATCTCTTTGGGCAGAATAAATTCATTTTTCATCGAATTGCGGTCGTCAAGATTATCGTAGAAATAAGAGTACAAATTACCGAGATACGGTTTTGAATAACTGGCAACCGCCAGATGCAGGTAAGAATCGGGGTCGAATCGTACCCAGTTGCTCGGGTTGTCAATATCCGCGCAGTCTCCTTCAATGGAGCGCTGTGCTGTTGTAATGGTCAGACTGTTGGAGTTTCCGTCGGTTTTCAGCAGCTTTGCCGGTACCTTCACGCTCCACCAGGACGCTTCGTTTTTCACAATGCTGTAAATCCATTTGGTTTCCAGCGTTGTACCGTTCACAGCGATGGAAATGCTGGAGCGGTTGTCAATCAGCGTGCTTGAAATCAGCATATCAAGGTTCAGCGTACAGTCGTCTTTCAAAACGGTTCCTTTGGGGATTCGAAACCAGAAGGTTTCCGTGTTTTTCGGCATATTCAGATGAACAGTTTGGGTAAAAACCTGAATATCCGCCGAATCGCTGTTCAGGCAGTTCAGTTTCCCTGCCGAGATGAGCTGGTCGGCTTTCTGCGTAGCAGCCTGGGACTCGGTAGCCAGCTTTTTTTCTTCTTCCTTTTGGGCATTTTGCTGCTGTACTGCCGAAGACTGCGAAGCGGCAGACGATAATTCTGCGGCAAAGGTATTCACCGGTAAGCCCGCTGTAAGGATCGCCGCTACAAGAGGTAAAATTAAAAGAAGTTTGAGCCGAGTTCCCTTATTCATAATTTCGCACCTTCCATTTTCAGCAGACTGTCTGAAATCTGCTGCGGAGCCCACCGTTCCACCTGAATTCGGCCCTTTTGCTGTCGGGCCAATAACGAAAACAGCTGCCTGATATATTCCAGAGTGACTTTCATCGAGATTTTCGACTTTCCGCTGTTCCTTTGTTGAAAAGCATACGGTATTTCGATGATCCTTTTGCAGGGGCACACCGAAACAACTTCCGCCATGATTTTCCACCCCATCGGTTTTATTTTGGCATTTCGCAGGAGCTCCCTGCGAACCATGAACAGCCCACCGGTTGGGTCAGACAGCGGACGAAGCCGGGCAACCATAAGTTTTCCCATGTTTGCAGCCGAGACGGAGATCAGACCTCGAATTCCTTTCAGACCGCCGTCGCTGCCTCCAGAAATTCGTCTGCTGGGCAGGCAGATATCGGCTCCGCAGAGCATGGCGCAGTACATACTTCTCAGCAGGGAAGGGGGATGCTGCAGGTCGGCGTCCATTACAGCGATAAAATCACCCTCTGCAAGCTGAAATCCGCGCAATACGGCGGAAGAAAGACCGCTCTGCCCTTCGCGGTGTTCCAGCTTTATCACAGCGCTGCTTTTCGATGCCGCCTCACGGATGATATCCGGGGTATTATCTGTGCTGTCGTCTACAAAAACTACTTCGTAGGGAATGTCTGCAAGCGCTTCAGCAATACCACTCAGCAAAGGCCGGATATTTTCGGCCTCGTTCCTAACCGGTATCACGACAGAAATCTGCTTCATAAAATCTCCCCTTTGTTTTTAACGTTTTTGTCACCGGCATTCTCTTCGGTGAGATCCAGGCCATGCATTGTTTTTTCCCAGTAAAAAGGCTTTTTCAGCAGCTGGAACAAAGCCACATACGCTGCGACGCTCATCAGGACCCAGTAGGCGGGCGTGAGCAGGGCAAACTTTATGAGCGAGTAGGAAAAACTTGGCTTCTTTTTCAGATTGCAGTCGCGTACAACGGAATACATACCGATTAGATTGATATAGGTGAACATGAAATTCCCGAAAACCAGCTGGATCAGGGCGATGTAATAAAGCAAGCCAGGGAATAAAAACTGTATCCACCAGGCTTTTGTCGTGAACCATAAAACCATCATCAGCCAAAGCAGAGGGTTAATCAGAGGCAGAGCCGGGGTGCCGAAAACCATCGCCTGATATCCCACAAAGCCCCGAAATCCAAGGTCTCGGTAAAGTTTTGCCGGATGTCTCATATGAACCAGCCATGTCTGCATGTACCCCTTAATCCACCGGGAACGTTGACGAATCCATCCTTTCAGGGAAGAATTTGCTTCTTCCCAGGTGCGGGAATCCAGTACCACGGTTTTATACCGGAATTTAAACAGGCGGATTCCCAAGTCTGCGTCCTCCGTCACGTTAAATGGGTCCCAGCCGCCCACTTCACGCAGAAAACTCATCTTAAAGTGGTTGGAAGTACCGCCCAGCGGAACAGGAATGTCCATCTGCATAACTCCAACCAGAAGGTTCTCAAACCACATACTGTATTCTTGCGTGAAAAGCTTTGTCAGCAGATTTTGTCTGCTGTTGTAATAGTTGAGTTTAGCCTGAATGCACACATATTCCTTAGGGAGTTTTTTAAATGCAAGGCAGGCTTTTTTCAGCTGGTCCGGCTCCGGGCGGTCTTCCGCGTCGTAAATAACAACATATTCGCCTCTGGCCTGCAAAAGCCCGTAGTTGCAGGCTTTTGGTTTTGTCTGCGGCTGTGATTGCGGAACGATAATTGCGGTAAAATCAATGCCGGTTTCTCCCGAATCGTGCAGTCTTGCAACCGCCTCGATTGTTTCGGCGTCATCCGTTTCCAACAAAATCCGTACATCCAGCTTGTATTTGGGGTAATCCATTGCCGAAATATGATGCAGCAGTGTTCCAATCACTTCGGCCTCGTGGTATACAGGAACCAGAATGGTATAAACCGGCAGATTTTTCTCGTCGATCTCCTTCAGCTTTTCTTCTGATATCTGTGTCTGGCTATTTTTTTCCTCTCCCAGAAGAGCAAGCCAGAGCTTGAGAATGGTCATGATCGCGTAGATTATCTGGATGATCATATTGACGATAAAGAGTGTTGAAAGCCAGTCAAAAATAAATCCGGCAAGCATGAGAATTCCAAGCGTGATCAGAATTGCCAGCTGCGGCGTGCTGAACGTAACAATTGCGGAATTTTCCGGCTGCGTGTCGTAGAGGTCGAAGATGCTTTTATGCAGCTGATCTTTCTTAAAACACCTGTCCCACCATGCGTTCATTTCTTTCGCCGTTGCAAGTACCTGTTCCGCAGGTTTCCCGAGGTAGTCTTCAATTTCCTTGATGGCGGCAGGCTCCAGCCTGTTTTGCACTGCCAGAATACAGCCGTCCTCCCGGTCCGAAACAATCAGGGCTTTGTACTTGTCGGCCAGTGGGTAAGGCAGATTCTGAATGCCGGAAACATCCGAATCTTCCCCGACTCGTCCCAGTTCCAGCTGTGCGGAGAGTTCTCTGCACAGGGTATCCTGATCGATATATTGAAGAAACAGCAGGATTTCTCCAAGCTGCCCGCCGCTCCTTTTCTGCATTTCAATTGCTTTGTCCAGCTGCTCCTGGGTAATAACGCCGTCGTGAAGCAGAATTTCGCCGAGCTTTCCTTTCTTCTGGCTGTGCTTTTGCAGAACGGCTTCCAGTCCGTTCTCAGTCAGGTAGCCGAGGTGAACACAGATATTGCCAAGCCGGCCCCCATGTTTCCTCTGGAATTCCAGAGCGCTTTCAAGCTGATCTTTGGTGAGCTGCCCTTCCTGAATCAGGAGTTCTCCGAGCCTTGCAAATCTGTCTTCGCAGAGGAATTCAGCAAGTTTGTCCGTTGGAAGATAACCTTGCCCAGCCAGAATATCTCCCAGCAGACCGCCGGTTTCGTGCTGCCGGTTCAGGGCATCCGATAATTGATTTTGCGTTAAGTATCCTGCTTTAACAAGTCTTTCTCCAAGACGGTTTTCCGGTTTCCGCATACCTTACGTCCTTTCTATCCTGTTACGCGAAACAGTTTAAAGTGTCCGAAATCCGCCTCTTCCTTACACCAGTCTGTCCCATGGTAATATAAATCGGAGTAGGCAAAATTAATTTCATCAAAACTGGTTTCCTTCGGGTCGGGTACCAGAATGTACTCAATGCCGTTTCCAACGGGATCTGCGACGCATTTTTTGAAATTCGGGCTGCTGCTGACCACAAGGTTTTCAAAATGATCCACGTTCAGCGCAACATTATAAGTGGTAAAAACATCGGTAAGAATGGTCCGGTCGGGCAGATTAACATTAATGTATTCTGCAATCTGGTTTTCCTGATCATGGGTGCTGCCGTCGTAGTCGGATATTGCTCTTCCATTTGTTACATTGTTCAGAAGCAGGACGGATATAACAAGCGAAATCGGGAGCAGGACTTTGGTAAAATTAAGAGCGCCACGCTGTGCGTCGGATATTCCGGCAAAGCCCCTGTTGCGGAAGTGATACCCCGCTATGCTGTCCCCGCTTTCGCTTTGATACGTGGATAATTCATACGGCAGCCACGCAATGCAAATCGGAAGGCTGTAGCAAAAAAAACGCAGCCAGCCAAACGAAGTGCCGCGCCAGTACATCAGCGTATGAAAGGCCAGCAAGGACATTACAAGCAAAAAGAAACAGATAAAGTCGCACCGGATCAGACGTTTTTGCACAATGCGCATGAGCACAACGGCAAAAAAGACGGTCAGAAACGGTAAGGCGCGGAAGGATACATAACTTATGAGACCAGGTATCGACGCTATTTTGGCTGCATATGCGCTCTGCGCCAGGTTGGAGTAGTTAGAATTATAAAAGTAAAGCGGATTGCCCGTTATAATCCAGCAGACTAGAATCCAGATAATTCCGGCATAAATGGCCGGAGTGTAGAGCATCACCAGAGTGCCTTCTATGTAAAAATACCGTTCCTTTTTTAGCCCCCGGGCGGCCCAGTATGGCTTTTCCCGTTGGTTGAACAGAATGTTCAGAACAACGCAGAGGCCAATCCCAACGGCGAACGGAATCATCTCATAGCGCACCAGAAAGCCGCCCGTAAGCCC
Source organism: Caproicibacter sp. (assembly GCA_036260805.1). Taxonomy (GTDB): domain Bacteria; phylum Bacillota; class Clostridia; order Oscillospirales; family Acutalibacteraceae; genus Thermocaproicibacter. The sequence goes on from DATALZ010000079.1 coordinate 14,875, forward strand.
GAACGCAATCTTTACAATATAGTCCGCAGTGCCGTATCGAATCCAAAGGGTCAGTTTGCATGTGCAGTAAATTAGGAAGAAAAACAGCATGCTTTCCGTCATGCCATTTGCGCCGTAATAAAACACATAGGGATGAATTGCATAAAAAATAGTGATAAAAATGGAGTAGAACCGAGAAATTCGGAATTCCATAAAAGTTTTCAGCAAAACAATTACAGATAGCGATGCAAACAGCGCGGTAACCACGCAGCTGGCCACGGCCTTTGAAACAAGCGGCCGCCAAAGCGGTGCAAGCGCAGCCAAAGGCAGCTCAAGAAGGCTCGGCAGCGGATTCCAGATCAATCCTATGGAACTTAAGCGCGAAGGCTTCACGGCAAGTACATAATAGGCGTTCGCAACCCTGCTTACTGAATCAGCCGGAAGGATATCCTGCACAACGGCCAGGTTAATCCCGTAGATCAGCTCCGTCAGGAAAAGAGCAATACCTAAAGGAACAATCCATTTCTTTTCTATGCTTTTCGGTCTGCCGATCGTTTGAATATTCTTTGCCATTGGGAGCCTCCATGCAGCCTTTTCCGTTTTGCGGTGGTTTTCTATGCCTGTACATTATATTTTGAATTGCCGGGTATCATGACAATAACTTGTCTCAAAATTTAAAATCAGTTGCACAGAGTATATAAAAAGGAGTGCGCTGTAAAAATGAAAACTCATTTTTACAGCGCACTCCTGCTTCATCCATCGGAACCGATTCTACTTTTTCTCGATTTTCTCAATACCGGATGTTGGAATGTGTTCTTCGGCCTTGCTCTGCGTATTTGCCTGTACGGTATTAAAAGTCTTGCGCCAGTCTTTCTGGTTATTCGCAGCCAGAATCTTCGCAATCTGCTCTTTTGCCTGTTTGACTTCTTTGTGGAAAGCGTCGGCGGAAAGACGCAAAGCGCCGTGTCCCAGTATGATAAGCTGTTCTGTACCGTCGGAAGTTGCAACCGTGACGCGGTGCTTTTTCCCGATCTCACTGGTAACCTTTTCAATGTATGCGTCCGCCGTTTCGGCTTCCTTGGTATATACTACATTAATATTGTGATATCGAAAGACTTCTCCGGTGTTATGAGGTACCTTGTAAGCGTCAAAAACCAGAATCACCTTACATTTTTTGAATCCCTGATAATTGCTGAGAATATCCATCAGCAGTTTCCGGGCCGCGCCGAGACTCTCTTGTGCTGCTGTTTTCAGCTCATCCCACGCAAATATAATGTTATAACCGTCCACCAGCAGGTACTCCGGTCCGGCGGCCCGGGGCCGAATGGATATCTTATCCTGGGGCTCCGGTGCCGCCTGTTCCCGCCTTACCTGTGACGTGTTTCTTTTAACCGGGCCGTAAGTCCGTTCGAAGATCGCTTCCAGCTCCCGGTCCTCTTCCAGAGAACCGGCAAAGTCACCGGAATGCCGAACGGTTCCCGGTGCGTTCTCAGGGCTGTCTTCCGGTTCCGGCCTACCCAGCATGAGCCCGCTGTCCACATGCATGTGGCTCCGGACTTCGTTCCATTTCACCACATAACCTGCACCATGGGAGCAGAAGACCGAATCTGCTGTGTTTTCGGTGTCCCGTTCACTGTCATAACCAATAGCCGCGACGACTTCGTCTTGATTATGACATGGTTCATATCCTTTCAGCGTGCAGAAAAGCCTGCCCTGCCCTCTGGTGTAGGATGTGACTTCCATTGCATAGCCACGCATTTCCGAAACTGGCACCGAACCGCTCAGAACTGCGTCTCCGCCGGCAGTTTCCGGCTGAGAGATATTCCCGCACATCTTCATAAGGTCAGACATTGCCCGCCCGACATATTGCTCCGGAACTTCCAGACGGAAGTCGTACCAGGGTTCCAGCAGAATACTATCGGCGCACATCAGACCCTGCCGCACCGCGCGGTAAGTAGCCTGCCGGAAATCTCCGCCTTCCGTATGCTTTTCGTGGGCCCGCCCGGCTACCAGCGTAATCTTCATATCCGTTATAGGAGATCCGGTCAGGACCCCGGGATGAATCTTTTCGTTCAGATGGGTCAGGATCAGACGCTGCCAGTTCCGGTCAAGCATGTCCTCACTGCATACGGTATCAAACTGAAGTCCGCTGCCGCGTTCCCCCGGTTCCAGCAGCAGATGCACTTCCGCATAATGGCGCAGCGGCTCAAAATGGCCAACGCCCTCCACGGACGCTGCAATGGTTTCGCGGTAAACGATGCTTCCGGCTCCGAATTCCACATTCAGCCCGAAGCGTTCCGCAATGATCTGCTTCAAAATCTCCAGCTGCACTTCACCCATCAGCTGCAGATGAATCTCTTTCAGCTGTTCGTTCCAAACGATATTGAGCTGAGGGTCTTCTTCCGCCAACTGGTTCAGCTTTAAAAGCGCGTCGTGAGTATCGCAGCCATCCGGAAGGATCACCTGATAGGTGAGCACCGGTTCCAGTACTGGCTGTTCCGAGGCGGTCTCAATACCAAGGCCCTCGCCGGAGCAGGTTCGGTTCAGTCCTGTAACTGCGCAGATGGTGCCCGCTGAGACCTCATCCAATGCCTGATATTTGGCGCCCGAGTAGACGCGTATCTGGTCAATCTTTTCTTCCCATGCTTTTTCTTCCGGCAGGTCCGGCCGGCGATTTGTTAAAAGAGCCTTTACTTTCAGGCTTCCTCCGGTCACTTTCAGGTAAGTCAGCCGGTTCCCCTGCGGGTCGCGGGCAATCTTAAAGACCTTTGCGCCGAATTCGCCCGGATAATTTGGGCAGCGGGTATACCGCTCGAGACCCTGTAAAAAGGAATCCACGCCGTCAAGCTTCAAGGCCGAACCGAAATAGCAGGGAAAAAGTTTGCGCTGCCGGATCAAAGAGATCATCTCTTCGTCGGAGATCCCACCTTGTTCCAGGTAGCGGTTCATTACGGCTTCATCGCACATTGCGGCGTTTTCCCAAACAGCGCTCTGCGTTTCATCAAAGTCCACACAGCCGTCGTCAAGCCGATTTTTCAGTTCAGCCAGCAAAGCCGGTTTATCAGCTCCGGCAAGGTCCATTTTGTTCACAAACAGAAAGGTGGGGATGGAGTGCCGGGCCAGCAGCCGCCAAAGGGTCAGGGTATGCCCCTGTATGCCATCAGTCCCGCTGATTACCAGAATGGCGTAGTCAAGCACCTGCAAAGTACGTTCCATCTCAGTAGAGAAATCAACATGGCCCGGAGTGTCCAGAAGGGTTACTTCGGTTTCCTTCAGCGGAAGCACCGCCTGCTTGGAGAAAATTGTGATTCCGCGTTCCCGTTCCAGTGAATCCGTGTCCAGAAACGAGTCCCGGTGATCTACCCGCCCCAGCTTTTTCAAAAATCCGCTCCGGTAGAGCATTGCCTCAGACAGCGTAGTCTTTCCTGCGTCTACATGGGCTAATATTCCAACAACAAGTTTTTTCATCTTTATCTCACCATAGATATATTTCAAGTTTTATCTGTCAATTTTATTGAATCCCTGTTACTACAGCATTTCCAGTTTAATTGTGGAGTTGGTTTATGTTCATCCCCCGCCGAAGGCGGGGGATGAACATACCTTATCTCGCAGTCTGAAATGGAATCGCTGTATACTGTTTTGCATTAGGTGTTTTAACCGCCCATTTGACTTAAGACCATTTTATAGTAAGAGCCCTTTTGGGCCATCAGTTCATCATGCGTTCCGCTTTCCAGAATTTTGCCGCTGCCGATGACGATAATGATATCGGCGTCGCGGATCGTCGAAAGGCGGTGCGCAATTAAGAAACTGGTATGATTTTTCATTAATGCCAGCATAGCGCGCTGAATCTCTTTTTCCGTCTTTGTATCGACACTGCTTGTTGCCTCATCCAAAATCAGGATCGGCGCATTGCATAAAATGGCTCTTGCAATGGACAGCAATTGACGCTGCCCCTGACTCAGATTATCCGTGCCGCCGGATACATGTGTGCTGTACTTTTGCGGCAGTCTTGTAATAAATGAATCTGCCCGTGCGAGTTTTGCGGCGGCAAGTACTTCCTCGTCGGCTGCATCTGGTCTGGAATAACGTATGTTGTCTGCAATGGTGCCCGAAAATAAACAGGTATCCTGTAGAACAATGGAAAAATAGTTTCTTAAATCTTTTCGCCTGATCTGCGAAATATCGATATCGTCAATTAGTATTTTTCCTTCGCTTAACTCGTAGAACCGGGTCAGCAGGTTCACAATCGTGGTCTTTCCGGCACCGGTTTCTCCGACAAGAGCCACAACTTCTCCCGGCCTTACTGTAAAATTGATATGGTGCAGCACCGGCTTTCCGTTGTCGTATGAAAAAGAAACATCCCGGAATTCCACTTTCCCGTTCGGAGTTTTTTTCTCGACGGCAGATGCACTGTCCGGCAGTTCTTCCGCTTCATCAAGCACCTCAAAGATTCTTTCGGCACCCGCCAGTGCGGACTGGATCGAATTGAACATTCCGGCAATGTTGTTTAGCGGCTGCCCAAACTGTTTGGAGTACGATAAAAAGCTTACAACAACGCCCACGTTTACGGAGCCGCTGACGGAAAGCAAACCGCCAATGCAGGCGATAAGGGCATAACTGAGGTTGTTGATTACATTCATAAAAGGCATCATGAGGCCGGACCAGATCTGGGCTTTGATGGAGTAGTCCTGCATCTCGGAATTTACTGCCTTAAAATTGGAGAGGACCTTATCCTGAAGATTAAAGGCTTTAACCATTTTAAGGCCTTCAATATTTTCCTCAACAACGCTGTTTAAAGCCCCCAAAGCTTTTTGCTGGTCTAAAAAATATCTGCGGCTTTTGGTGGAAATCGTTTTTGTGAGCAGTACAAACAACGGGATTGATATCATAGCAGCAAGAGTCAGCAAAGGGCTGAGCAGCAGCATCATGACTACCGAACCGACAACAGAAAATACGCTGGAAATCAACTGGGTGGTTGTCTGTCCTATTGTACTGCTGATGTTATCCACATCATTTGTAATGCGGCTCATAACATCGCCGTTCGAGTGCGTATCATAGAAATTAAGCGGTATTTTCTGCAGTTTGGCATAAAACTGTGTCCGAACATGTTTTACAAGGTTTTGTGTTATGTGTGCCATTAAAGCGCCGTTAACCGTGTCGATTACCCAGCCGGCCAGGTAGCACGCGATAAGGGAGATTAAGATTGTCGCGAGCAAAGATGTATTAACCGAGTTTTTCCCAATGCGGAAAGTATTAATTGCCCTGCCGATAAGCCATGGCGTAAGGAGTGAAAAGAATGCAGAAAGTACGGTAAGAATGGATGCAATCAGCAGCGATCTTCGCCACTTCATAAATACTTTTAAAAGCCTGAGCAGTGTGCCTTTTGCATTTTTCGGTTTCTCGGCTGGCTTGAATCTGCCCCGTCCGGCACCGCCTTTTCCTAACCGCGGCATGTTCTGGTATGTTTCATTCTTATTTGCCATAGGATTCACCTGCCGGTTTTAGGCTTCCAATTTGCGATTCATAGATTTCGCGATAAGTTTTGCAGGACGTAAGCAAATCCTGATGGTTTCCGAAGCCGGCTTTTTCGCCATTATCTAAAACCAGTATTTTATCGGCAGTCATTGCCGTTCCAATCTTTTGAGTAATTAAAATAAAGGACTTGCCGTCCCCTGCGGATTTGAGCCCGCGCCTTACTTTTGCTTCCGTTACGGCGTCAAGAGCGCTTGTGCAGTCGTCCAGAATTAATACGGAAGCATTTCGAACCAGGGCTCTTGCTATGGAGATGCGTTGTTTCTGTCCGCCGGAAATATTCACACCGCCTTGACCCAATGTGCTGTAATACCCATTGGGCATTTTTCGGATAAATTCGTCGGCCTGAGCAATTTTAGACGCCGCAATAATATCCTCTTCTTTCGCATTTTGTCTTCCCATAGCAATATTGTCGTACACCGAACCGGAAAACAACATGCTTTTCTGCGGTGCAAGCGTAATGCTTTCCCGTAATAACTTTAAGTCCATGTCATTTATATTCGTCCCGTTATAAACAATCGTTCCCTCATTCACTTCATAAAAATGCATACAAAGCCAGGCCAGCGTCGATTTTCCAGAGCCGGTTGGCCCAATTACAGCCAATGTTTCGTCCGGGTTCACCTCAAAGGTAAGATTTTTGATAGCAGGCGTTCCACTTCCACTTGGATAGGCAAAGGTAACGTTTTGAAAAGAAAGCTGACCGCAGCGATTTTCAAAACAGCGGCTTGTCCCCTGAAAATCCTCTCCTTCCTTCAATACCTGCATAATTCTTTCATTGGATGCTTTCGTTCGTACAAAAGTATTAAAAATGTTCGTTATCATAATCAGCGACGACAGAATCTGTGCCATATAATTAATGTATGCGGCAATCCTTCCTACATCGATTTGGCCTGTGCGGAAGAGAATACTGCCAAAATACAGCGAGCCGGCAATGCCAAGACTTACGCATAGTGACATGATCGGAGAAAATATTACAATAACCATCTGCGATGCAATACTCTTTTCCGCCACATCGCTGTTTACTTTATCAAACTTTTTCTCTTCCTCATCATAACGTCCGAATGCCTTAACCAATCTTACTCCGAGTAAATACTCCTGAACGACCGTATTTACTTTATCTACTGCCGCCTGTACTTTTGCAAAACGGCTGTAACTCAGTTTCATGCTGATCACAATGAATGCGGAGACCAAAAATACAACGATAAATAAGATAATACTCAGCCGGGGGCTAAGCATAACAGCCAGAATAATGCTTCCGATACAGGTAACAGGCGCCTTAAAGAATATTCTCATCATGCCGTTGACAAATTGCGTGATCTGAGATGTATCATTTGTTACACGTGTAATCAGCGACCCGCTTTCAATGTGATCCGATGCAGCTTCTGAAAAATGAATAATTTTCTGAAACACATCAAATCTGAGATCGGCGCCAAAGCTCTGCGATACTTTACTGGAAAGAATGTTTCTGGCTGTAGCAAACAGCGCTCCAAGTATCGTGATCAGCAGCATGATTAGGCCGTAATGCAGTATAGCCGGTACACTGCCGTTTTTTACGCCGTTATCTATAATGTCTGCCATGACAGTTGGCTGCATTAAATCACATAATGCCTCAAAAAGGACACATATCACGGCAGTGGTAAACATAGTTCCGTATTTTTTATAGTAGCGTTTGTAAATCTCCATCTAAATAACTTCCAGTCTAAATAATAGAGTAATTATAACATAACAGATTAATCTCATACAAGGCTGAAGCGCTCATCAGTCAATATACATCATTTGTGATTTGTGATCGCTGAATTTGCCCGGCACAGTGAATTTTGCCAATGAAGTACACAGACACCGTTCCAGAATGTTCCTTTGAATGAAATGAGAAAACCCGTTGACAAACGGCGGGCGGTATGTTACCATAGGGAACCCGCGCAGAACGGCGGGGTCAACAATTTGAACATTGTATGATGACAAAAAACTTGTTGACAAACCTCAAAAGAAGTGTTATCATTAAAAACACGCGGTTGAGGCGCGGACAAGTTCATCAACTGCTTCGCAAAAAGCA
>DATALZ010000001.1:0-5766 GCA_036260805.1 Caproicibacter sp.
AAGAATCACCATGCTCGCCAAGAACATAGGCATGTACATTTTTGGGGTTAACATTGACGTGCTTTGCAATCATTTCACGCAGACGAGCGGAATCCAGCAGTGTGCCGGAACCGAATACGTGATTCTCAGGAAGGCCTGTTGTTTTGAGAATTGTGTAAGTAATGATGTCAACAGGATTGCTTACTGCGACGTAAATTGCATTTGGAGCATACTTAACGGCCTGGGGCATAACGCTTTTGATGATGTTTACGTTGCCTTGGGCAAGGTCAATACGGGACTGGCCGGGTTTGCGGGCGCATCCGAGGGTTACGATAACAATATCGGAACCTTCAATGTCGGAGTATTCGCCGGAATAGATGTTCACTGAGGGGCAAAGAGCCGTGCACTGAATAATGTCCATGGATTCGCCTTTTGCCTTGTCTTTGTTGATGTCAACTAAGACAATTTCGGAGGCTAGTCCTTCAAGTGTAAGTGTGTAGGCAATGGTTGCACCCACGTTGCCTGCGCCAAGGATGCTGATTTTGTTAGCTTTTTTCATATATAAAGATTCCTCCTGAAAAATATAAAAGCACATCTCTGCACTTTTCTAGCAAAGTGAAAAGGGGTAGACGCTTAATTAGCGTCGTCGCTGCCGGGGCTTTCTGCCATACGGTATCCTACGCCGACTTCAGTAATGATATATTTGGGCTCGGCGGGGTTCTGCTCAATTTTTCTTCGGATATTCGCCATGTTCACTCTTAGAATCTGACGGTCGTCGGCCGCAAAATGGCCCCAGACCTGTTCAATTATATATGCATAGGTCAAAACCTGACCGGGATGTTTCGCAAGCAGTAAAACAATTTTATATTCATTCTGGGTCAGATGAATGTCTCTGCCTTCAACAGTGGCTCTTCTGCGTGAAAGATTGACTGTGAGCTGTCCACGCTGCAGAATGCCAGTAGAAACATCTTCACCTGTTTCCATTTTTATGCTGTGCCGCAGGGCGGTACGAATGCGCGCCAACAACTCAGAAAAGCCGAACGGTTTCATTATATAATCATCAGCGCCCATGTCAAGAGCCTTGACTTCCTGATCTTCGTCGCTGCAGGACGAGAGTATAATGATTGGGATCCCCGACCATTTACGAACCGACAGCAGGACGTCCAAGCCTTTCATGTCCGGAAGATCAAGATCCAGCAGCAGAATATCTGGGCAGTGTGAGGATATCATGGAAATAGCTGTATTCCCATTTTCAGCAGACAGTACACGATAACCGTTTGATTGCAGCATATTAGCTGCAGAGGTGCTGTTTTCAGTTTCGCTTTCAGCGATCAATACGGTCAATTTGTTCTGCATCTGTTCGAATCTCCCCTCTTTGGAAGTTGTGAACTTGTTTTGTATATTTCTGCGTCTCCATACTGTTTCATAAAAAAGAGACAGCGCAGGAACGAATTTAGTGTTTTCAGATTTCTTATTTTCAATCAGCTGGTGCTTTAGATCCATTAATTTGTGCGCAGACCCGGCACCTGTTAAATAACGGATGCCATTTTTCTGGATTGTATGTTAATAATTTATCAACTCCATTATACATGATTCCTACAAAAAACGACACATAAAAAGCATTAAGAAATCATTAAGATTTCGTTTTGACTGTTGTTGAGAATTATAGTTTCTGTTATTCTTAACAATTGGGGAAGGACGTTTTTTTCTGTAAGCATTTGTTCTATGGTTAAAAAATAGTTAAAAAAATACGCATTTTTTATTTAGGCAGTATTTTTCTGGAAAAATACTGCCTAAACTATTGTACGTTGGACAAAATGTGTTATTATTATATCGTTATGTGTTTAACAAGACGTGCTTCTTGCCGGAAATATTCGATATAATTTTTCGGTTGGCACGGTATAATCCATTATAAAGGCAGGTTGAAAGCTTAACTTTTTCATCAAAATCATTTGAACCATTATAAAGTGCATCCCAAATCAATTCTGGAAAAATCTTATCGCCGCAAAAAACGGTTTAAATTTTTGCAGTGGTATATTTTTTGCGGGCTTTTGCGTTATAATTGCATACAGATGAGACAGGAAGGCACTAAATATGGGGAAAACCATGTCCAACGCGGAAAATGCTAATTCAACAACAACTAAAAAGAAACGGTGGTATTTATGGGGGTAGTTGCTTTTTTAATCATTTTTCCCTTCCTTGCAGCTGTTGTTCTTTCTCTAATGAAAAAACAAAGCAAAGCAAGGGATGGAGTTGTCATCACCAGCTGCATACTAATTGTAGCTGCCGTAGTTTATCTTTCCGTTGACTTTTTATCCGCCGGAAAGAATGCTTCGTACCTGGTAGAAACTCCTGTTTTGAATAACATTATTCTTGCAGGCGAGATCTTCCTGATGGGTGTTGTGTTCTATTTCGGTTTCCGGTTTAAAAAGTATTACGTTGCGCTGCTTTCAGCCGCGGGAACTCTCCCAATTGTATGGCTGGAGCTTTCGGGCCGCGGCATTGAAGGCCAATGCCATATTACAATTGACAACCTTACGGTGATTATGTGTCTGATTGTCGGCGTTGTCGGCAGTCTGATCTGCCTTTATGCAATTGGATACATAAAGGATTATCACAAACATCATACGGAGTACCGTGACCGCTCTTCTTTCTTTCTCTCCATGCTGTTTGTGTTTCTGGGCGCAATGTTCGGCCTCGTGCTGTCCGCAAATCTTTCCTGGATATTCTTCTTCTGGGAGATTACAACACTTTGCTCGTTCCTTCTCATCGGTTACAACCAGTCCGAAATCGCTATCCGCAATTCTTTCCGCGCATTGTGGATGAACCTGCTAGGCGGACTTGGTTTTTCTTTGGCAATCCTTTACTGCTCCATTGTTCTTAAAATAGCCAACATTCAGGAGCTTGTGGATTTCGGCACAAAAATGGGAGCCGGCAGATTCGTTCTCATTCCGGTTACGCTTCTTGCTTTTGCCGCGCTGACTAAGAGCGCGCAGATGCCGTTTTCCGGATGGCTGCTCGGCGCTATGGTCGCTCCTACACCTACCAGCGCATTGCTGCACTCCGCGACGATGGTTAAGGCAGGCGTTTATCTGTTGATTCGTCTCTCACCGCTGTTCCTCGGCAATGTTGCCGGTACTATGGTAACCGTAGTAGGCGGTTTTACCTTCTTCGCCGCTTCGCTGCTCGCAATTTCACAGAGCGATGGCAAAAAGGTTCTTGCTTATTCCACAATTTCAAACCTCGGATTGATTACAGCATGCGCAGGCATCGGTATGTACGAAGCAACATGGGCTGCTATTCTGCTGATGATTTTCCACGCTGTTGCAAAATCTCTGATGTTCCTCTCTGTCGGCGCTGTTGAAAATGCCACAGGCAGCCGTAACATTGAGGACATGCATGGCCTGATTGTCAGACTTCCGAAGCTGGCATTTGTTATGATCATCGGCATCTTCGGTATGTTCGTGGCACCGTTTGGCATGCTGATTGCAAAATGGGCCGCACTCAAATCTTTCGTAGATTCCAACAATTTCCTGCTGATTCTCTTCCTCACATTCGGCAGCGGTTCCACAATGTTCTACTGGTCCAAATGGCTGGGCAAACTGATTGCCACTCCGAACGGCATGAAAGAACATAAGGATACGGTTCATAAAGACGAACGCGCATCTCTTGGAATTCTTGCCGGACTTGTCGTTGTGCTCTGCATTCTGTTCCCGCTTGTTTCAGCGGATCTTGTAAGACCGGTTCTGGTTCAAATGTTCAATGCAACCGCAACTTCCGTAATCAGCAGTGATGATATTCATATCATGCTTCTGATGCTCGTGATGATTGTGATTCTTCCGATTGCTGCGCGCCTGCTCACTTTCGGAAAACAGAACAAGACTTCACTGGCTTACATGGCCGGAATTAACGAAGGCGATGACCGTACTTTCGTTGACTCACTGGGCCAAAAGAAAGAAATGTATCTTGCTAACTGGTATTTTGAGGATATCTTTGGCGAAAAGAAGATTTTGAAGCCTTCACTGGCAATTGCTTCTGCCGTTATCGTTATCCTGATGATTCTTGCGATCGGGGGTGTTTTATAATGGTTTGGCAAACAGCGCTTAAAGTAATCCTGTTCATAGTTCTTGCTCCGTTTGTGGGCGGCTTGCTTGCCGGTTTCGACCGCAAAATTACAGCCAGATTTCAGGGACGTCAGGGGCCTCCGCTTCTGCAGCCTTTTTATGACCTTGCAAAGCTGTTCAACAAACAGTCATTAATCGTAAATAAATTTCAGACTTTCCTCATTGGCGGCTATTTTATATTTTCCGTTTTCACCGGCTGTCTGTTTTTTGCCGGCGGTGACCTGCTGCTTGCATTTTTCGCGCTGACTCTTGGTGAGGTTTTCTTCATTATGGCTGCCTGTTCGGCCAACTCACCATTTAGCGCAATGGGTACTCAGCGTGAATTGCTTCAGATTATGTGCGCGGAGCCGATGCTCCTGCTGGCTGCGATTGGCCTTTATAAAGTAACCGGTAGTTTTATGGTAGGCGAGATTGTTGCTTCAGATGCTTCTCCAATTGCTTATCTGCCGGGAATGTTCCTTGGTTTCCTCTTTATTCTGACCATCAAACTGCGTAAATCACCGTTTGACTTGAGCACTTCACACCACGCACATCAGGAAATGGTTAAAGGTACTACGACGGATCTTACCGGTAATATCTTTGCTCTGATTGAACTGGCAGAATGGTATGAAGAAGTTCTGCTGCTGGGTTATATTGCTCTGTTCATCGTTAATAGAAATCCATGGAGCATTCTTGCCGCCGTCCTTGTGTGTATCCTGTGCTATTTCTTGGAAATACTGATTGATAATGTATTTCCGCGTGTTAAGTGGGATAAAATGTTCGGTTCAGCATGGTTTGTAACGCTGATTTTCGGCGGTATCAATTTGCTGATCCTAATGTTTATTCGCTTTAATCATTAAGGAAGGTGACGTGCAACCATGAAAATGTCTAAATCACCGTGGCTCCTGCATTACGACGGTTCCAGCTGCAATGGCTGTGATATCGAAGTTTTGGCCACGACAACACCGGTTTATGATGTAGAGCGCTTCGGCGTTGTAAATACCGGCAACCCAAAGCACGCCGATATATTCCTTGTTACCGGCGGTGTTAATGACCAGAATAAAAACGTTGTGAAGCAGCTTTACGATCAGATGCCGGATCCGAAGGTAGTTGTTGCTGTAGGAATCTGCGCCTGCGACGGCGGGATTTTCAAAGAGTGCTACAATATTCTCGGCGGTACAGATAAGGCTATCCCGGTTGATATTTATGTTCCGGGGTGCCCCGCACGGCCGGAAGCAATTATTGACGGTGTAGTGAAAGCTGTTGCGCTGCTTGACAAAAAGCGCGAACAAATGAGTACGGCGGCACAACCCGCTGAAGGGAGGGTCTGAAAATGGCTGATTTGACTCCGGTTGTAATCGATACCCAGAATCTGCTCAGTGAGACGACCCGACTGAAAAACGACGGTTATCGCTTGGCACAGATGTGCAGCACAAAGGTAGAAAACGGCTATGAACTGACCTACACCTTTGGCAAAGGCTATGACTTGCTGCATCTCCGTTTTGTTGTGGCACAGGGGGATAAGGTGGACAGTATCAGCCACATTTTCCCTGCTGCGTTCTTTTATGAAAATGAGATTCATGATCTTTTCGGCGTACCGATCGAATTCATGACGATCGACTACAAGGGCGGCCTGTACCGTACTGCCGAAGAAGCACCGTTTAAATAAGGAGGAGCGCCCAAT
>DATALZ010000002.1:0-2860 GCA_036260805.1 Caproicibacter sp.
TTTCTGCTTTACAGCATTTCCAGTTTAATTATAGAGTTAGCTTGTGTTCATCCCCCCGCCTACGGCGGGGGGATGAACACATTTTATATTCCAATACTAAATTTAATATCAAATTACGTCACAAAAACACGGTATTTCCTGCAATGTGGAAATACCGTGTTTTCTAGTCAATTCTGAGAATTCCGAATTCACAGCATAATATTTTTTACGAGTATTGAAATCGTTCCGTCCGGATTATTGATAAATTCAACAGAATCCTCATTTTCATACAATTCAATTGGAATTTTAATTTCAATGCCGGAAGACGTTTTAATCGACTGCTTTTCCAATTTCCGCACAATGCCCGGAGAAACTTTCAGCGTATCCCTGACGTCCACATTCTTTGTTTTTAACTCCTGGATGAATTCCTGTTTTACCGAAGCGGAATCACCGTAAAAATTGTCGCAGAGATCTTCGATTGTTGTTTCTTTATTCTCTGAAACTTCATTATATAATACGGAAGCGACATGATTCTGCACGTCTTTATCATTTTCATAGTATTTTTGATTGATGCTTTTTACAGTATCCGTTATTACCGCTAATTTTTGCTTCGCTGATATGCTGTTTGAACATTGCAGATAGCAGGCGGATAAATAAAAATCTTTGCTGCCGTCGATTTCAAATTTTCTCTCAATGAGTTTAATTGACCCGTCTTCCAAATTAACCAGCGCCGCTTCGTCGATTTTACTTTTCGGCGACGGTAAAACTGTTCTTTGCCTGATTATGGAATTGTTTTTCAGACCGTCTGTATTTTCGAAGTGATGAATATAGGTTTCCCGATAATTCATCTTGTCTAAAAACAGGTATGCATTGCCATCGATTACGGCAAATGCAAACATTACATCCGCAGAAAGAATATCCGGATTGCGCTTCATAATATCAAACAGCCGTCGTGCCAGTTGTTGAGTAACGGCAACGAAATCGTCTGATCCGGATTGAATTAGGCGGGAAAATTCAGAGTTTTGCTCAAAACTGCAGCATTTATAATCGTCACCGCTCAGAAATTTATCAATGCGGGTTACTATAAAATTTTTCACGTCTTCCGATAATTCCAAAAGTACGTCGGACAATACCGGCATATCAATATTTGTATCCAGCACATGCAAAATCGCCTGTTCTATTTGAATCTCCACCGATTTACCCCCTGAACTATTTTATTACCATTTTAACATACCGAACCGTTTTCAGGAAACAGTTTTATCTTGCATATTTCTTAAGTGCCTTTTTGAAATCGCCTTTTACGAGGACAGCAACCTGCTCGGTAATTTTCTCGGGGTCTTCTTTCATGCCCGTGCGCACCCAGTCAAGGCCCATAGCTACTATGGCAAGGCTGTAAAAATGCGCAATAAATTCTTTATGCTTTTTTTCAACGTCCATGCCTGCCGCCTGTTCCTCGACAACCGGATAAATTACCTGATAAAGCACTTTGTACATAAAGGTCTCCAGATATTCACGACTGAGTGAGCGATAGGAATTGACGACGAGATTCTTGTTGTCACGCAGCCATAAGAGTACGTGACAATAGCCCTGCTGCCAGGTATCGATATCCCGGTTATTTGCGAGAGCCGCCGACGATTCCTCAATAAAGATCCACTCAACAAGGTCGTAGATATCGGTAAAATGGTAATAAAACGCCTGGCGCGATACCCCGCAGTCTTCCACAATATCCTTTACGGTAATATGATCGAGCGCCTTTTTCTGAAGCAGGTTTTTAAGAGATTCCGCAAAGGCTTCCTTAGCATTTTTGAACATACTCTTCAGTCCTTTATCGCACGAATCATGGAAATAATTTATTAGACTATACCATAATTTTGACAATAATATGAACAACCATGTTCTTACTTGACAAGAAAAGGCATCTGTAAAATTACTTTACACAGCAGGCAATATGTCAATTTTCTTTTCAATTTTGCAGTGCTATACTGTGCCTGTAATGAAGGCTAAATGCTTCATCACCAAAATACCAAAAGGAGATGTCAGGTATGAATATTTACTCGACAATGTACAGACCAAAGAAGCCGGAAGGCATCGAAAAACGGAAAGCCTATATTGTAGGCGGCGGTCTAGCAGGCCTTGCGGCCGCAGCGTTCCTTCTGGACGATGCTGGTATGCCCGGTGAGAACATTACAATCCTGGAAAAACGTTCCGACGTGGGCGGGAGCATGGACGGTATCCGCGGTGAGTTTGGTTATCTGTGCCGCGGCGAGCGCGAAATGGAACCGTATATGGAATGCCTGTGGTACCTTTTCAGCAAGGTTCCGTCTCTCGAAAATAAAGGGCGCTCTGTGCTTGACGACATCGTGGATTTCAACCGGGATGAACCAATACACTCCGAATGCCGCGTAATCGTTAACCGCGGCGAAAGATACAGCAAGGTACATGACTACCGTTTGTCCCCAAAGGATATGGCCGATATGCAAAGGTTCCTAAATCTGCCGGAATCTGCTTTGGAAGACAAAAAAGTTTCAGACATATTCGACGAGTCATTCTTCCACAGCAGCTGCTGGATTAACTTTCACAGCTGCCTTGCATTTAAGACATACCACAGTGCTTTGGAGTGCCAGCGGTATTTTCAGCGTTTTGCTCTGGAAGTTCGCCACGAATACCTGGAAGGCATTATACATACGAAATACTGTGAATATGACGCAATGATCAAGCCCCTGATGACATGGCTCTGCAACAACGGCGTCAAGACAGCTTACGGCTGCTCGGTGTATGACATTGAAATGGACGAGGCCTGCAATACCGCGAAAGCAATCCTGCTTCGCCAGAACGGACAGGAAAACGTTATTAAAATGGACGACAGGGATCTTGTTTTCGT